>NZ_JAIXIG010000010.1 GCF_020297365.1 Curtobacterium oceanosedimentum
TCACGACACGTCGCGGCTCGCCCGCCGATCGGTCAGGAACCGTCGGTCGGCGACGCCGCAGGCGACGACGTGTGACCGCTCGCTGCCGGCGGGCGGTGTGTCGCGACCGGTGCAACGGCCCCGGCCGGCGGGGCGTCGCGACCGCTGCGGGCCCTGGGCGCGCCACGCGACGGACGGGAGGCACGGGACACGCCGTCCCGCGCCTCCCGTCCGTCGTCCGGTCGCCCCGCGTCGCGTGGCCGCCCCGCGACGGCCGGCCACGACACGTCGCGGCTCGCCCGCCGACCGGTCACGGACCGTCGGCGAGCGGCGCCGCAGGCGACGACCTGTGACCGCTCGCCGACGGCGGGCGGGGCGTCGCGACCGGCGGGACGACCCGCGGACCCGGGCGGTACGATGGACGCCGTTCAGAACACGCAGTGTGTATCTACCGGCCGCCGGCACCCCGGCGGACAGCGGCGGCACCCGATGGGTCCGCCCCCGCCGAACCGGGCCGGGCCGAGAAGGCACACCCCCATGCTCCACGACCGTCCTACCCGCGACGCCTCGCTCCTGTCCCTCGCCGGACGCTGGTACTTCCCCGTTGCGTTCATCGCCCGGCTGCCGTTCGCCATGATGGTCGTCGGCGTCCTGACCCTCGTCGTCGCGGCCCGTGACTCCGTCGCCCTCGGTGGTGTCAACTCCGCCGCCGTCGGCATCGGCTCCGCGATCTTCGGCCCGATGGTCGGCGCCGCGGCGGACCGCTTCGGCCAGCGGGCGGTGCTCGTCCCCGTCGGCCTGGTGAACGCGGCGCTGCTCGGGTTCTTCCCGTTCGTCGTCAGCGGCACCGCGCCCGACCTCGCGGTCCTCGCGGTCGCCTTCTGCATCGGCGCCTCGGCCCCCCAGGTCGCCCCGATGTCCCGCACGCGGCTCGTCGCGATCATCCAGCAGCGCATGGCTCCGGCGCGGCGGGAGAAGACCCTCAGCGGCACCATGGCCTACGAGTCCGCCGCCGACGAGACCGTGTTCATCATCGGCCCGTTCCTGGTCGGCATCCTGGCCAGCGCGATCGCCCCGTGGGTGGCCGTCGCCGGCGCCTCGGTCCTGACGTTCGTGTTCGTCACGGCGTTCGCGCTGCACCCGACCGGCAAGCTCGTGGTCGGCCAGCACGCGGAGCTGACGCAGGCACCCGCCCGGCAGCTCCTGCGCCCGCGGCTCGTCGTCGTGGTGATCGGCATCCTCGGCATCGGCCTGTTCTTCGGCTCGACGCTCACCTCGCTGACCGCCTTCATGGAGACCCACGGCGAGGCGTCGCAGGCCGGCCTGCTCTACGGCCTGATGGGCATCGGCTCGGCCGGGCTCGCGCTCGGCTCGGCGGCGTTCCCGCGTTCCTTCGGCCTCGGCTGGCGCTGGCTGGTCTTCGGGGTCGTGCTGCTCGGCGGCGCGATCGCGTTCGCCCGTGCCGACTCCGTCGTCGCCGCGGGCATCGTCCTCGCGATCATGGGCATCGGGATCGGCCCCACCCTGGTCGCCCAGTACAGCCTCGGCTCGGACCGCTCACCCGTCGGCCGGTCCGCCACCACCATGACGATCCTCGGGTCCGCCGTCATCGTCGGCCAGTCGATCGCCTCCGCCGTCACGGGGGACGTCGCCGAGCACCACGGCACGGCAGCAGCGATGCTGCTGCCGGCGGTCTCCGCCGCCGTCGTCGTGATCGCCGCGGTGTGCAACCTGCTGCTGCCCCGCCGGGTCGCGACCGCCTGACCGCGAACGTGACCACCTGACGGACGGGAGGCCCGTGGCGGCGTCGCCACGGGCCTCCCGTCCGCACCGGGGTCGGGTCAGGACTCGGTGTCGTCGACCAGCAGGTCCTCGTGCCGGTAGTCACCGGCGCGCAGGCCGGCGCGGGCGATCATGTGCGTCGACACCGGCACCAGGAACAGCTGGAACACGAGGATGGGCAGGACGACCCACAGCGCCGTCCACGTCCAGACGGCCACGACGACGGCCGCCAGCGCCAGGGCGAGCCCGAGCACCTGCGGCTTCGCCATCGCGTGCAGGCGCACGAGCGGGTCGGGGAACCGGACGATGCCGACCCCGGCACCGAGGGACAGCAGCGAGCCGACGAGCAGCAGTCCGATCGCGATCCACGCGCGGACACCCGCCCCCTCGACGAAGGTCTCGATGATCTCGATCACGACTGCTCCTCCTCGTCGACCCGGTGTTCCGGGGTGGTCGCGGTCAGCCCCTCGTCGGACGGGTCCGACGACGGGGTGACGGCCCGCGCCACGGCGATGGTGGCGAACACGCTCGTCGCGGCGATGACCACGAGCACGGGGATGCCCGTCAGGTCGCGACGGAGCACCATGGCCGCGGCGATCACCACGAGCACGGTGGTCAGCACCATGTCGGAGCCGATCATCCGGTCCAGGATGGTCGGCCCGCGCACGATGCGGAACACCGCGAGGGCCAACGACGCCCCCAGGAGCGCCAGGACCAGCACGACGGCGATCCCCATGACGACGACCGCGGGGCTCACCGGGTCACCTCCGGCAGCGGTTCGGACAGCTCGGAGACGTCCTGCTCCGATCCGAGCGCCCGGATCACCATGGCCTCGATCGTCAGTGCCTCGCGCACGGCGGCGTCCACCTGCTCGGACCGCTCGGTGTCGAGCACGTGCAGCAGCAGGCGGCGTCGACGCAGGTCCACGTCGCCCACGTACGAGCCGGGCACCAGCGAGATCGCCAGGGTCGCCAGGGTGAAGGTCATCTCGGACGTGGTGTGCAGCTGCACGACCTTGATCGAGCTGCGCTGCACCCCCCTGGGTCGGAGGGCGACCCACGCGACCCGGAACGACGCCACCACGACGAGCCCGGACCACACGACCAGGAACCGCAGGGCGTGGAGCACCGAGAACCGCGTCGACAGCGGCACCGGCGGGAGCGGCAGCGCCTGGGTGACGAGGAGTGCGACGACCACGCCGCACAGCAGCGTGAGCGGGCTCCACGACCCCCAGAGCAGCGCCCACAGGACGGTGAGCCCGGCGGCGAGCGGCACGTCGTAGCGCCACGCCACGACGATGCGTCGGGCGTTCGAGATGCGGCGGACGTCGGTCATCGCTCACCTCCGAGCACGGCCTGCACGTAGCGGTCGGGGGACTCCAGGGACTCCGCTGCGCGGGTCGCGTAGCCGTAGAGCGGCCCGGCGACGACGGTCAGGGCGACGGAGCCGAGCACGGCGACCGTCGTCACGCCGACGAGCATGCGCGGCAGGCGCGCCCGCTCGGGAGCCTCGCCGACCGTCTCGGTCGCGCCCGTCGCCGGGCTGGAGGCACTGCTCGCGTGCGGTGCGTCGGTGACGGTGGTCGAGCCTCCCGGGTGGTACGCCTCGCCCGTCTCCTCGGAGACGGTGAGCGGCGCCGGTTCCGGCGACCGCAGGTGCGCGTGCGGCTCGGCGGTGGTCGCGTGCGGTGCGGCGGCCTCGGCCGCCGGCTTCGGCCGCCAGAAGGCGGCGTCCCACACCCGCATCAGCGCGTACAGCGTGAGCAGCGAGGTGACCACCCCGGCACCGATCGTGACGTAGGCCATCGGGGAGCCGTCCTCGGCGGCGGCGCGGAACAGGCCGAGCTTGCCGATGAAGCCGGAGAACGGCGGGATGCCACCGAGGTTGAACGCGGGGACCAGGTACAGCGCCGCCAGCAGTGGGGCGGCCTTCAGCAACCCGCCGAGCGACCGGGTCGACGTCGTCCCGCCCACGCGCTCCATCAGGCCGGACACCAGGAACAGCGTCGTCTGCACGACGATGTGGTGCACCGTGTAGAACACCGCGGCCGCCGTGCCCGCGACGGTGCCGAGGCCCACACCCATCACCATGAAGCCGATGTGGCTGATGAGCGTGAAGGACAGCAACCGCTTCACGTCGGTCTGCGACACCGCGCCGAGCACCCCGACCACCATCGTCAGGGCGGCGACGACGAGCAGGACCTCGTTGAGCTGCGGGCGGGGGAAGATCACCGTTTCGAGGCGGATGATCGCGTAGATGCCGACCTTCGTGAGCAGGCCCGCGAAGACCGCGGTGACCGGTGCGGGGGCCGTCGGGTACGAGTCCGGCAGCCAGAACGCCAGCGGGAACACGGCCGCCTTGATGCCGAACCCGATGAGCAGCATCGTGTGCAGGAGCAGCTGGACGTGCTCCGGCAGGTCGGCGACGCGCTCGCTGATCTGGGCGATGTTCACCGTGCCGGTCGCGCCGTACACCAGGCCGATCGCGGCGAGGAAGATCGCCGACGCGATCAGGCTCGTCACGATGTACGTCGTGCCGGCGCGCACGCGTTGCTCGCTGCCGCCCAGGGTGATGAGCACGTAGCTCGCCACGAGCAGCATCTCGAACGCGACGTACAGGTTGAACAGGTCGCCGGCGATGAACGAGTCGAGCACGCCCGCGGCGAGCACCAGGTAGGTCGGGTAGAAGATCGTGACCGGGGCGTCCTCGTCGTCGGCGGCCAGGTTCTGCCCGACCGAGAACAGCAGGACGAGCAGCAGCACGCTCGCGCTCACGGTCAGCAGCAGGGCGCTCAGCCGGTCGACCACGAGCGAGATGCCGTACGGGGCGTCCCAGCCGCCGACCTGCACCACGATCGTGCCGTGCCGGTCGACGAGCACCATGAGCGTCGCGGCGACGGCCAGGGCGACGACGAGCACCGCGATGGTGATCGCCCGCTGGAGCTTCTGGTGGCGGAGGAGTCCGAGCGCGACCGCGGCGCCGAGCAGCGGGACGAGGACGAGGAGCGGGGCGAGCCAGGTCATCGGGTCGCCTCCTGTTCTGCGTCGGTGGTGGTCTCCGGGTCCTCGTCGGCCGGCTCGTCGCGGTCACGGCCGATGGCGGCGTCGGCCTCGTCGACCTCGACCTCGTCGGCGCGGGACAGCTGCCACGACCGGTGGATCAGGGCGAGCAGGAACGCGCTGACGGCGAAGGTGATGACGATCGCGGTCAGGGCGAACGCCTGGGGGAGCGGGTCGGTGATGCCGTCCGCGCTCTTGCCGATGGGCGGGTCGCCCGCGGCGCCGGACATCACCAGCAGGAGCAGGTTGAGCGAGTTGCCGAGCAGCAGGAAGCCGAGCAGCATCCGGGTCAGGGAGCGTTCGAGCAGCAGGTAGACGCCGCACGAGAACAGGACGGCCATCGCGATCACGAGGACGAGGGTGACGGTCACGTCGCGCTCCCTTCCGGGATGGGGGCATCGAGGGTGTCGGGGACGGACCCCTCCGTGGTGTCACGGGACGGCGAGGCGTCCTCCAGGCGCTGCCGGTCGACCTCGGCGCCGAGGCTGCGCAGGACGTCGAGCACCAGGCCGACGACGACCAGGTACACGCCGATGTCGAAGAACGTCGCGGTGACGAACTCGACGTGCCCGAGGACCGGGACGGTGGCCTCGAAGAACTCGGAGTACAGGGCCTCGCGGCCGAAGAACAGCGGCACGATCGCCGTGATGGCGGCGGTGGCGACGCCGAGGCCGAGCAGGCGGCCGGCACGGACCGGGGCGGCGGCGCCGAGTTCCGCCGGGCCACCGGCCAGGTACCGCGCCGCGAGGGCGATGCCGGCGACCAGGCCGCCGGCGAACCCGCCACCGGCAGCGTTGTGTCCGGCGAACAGCAGGTACAGCGACAACACGATCAGGCCGTGGAACAGCAGCCGGACGACCACGTCGAGCAGGGCCGAGCGGCCGGTGGGGATCGCGGCGCTCGTCGGCAGCCAGGCGCGGGGTTCGCCGTCGGTGCGCTCGCCGTTCGCGGTCAGGGTCTCCGGCAGGTCACGCAGTCGGGGCAGGGTGTCCTCGCGCGAGTTCACGAAGATCAGGCTCGCGACGCCGGTGGCCGCGGCGACCACGACCGTCAGTTCGCCGAGCGTGTCCCAGCCGCGCAGGTCGACGAGCGCGACGTTCACGACGTTCAGGCCGTGCCCGAACGAGCTGGTGAGTGCCGGCAGGTCGGGCCAGAGCGGTCGCGCTGTGCGGGCGGACGCGGCCACGACGACGACGATCGCCAGCGTGAGTCCGGCCAGTCCGGCGAACAGCGCCCGCACCACCCGGAACCGCGACGGGTTCGTCGTGGCGATGCGCGGGGGCAGCCGACGGAGCACCAGGACGAACGCGATGAGGGTGACCGTCTCGACGACGAGCTGGGTCAGCGCGAGGTCGACGGCGCCGTGCAGGACGAACAGGACGGACAACCCGTACCCGGTGACGCCGACCAGGACCGCCGCGGCGAAGCGGGTCTTCGCGGTCAGCACGGCGATCGCGGCGATCGACATCACGATCATCACCGGGACCTGGCCCCACGAGTCGGCGAACCGGACGTGGAACTCCCACGGTCCACCGAGCACCAGGTTCGCGATCGCCCCGGCGACGAAGACCGACAGGATGACCGTCAGGTAGTAGGGGAGCGAGCCGCGCTGCAGGCTGGCGGTGAGCCAGGTGGCGGCCCGGTCGAGCCCCCGCATGCCGCGACGGTAGGTGCCGGCGGCGCTCGGTGACCCGGCGAGCCGGTGCTGCAGCGCCTCGACCGGACGGCGCAGGGCGAACAGCGTGACACCGCCCACCAGGGTGAGGGCGGAGAGTCCGAGCGCGGGCTCCAGGCCGTGCCAGAGCTCGAGGTGCGGGACCTCCTGGCCGGCGAGGGCGGCCGTCGCCGCCGCGGGCTCGATGCCGTGCGCGACCACGGGGGTCAGGAGTCCCAGCGCGAGCCCGGTCAGCGCGAGCACGGACGGCACGACACCCAGGCCGTGCAGGGCGTGCGGCTCGGTCGTCGCGACCCCGGGCTTCCGGGCGAAGGCGCCCCAGAAGAAGCGCAGCGAGTACGCCACGGTGAGTACGGAACCGATCGTCACGCCGATCAGCGCGAACCAGGCCCAGCCGGCGTCCGGACCGTGCAGCGACTCGGTGAAGCCGGTGAGCACGGCCTCCTTGGCGACGAACCCGACGGTCGGCGGGATGCCGGCCATCGACAGCAGGGCCAGCGCGGCGACGACCGCGAGCCACGGACGGGACCGGCCGAGTCCGCTGAGCCGGGCGAGGTCGCGGGTGCCGGTCACGTGGTCGATCGCGCCGACGACCAGGAAGAGCGTGGACTTGAAGGCCGCGTGCGCCACGAGCAGCGCGACGCCGCCGAGCGCGACGGCCGGGGCACCCCACCCGGCCGCGAGCACGAGGAACCCGAGCTGCGCCACCGTGCCGTACGCGAGCAGCAGCTTCAGGTCGGTCTGCCGCAGGGCGCGGTAGCCACCGACGAGCATGCCGAGCACACCGAGCACGGTGATGGTCTCGCGCCACCCCTCGAGCAACGCGAAGGCGGGTGCGAGCCGGGCCACCAGGTAGATGCCGGCCTTCACCATCGCGGCGGCGTGCAGGTAGGCGCTGACCGGCGTCGGGGCCGCCATCGCCGCCGGCAGCCAGAAGTGGAACGGCACGATGGCGGACTTCGTGAGCGCGCCGAGCAGGACCAGCACGACCGACACCGAGACCACGGTGCCGCTCGGCGGGTCGGCGACGATCCCGGACAACGAGGTCGTGCCCGCTGCGACGGAGAGCATGACGAGGCCGGCCAGCATCGCCAGGCCGCCCGCGGTGGTGACGACGAGTGCCTGCATCGCGGCGGCCCGGCTCGCCCGCTTGTCGGCGTCGTGCCCGATGAGCAGGTACGAGAAGACCGTCGTGGCCTCCCACAGCACGAACAGCACGATCACGTCGTCGGCGATCACGAGCCCGTACATCGACCCGGCGAACGCCGTCAGGACACCCGCGAACCGTCCCGTCCCCGGTTCGTCGCGACCGAAGTACGACGCGCAGTAGACGAGCACGAGCGCACCGACCACCGACACCACGAGGGCGAGCACCCACGACAGGGCGTCCATCCGCAGCGTGACGTCGAGGTCGAGCTGCGGGACCCACTGGTGCCGTTCGACCACGCTGCCGTGCAGGGCTCGGTCGGTCTGCGCGATCGTCAGCACGGCCGCCGCGGCGGGAGCGAGGGCGGCGACGTAGTACACACGGCGTCCGAGGACGGGCGTCAGGGCGGGGACGATCAGGGCGACGATCGCGAACGCGACGAGGACGAGGACCATCGGGCACCTCCTCGGGGTCGGGCTGCAGTCCGGCTCACTGGGCACTCACAGACTACGGATCGAGCCATGTGGAGAACCTGTGCGGGCGGACAGCCGACCGCTCAGGTCCGGCCGTGCGCGCGGGCGGGGATCTGGGTCGCGAGCTTGCCGCCGGAGACGTCGAGCAGGGTGCCGGTGATGTAGGCCGCGGCGTCGCTCGCGACGAAGACGAGCAGGTCGGCGACGTCGTCGGCCGTCTCCCACCGGCGCAGCGACAGCGTGTCGAGCAACCGGTCCTGCGCCTCGGCCGACATGGTCGCGAAGCCGTTCATCGCGGTCGGCACCATGCCGGGCGCGTAGGCGTTCACGGTGATGCCCCACGGCCCGAGCTCGGACGCGAGCACCCGGGTGAACGAGACGACGGCGGCCTTCGACGCCGCGTAGGCCGCGCTCCCGACGCTGGGCACGATCGCCGCGAACGAGGCCGCGTTGATGATCCGACCGCGTCCGGCCGCCTGCATCACGGGTGCGACGGCCTGGCTCATCAGGAAGGTGCCGCCCAGGTTGACGTCCATGCAGCGGCGCCAGGCGTCCCACTCCAGCTCGGCGACGGTGCCCTCGACGTTGATCCCGGCGTTGTTCACGAGCACGTCGATCCTGCCGTGTCGCTCGACGACGTCGTCCACGGCGTCGCGCACCGACCGCGGATCGGCGACGTTGCACACGACGTGGTCGAGCGGGAACCCCGGCTCGAAGGCCAGGTCGAGCGCGACGACGCGGCAGCCCTCGGCGGCGAACCGTTCGGCGAGCGTGCGACCGATGCCGCGCGCCGCTCCGGTGACGACCACCACGCGGTCGGTCAGGTCCAGGTGCATCGTCGCTCCCGTCGTCGGTGGTGGGACGCCGCCCTGGAGTCCCGCGGACGGCTGGCGGGCGCCGGTGCCTGCAATGGTCATACTATTCGAGCATGACGGCGAAGGTGCTCTGGATCACGGGTGGCGGCAGTGGCATGGGGGCGGCGACCGCGGTCGCCGCGGCCCGCGACGGATGGGCGGTGGTGCTGAGCGGTCGGCGCGCGGACCGGCTCGAGCAGGTCGCCGCCGCGGTCCGGGCGGAAGGCGGGACGGTGACGGTGGAGCCGCTCGACGTCACCGACGCCGCCGCGGTCGCCGACACCCGAGACCGTGTGCTCGAGCAGTACGGACGGATCGACGGCCTCGTCCTGGCCGCCGGCCTGAACACGCCGGCGCGACGGTGGGCCGACCAGTCGCTCGCCGACGTCCGTGCGGTGCTCGACACGAACACCACCGCCGTCGTGACGGTCGTCGACGCCGCCCTCCCGGCCCTCCGCGCCTCCGGTGGAGTGGTCGTCGTGGTGTCGTCCTACGCCGGCTGGTCCTTCCAACCGGCTGCGGGTGTCGCGTACTCGGCGAGCAAGACGGCGCTCGGGTCGATCGTCCGGACGCTCAACCAGCAGGAGGCCGAGCACGGCGTCCGCGCCACGCACCTGTGCCCGGGCGACGTCGCCACCGACTTCCTCGACCAGCGCCCGGAGGTCCCCGACGCGGCCGCGCGGCGCCGCATGCTCCAGCCGGAGGACGTCGCCGGGACGGTCGCCTTCGTGCTCGGCGCCCCGGCGCACGTGCGGGTCGACGAGCTCGTGCTCTCGCCGGTCGCCCAGCGGTGACGAGCGCCTTCGACCGCGTCCTCGACCAGATCGGCGCCGCGGTCGTCTCCGGCGCGTTCGCGGCCGGCAGCCGCCGGAGCACCGACGACCTGGTGGTCCGGACGGGGGCCAGTCGCAGCATCGTCCGCGAGGCCGTCCGCGTCCTCGTCGCCCTCGGCCTGCTCAGTGCGCGACCCCGCGTCGGCGTCACCGTCCTCGGGGTGCGCGACTGGGACGTCCTGGACCCGCGCGTGGTGCGGTGGCGCCTGCAGGGGCCTGACGGTGAGCAGGTGGCCGCCGAGCTCCGTGCGCTGCGCGCCGCCGTCGAACCCGCCGCAGCGGCCGCAGCGGCCCTGCGGGCGCGGCTCGACGAGTGCGCCGACCGACGGGAGGCACTGCGCACCACCGCGGACGAGCTCGCCGCCGCTGCGGCGCGCGACCACCGCCCCGACTTCGTGGCAGCGGACGTGCGGCTCCACCAGCTCGTGCTCGACCTGTCCGGCAACGCGCTGTACCGACGGCTGCACCGGGTCGTGGGTCAGGTCCTGCTGGAGCGCGGGAGCATCCGCCCCGACCGGCACGACGTCGGGCTCCACCGCGCGCTCGCACAGGCCGTCGTCGACGGTCGCGCGGACGACGCAGCCGAGGCGATGCGGGCGATCGTCGACCGGACGTGACCGGTGCGCCGCCGACCTGGGATGATGGGGGCGGTGCGTCGCCCGGACGCCCGTGGAGGGTGAGTCGTGGACGCAGCACAGGACCTCGTGGTCCAGCTCGTCGGCACCCCGTGGGCGTTCCTCGTCGTCGGTCTCGTGCTCGCCGTCGGCAGCGTCGCGGTGTTCCTGCCCAGCCAGGCGCTGGTCGTCGCGATCGGCACGCTGCTGGTGGGCGGTGACGGCGGGCTCCTGCCGGTGCTGCTCCTCGTCGTCGCGGCGACGGTCGGCATGGTCCTCGGCGACCTCGGGCTCTACCACCTCGCACGCTCGGTCGACCTCGGCTCCCGGTCGTGGTTCTCGCGTCCGAAGGTCCGTAAGGCCCGGGACGCCATCGACGGTCGCTACCGCGCCGCCCCCGGACGCATCGCGGTGCTCGGACGCTTCATCCCGATGGGCCGTCTGACCACGAACCTGGTCGGCGCGGACAGCGGACTCGACCTCCGGCGGTTCCTGGTCAGCTGTGCGCTCGCCGACGTCGTGTGGGCCGCGTACTGCGTCGGCATCGCCGCGGCGACCGGGCACTGGAGCCGCGAGCAGCCCTTCCTCGTGACGGCGCTCGCGGTGGTCGCGTCGATCCTGCTCGGCTTCGTGATCTCGGCGATCGAGAAGGCCGTGCGACGACGCGGCGAGGCGACGGCCGCCGCCTGACGTCGTAGCGTGGGCACCCCGTTCGAAGGAGAACCCGTGCAGCTGGACGACCTGGTGCCCGACGCCGACGCGCTCGAGCGCATCGCCACCGGCAGCACCTGGGCCGAGGGGCCCTGCTGGATCCCGTCGACCCGGACGCTCCGTTGGTCCGACATCCCGGGCGACCGGATCCTGCAGTGGCACGCCGGGTCCGGGGAGACCTCGGTGTACGCGGACGGTGTCGAGTTCACGAACGGCCGCACGCTCGACCGGGACGGCAGCGTCGTCCAGTGCTCGCACGGGACGCGCCGCGTCGAGCGGGACCGCGACGGGGTCGTCACGCCCATCGTCGACACGTGGAACGGCGTGCGGTTCAACTCGCCGAACGACGTCGTGGTCGCGCGGGACGGTGGTGTCTGGTTCACCGACCCCGCCTACGGCATCACGCAGCCGCGCGAGGGGCACCCGGGTGTCCGGGAGTACGGCGACCACTGGGTGTTCCGGTGCGGACCCGAGGGCGAGGACCTGCGTCCGGTGGCCACCGACCTGGACGAGCCGAACGGGTTGGCGTTCGACCCGGACGAACGGGTGCTGTACGTCGCGAGCTCCTCGGGCGACGAACCCGTCATCCGTGCCTACGACCGGCGGGGTGACCTGCTGAAGAACGGCCGGGTGTTCGCTCGTCTCGAGTCCGGTGAGGGGGCGCCGGACGGCATCCGGGTCGACGTGCACGGCAACGTGTGGTCGTCCTCGCACCGTGGTGTCGTCGTGTTCGCGCCCACGGGCGGACGGATCGGCACGGTCGCCGTCCCCGAGGTCGTGTCGAACCTGTGCTTCGGCGGTGACGACGGCACGACGCTCTTCCTCACCGCGACGACCTCGGTGTACCGCATCGCCACGACGACCCGGGACGCTGCCGTATCCTGACCCGGCCATGCAGTGCGACTACTTCGACCGCGGGGTGTGCCGGTCGTGCACGCTCATGGGTCAGCCCTACGCCGACCAGGTGCTCGACAAGGAGCTCCGGACGCGCGAGCTCCTGCACGACGCCGTCGAGGCAGCCGGTGGACCCGGGGCCGTGGCCTGGGAGCCGGCCGTCACGAGCCCCGAGTCCGGCTACCGCAACAAGGCGAAGATGGTCGTCGGCGGGTCCGTCCAGCACCCCACCGTCGGCATCCTCGACCACCGGCAGCGCGGGGTGGACCTGCGGCACTGCGGCATCTGCACGCCGGGGATCCGGCGGGCGCTCCCCGTCCTGGCCGACTTCGTGTCGTCCGCCGGGCTCATCCCGTACGACGTCGCCGCACGTCGTGGTGAGCTGAAGTTCGTCCTGGTCACCGAGTCGCCCGACGGCGAGCTGATGATCCGGTTCGTGCTGCGGTCCGAGGGGCAGCTGCCGCGGCTCCGACAGCACCTCGACGCCCTGCGCGCCGTGCTGCCCGACGCGGTGGTGGTCACGGCGAACCTGCTGCCCGAGCACAAGGCCGTCACCGAGGGCGACCGCGAGATCGTGCTCACCGAGCAGGAGACGCTGCCGATGCGGCTCGGCGGCATCACCATGCACCTGCGGCCGCAGAGCTTCTTCCAGACGAACACCGGCGTCGCCGCCGAGCTGTACGCGCAGGCGACGGCGTGGATCGATGAGCTGGACCCGGCGTCGATGTGGGACCTGTACTGCGGCGTCGGCGGCTTCGCGCTGCACGCGGCACGGCCCGGCCGAGCCGTGACGGGGATCGAGACGAGTGCCGAGGCGATCCGGTCGGCCAAGCAGTCCGCTCGTGAGGCCGGCCTCGAGGGGCTCCGGTTCGCGGCCGACGACGCCACCGAGCACGCGATCCGGGCACGCCCGGACGCGGTGCCGGAGCTCGTGCTGGTCAACCCGCCGCGACGGGGGATCGGAGTGACCCTGTCGACCTGGCTCGAGGAGTCCGACGTGCAGCACGTCGTGTACTCGAGCTGCAACCCGGTCACCCTGGCGAAGGACCTGGCGCGGATGCCGAGCTTCCGCCTGCGTCGCGCGCGGGTGCTCGACATGTTCCCGCAGACCGGTCACCTGGAGGCCGTGACGCTGCTCTCCAGGGTCTGATCTGGGCGGATCCATCAGCATTGCCAGGGAATTGCCAAGGTCCTGTACCCGGGTACGGCGGATGACCATGGGCATGGGGATCGGGACGTTCAGGTCGCAGGAGGGGTACATAGCACGAACGGGTAGAACCGACGGTCTCGGTTTGATAACGGTGACGAGACACCTATGGTTGCCGACCGAGGTGCCGCCGGCCCGATGACCACTGCCCCCGGTGGCGCACCCCACAACTGACCGCGATCGGTCGGGGTGGGCAGTGGATCCCGCAGCAGATGCGGCTCGTGACCCCGGTGGAGCAATCACATGAAGAAGCTTTCCCGTACCCGCACCATCGTCGGCGGGCTCGCGTTCGCCGGCATCGCCGCGACCGGTGTCGGCCTCGCGGCGTCCCCCGCGAACGCCGCGTCCGGTTCGACCTGGGACCAGCTCGCGCAGTGCGAGTCCGGCGGTAACTGGGCCATCAACACCGGTAACGGCTACTACGGCGGCCTGCAGTTCAACCTCGGCACCTGGCAGGCGAATGGTGGCACGGGCAACCCCGCCGCTGCCAGCCGCGAGGCACAGATCGCCGTCGCCGAGCGCGTCCTCGCCTCGCAGGGCTGGGGTGCCTGGCCCGCCTGCTCCGCCCAGCTCGGGCTGAGCGGCACGAGTGGTGCGGCCCCGGCCCCCGCTGCTCCCGCGCCGGCACCGGCTCCCGCGCCCGCCGAGCAGGCCGCACCGCAGCCCGCCGCCCCGGCTGCTCCCGCCCCCGCCGAGCAGGCGGCGCCGCAGCCGGCCGCGCCGAGCACCACCGAGTCGGCCCCGGCTGCGCCGAGCAAGCCCGCACCGGTGAAGACGAGCGGCCAGACGTACACGATCGCCTCGGGTGACACGCTCGACACGATCGCGACGAAGCTGCAGATCGAGGGCGGCTGGAAGCAGCTGTGGGCCGCGAACACGTCGACCATCGACGACGCGAACCTGATCTACGCCGGCCAGGAGCTCCAGCTCCCCGCCTGATCGCTCCGGAGATCGACCACGACGACGCCCCACGACCTCGAGTCGTGGGGCGTCGTCGTGCGTCCGAGCCGGGCGGGCCTACTGCGGGTGGTCGGCGAGCCAGGCGGCGACGTCGTCGGAGCGGAGCGCCTGGGACAGCGACGTGATCTCCAGGTCGTTCAGCGTGACGATCGACTGTCCGTCCGGCGAGGTGCCCGACCCCGCGGTGGGCACGGTGAAGGTGACGAGGTCGTCGGCCCGCACGTTCCGCAGCGACCAGCCCAGCTCGACGAGTCGTGCGAACGACAGACCGGCATCGACCGACAGGTACTCGCTCGTCGCCGCGACGAAGTCCTGGATGCGCCCGGGGTCCGTGGTCGTGCCGCGGGACAGCAGCCCGTCCACGACGCCGTGCATGAACGCCTGCTGGTTGCGCACGCGGGTGTGGTCAGCGTCGGCGAAGGCGTACCGCTCCCGCACGAACGCGAGCGCCGCGTCGCCGTCCAGCCGGTTGGCGCCGGCCGCGAACTCGTGGCCCCGGGCGGAGAACGCCTGCGACGAGTCGACGGTGACGCCGCCGAGGGCGTTCGTCATGTCGCGGAACCCCGCGAAGTCGATCTCGGCCACGTGGTCGACGCGCACGTCCAGCAGGCGTTCGACCGTCTGCACGGTCAGGGGGACGCCGCCCCACGAGTACGCGGCGTTGATCTTGGCGCGGCCGTGCCCGGGGACGTCGACCCAAGAATCTCGCATGATCGACATGAGGTAGACCGCCCGGTGGTCCGCGGGGACGTGCGCCAGCATCAGGGTGTCGGAGCGCCCGTCGGTCCTGGTCGGGCCGCCGTCGGGATCGCCCTGCGCGCGGGAGTCCGAGCCGATGAGCAGGATGTTCTCGCCGTCGGAGTCGACGGGACGGGTACCGGCGGGGAACGGCTCGCGGATGACCTGCCGCCCGGCGTCGAAGCTGCGGGCGAGGCCACCGACGAACACGCTCGCCACGACGGCGATGACGGTGGCGATGCCGACCAGGGAGCCGAGCGTCGCGACCAGGGCGACGAGGAACGGACGGCGTCGACGCAGCGGCGGGCGGGCGGCTCGTTCGGCCTGTTCGGCGGCGGCGCGTGCCGCCCGACGTTCGGACATGCGGGGCTCCAGCTGGTTCCGGGTCGGCGTACGTCCGACTCCACCAGCCTACCGCATGTGGTATTTCAGATCGAAACGGTCATGTACCAGGGGGTCCGGCCAGCACCGCGCGCAGGGCCGAGCGGAGCGCTGCGTCCTCGGGCAGGACCTCGCGCTCGATGTGCCGCGCGGTTTCCCAGGCCGCCCGCCCGGTCGCCGTCACGGTGACGATGCGGCGGCGTCGGTCGGCCGGGTGCGGTGATCGTTCGACCAGACCGTCCCGCTCCATCCGCTCCAGGGTGCGCGACATCGTCTGCGGTTGGACGCGCGCCGTCCGTGCCAGGGTGTCGGCGCCCGTCGGGCCCGTCCGGATCAGGATGTCCACCGCGACGACGGCGGCGTGGGACAACCCGACGGCTCGGAGTCGTTCGTCCCAGTCGCGTTCGACCGAGCGGGCCGCGGCCGCGAGCAGCCGACCGAGGGGCCACTGGTCGGTCGTGTCCTGCATGGTGCGATCCTACGGTCGCCACCTCGGCCGTCCCGTCAAGTAGTCAGCATGCTGACGACCGGTGTACGCTCGCCGACGTGTCCCGCTTCCTCCGCTCCGTCCTGCCGGCACTGGTCATCGTGGTCTGGCTCGCCGTCGCCGCCGTCGGCGGTCCGTTCTTCGGCAAGATCTCCGAGGTCTCCACGAACGACCAGACCTCGTTCCTGCCGGCCTCCGCCGACGCCACGAAGGTGCAGGAGCGGTCCGCCGAGTTCCGAGAGGAGTCCGGCGCCCCGGCGATCATCGTGGTCGAGCGCGACGGCGGGCTGACGTCGGCCAACCTCGGCGACGCGGAGGCGCTCGCCGCGACCCTGTCCGACCGCGCCGACGTCCAGGCAGTGAGCCCCGTGATCCCGAGCGAGGACGGCGACGCGGCAGAGATCGTCGCCACCCTCACGCAGGACGCCGAGACCGGGGACGCGGTCGAGGCCATCCGGGCGGACGTCGCCGATGCGCTCCCGTCGGGTGTGCGCGGCTTCGTCACCGGTCCCGCCGGGTTCACCGCGGACCTGACCGAGGCCTTCGCCGGCATCGACGGACTGCTGCTCGGGGTGGCGCTCGCCGCGGTGTTCGTGATCCTGATCGTCGTCTACCGGTCGCCACTCCTGCCGGTCCTGGTGCTCGGCACCGCCACCTTCGCCCTGTGCGCCTCGATCCTCGTGGTGTGGTGGCTCGCGAAGGCCGACGTCGTGACGGTCAACGGCCAGGTGCAGGGCATCCTGTCCATCCTCGTCATCGGCGCCGCGACCGACTACGCGCTCCTCTACACGTCCCGGTACCGCGAGGCGCTGCGCGACCACCGCACCGGATGGGACGCGACGAAGGCTGCGCTGCGGGGGAGTCTCGAGCCGGTCCTGGCCTCCGGCGGCACGGTCGTCGTCGGTGTCCTCTGCCTGCTGCTCTCCGACCTCAACTCGAACAAGGCCCTCGGCCCCGTGGCGGCGATCGGCATCGTGTTCAGTGTCCTCGCCGCGCTGACGCTCCTGCCCGCCCTGCTCCTGGCGTTCCGCCGTGCGGCGTTCTGGCCGTTGCGCCCCGCCTTCGGCAGCGCCCATCCCGTGCTCACCGGCCCGGACGCCCGCGGCACCTGGGCGCGCGTCGGTCGGCTCGTCGCGCGTCGCTCCCGGGTCGTGTGGATCGTCTGCACGGTCGGCCTGCTCGCGATGGGGGCCGGCCTGGTCGGGCTCGAGGCCGACGGCGTGCCGCAGAGCGACCTGGTCCTCGGGTCGTCGCAGGCCCGTGACGGACAGGAGGTGCTGGCCGACCACTTCCCGGGCGGCTCCGGCAGCCCGGCGCAGGTCATCGGCGCGGAGCGCGACCTCGACCAGCTCGTCGACGCGGTCACCGCGGTGGACGGCGTCGACGGTGTGGTCGCCGCAGCGAAGGACAGCCCCGCCGGGACCGTCCCGGTGACCGGGGATGCCGGTGGCAGTGGCGCGCCGACCGTCTCCCGCGGTGACGTCCTGCTCGAGGCGACGCTGTCCGACCCCGCCGACTCGGACGCCGCCGAGCAGACCGTGCGCGACCTCCGCACCGCCGTCGAGCGGGTCGACCCGGGAGCCATCGTCGGTGGGGTCACCGCGACGGCGGTCGACACGAACGACACCGGGATCCGGGACCGCACGCTCATCATCCCCGTGGTGCTCGTCGTCATCCTGCTGATCCTGATGCTCCTGCTGCGCAGCGTCGTCGCGCCGCTCGTGCTCATCGGGAGCGTGATCGTGTCGTTCGCGGCGGCCCTCGGCGTCGGCGCGCTCGTCTTCGACCACGTGTTCCACTTCCCCGGCGCCGACCCGAGCGTCCCGCTCTACTCGTTCGTGTTCCTGGTCGCACTCGGCGTCGACTACAACATCTTCCTCATGACCCGGGTGCGCGAGGAAGCGCTGCGGCACGGTCCGCGCGAGGGCGTCCTGCGCGGCCTCGGGGTGACCGGCGGAGTGATCACGTCGGCCGGGATCGTGCTCGCAGCGACCTTCGCGGCCCTCGGCGTGATCCCGATCCTGTTCCTGGCGCAGATCGCCTTCGTCGTCGCGTTCGGCGTGCTGCTCGACACGATCGTGGTGCGTTCGCTGCTCGTGCCGGCGCTCGTGTACGACCTCGACCGTCGGGCCTGGTGGCCGTCGCGCCTGTCGCGCTCGCGCCCTGACATGTGACACGCTGGCTCCATGCCAGTTCCCTCGACGCAGCCGGCCGCGGAGCGCAAGCTCCTCCGCGACACGGTGCAGGACAAGATCCGCGACGCCATCATGGACGGCACGCTCGAGCCGGGGGAGCGGCTGAACGACGACGACCTGATCGCGTGGCTCGGGGTCTCCCGCACGCCGATCCGCGAAGCCCTCGCCGAGCTGGCCCGGGCCGGCCTCATCGAGATGGCACCGAACCGCTACACCCGGGTCGCGTCCCCGACCAAGGACGAGCTCCTCGACGCCTACCGCACCTTGGGCGTCATCTACGGCGGTGTGGTGCGGCTCGCGGTGCCCCGGTTCACGGACGCGCAGCGCAAGAAGATCGTGAAGATGCTCGACGACGTCGTGGCGCGCATCGGTTCGGACGGCCAGGACCAGGTCGCCCGCGAAGGCTCCGACATCTACGCGCAGTGGGCCGACGCCTGCGGGAACCCCTCGCTCGTCCAGCTGTGCCGCTCCACCACCGACGGACTGTCCTTCAAGCTCCGGGTGCCCGAACTCGCCGAACTCGTGCCGGCGGACGTCGTCCTGCCCGAGCTCGCGAAGCTCAAGGACGCCGTCCTGGCGAAGGACCCCATCGCGGCTGAGCTCGCGATGGAGGCGATCCACCTGCTCCCGACGCGCGACTGACGCGACGAGCGCGACCCCGCGACGGACGGGAAGCCCGTGGCGGCGCCGCCACGGGCCTCCGGTCCGACCGGGTGACGGCGAGTACGGGGTGACCTTCCAGGCGCATCCCATGTCCGTTCCGCGCGTGCCGGTTATGGTTTCCCGGTGAGCAACGAACCCGAGCAGACGACCGAGCCCGCACACCGCGGCGCCGTGGCGCCGCGCCACGGTCGCCAGAAGCGTCGGGCAGGCGTCGTCTTCCCGGCACTGGCGGGCGTGCTCACCATGGCCCTGGTGCTGAGCGGCGGGTACGCGGTGTTCGCCGTCAACCGCCTGCAGAGCGGGGTGACCCGGATCGACGCGATCGCCGGGGGCAAGGACCAGAAGGACGACGTCGACGGCAAGGCGCAGAACATCCTGCTCGTCGGCGACGACCACCGCCCGGACAACGCCACCCCCGAGCAGCTCGCCGAGCTGAGCACCGAGGACGACGGCGGCGCGACGAACACCGACACGATGATCGTCCTGCACATCAACGCCGACGGCAGCCAGGCGACGATGATCTCGTTCCCCCGCGACTCGTACGTCGACATCCCGAACGTCGGCAAGGGCAAGCTCAACAGCGCCTTCTACTACGGCACGCTCAACGGCGGTGGCGACACCGGTGGTGCGAAGTTGCTCATCAAGACGATCGAGAACCTGAGCGGGTTGTCGATCGACCACTACGTCCGCGTCTCGCTGCTCGGCTTCTACCAGGTGGTCAAGGAGCTCGGGCCGGTGCAGGTCTGCCTGAAGCAGGCGACGAACGACCCGTTCTCCGGGCTCGACCTGCCCGCCGGCAAGTCCTCGCTCGACGCGAAGCAGGCGCTGTCCTTCGTGCGGCAGCGGCACGGTCTGCCGAACGGCGACCTCGACCGCAACGTGCGCCAGCAGTACTTCCTGTCGCAGGAGGCCAAGAAGGTCCTGTCGGCCGGCACGCTCCTGAACCCGGTGAAGATGAACAACATCCTCGGGGCGGTCGGCGACTCGATCCAGACCGACACCGACCTGCTGTCGCTCGCCGGTCAGATGCGGAACCTGCGGCCGGCCAACATCCAGTCCGCCACCATCCCGACCCTCGGCACCCCGACCATCTACGTGAACGGATCGGCGCTGTCCATCGTCGAGGTCGACACCGTCGGCCTGCCCGCCTTCGTGCAGGGTCTGGTCGGCCAGCCCGAGGCGTACGAGAAGGCCGGTCGGTCGCAGCCCGCGAACACCGCGGTCACCGTGCTGAACGGCAGCGGCGTCGAGGGCGCGGCCACGGCGGCGGGTCAGGTGCTGACCGCGCGCGGCTTCCAGGTCGCCCCTGCCGGGTCGTCGTCGGTCACGAAGACCACGCAGGTGCAGTACCCGGCCGGTCAGGAGTCGCAGGCCAAGGCCGTCGTGTCCGCTGTGCCCGGTGCGGTCGCGGTCCGCACGGGTGCGGTCACGGGCGTCACCCTCGTCCTCGGCACGGACGGCAAGACCGCGAAGGCGCCGGCCGCGCCGAGCGCGACGGCCTCCGAGCCGGCGGCCGGTGGCTCGGACTCGGGATCGAAGCCGTCGAAGCCGGCGAAGAAGCCCGCGAAGGAACCGTCGCCGAAGTCGACCGACGTGCACAACTACGGCACGGACAGCACCTGCATCTACTGATGCGAACGCCCCGGGGGCGTCGTCGGTAGGTTCGTGGGGTGACCAGCGCCGCACGCCCGATCGTCCTGATGACCTACAACATCAAGAACCCGGACCCCGCGCACGACTGGCCGGCTCGCCTGCCCGTGGTGCTCGACGTCATCCGCCGACACGACCCGGACGTGCTCTGCGTGCAGGAGGCGTTCGCCCACCAGATGGACGACCTGCGCGCTGGACTGCCGGACCACGCCGACGTGGGGCAGGGCCGCGAGGGCGGTGACGCCGGTGAGCACGCGGCCGTGTTCTACCGCCGCGACCGGTTCCGCCCGGCCGACGAGGGCTCGTTCTGGCTGTCGGACACCCCCGACGAGCCGGTGTCGAACACGTGGCGCAGCCTGTACCCCCGGATCGCCAACCACGTCCGGTTCCTGGACGCCGATGGGCCGGCGTTCACGCTGCTCACCACGCACCTGGACCACGAGCAGGGGCCGCACGGCGACGAGGTGCGCGGACGGAGCGCCGCGCTCATCGTCGAACGTCTGGCCGGCACCACCGGGCCGGTCGTCTTCGCCGGGGACTGCAACGAGCCGTCCGGCTCCGGTGCGGCGTCGCGGGTGTTCGCGGAGGCCGGGTTCACCGACGCCTGGACGGTCGCCGGCGACCCCGGGGACCGCACGGCCTCGTTCAACGGTTGGCAGCCGCCCGTCGACACGGGAGAGCGGATCGACTGGGTGCTGACGCGCGACGTCGAGGGGGTCGACCGGGTGGTCATCGACCACGACGGGCCGGAGACCTGGTTCGCGAGCGACCACTTCCCGGTCGTGGCGACCCTGCGCATCTGAGCAGAGCGGGTCCGGCGGTCCGGTCGGCGGCTGCAGGGTCCGGTCAGCAGGTGCGCTGTGCGTGCACGGGCATCGGCGACCCGATCACCGTGACCGTGGTGTCGTTCGTCAGCGCGGACACCCCGTTCGTGCCGTTCCCGTCGCCGTCGCCGTTCCTGTCGCCGTCATCGCCGTCATCGCCGTCGGCACCGTGGCGGTCCGCTGCGTCGGCGTCACGGCGCTCGTCCTGTTCACTGCGCGCGTCGCGGTCGTCCTCGGCGTGCGTGTCGCCCCACCCCTGGTCCAGCAGGAGCTGCCAGGCGCGGGAGTCGTCGGAACCGTACGACACCCGTTCGGAGCGGGGTGCGTCGGCGATCTCGTCCGCGATGTCGTCGCCCACCTGGATGCCGTGCGGACCGGTCAGCTCGATGTCGTCGCCGAGTCGGCTGCGCACCGAGTCGCGCAGCACCCGGACCTCGACCGCGTTGCCCGCCCGGGCATCGGTCAGCAGCGCCGCCACGCGCAGGGCGCCGCCCCACGTGGAGGTCGTGCCGGCCGGGAAGCACGCGCCCCCGTCGCCCTCCGCCGTGCGGGTGCGCGTCGGGGTGCCGAGCAGCCGGTCGAGCAGGGTCACCGTGAGGTCGGAGTCGCGCATCGACGACTCGACGACGGTCCGGCGGCCGTCACGGAGCACCAGCGCCTCGGCGTCGAGCTCGATCGAGTCCACGCGGCGCAGCTCCGACGCCGAGACGTGGACCGGTGCGGCATCGTGCACGGTCTCGGCGGCTGCGGCGGTGTCGGCGCCGGACCCGGTCGCACCACCGGTCGTCAGCGCGCTGGCCGAGCCGACCAGCACGGCGGCGCCGAGCGCCAGCAGGGTCCGAGGAGTCACCGTAGAACGGTACGACCGTCACGCGACCAGAACGACAGGTGTTACCGAATCGGAGCCGGGCCGTCACCGGACCGTGACATTCGCGGACACCGGGGGACAGCCTCCTGGACGGCCCGGGGCGACCCCCTGCGTACCGTCGGCGGCATGACGGACCAGCAGAACGACCAGACCGGGCCTGCCCAGGGTGCGCTCGACCAGTACTCCATGCAGGACCCCACGAAGCTGTACGCCGACAAGAAGCCCGACGAGCAGTACCTCGAGGGTGCCGGCACGGACGAGGAGATGGCGAAGAACGTCCCCGCCGACCACGGCGAGGACACCTACCGCGGCTCCGGGCGCCTGACCGGCCGCAAGGCCCTCGTCACCGGTGGCGACTCGGGCATCGGCGCCGCCGTCGCCATCGCCTACGCCCGTGAGGGCGCCGACGTGGCGATCTCGTACCTGCCCGAGGAGCAGGAGGACGCCGACCGCATCGTCGGGCTCATCGAGGCCGCCGGTCGCAAGGCCGTCGCGCTGCCCGGTGACATCACCTCGCTCGAGTTCTGCGAGCAGCTCGTCGCCGACGCGGTCGAGCAGCTCGGTGGTCTGGACATCCTGGTGAACAACGCCGGCAAGCAGCAGAACGTCGACGACATCACGAAGATCTCCGACGAGGAGTTCGACGAGACCTTCAAGACGAACGCCTACGCGACGTTCCGGATCACGAAGGCCGCCGTGCCGCACCTGCAGCCGGGCTCGACGATCATCAACACGACGTCGATCCAGGCGTACGCGCCGTCGCCGCACCTGGTGCACTACGCGGCCACCAAGGCGACCGTGAACAACATGGCGAAGGGCCTCGCCGCGCAGCTCGCGCCGAAGGGCATCCGCGTCAACGCCGTCGCCCCGGGTCCGATCTGGACGCCGCTGCAGCCCGCAGGCGGCCAGCCGCCGGAGGCGCTGCCCTCCGCCGGTGAGCAGACCTACCTGGGCCGCTGGGGTCAGCCGGCCGAGCTCGCGCCCGCCTTCGTCTTCCTGGCGAGCGGCGAGTCGTCGTACGTCGTCGGTGAGACCCTGCACGTGGACGGCGGGATGCCGACGCCGTAGGGCGCGTTCCACGAGCGAGCGAGCGATCACACGGGAGGCGCGGTGCCGGTGGGCACCGCGCCTCCCGTCGTGCTCCGGGTCGCGTCCCCAGCCTCGCCGGGATCAGCAGGTGACCGAGCGTGCCAGCCGTTCGAGCAGCTCGCGGGCGGAGAGTGCGGCGGCGAGCTCGACCTCGACCGGGTTGATCCCGATCGCGTGCTCGAGCGCCCGGCGTCGGGCCTGCTCGGCGATCGGCACCTCGGGGCGCTGCGGCAGCACGGCGATGGCCTGAGCCGCTGCCTCGAACGCACCGGCCGGGCGACCGAGCTGCTCCCACATCGTGCGGACGTCGTGCGCCACCTGGTCCGGATCGCCACCGAACTCGAACCCGGCCGAGGCCATGGTCGCCAGGCCCTGCGCGGTCGGATCGTTCGGCGTCATGTCCGACATCGTCACACGCGAGGCCGCGGACCCGCTGGGCACCGGGACGTCTGTCCCCCCTTGTGCCGACACCCGTACCGGGGATTCTGGTGTCCCCCGTTCTGCGTTTGGATGGACGTGCCCCGGACCCGGGGTGACACGGACAGGACGTCCGGGGACGACGGAGGGCACGATGCTCGAACACACCAGCGCCGACACGCACGCTGCGGCTGCCGCGGCGGCGACCCTGCACCTCCGGATCACCATCGTGGGTGCCACCGTCGACCTGCTCCGCGACGTTCCGTTCCACGAGGCACGGCCCGTGCAGGTCGCCGAGCGGATGGGCATCTCCGTCGCCGAGCTCGAGCAGCACTTCCCGTCGTGGGACGGCTTGGTGCTCGCCGCGGTGGACCGCTGGAGCGGTGCCCGGATGGACGAGGTCACCCACGAGGTGGCGGACGGCTCGACCGTCGACCTGCTCCGCGCGATCGTCGCCTCGAACGCCGAGGACCCCGCGCTGATGCGGCTGTTGGTCGCCCTGCTGTCGGTCGCGGGCAACCCGGCGCACCCGATGGCGCCCTACCTGCGGTCGCGCTACCAGCTGTTCTGGGCGCAGATCACGCGCGGACTCGAACGCGACATCGCGACGGGCCGCGCGCCGCACACGATGGACCCGCGGCGCGGCGCCGAGCAGCTCATCGCCCTGTACGAGGGGCTGCAGCTGCAGTCCCTGCTCCGTGCGGAGCTCGACCTCGTCCCGGCGTTCGACCGCGCCGTCGCCCGGCTCGAGCGCGGCTGGATGGAGCGGTACGAGCCGTCGGCCGCCCGTCGGCACGCGACCTGGGACGACGACGACTCGGGCAGCTGGCAGCTCTGAGGCAGTTCGTCCGCGGAACGCATCGCTCCGTCGGCTCGGAGCACCGACCGGGTACTCGGTTGATGTCGACGGAAGGAACCGACATGGCAGCACCGAACCCCATCCAGGTCCAGAAGTACCTGAGCGGCATCGACTACCCGGCATCGAAGGACGACGTCGTCTCGACGGCGGAGCAGGAGGGCGCGCCGGACGACGTGCTCGAGGCGCTCCGGGCGATCCCGGACGGCGAGTACGACGCCCCGACCGCGGTGTCGAGCGCCGTCTCCGACGCCGGCTGAGCGCGGACGCGCGGGCACGTGCTCGCGCGGGCTCGTGCTCGCGCGGGCTCGTGCACATCGAGTGAGCAGAAGACGTCGGGTGGCGCGATCGCACCCGGCGTCTTCTGCTCACTCAGCGGTGCCGGGGCCGCTCAGGGGGTCGGAGCGCGTCCCGCGCGGCACCGAGCCGTTGCCGGGGTCGTACCCGGAGTCCCGGATGACCCGGAGCGCGGTGGTGTCGCTGTGCACCGAGTGCACGACGACCCGGCGGGTGCGGCGGAGGGCGCGGCGGGCGCCCGGCGTGGCGAAGAGGCCGCCGAGCACCAGGCCCGCGCCGATCCCGAGCGCCACCGACACCGCCGCGACGAAGTCGAGCGCCGCGCTGGACGACCCCGACATGACGTTGAGCAGGGCGTTCGACACGGCGACACCCGGTAGCAGCGCCCCGCAGAACGCCGGCACCGCGATCGCCGCGACCGCCGTCCGCATCCGCACGGCGGCGTAGGTCGACAGGACGCCGAGCAGGACCGCGGCCAGGAACGTCGCCCCGAGCAGCGGGAGTCCGAGCTGGCGCAGTCCCCACAGCGCCGCACCGGCCGCCACCGAGAACACGACCGCGACGGGGATCACCCGGGCGCTGGCCTGCTGCACGAAGCAGTTCGCGGCGGCCGAGACCACGGTGAGCGACAGCGACGCCCAGAGCGGCAGGGTCCGCGTGACGATGCCGGTCGGGTCGACCTCGATCGACAGCCAGTGCGTCAGGGCGATCCCCGCGGGCACCCCCACCACGATGGCCGCGATGATCAGGCCGATGTAGAACGCCCGGGCGACGGCCATCGCTCGGAAGCCGGAGATCGCGTCCTGCGCCCACGTCACCAACGACGGGTGCGGCAGCAGGAGCACGACGAGGGCGGCGACCATGGTGGCCGCTCCACCCGGGTCGAGGACCCCGGCCCAGATGGCGAGGGTGCCGATCGCCGAGGCCACCGCGCCCTGCGCCCCGGACACGAAGAACTGCGGGTACCCGCGGCCGGTCAGCCAGCGTCCGGACACGATGATGCCGAGCATCAGCACGAACGCGCCCAGACCGGCACGCACGCCACCACCGGCCTGCATGGCGATGGAGATGCCGAGGACGGACAGTCCGACGTCGGAGAGCCACATCGGCCACCGCGGGGGCAGGCGCAGCACGGCGACCAGGGCGTTGACCGCCGAGGTCATGTCGCGGTCGTCGTGGATCAGGTCGTCGACGATCTGGTTCGCCCGCGCGAGCTTGTCGAGGTCGGACCCGTCGGAGCGCACGGTGCGGACCTTCACGAGCGGTGGGACGTCGGCGGGGGCGTACTGGATCGTCACCGAGCTGCCGGAGAAGTCGAGGTCGAGCGGCGCGAGGTTCCACTTGGTCGAGACGGCGACGACGGCGGTCTCGACGCTGCGGGTGTCCGCGCCCGAGGCGAGCATCACCTCGGCCAGGTCGAGGCAGAAGTCGACGATCTGCTGCGCCGTGTACTGGTCGCGCCCCTTGGCGTCGGGTTCGACGTGCTCGTAGATCGTGCCGCGCAGGCGGGCTCGGGCGTCGCGCAGGTCGTGCTGCGCCAGGTTGCGGCGGCGTGGCCGGGGCGGACGGCCCGGCTTGTGCGGGCCAGGGGGGTGCTGCTCGGCCATCAGGCCATCGTGCCAGCCGAGGCGGCCCGAGTCCGGACGTCCGCTGAGCGACGGACGGGAGGCCCGGTGCCAGCTGGCACCGGGCCTCCCGTCCGTCACGTGGTGACGCTGACCGCCGCGTCTACTGCTCGAGCGTCGCGTGCAGCGTGATCTCGACGCCGGTGAGCGCCTTGCTGACGGGGCAGGTCGCCTTGGCGTCCTCGGCGGCCTTCAGGAAGGTGGCCTCGTCGATGCCGGAGACCTCGCCGCTGACCGTCAGGGCGATGCCGGTGAGCTGGAAGCCGCCCGCCGGGTCCGGGCCGAGCGAGACGTCTGCCTTGACGTCGAGGGCCTCGACGGTGCCGCCGGCCTCGCCGAGGACGGCGGAGAACTGCATGGCGTAGCAGGCCGAGTGCGCGGCGGCGATGAGCTCCTCGGGGCTCGTGGTGCCACCGGCCTCGTCAGCGGCGCGCTTCGGGAACGAGACGTCGTACGTGCCGACCTTGGAGCTCGAGAGCTCGACCTGACCGGAACCGTCGTTGAGGCCGCCGTTCCAGGCGGTGCGTGCGGTGCGAGTGGGCATGCCCGCTCCTTTCGTGTGGGGTGCGGCCCCGAGCGGGACCGCCGCAGCCGAGTCAATCGGAGAACGACCGTTCTCGCAACCGGCTCACGGGGAAGACGCAGGTCTGCCCTACGATCGGGCGCATGGGGGACAGCGACATGACCGGCTTCCGCGCGTCCGTGCTCCGGCAGGGTCCGGTGGACGTGACGAACCCGGTGGTCGCCTGGCTCCGGTTCTGGACGCAGGGGTGGCGGTTCCACGGGCGGGCGAGCCGCTCGGAGTTCTGGTGGGTCATCGCGCTCGAGTTCGCCGTGACCACCGCACTCCTGGCCTGGCTGTCGGCCGACGGCGTCGGGCGCTGGCAGTTCTTCGCCGACCCCTTCGGCGTCGTCCCCTCGCCGCAGGTCGCCTTCCACCTGCTCGGTGATGACCACGGCTGGCGGTTCGGCTTCGGGACCGGGCGCGACGCCTGGGCCGATGTGCGTGACGTCGCGATCATGGTGGTGCTCCTCGTCACGGCGATCCCGCGGTGGTCGCTGCTCGTGCGGCGACTGCACGACCGCGACCACACCGGCCTGTGGATCCTGCTCCTCGTCTTCACCGGGCCGATCGGGTGGCTCGTGGTGACGATCATGGTGGCGCGGTCGTCGCGTCCTGGTGGTGCGCGGTTCGACCGCGGACTGTTCGCCGGGCGGCGAGGCTCGGAGGGGCCTGCGCAACAGGCGTTGCCCTCAACAACAGGTGTAGCGTGAAGGGCGATCAAAGGAGAACCCCATGCGCGCCGTCGTGTTCGAGCAGTACCAGACCTTCCCGTCCCTGACGGACGTCCCGAAGCCGACACCCGGGCCGGGTGAGGTCCTGCTGAAGGTCGCCGGAGCCGGAGCGTGCCACTCCGACGTCGCTGTGTACCGCGAGTTCCAGCAGGGGCAGCCGGGTGCACAGGCGCCCGCGTTCGTGCTCGGCCACGAGAACTCCGGGTGGGTCGAGGCCGTCGGCGACGGGGTCACCGGGTTCACCGTGGGGGACGCCTACCTGGTGTACGGCCCGGTGGGTTGCGGGCACTGCTCGTACTGCTCCAAGGGGCAGGACACCTACTGCGAGAACGCGGCGACGAACCCCTACATGGGCATCGGCCTCGGGCGCGACGGCGGCATGGCGGAGTACGTGACCGTGCCCGCGCGGAACCTGGTGCCGCTCGGCGACGCCGACCCGATCGCCGCCGCACCGCTCAGCGACGCCGCCCTCACGCCGTACCACGCCATCAAGAACTCCCTGCCGAACCTGGCCGGTGGTGGTCGCTTCGCGCTCGTCGTCGGGCTCGGCGGCCTCGGGCAGATCGCCGTGCAGATCCTCACCGCGCTCACCGGCGCGACGGTCATCGCCACGGACATGAAGCAGGACGCGATGGACCGCGCCGCCGCCCGCGGGGCGATCACCGTCCCCGGCGGACCGGACCAGGCGGAGCGCATCCGCGAGATCACCGGCGGGCGCGGCGTCGACGCGGCATTCGACTTCGTCGGTGCCACCCCCACCATCAAGGTGGCCCAGGCGTCGATGGCGGTCGGCGGCCGCTTCACCGTCGTCGGGATCGCCGGCGGCACCACCGAGTGGAACTTCTTCTCGACGCCGTACGAGTCGACGATCACGAACACGTACTGGGGCACCATCGAGGACCTGCACGAGGTCGTCGCGATGTACCGCGCGGGGCAGATCGTCCCCGACGTCGAGCGGTACGCGCTGTCCGACGCGCTCGAGGCGTACCGGAAGCTCGAGGCGGGCGAGCTCTCGGGCCGCGCGGTGGTCGTCCCGACGCTCTAGGCGTCGTCCCGCTGCGACCGGTCAGCGGCCGGCGGCGTAGCCCTGCGCACCGCGGGGGTTCGCCGCCGCGCCCAGCACTCCCGTGGACGGGTCGCGGGTGACGCAGGAGAGGCGACCCAGTGACCAGTCGCCGGCGCGCATGACGACGTGACCACGGGCCTCCAGACCGGCGACCACCGCGTCGCCGAGCCGGTCCTCGACCACGAGCCCCGCCGGCTCCCACGTGCGGGGCCAGAACGAACCGGGGAAGGACGTGGTGTGCAGGGCCGGGGCGTCGACGGCCTGCTGCGGGGAGTAGCCGCCCACGATCCAGCGCAGCAGGAACAGCAGCTGCCACTGGTCCTGCTGGTCGCCCCCGGGGGACCCGAGCGCGGCGACCGGCTGGCCGTCGCGGAGCACCAGGGTCGGGGTCAGCGTGGTGCGGGGGCGCTCGCCGGGGCGCAGGGTCGATGCCGTGCCCGGTTCGAGCCACGTCATCTGCAGGCGCGTGCCGAGGCAGAACCCGAGCTCGGGGATCGTCGGTGAGGACTGCAGCCAGCCGCCGGACGGTGTCGCGCTGACGATGTTGCCCCAGCGGTCGACGACGTCGATGTGGCACGTGTCCCCGCGGGTCTCCCCGTCCGGGGCCACGAACGGCTCGCCGCGGTCCTCGACCGGGGCGGCCGGCGGGACCTCGGTGTCGGCTCCGGCAGCACGGGTGACCTGCACGGTCGGCTCACCCACGCCCACCGACCCGGCGGCGTCGTACGCGGTGCGGACGGGCGGCATTGCGTGCTCGACCCCGGGGATCGTTCCGGGGCGGAGGTCCGCGGACGCCCGCTCGCCGATCAGCGTGCGGCGCTCGTCGGCGTAGGTGTCGGAGAGCAGCACGTCCATCGGGACCGCGCCGTCGCCGTAGAACGCCTCACGGTCGGCGAGGGCGAGCTTCTGCGCCTCGACGATCGTATGGGCCCCGAGTTCGGTCGACGGGTCGAGCAGGGCGTCGTCGAGCGGTTCGAGCAGCCGGAGGGTCTGCAGCAGTGCCGGCCCCTGTCCCCACGCGCCGGTCTTGGCGATCGTGCAACCGCGGAACTCGACGGTCGTGGCCGGCTCGTACGACGCACGGAACGCGGCCAGGTCCGACGCCCGGAGGACCCCCGCGTGGTCGGTCCCGGACGCGTGCCGGTGCGGTTCGCGGACGAACCGGTCGATCGCCTCGGCGACGAACCCCTCCGCCCACTCGGACCGGGCCGCGTCGATGCGGGCGGTCCGGCTGGCGGCACCGCCACCGGCCTCGACGAGCCGGTCCAGCACGGAGGCGAGCGCCTCGTTGCGCACCAGGTCCCCGGGGACCGGCACCGTGCCTCCCGGCAGCCACCGCGTGGCGGAGGTGGGCCAGTGCAGCCGGAACAGGTCCTGCACGGCGGTGATCGTCCGGACCACCGCGGGGGCGACCGGATGACCGTCGCGGGCGTACCCGACGGCGGGCGCGAGGACGTCGGCCAGCTCCCACGTGCCGTGGTCGCGGAGCAGGAGCAGCCAGGCGTCGACCGCTCCCGGGACGGTCGCGGCCAGCGCGCCGGATCCGGGGACGAGGTCGAGGCTCTCGGCGCGGTAGTGCTCGGGGGTCGCGCCGGCGGGGGCCGGACCCTGCCCGACCAGCACCGTCGGCGACGGGTTCGCGGCCGTCGCGAAGACCGCCGTCAGGTCGCCTCCCGGGCCGTTCAGGTGTGGCTCCACCACGTGCAGCACGAAGGCCCCGGCGACGGCCGCGTCGAACGCGTTGCCGCCGCGCTCGAGCACCGACTGCGCGGTCGCCGTGGCGATCCAGTGCGTGGACGCCGCCATGCCGAACGTCCCCTGCAGGTCGGGCCGCGAGGTGTGGCGTTCGGGCGGGACGAAGGCGGGGTTCGGCGTCGGCATGGCCCCATCCTGTCCCCGGGCGGCGTGCCGGCACCAGGCACCCCCCTGTCAAGGGGTTGTGCGCCCCGCGCAGAAAAGCGAACATCGTTCGGCGACTCGTACAGGGCGAGCGCCGAACGCCCGTGCGCTCGCACGGTCGGTTCCAGGGCAGGGGATCCATGACCACCACTCCGTCGACCGTCGCACGCGCGCGCCGACTCCCACGCATCGCCGGTGCCGTCACGGCACTGGCCCTGGCGGCGGGGGCGCTCGTCGCGACCGCAGAACCGGCCGCGGCCTCGGCCGTCTGGGTCGGTTCGGCCCCGGCCGGCACCAAGCTCGTCCCCGGCGACCAGGTGACGTCGCCGAACGGCCAGTTCAAGCTCATCATGCAGGGCGACGGCAACCTGGTGGAGTACGGCATCGGCAACCGCGTGCTGTGGGCGTCAAACACGGCCGGCAACTCCGGTGCGATCGCCGTGGTCGGCAAGAACCGTGCCCTCGACATCACCAAGAACGGCAAGCGCATCGCCCGCTGGGCCTCGGCAGGGTCGGTGAACTCGACCGCGCTGAAGGTCCGCGCCGACGGCACGATGGCGCTCCTGGCCGGCAAGACCGTCGTCGTGAGCTGGACCGGGTACCAGGACCGTGTCGCCTCGGGCAACACCATCCTGGGCGGGACCGTCCTGCGCTCGGACGAGGGCTCGTCGCGCACGCTGAACATGCGCACCGACGGCAACCTCGTGCAGAAGCAGAACGGCAAGGTCGTCTGGCAGTCGCGCACCGGTGGCCACCGCGGCGCCTGGGCGGAGTTGCAGACCAAGGGCAACTTCGTCATCTGGACGCGCGACGCCTCGCGCAAGAAGGTGGCGCTCTGGAGCTCGCGCACGAGCACGGCCGGTTCGGGCAACCTGCTCGTGCAGGTCGACGGCAACGTCGTGCTCTACGGTGCGAAGGACACCCGCGTGTGGTCGAGCCGTCCGGTCACCGGCCTGGCCTGGCCCGTCAACGGCACGAAGATCACCGGCCGCTACGGCGACGACCGCGGCGCCGGGCACGTCCCGCGCTACCACCAGGGTGCGGACGCGCCGGTGCCCGTCGGGACCCCGGTGTACGGGTCCGGCACGGGGACGGTGACCAGGACCGTCTCGAACGACGGCGCCTACGGCAACTACGTCGTCGTGACCTACGGGATGACGGCGGTGCTCATCGCGCACCTGAGCAAGATCCAGGTGAAGCAGGGGCAGATCGTGAAGCTCGGCACCGAGATCGCGAAGTCCGGCAACACCGGGCAGTCGACCGGGCCGCACATCCACGTGGAGACGCGGCGGAACGGCACGCTGGTCGACCCGCTGAAGAACATGCACTTCCGCTGACGCGGGACGGGGCGGGCGTTCTCGCCCCGTGCATCGAGTGAGCAGAAGACGACGGGTTGCCCCAAGGCACCCGACGTCTTCTGCTCACTCGTCTGGTGCCCCTCGCACCGGGCGAGAGCGCGGCATCCAGTTTCTGTCTATGGCACTTGCCTTGTTCCCCGGCGCGATCTCGCAGGTTCGTCGGCTCGACCTCGCTGCCGATGCGCAGCGTGAAGCGATCGCCTTCGTCGCGGAGGTCGATCAGGGCGACGTCACCGTGGTCATCCGTGCCGAGCTCGATCCGACCCTGGCGCGTTCGCTCGAAGAAGCCACTGCCCTGCGCGCCGAGGCCGAGGTCAAGGAAGCCCGCGCCCTCTCGCTCCGCAAGGCGATCGCTGTCTCGCTGAAGGACGACGGCCTCACCCTGCGGGACATCGCGGTGGTCCTGGGGGTCTCGTACCAGCGGGTGCACCAGCTCGTGCACGAGGGCGAGCCGGCGGCGCTCGCTGCGTCCTGATGCGTACTTCCGGCAGGTGGTCGGAAGTGCATCGCCAGGAACGCGGTTCGCCCTGTTCTCGTACGATTCCTTCGTGAAGAAGACCGGTCAGGTCGCGCTCAGCCTGGAAGCGGACAGGCAACTCGTCGCCTCGAGTGACCGATGAACTGCGTGCTGGCGAGGGTCCTGTCCGGGCTGTCCAGTGCCGGAAGCGGGGTCATCGTGTTCCTGGTGGTCGTCGCAGTCATCGTCCTCAGCCGCGGACGCTGGACCGCACCCCGAAGCGACGCAACTGTCCGGGAGGTCGCATGACGCGCCTCCACGCCGGAGGCGGCAACGCGCCCGACGCCGAAGCCGTCCTGGCCGCGTTCGCCCGCACCACCGGCGACGTCGCCGCGGCCCGCAGGGTCGCACGGCAGTTCTCCGACCTGGACGAGGGGGAGCGTTCGGCGCTGCTCTGGAGCGAGGACGACGGCGCGAAGCTCGTGGCCGTCCTGCTGCTCGTCCAGGCGATGCGGGCGCACCCCGACCCGGAGCTGACCGACGAGTACCTGTCGGCGGCGAAGGCCGAGCGCTTCGCGGACTCGGTGCTCGTCGACCTGGCTGCCGAGGAACTCGTCGGCGCCCCGCTCGTGGGCGGGTCGACCGGGCCGCTGTTCGCGCTCGTGAAGTCCGACGTGGCGATGGTCCGGCGGATCGCGATCGTGGCGACGCTGGCGTTCGCGAAGCAGGGCGACGCCGAGGTGCCGCTCGGCATCGCCGGCCGGCTGGTGCGGGAACGGGGCGAGACGGTGCAGTCGGCCCTCGGGTGGGTCCTGCGCGAGACCGGCAAGCGGGCGTCCGAGGGAGCACTCGTGGCGTTCCTCGAGAAGAGCGGTCGGTTCCTGAGCCCGGCGGCCCGACGGACGGCGACCGAGCACCTGCCCCCGGCGGAACGCGACCGCCTGCGCGGCTGACCCTCCGGCGCATCGGCGCATCGGCGCACCGGCACCGGTACCGCACCGCCACGCCGACACGCCCGCGCCGAGGTCGCAACCGCCACGTCGCGACCCTGCGCTGCGAACCGACTGTGCAGTCCGCCCAACCGACCACATGGTCGGTTACGGTCGGATCGTGACCCAGACCAGCACCACCCCGACCCACCGCGCCTCCGTCCGTGAGTGGGCATCCCTCGGCGTCCTCACCCTGGCCGTCGTGCTCCTGGCGATCGACGGCACCGTGCTGGCCCTGGCGGTGCCGTCGCTCACCGCCGACCTCGACCCGACCGCCACCCAGGTGCTCTGGATCGGTGACGTCTACTCCTTCGCGCTCGCCGGGCTGCTCGTCACGATGGGCAACGTCGCCGACCGGATCGGCCGCAAGCGGCTGCTGCTCATCGGCTCGGTCGCCTTCGGGTTGGCATCGGCCGCCGCGGCGTTCGCGTCGAGCCCCGAGCTGCTCATCGCCGCGCGGGCGCTCCTCGGCATCGCGGGCGCCACCCTGATGCCCTCGACACTGTCGCTGGTGCGGACCATCTTCCGCGACCCCCGGCAGCGCACCACCGCCATCGCGGTCTGGTCCGCCGGCGCGACCGGTGGGGCCGCCGCCGGACCGCTCGTCGGCGGGGCGCTGCTCGAACACTTCTGGTGGGGGTCGGTGTTCCTCATCAACATCCCGGTCATCGCCGTGATCGTCGTCGCCGGGGCGTTCCTGCTGCCCGAGTCGCGCGGCGGCGCCCGGACCCCGATCGACCTGCTCTCCGCCGTGCTCTCGGTGCTGGCGATCGTGCCGCTGGTGTACGCCGTCAAGCACCTCGCCGGGCACGGGTTCGACTGGACGGTGCCGGTCGCCGCGATGGTCGGCCTCGGTGCGGGCTGGTGGTTCGTCCGACGGCAGGCGCGCCTGACCACGCCGCTCATCGACCTGCAGCTGTTCCGGATCCCGGCGTTCTCGGGCGCGGTGATCGCGAACTCGCTGTCCGTCTTCGCGCTGAGCGGTCTGCTGTTCTTCTTCTCGCAGTACCTGCAGCTGGTGCGCGGGTTCACCCCGCTGCTGGCCGGTGCGGCGGAGCTCCCGGCGACCCTGGCGTCCATCGCGGTCATCGCCGTGATCGGCCTGCTCACCCGGTACGTCGGCCCGGGGCGGTCCATCGGCCTCGGGCTCGCGGTGGCCGCGGTCGGCATGGCCGGACTCGCGTTCGCCGAGGGCCTGCCGACGTACTGGGGGATCGCGATCGCGCTCGCCGTGGTGGGCATCGGTGTCGGGGTGTCGATGACGCTGGCGACCGACGCGGTCGTCGCTGCCGCGCCCCGCGAGCGGGCCGGTGCCGCGTCGGCGATCTCGGAGACCGGCTACGAGCTCGGCGTCGCGCTCGGCATCGCGGTGCTCGGGTCGCTGCAGACCGCGTTCTACCGGTCGTCCCTGGACCTGTCGGGCGAGGGCCTGGGCGCTGGGATCGCCGACCGGGTGCGGGAGTCGCTGGCATCGGCGACGCAGGCGCTGCAGCCCGGCTCGCCCGTGCTCGAGCACGCCCGCGAGGCGTTCACCGGCGGCATGCAGCTCGCCTCGGTCGGCGCTGCCGTGCTGCTCGCCGTCGCGGCCGTCGTCGCACTCCGGGTGATCCCGAACCGGCAGGATGGACCGCATGACCACTGACCGCCCCACGGGGACCACGAGCACGGGCCCCGTCCGCACGGGTACCGACGGTTCCCGTGACCGGGACCGCACCCGGCAGGCGGTGCTCGAGTCGGCGCACCGGCTGCTCGCCGAGCGGGGCACCCGCGTGAGCGTCGCCGAGATCGCGTCGGACGCCGGCGTCTCGAAGAGCGGGTTGCTGCACCACTTCCCGTCGAAGGACGAACTCCTGCTCGCGGTAGTCGAGCACGGACTGGCCGCGTTCACCGACGAGGTCCTGCACCACGTGGACCTGGCCGAGAACCGCCCGGGCAAGGTCCTGCGCGCCTACGTCCGGACGCTCTGCGGCGGCAGTGAACAGGCGATGGAGCTGTTCGCCCCCTCGTCGCACTGGACCGGGCTGATGAGCGTCCCCGGGATCGCCGCGGTCGTCGCCGAGGACGCCGAGCACTGGCGGACGCTGTTCGCCCGCGACGGCCTGCCCGAGGACCGCACGCTCGTGGTCCGACACGCGGCCGAGGGGCTCGCCGCCGCGGCCGGCATGCCGCCCTACCTGGACGAGCGGGAACTCGCGGTGGCGCGGGACGCGCTGCTCGCGCTGGCAGAACCCGCCTGACCCGACGGCCGGGAGGCCCGGTGCGCGTCCGACCCGCAACGCGCGCCCGGCAGGGGTGCCGTTCCGTCCCGGCGGGCGCGCGAATCCGCGCGCGAGGGGAGCCCGGGGCTGGGAGCGTCCACGGGACGGGCGCGTACCGAGGAGGGGAACGCGAGTCGTGCCTCCAGGCCGGCTCGAAGCGACCACGAGAGGAACGCGACGTGCGCGCACTGACCTGGCAGGGCACCGAGAAGGTGTCCGTCGAGACCGTCCCCGACCCGACCATCCAGGAGCCGACCGACGCGATCGTGCGGATCACCTCCACGGCGATCTGCGGCTCCGACCTGCACCTGTACCGGGTGCTCGGCCCGTACATCGACCGCGGTGACGTGCTCGGCCACGAGCCGATGGGCATCGTGGAAGAGGTCGGCTCCGCCGTCACGAACCTGAAGGTCGGCGACCGCGTCGTCGTGCCGTTCAACATCTCCTGCGGCCACTGCTGGATGTGCCAGCACGGCTTCCAGTCGCAGTGCGAGACCACCCAGGTGAAGGAGTACGGCACCGGTGCCTCGCTCTTCGGGTACACGAAGATGTACGGCCAGGTCCCCGGCGGCCAGGCCGAGTACCTCCGCGTGCCGCACGCCGACTACGGGCCCATCAAGGTGCCGGACACCGGCGCGGACGACCAGTGGCTGTTCATGAGCGACATCATCCCGACCGCGTGGCAGGCCGTGCAGTACGCCGAGGTGCCGGAGGGCGGCACGCTCGCGGTGCTCGGTCTCGGCCCGGTCGGGCAGTTCGCCGCCCGCATCGGCAAGCACCTCGGGTACCGGGTGCTCGCCGTCGACCCCGAGCAGGTCCGCCGTGACCTGGGCGCGAAGCACGGCATCGAGGTGTTCGACCTCGACGACGACATGGTGTCGAAGCTCGTCGACCTGACCGACGGCCGCGGACCCGACGGCGTCGTCGACGCGGTCGGCATGGAGGCGCACGGCAACGCCGTCGCCGGGTTCGCCCAGCGCGCTGCCGGGCTGCTGCCCGACAAGCTCGCGCAGAAGGCCATCGAGACCGCCGGCGTCGACCGCCTGGCCGCCGTGCACGCGGCGATCGACCTCGTGCGCCGTGGTGGCACCGTCTCGCTGAGCGGTGTCTACGGCGGCATGGCCGACCCGATGCCCATGATGACGCTGTTCGACAAGCAGATCACGATCCGCGAGGGACAGTGCAACGTCCGCCGCTGGGTCGACGACCTCATGCCGCTCGTGTCCGACCCCTCGGACCCGCTCGGCACGCTCGACCTGACCACGCACCGGGTCTCCCTGGAGGACGCCCCGCACATGTACTCCGTCTTCCAGAAGAAGGAGGACGGCTGCATCAAGGTCGTGCTCGACCCCGCGATGGCCTCGGCCTGATGCGCGTCGTCGTCGTCGGCGCGACCGGCAACGTGGGGACGGCGGTGCTCCGTCGGCTCGCGACCGCACGCGCCGGCGGCGACGGTGAGCACGTGGCGGACACGGCCGGCGGCGGAGCACAGGGGGCGGTTGCGGCTCACGGCGGCGGGGTCGAGATCGTCGGCGTCGCCCGTCGGCTGCCCGACCTGCGGGCCGAGCCGTACGCCGCCGCCCTGTGGCACGCCGTCGACATCGGTGCGCCCGACGCGGTCGGGCAGCTCGCCGCGGTGTTCCAGGGCGCGGACGCCGTGATCCACCTGGCGTGGGCACTGCAACCGACGCACGACATCCCCGCGCAGCACCGGACGAACGTCACGGGCACGGCGAACGTGCTCGACGCGGTGGCGCGGGCCGGCGTGCCCCAGGTCGTCATCGCGTCGTCCGTCGGTGCCTACCGCGGCGTGGACGTCGACGGCAAGCGGACCCCGGTCGACGAGAGCTGGCCGGCCGACGGCATCCCGACCGCCACCTACTCGATCCACAAGGCCGAGAACGAGGCCGCGCTCGACCGGTTCGAGGCCGAGCACCCAGACGTCGTCGTGACCCGCCTGCGCCCCGGGCTCATCTTCCAGCGCGAGGCCGCCGCCGAGATCCGCGGGCTGTTCCTCGGACACCTCGTCCCCATGTCGATCGTCCGGTGGGTGCGGTGGCTCGTGCTGCCCCTGCCCCTGCCGTTCGTGTTCCAGGCGGTGCACGCCGACGACGTCGCCGACGCCTTCTGGCGCACGGTCGACCGACGTGCCGGTGGTGCGTTCAACATCGCGGCGTCACCGGTGCTCAACCCGCCCCGGCTGGCCCGGGCGTTCGGCATGCTCGGTGCGGTCCGCATCCCGTTGCGGCTGCTGCGCGGGATCGTGACGCTGACGTGGCGGCTGCGCCTGCAGCCGACGGATGCCGGCTGGATCGACATCGCGGCGGGCGTCCCGATCATGCGCACGGACCGTGCCCGGTCCGTGCTCGGTTGGGAGGCCCGGCACACCTCCGAAGACGCCCTGCGTGCGCTGGTGGCCGGGTTCGCAGACGGTGCGAACGTGCCGGGATCGGGGCCGCTGCGCGGCTGACGCACGGCCGCAGCGGTCCCCCTCGCGCTACGCTCGGCTCGTCGGAGCGGGTTCGGCGGCGTGGATTCGTCGGAGCGGACCCGTCGGAGCGGGAAGGGGACTGCCGTGGTGCTCGGTGGACTGGCATTCGGTGAGATCGAGGGGCCGGAGGGGTCGGGGGCGTCCGACCTGTTCAGCGGGTGGTTCGGCGTGGCCTTCGGTGTCGTCGCCGCCCTGATGCTCCTGACCACCCTGACGATCGTCCTGGTGACGCTCTACCGGGGCAAGCGCATGGCCGACCGGGGGCAGAACCCGTTGACCGTGCAGGAGGACCTGGCGCACCGAGCGATGCAGAGCCGGACGCTCGCGCCGGACACGCCTCTGGAACAGCGGCTCGCCGAGCTCGACGACCTGCACGCCCGCGGGGTGATCTCCGACGAGGAGCACCGCAGGGCTCGGGCCGAGGCGTTGCGCGGACGATGACGGGACCGGGACCGGGCAGTGCGGGTCGTGGCGTGGGAGGCACGAGCATCCCGGACTTCGACGTCGAACCCGCCGTCGGACCGCGCTTCTTGCCGCGCGTCCTCGGCGTCGTCTCCGCCGTGACCGGTGTGCTCGCCGTCGTCGGCTGGCCGGTGCCCGTCGTCTCGCGGCACGCCCGGCGGGAGCACGCGTGGGAGCGGACCGTGCAGGGCGTCCAGGACTGGCTCGCGCACGACGGTTGGCGCGCCTCCGGTTCGTCCTGGCTGTACGGAGCGGCGTCGGTCGCGGCGCTGGCGGGCGCGATCACCCTGCTGCACCCCGGTTGGACGGATGCCCGGAAACTGGCCGTCGTCATTGGGCCGGCCGGCGTCCTGCTCGTGGTCGGCCTCGCGGTGCAGTGGGCGCTCGGTCTGCCGTGGTCGAACTACGGTCAGGCGTGATCGCGGTGCTGCCGACCGACCTGCTCGGAGCGTGGGACCTCCACCGCACGGTGCACGACCACCGTGCCGGGGCGTGGGGCGTCGTGACCGGGGCCACCACGCTGGCCGCCGTCACGGCCGACGAGGTGCGCTGGGACGAATCCGGCGTCATGACGTTCGACGGCCGCACGACGCCGGTGTCGCGGACCCTGCTGGTGCGGCGGTCGAGCGCGGGGTCCGACGGCTGGACCGTGCACTTCGCCGACGGTCGGGTCTTCCACGACTGGGTGTGGGGCACGAGTGTCGCCCACGCCTGCGCCCCCGACGACTACACCGGCGCCCTCGACGGCGACCAGCACCGCTGGACCGTGCGGTGGGAGGCGCTCGGGCCGGCGAAGGACTACCGACTGGACAGCGTCCTCACCCGACCCCGGGGATGACCAGCGCCGATGACCCGCGGGGCGCCCGGGTGCCGGTCCGTCGGGGGTCACGGCCAGACTGGGGGCATGGCACGCTCCTCGGGCACCGACGCCCCGCGCATCACCCTGACCGAACCCCCGGACCTGCAGGACTGGGTCCCCGCTCCCGGTGACGTCCTGACCGGCGACCGGATCGAGGGCAAGCGCATCGACGTCCTCGACCTGGCCGGTGGACGGCTGCCCGACCTGGAGATCGAGGAGTGCGTCATCGACACGCTCCGGGCCGACGACGCCGACCTGCGGGGCCTGCGGGTCCGTGACTCGCTCGTCGACGTGCTCGACGCCCCGATCCTCCGGGCCTCGAGCAGCTCGTGGCGCGAGGTCCGGGTCTCCGGCGGACGGGTCGGCTCGGCGGAGCTGTACGACGCCGGGCTGAACGGCGTCGAGTTCGTCGGCATGAAGTTCGGGTTCGTGAACCTGCGCGGGTCGACGATCACCGACGTGGTGTTCCGCGACTGCGTCATCGACGAGCTCGACATCGCCGACGCGAAGCTGCTGCGGGTGTCGTTCGACGGCAGCAGCATCCGCGCCGCCGAGGGGTCGAACACCCGCATCGACCACGTGGACCTGCGAGGAGCGGACCTGGACCGGGTCGAGCGGCTCGAGGGCTTCCGCGGGGCGACGATCGGCGCCGACCAGCTGTACACGCTCGCGCCGCTGCTGGCCGCGCAGGCCGGTTACCGCGTCGACTGACCGGCGCCGGGTCCCGCGCTCACCGACACTCCACGCCCGCCGGGGCCCGCGAACTGTCGCTCAACGCGAAACAGCGCCCGCGCCCGCGCCGGTGCCGACGCCAGCCCCGGCCAGTGCCGCTGCCAGGTCGGCCTGCACCAGGTCGCCGTGCACGGCCGCGCCCGTCTGGGTGCCGGCGGCCGCCGATGCGACCACCGTCGCCATCGGGTTCGTCACGTTGCCGGCCGCGTACACGCCGCGCACCGGCGTCTGCCCGACGGCGTCGACGGTCAGCGCCGTCGCGTACGAGAAGTCGCCCATGAACTGCTCGGTCGCCGTCAGACCCAGGCCGGACAGGAAGTCCACCCGTGCCTCGGGTCGGCTGGCCGTGGCGAGGGCGTCGAGCTCGACCGAGGAGCCGGAAGCGAGTGCGACCCCGGTCAGCCGGTCGCCCTCCGAGACCACCTCGGTGACGGGGTCGGTGACGACGGGGACTCCGCGTGCTGCCAGACCGGCGCGGTCGGTGTCGTCCAGCAGCGCCGGATCGGTCACGAACGCGGTCACCCGGTCGCTCAGCGCGCGGAACATCAGCACGTGGTGTGCCCCGTTCGGCGTGGTGACGAGCACCCCGATGCGCTGGTCGCGGATCTCCCACCCGTGGCAGAACGGGCAGTGCACGACGCCGCGCCCCCACTGCTCGGCCAGCCCCGGGACCTGCGGCAGGACGTCCACGGCGCCGGAGGCGACGACCAGTCGGCGGGCCGTCACGACCGCGCCGGAGTCCAGCGTGACCGAGAACCCGACCGGGTCGGCGGCGTCGCCGGTCGTGGCGGACGCGGCCACGACCCTCCCGGCCGTGACCCGGACGCCGTAGGCGGCGACCTCGTCGCGACCGATGCGGGTCAGCTCGGCCGGCGCGACGCCCTCGCGCCCGAGGTAGTTGTGGGCACCGGCCGCCGGTGCGTTGCGCGGTTCGCCGGAGTCGACGACCAGCACCGAACGGCGCGAGCGCCCGAGGATGAGGGCGGCGGACAGGCCGGCGGCCGAGCCGCCGATGACGATGACGTCGTGGTGATCAGACATGCGCCGATCATGCGGGCTCCCGTCGCCGACTGGCAACGAACGTTGCCGAGGTGGCAACATGGCGCCATGAGCAGCACATCGCACGATCGTGGCCGGGAGGAACGGCTCACCCCGCGCACGACGGCGCAGGTCGTCGACGGAGTCGGCCCCCGACTGCGCGCCCTGCGCGCCCGACGCGACGTCACGCTCGCCGCGCTGTCCGAGCAGACCGGCGTCTCGGTGAGCACCCTGTCGCGCCTGGAGTCCGGACAGCGCAAGCCGACGCTGGAGCTGCTGCTCCCGCTCGCCCGCGCGTACCAGGTGCCCCTCGACGACCTGGTCGGCGCACCGCGGACCGGGGATCCACGCGTGCACATGAAGCCGGAGGTGCTCGGTGGCCGCGTGGTCGTGCCGCTGACCGAACGGACCGGCGGCGTGCGGTCCTTCAAGCAGCTCTTCCCGCCGCACACGCCGGGTGGTGAACCGTCGCTCAAGACGCACGAGGGGTACGAGTGGATCTACGTGCTGTCCGGCCGGCTGCGGCTGCTGCTCGGTGAGCTCGACCTCGACCTCGGCCCGGGTGAGGTCGCCGAGTTCGACACCCACACGCCGCACTGGGTCGGCAACGTGACCGACGCCGTCACCGAGGTGCTGTGCCTGTTCGGGCCGCAGGGCGAGCGGGCGCACGTGCGCTCCCGCCCGACCCGTGAGCGCACGCCGACGTCCTAGAACACGTGCGTCATGACGTCCTCGAGCAACCCGGACGTCTCGATGTTCGACTGCTGGATGTGGATCCCGATGTCGCCCCGGGTGAAGTACGTGTCACCGTCGGTGACGGGGTACTGCGAGTTCTTCGAGACCTTCTGGCAGCGCAGGCCCTCGGCCTCGGTGTCGCATTCGTAGCCCCGCGCGGTGAGCTTCTCGAGCTCGTCGCTCGCCGTGGCCGAGTCGACGACGTCGACCGCGATCGACAGGTAGGAGATGTCGGCCTGCGGCTCACGCCACACGCAGTACAGCCGCTTGCCGTCCGGCTGCAGCACCGGCGTGAAGGAGCTCTTCGGGATGGCTATCGGGTCGCCGACGACGGACGGGTCGTTGAGGGGAGCGGACGCGAAGGCGTCGTCCCACTTGCCGGGGGTGATCAGGTCGGTGCAGCTGTCGGGCACGGTGCCGGCGTCGAAGTCCACCCCGGGGACCTGGGTGACGGTGGACGTCGGGCGCGGGCTGCTGCTCGCGGTGGGGCTCGGCGCGGACGCAGCCTCGGTCGACGGGCCCGGACCGACGCTCGCCGGGCCGGCCGGACCGGCCTGCGCACACCCGGTCAGGGCGAGCCCCGCCGCCAGCAGGGTCGTCAGCGTGATGGTGGTGCCGGTCCGCGTCGTGTGGCGCATGGTTCCCCCTCGTTCGGTCACGTCGGGTCGTGACCCGCTCGCACGAACGTACCGAACGACGGCGGCGCCGGTCCTGACCGTCACCGTCCCGTGGCCTGGCGCTGGCGCGGTCGCCGGTGCCCGGGTCGGCGCTCAGTGGGTGCGCCGCCACCGCCGGACCCGCGACTCCGCTCGCAGGCGTCGTGCCCACCGCCGGACCGGGTTCGCCCGCCGCCCGTTCACGTGGAAGGTGTGGAACGCGCGTCGCGTCCGGAGCCAGGCGGACCCGAGGCCCGAGAACGGTCGCGCGGACACCAGCACCGTGAGCGAGGGGGCGGCCAGGACCCGCCAGGCCGGGTCGAGCTGCATGCTCAGGTCGACGTCGTCGTGCACCTCGGGGTCGTCGCCGTGGGCTCGCCTGCGGACGGCGGCCCACGTCGACCGGCGCATCGCCATCGCGGAGCCGAACAGCGGTGGGCGTGCGAGCGCGCCCCGCATGAGCACGAAGTACGGCCCCATGTAGACCGCGTCCCACGTCCACCGCAGCAGGCGTCCGCCGTCGTACGGCCGTCCGGGTCCGGTCACCGCGACCACCTCGGGGTCGTCGAGCAGCCGGACGGCCTCGGCGATCCAGCCGGGTGGCGGGACGGAGTCGGCGTCGAGTCGCACGATGACGTCGCCGGACGCTCGGTCGTACCCGCGGGCGGAGGCCCGGGCGATGCCGCGGACGGGTTCGGACAGCACGACCGCGCCGGCCGACGTGGCGACGGCGGCACTGTCGTCGCTGCTGCCGTTGTCGACCACGACGACCTCGTCGGCGCGGACGGTCTGCACGGCCAGGGCGTCGAGGCACCGGCGCAGGTGCACGGCGTCGTCCCGCACGGGGACGACGACCGAGACACGCAGCACCCTCCGATCCAACCGGCTCGTCGCTGTGTGGACGATCGGACCGCGTTCTGCGACGTTCCTGTGTCCCGACCCAGAGGTCGGCGCGCACGTTCGGTCAGGACACGCCCCCGGTGCACGCCGGGGACGACGACAACCGGAAGGCCGACCATGACCACGAACCCACCCGGGAACGACTCCGGGACCCCCATCCACGACCGCACTGCGGCGACCGAGGGACACGAGGTCGCGCCGGGCGTGACCGTGCCGTCCTACGCGAGTGGCACCCCCGCCGCCCGCCCCTCGGACCCCGACGCGTCGCAGACCTACGACCCGTACGGCGACGCCGCAGGTGTGCCCTTCGACGCGCCCCTCGACGCCGTCCCCGCCGACGAGCAGCTGCCGGCAGCCCCGACCACGCCCCTGTCCGGCGGCGCGACCACGGGCGGCACGAGCGGGAGCGGTTCCGACTCCAGCGGTGGCTCCGGCAAGGCCGACGCGGCCAAGGGCGCCGCCCAGGACGTCGCCGGCGACGCCAAGGAGAAGGCCGCGAACGTCGCGGGCACCGCGAAGGAGCAGGCCTCGAACGTCGCCTCCGAGGCGACCGACCACGCCAAGCAGCTCTACGCGCAGGCGAGCAGCACGCTGAAGGACCAGGCTGCCGACCAGCAGCAGCGCGCCGCCGGTGGGCTCCGCAGCATCGGTGAGCAGCTCGGCCGCATGGCCGAGAACGACGACGAGCAGGGTGTGGCGTCGAAGGTCGTCCGTGACCTGTCCGGCCGCGCGACGTCGGCCGCCGGGTTCCTCGAGAACCGTGACCCGGGCTCGCTGCTCGACGAGGTGAAGTCCTTCGCCGCGAAGCGTCCGGGCACCTTCATCGCGATCGCCGCCGGTGCGGGTCTGCTCGCCGGCCGTCTCACCAAGGCGCTCGCGACCGAGATCAAGCACGAGAAGGAGGCCGGCGACGGCACCACCGGGACGGGGAGCGGCGTATGAGCCAGTCCGTCCCCGGCGCGGCACCCCTCGGTGAGCCGACGCCCGAGGAACGCGCCGCGACCACGCCGCTCGGCGAGCTGCTGTCCGACGTGTCCCGCGACCTGTCGACCCTGTTCCGGCAGGAGGTCGCGCTCGCCAAGGCCGAGCTGACCGACTCCGCGAAGAAGGCCGGCAAGGCGGGCGGCATGTTCGGCGGCGCCGGGCTCACCGCGCTGTTCGCCCTGCTGTTCCTGTCGATCGCCGCGTGGTGGGGCCTCGGCTACCTCATCGGCAACGCCTGGTCCGCCCTGATCATCGCGGTGGTCTACGCCGTCGTCGCCGCGATCCTCGCCGTCCGCGGACGCAAGGAGATCAAGGAGATCACGGGCGCCCCGCAGACGGTCGAGACCGCCAAGGAAGTCCCCGAGACACTGAAGCCCAACACCGGGAGGAAGCCATGAGCACCCCAGACGAGATCCGCGCCGACATCGAGCGCACCCGAGGCGAACTCGGCTCCGACGTCGACGCGCTCGCCGACAAGGTCAGCCCGTCGTCGATCGCCCACCGCCAGAGCGAGAAGGTGAAGAGCCGCTTCCAGGACGTCCGCGAGTCCGTCATGGGCGCAGCGCAGTCGGCTCGTTCGAGTGCCTCCGGTTCCGCCTCGGGCGCGACCGACCAGGCCAAGGACGCCGCGCACAAGGGTGTCGAGAAGGCCAAGGGCAACCCCCTCGCCGTCGGTCTCATCGCCTTCGGTGCCGGCTGGCTCGTGTCGTCGCTCATCCCGACGACCGACAAGGAAGAGGAGCTCGCCGGCGAGCTGAAGGACAAGGCCGCCCCGCTCGTCGACGACGTCAAGGAGCAGGCCAAGGACCTCGGTTCGCAGCTCGGCGACGCCGCCAAGGAGCACGCGCAGGACCTCAAGGGCACCGCGCAGGAGGCCGCGCAGACGGTCAAGGGCGAGGCGCAGGGCGCCGCGTCCGACGTGAAGGACACCGCGCAGGGCGCTGCGGACGACGTCCGCAACGGCTGACGCGAGCAGCTGAGCCGGCGCGCCGACCGCGTCGACGGACGGGAGGCCCGTGGCGACACCGCCACGGGCCTCCCGTCGTCCCGCGGCTGGGAGGCGATCCGGGCCTCCCGAGCAGCATGGACGGATGGCCGACACTCGCACGACAGCAGTCCTCTTCGACATCGACGGCACCCTGGTCGACTCGAACTACGCGCACATCGACGCGTGGTGGCGGGCGTTCCTGGCGGTCGGTGAGTCGGTCGACGCCTGGCGGATCCACCGCGCGATCGGGATGGACTCGGCGAAGCTGCTCGAGACGCTGCTGCCCGACGCCTCGGACGACACCCGTGCCACCGCGAAGCAGTTCCACACCGCGTACTACACCGAGCAGGTGCCGCGACTGCGATTGCTGCCGGGTGCACGGGAGCTGCTGCGGTCGGTCGCCGAGGCCGGGCACGCGGTGGTGCTCGCCACGAGCGCTCCCGAGCACGAACTCGCTCCGATGCGCGAGCTGCTCGACGCCGGCGGGTGGGTCGCCGCCGAGACCAGCTCCGAGGACGTCGAGCAAGCCAAGCCGGACCCGGGCATCATCCGGGTGGCGCTCGACCGGGCCGGGGTGTCCGCGGACGCCGCGGTGATGGTGGGCGACGCGATGTGGGACGTCGAGTCGGCAGGCCGGGTCGGGGTGACGAGCGTCGGGGTGATGACCGGCGGCATCGGCGGCGACGAGCTCCGCGGTGCCGGGGCGGCCGAGGTCCACGACGACGCCGCGGCGGTGCTCGCGGCGTTCCGTGCGGGCGAGGGGCCGATCGCCGCGCTGGGCACGCCCGCCTGAGCGCACCGGGTTTCCGGGGCGACGGTCGTCCGTGTCAGGATCGTCGATCGTGATCACGATCGAACGCGTTTCCTGGGACGACCCCCGCAGCGTGGAGCTCCGCGCGCGCATGGACGACGAGATGCACGAACGCTACGGGGCGTCGAACGCCGGCGAGGACCCCGCCGTCACGGCCGAACGGAGCCGTGCGCTCGCGGTCGACTCCGCGACCGTGGTGACGTCGCTGCTCGCCGTCGACGAGGCCGGTGCGCCGGTCGGGCACATCGCGATCCGCCGGCTCGGCGACGAGATCGAGCTGAAGCGGCTCATCGTGACCGCCGCGGCGCGGGGCAAGGGCGCGGCGACGGCCCTGCTCGAGGAGTGCGAGCGCGTCGGCCGTGAGCTCGGTGCCGCTCGGCTCATCCTGCAGACCGGGGACAAGCAGCCCGACGCGGTGGCGCTGTACCGGAAGACCGGCTGGCACCAGATCGACGTCTACGAGCCGTACGTCGCGACGATGCCCTGGTCGTTCTGCTTCGAGAAGGCCCTCTGAGCCGACCCACTCTGTTTGCACTATCAGCGCGGTAGTGCAATCCTCGTTCGGTGAGCACCACCGAACGCACCCGCGCGCTGCGCCGACGCATGATCGTCGAGGCACGCCGGGCGACCATCGCGCACGGGCTGCACGGCTTCACGATCGAGCAGCTCTGCGACACCGTCGGGGTGTCCCGGCGCACGTTCTTCAACCACTTCGCGTCGAAGGACGACGCCGTGCTCGGCATCGAGATCAACGCCGACGTCCAGGCGATCGACGCCTACGCCGCCGGCGGTGTCGTGCCGGCCGACCTCGAACCGCTCGACTCCATCGTGGCGCTGGCCATCGACCAGCTGCACCGGGTGGGGATAGACCGCGCCGACGAGGTGCTCGTCCGCGGCGTCTTCGAACGGGAACCGGCGCTCGTCGCCCGGTTCCTGTCGGCGACCGACGTGCAACTCGGTCGCATCACCCGGGCGGTCCAGCAGCGCTTCGGCTGGGACGACCCGGCGGACCGGCGTGCCCGCCTGGTGACCGAAGCGGCTGCCGCGCTGGCGAAGGTGACCGCGGAGACGTACTTCGACGACGCGTTCGACGAGGCGACCGGACCCGGGTTCGACGAGCTGCTCACCCAGAACCTCCGCCTGCTCAGGGCGGCCATCACGACCGGACAGGACCCCACCGCATGAGCGCCACCGCGTCGGGCACGACCAAGCGTGCCCGCCCAGGCTCCGACGGACCGCTGCTCCTCACGCAGCGCCGGATCTGGATCATCTTCTCCGCGCTGATCGCGGGGATGCTGCTCTCCAGCCTCGACCAGACCATCGTCTCGACGGCGATGCCCACCATCGTCGGTGAGCTCGGCGGTGTCGCGCACCAGGGCTGGATCACCACCGGGTACCTGCTCGCCTCGACCATCGTGATGCCGATCTACGGCAAGTTCGGCGACGTCATCGGACGCCGCAACCTGTTCCTCGTCGCGATCGCGCTGTTCACCCTGGCGTCCCTCGGGTGCGCCCTGTCGACCGACTTCTGGCAGTTCGTGGTGTTCCGCGCCCTGCAGGGCCTGGGCGGCGGTGGGCTGATGATCCTGTCGCAGGCGATCATCGCGGACATCGTGCCGGCGTCGGAGCGTGGCAAGTACCTCGGCCCGCTCGGCGCGATCTTCGGCCTGTCGGCGGTCGGCGGCCCGCTGCTCGGCGGCTTCTTCGTCGACCACATGACGTGGAACTGGGCGTTCTGGATCAACATCCCCGTCGGCATCGCCGCCTTCCTGGTCGCGTGGTTCGCCCTGACGCTGCCGAGCAAGAAGGCCTCGAAGCGGATCGACGTGCTCGGTGTCGCGCTCCTGTCGGCGACGACCGCCTGCCTGGTGTTCTTCACCGAGTTCGGCGGCAACCGCGCGCACGGCTGGGACGCCCCGGAGACCTGGGCGTGGGGTGCCGGCTTCCTGGTCGCCGCCGCGCTGTTCGTCTTCGTCGAGTCCCGCGCGCAGGACCCGATCATCCCGCTGTCGTTCTTCCGCAACCGCACCTTCGTGCTCGCGACGGGCATCGGCTTCGTGCTCGGCATCGGCATGTTCGCGGCGATCGCGTTCGTGCCGACGTTCCTGCAGATGGCGTCCGGCACCTCGGCCGCGGTCTCCGGGCTGCTGATGCTGCCGATGATGGCGGGCCTGATGGGCACCTCGATCACGTCGGGTGTGCTCATCAGCCGGACCGGCAAGTACCGGATGTACCCGGTCGCCGGCACCGTGGTGGTCGGACTGGCGATGCTCGGCATGACGACCCTGGCCGCGACGACGCCGATCTGGCTGATCTGCGTGTACCTGTTCGTGTTCGGCGCGGGCCTCGGGCTCATCATGCAGGTCGTGGTGCTCGTCGCGCAGAACGCGGTCCCCGCGCAGCAGGTCGGGACCGCCACCTCGACGAACAACTACTTCCGCGAGGTCGGGGCCAGCCTGGGCGTCGCCGTCTTCGGGGCGCTGTTCACGTCGCGGCTGACGGACTCGCTCAACGGGGTCTTCACCGACGCGGGCATCCCGGCGTCGCAGGCGGCCTCGAGCAGCGCGAGCATCGACCCGAACGCGCTGGCGAAGCTCCCCGAGGCCCTGCAGGACGGCATCGTGAACGCCTACGCCGACTCGCTGGCACCGGTGTTCTGGTACCTGCTGCCGTTCATCGCCGCCGCGCTCGTGCTCGCGCTGTTCCTGCCGCAGATGCAGCTGGCGGACGTCGCCGGCATGGTGGCCCGTGGTGAGGCCGTCGGTGGCGCCGAGGCCGACGAGCTCGACCGCGCCCAGCGTGCGGCCCGCGCGGAGCACACCCCGGCGGAGGTGTCCGCGGGAGGCGGTACGCCGGCGTCTCGCCGAGACGCCTCGGACTGACGGACAGGAGGCGCGGTGCCAGCTGGCACCGCGCCTCCCGTCCGTCAGCCGGTCGCGATCACTGCCGCGGCCGACGTTCCGTGCTGAGCGGCACCTCACGCGTGCCGGCGCGCGTGAGGTGACGCTCAGCGCGTGCGGTCGCGGCGGCCCCGCGCTACGCGCCGGTGCTCGCCCGGGGGACCAGGCGCGTCGGCAGGGCCGCGGGCTCGGCAGCCGTGCCGTCGAGCGTCGCGAGCAGGCGCAGCGCCGCGGTGCGCCCGAGGTCCGCGCCGGGCAGGGCCACGCTGGTCAGGGCCGGCGCGGTGACCGACGACGACGGCAGGTCGTCGAACCCCGCGACGGCCAGTTCGCCCGGGACGGCGATGCCGATCGCCCCGGCGGCCCGCAGCACCCCGTACGCGAGGGTGTCGGCGGCCGCGACGACGGCGGTGACGTCGTCGTCCTGCCAGGCCTCGATGACGTGCTCGGTGGCCGAGGCCGCGGCGTCCACGGTGAGGTCGGCGCGGGCGGTGACCTCGGACACGGTGATCCCGGCGTCGGCGCAGGCGCGTTCGAACAGCTCGCGGCGGACGCCGAACGTGGTGGCGCGCGAGGTGCCGTCGAGGTACCCCACGCGCCGGTGTCCCTGCGCGTGCAGGTGCGTCACGAGGTCGTGCACGCCGGTCGACAGGTCGTAGTTGACGGCCTCGGCGCCGCCCGGGGCGTCGAGCAGCACCACGGGCACGCTCGCGGCCATGGGCTCGCCGGCTGCGGGGGCGTCGACGAGGATCCCGGCGGGCCGCAGCCGCTCGAAGCGCCGGACGTCGGCCGCCACGGGCTGGGCGCCGCGCTCGGTGACCGACAGCACGAGTTGGAACCGGTCGCCCAGGGTGTCCCGGACACCGCGGATGACCTCGGCGAAGAACGGGTTCGACAGGTCTGGCGCGATGAACACGACCAGGTCGCCGCTGCCCCGCGCCAGCGAGCTCGCGGCGTGGTCGACGACGTAGCCGAGGTCGTCCACGGCGTCGCGCACCCGGGCGGCGATCGGCGCGGAGACCCGGCCGCGGTCCTTGCCGTTCACCACGAGGGAGACCGTGGCGATGCTCGTGCCCGCCCGCTCGGCCACCATCGCGGCGGTCACGCGACGGCTCGGGGCGGCGGGGGAGGGCACCCGTCGATGCTAGCGAGCACGGTCGGCGAACTTGACGTCAAACGCTTGACGTGTTTCGATGTCAAACGCTTGACGCGCCCCGGTGTCGACGTTCTGTCGGCGCTGCGGATCCCCACCACGTCGAGCACTCACCTCGATTCCCCGAAGAAGTGGAGCGCCCAGCGTGCCCGATGCGACCCAGACCGCCGCGACCCCGTCCGCTGCGACCGAGCCGGCGAAGATCATCCTGGACTGCGACCCCGGCCACGACGACGCCGTCGCGCTCCTGCTCGCCCACGGCAGCCCGGCGATCGACCTGCTCGCCGTCACCACGGTCGTCGGCAACCAGACCCTGCCGAAGGTCACCCGCAACGCCCTGGCCGTCGCTCGCATCGCCGGCATCACCGGGGTGCCCTTCGCCGCCGGTGCCGCCCGCCCGCTGCTCCGCCAGGTCGAGGTCGCCCCGGACATCCACGGCGAGAGCGGCCTCGACGGCCCGATGCTGCCCGAGCCCGCGTTCGACCTGGACGAGCGGCACGCGGTCGACCTGATCATCGACACCGTGATGGCGCACGAGCCCGGCACCGTCACCCTGGTGCCGACCGGTGGTCTGACGAACATCGCCCTCGCAGCCCGCAAGGAACCCCGCATCGTCGAGCGCGTCAAGCAGGTCGTGCTCATGGGCGGCGGCGTGCACGTCGGCAACTGGAGCCCGGTCGCCGAGTTCAACATCGTCATCGACCCCGAGGCCGCTGCCATCGTGTTCGAGGCCGGCTGGGACGTCGTGATGGTCGGCCTCGACCTGACGCACCAGGCCCTCGCCACCCCGGAGGTCGCCGAGCGCATCGCGGCCGTCGGCACCGCCCCCGCCGCCTTCGTCGGCGAGCTGCTCGACTTCTTCGGCCAGACCTACAAGGACGCGCAGGGCTTCGACGCCCCGCCGGTCCACGACCCCTGCGCCGTCGCGTACGTCATCGACCCCACGATCGTCCGCGCCGTGAAGGTCCCGATCCGCGTCGAGACCCAGGGCGCCCTGACCCTCGGCATGACCGTCGCCGACTTCCGCGCCCCCGCGCCCGAGGACTGCCGCACGAGCGCCGCGATGGAGCTCGACCACGGCCGCTTCTGGGACCTCGTCGTCGACGCCCTCGAGCGCATCGGCGAGACGGCCGACACCGGCTGGACCCCACGTGCCGCCGCCGACGCCGTCGAAGCCGGCATCACCACGACCCCGGAGATCTGAACCCCATGACCACCACATCGACGAAGAAGTCGATCGGCGCCCTCACCGCCGCGCTCCTCGCCGCCTGCGTCGCGTTCCAGCTGAACGCGAGCATGCTCAGCCCCGCCCTCGTCACGATGGCCCGCGAGCTCCGCACCGACGACGCCACGATCGGCCTGTCACAGACCCTGTACTTCACGCTCGCGGCACTGTTCTCGCTGTTCCTGCCGCGCCTGTCCGACATCGTCGGCCGCAAGCGCGTGCTGATCGGCATGCTCGCCGTGATGCTCGTCGGCAGCATCGTCGCCGCGCTCGCGGTGAACGTGCCGATGCTGTTCGCGGGTCGCATCATCCAGGGCGTCACCGGCCCGGTCGTCCCGATCTGCCTGCTCGTGCTCCGCAACGAGATCAGCGACCCCAAGCGCTACGGCGCCGCCCTCGGTCTGCTCACCGCCGTGAACGGAGGCATCGCCGGCGTCGACGCCCTGGCCGGCGGGTGGATCGCGACCAACTCCGGGTTCCGCGGCATCTTCTGGGTCATCGCGGTCGTCACCGTGGTCGCCCTGCTCCTGGTCGCCGTCTGGGGTGTCGAGTCGAAGCCCTCTGCCGGCACCCGGATGGACTGGGTCGGCGTCGTCCCGCTCGTCGTCAGCGTCGGGGCCCTGCTCACGGCGTTCAACGAGGCCGGCAAGCTCGGCGCGGCGAACCCGGTGCTCGTGGTCGGCGGCGTGGTCGTCGCGCTCGTCGCCTTCGCGGTGTTCTGGGCCGTCGAGTCGCGGGTGCGGGAGCCCCTGGTCGAGACCCGGTTCCTGAAGCGTCGTGCCACCTGGGCGCTGCTGGCGACGACGTTCCTGACCATGACCGGCGTCTTCGCCGTGGTCAACGGACTCGTCACGAGCCTCGCGCAGAACGGCGACGCCGGCTTCGGGATGGAGGCCGACCTCGCCTCGCTCGTGTTCCTCACCCCGTACGCGCTGGTCGGCTGGGTCGTCGGACCCTTCGCCGGGCGCCTCGCCCCGACGATCGGGTACCGCGCGGTCCTGCGCTTCGGCCTGGTCGGCAGCATCGTCTCGACCGTCCTGATGGCGCTCGTCGGCGTGCACTCGCTGCCCGTCCTGGTCACCGCGACCGTGCTGATCGGCATCACCTACGCCGGCATCGCGAACATCATCCTCAACGGCCTGGGCATCGTGCTGTCGCCGGAGTCGAACCCCGGCTTCCTGCCCGGTCTCAACGCCGGTGCGTTCAACCTCGGCGCCGGGGTCAGCTTCGCCGTCCTGCCCGCGCTGCAGATCGCGCTCGGGGTCGGCGGGTCCGCGGGCACCGCCGGGTACTCCGGTGGCATGCTGCTCGGGGCCGCGATCACGACCGTCGCACTCGCCATCTCGTTCCTCATCCCCCGTCCGGAGAGCGCCGAGACCACGTCCGTCGCACCGCAGAAGGAGACCGTCCGGTGACCGAGACCATCGTGATCGTCGGGTCGCTCAACGCGGACCTGGTGGTGCGCACGGAGCGCTTCCCCCAGCCCGGAGAGACCCTGCAGGGCTCCGACCTCGCGATCCTGCCCGGGGGCAAGTCCGCCAACCAGGCGGTTGCTGCCGGGAGGCTCGGGGGCGCGGTCCGCATGATCGGTGCGGTCGGCGACGACGGGAACGGTGCGCTGCTCCGCGACTCCGTCGCGGCCGCGGGTGTCGACACCACGCACGTCGCCGTCCGCGAGGGCGTCGCCACCGGTACCGCCGTCATCACGGTCGACGGGGCAGGGGAGAACACCATCGTGATCTCCGCCGGGGCGAACGGCACGCTGTCGCCGGAGGACGTGCCGGCCGACGTCTTCTCGGGAGCCGCGGTGCTCGGGCTCTGCCTCGAGGTCTCGATCGACGTCGTCCTCGCCGCCGCCCGGGCAGCGCACGCCGCCGGGGTGACGGTGCTGACGAACCTGTCGCCGTTCGGCGCCGTCCCGCAGGAGCTGCTCGACCTGACCGACGTCCTGCTCGTCAACGAGCACGAGGCCGCCGAGCTCGGCGACCACGGCGTCGCCCGGTCCGTCGTCACCCGCGGTGGCGCCGGCTGCGTGGTGCACGACGGTGCTGCCGAGCCGGTGTCGATCGAGGCCGTCCGCGTCGAACCCGTGGACACGACGGGCTGCGGCGACGCCTTCATGGGCGCGGTGGCGCTGCGCCTGGCGGCGGGGGACACCCTCGTCGACGCGGCGCGCGTCGCCGTGGGGGTCGGGGCGTACGCCGCGACCGGGGCGGGCGCGCAGGCCTCGTACCCGACCACCGCGCAGCTGGAGGCGTTCCTGCGGGCGTAGGACGGGCCTCCCGGGTCTCACCGCCCGCTAGCGTGGTGCCATGCGCGTGGGAGTCCTCGACATCGGGTCCAACACCGGCCACCTGCTCGTGGTGGACGCCCACGGCGGCGCCGCGCCGCTGCCGGCGTCCTCGTTCAAGCAGCCGCTGCGGCTGGCCGAGCACCTGGACGCCTCCGGCGCGGTGACACGGCAGGGGATCGACGCCCTGACCACGTTCGTGGCCGACGCGGTCCGCGTCGCCGAGGACCGCGGGTGCGAGGACATGCTCGCCTTCGCCACCTCGGCGGTCCGCGACGCCGGCAACTCCGACGCGGTCCTGGCCCACGTCGAGGCGTCCACGGGGGTCGAACTCGCCGTCCTGTCCGGCTCGGACGAGGCGCGCCTGACGTTCCTGGCCGTGCGCCGGTGGTTCGGCTGGTCCGCCGGGCGCCTGGCGGTCTTCGACATCGGCGGCGGCTCGCTCGAGATCGCCGGCGGCGCCGACGAGGCACCGGACGTCGCGTGGTCGATGCCGATCGGTGCAGCGCGGCTCGCGCGCTCCTACTTCGGCGCCGGCACCCCGACCGAGGACGACGTCCGCCGCATCCGCCACGAGATCCGCGTCGCGATCGCCCGCGACGCCGGCCTGCTGCTCCGTTCGGGCCGGCCGGACCGCGCCGTGGCGACGTCGAAGACCTTCCGCTCGATCGCCCGGATCTGCGGGGCGGCGCCGTCGGCAGCGGGTCCGCTCGTGCCGCGCTCCCTCGACGGAGCCGTCCTGCGCGAGCGCCTGCCCGAGCTGCTCACCATGTCGGTGGACGAGCTCGCCACGCTGCCGGGCGTCTCACCGAGCCGCGCCCACCAGGTGGTGCCGGGAGCGCTCGTCGCCGAGGCGTGCCTGGACATCTTCGACCTGCCGGCGCTCGAGATCTGCCCGTGGGCGCTCCGCGAGGGCGTCATCCTGGAGCGGCTCGACCAGCTGTCGGTGCTCGGGACGCCGTAGTCGGCCCAGGCGTCGGTCCGGCTACCGGCGCGGTTCCGGGCACTGACGGCGCTGCTTCGGCGGTGCCAGGAGCCACGGCCGGATCAGCGTCGTCACGAACGGCAGCACCCAGAACGTCATGATCGGCGTGAGCACGAGCGTCGTGATGAGCACCCGGGGCAGGATCGCGACGTGCCCGAACGCGGGGACGAGCCAGGCCATCAGGTACGTGAACGCCAGGTTCACCGGGAAGAACCCGAGCCAGATGCTCACCGCCTGCTTCCACCGCGGGGGAGCGCTCGACGCCGGGGCGTCCTGCGGCACGTCGAACCAGCCCTCGATGCCCGTGCGCTTCTCGACGCGGGACTCCACCACCAGGTCGCGACCGAGGTCGAGCCACCGCAGCCGGTCGTCGGAGTTCTCCCACGTGGCCAGGGAGTCGTGGTCGGCGAACCGGTAGAGCATGTGCCACTCGCGGGACTGCGCGCGCGAACGCACCCACCCCGAGCCGAGGAAGCCGGGGTAGCGGTTCGCCAGGTTCACGCCTGACTGCACCCAGGCGGTGGCGTCGGCGATGCGGTCGGGTTCGACCAAACGGGTGATGGAGACGGTGACGGGCGGGCCTGCGGTCACAGGTGGCGAGTGCAGGCTCCCTGGCTCTTGTGGAGTCATGCCACCAGTTTCCCCGATGGGTGTTTCCGGCTCGTGTCGCAGCTCGACGACCGCCGACGGACCGATGGGTAGGTTCGCGGTGTGAGCGAGACCGAGCGCGGTCGGCACGAGACGCCGACGGAACGATGGGACCGGAACTGGGCCGACATCCAGCAGCAGCTCCGGATCGTGCAGACCGGGACGCAGATCCTTGCCGGGTTCCTGCTGACCCTGCCGTTCCAGCAGCGCTTCACCGACCTGTCCGACCGGCAGGAGACGGTGTACCTCGTGCTCGTCGTCCTGGCGGTCGTGGTGACCGTGGTGGCGCTGTCGGCAGTCGCGACGCACCGGCTGGTGTTCCGGCAACGCCAGAAGCACGACCTGGTCCGTGCGGGCAACGGCATCCTGCTCGCCTCGCTCATCGCGAGCGCGCTGCTCTTCGCGGGGACGGTCTCGTTCGTCTTCGACGTGGTGCTCGGCGGCACGGGAGGCGTGATCAGTGGGGTGGCGGTCTTCGTGGGGACGGCGGCGCTGTGGACCGCCGTGCCCTTCGGCCTGCGCCGGACCGAGCGCGACGTCGACCCGGAGCGCGAGAGTTCGTCGGACGGCTGAACGCTCGCCGCGGCGGTGGGGTCAGCTCGCCTGCTTCTTCGCCGCGGGCTTCTTCGCGGGAGCCTTCTTGGCGGCGGGCTTCTTCGCGGAAGCCTTCTTGGCGGGCGTCTCCTTCGGCGCGGCATCGTCCGCCGCCTTCTTCGCCGGGGCCTTCCGGCCGGACCCGGACGAGCCGGACCCGGACGAGCCGGAACCGGACGACGATCGTGAGCTCGACGACGAACGCGACCCCGTGCCTCCCGACCGCTTCTTGTCGACGGACGCGCGCAGCGCGGCCATCAGGTCGAGCACGTCACCGCCCGCGTCGTCGTCCTCGTCGTCCTGCTCGCCGAACGTCTTCTCGGTGTCGATGTCGTCGCCCGCCTCGAGCTTGGCGTCGATGAGCTGCTGCAGTTCCTCCTGGTAGGAGTCGGTGTAGCGGTCGGGGTCGAAGTCGGTCGACATGCTCTCGACGAGCGACGACGACATCTTCAGCTCGTTGGCGCTGACCTTGACCGAGGTGTCGAGGGCCGGGAACTCCGCCGCGCGGACCTCGTCGCCCCAGAGCAGCCCCTGCAGCAGGATGACCTCGTCGTGCACGCGGAGCACCCCGAGCCGGGTCTTCTGCCGCAGCGTGAACTGCACGATCGCCAGTCGGTCGGTCTTCGCCAGCGTCTCGCGCAGCAGCACGTAGGCCTTCGGCGAGCGCGAGTCGGGCTCGAGGTAGTACGTCTTCTCGAACATCATCGGGTCGACCTGCTCGACGGGCACGAACTCCAGGACCTCGACCTCGTGCGACTGCTCTTCGGGGAGCTGCTTGAAGTCGTCGGCGGTGAGCACGACCGTCTTCTCGCCGTCGTCGTAGGCGCGCTGGATGTCGGCGTACTCGACCTCGTGGCCGAACTCGCACACGCGCTTGTAGCGGATGCGGCCCTTGTCCTCGTCGTGGACCTGGTGCAGGGACACGTCGTGGGTCTCGGTGGCCGCGTACACCTTGATGGGCACGTTGACGAGCCCGAACGCGATGGAGCCCTTCCAGATCGACCTCATGGGCACATGATGCCCGCCTCCACGTGAGAGTGCCCGACGTTCCTCGGCTTCCGGCAGCGTGTCCGTGGTCGCTGGTACCCATGGCACATGTTCGAGGGGATCATGCGGACGGTGCAGTCGCTGGCCGGAGCCGGGGTCGTGGTGGCGGTCGGGATGCTGTTCGCGATCGTGCGCGGGGCGCTCAGACCAGCCGATCTGCAGCAACGGGTCGACGATGTGACCGCCCGGTGGCTGAAGCCCTTCCTGCGCTCGGGCGGTGCGGTCTCGCAGGTGCAACAACAGCAGATCGCCGCGCTCCTGCCGGTTCGTGACGAGCGGACGCTGACCGGGACTGCTGCCCTCGTCGTCCTCGGACCGTGGCTCCGCGAACCGGCCAGGACCGGTGCAGAACTCGTCGTACGGTCCAGGGCTCACGCCGTGCGACGGCTCGAGGCGCACGACGATGCCCTGCAGGGTGCACAGACGCTGCGGGCGGCGCTCTGGAGAGCACGACTCGCGGCGTCCGCCGACGAGCTCCGGGTGCTCGTCGACACCGCGGTGTGGTCGGTCCGTGCCGCCACCGATCGACGACAGCTCCGTCTGTCCGGGCGTCTGGCTGCGTGGGTCGGTGGCGGCGGTGCGTTGCTGAGCGCCGTCGTGGTTGCTGGCGGAACGTCGGCGAGTACGGCGGACGCCGCCGGAGAGATCGGCACGTTCGCAGCGGTCCTCGCGCTCCTCGCCGCGCTCGTCGGTCCGGCGCGACACCGGCTCCGCGCCGCCGTGGAGGACCTGCGTGGCCTCCCGCCGCGGTTCCGCTTCCTGATGGCCCTCTGCGCGATCGTGATCCTCCTGCTCGCGGTGCTCTGGCAGACCGGGACGATCCGTGTCCTGTGGACCTGGACGGCGCAGATCGCCGACGACGTGCCGACGTCCTGGTCGGTACCGCTCGGCGGAGCGGTCTGCGGGCTCATGTCCCTGGCGGTCATCGTCCGCGGGGTGCGGTCCGCAGTCTCGCGCGGCGTGCCACTGCACGAGCGTCTGATGACCACCGGGGCAGTCGTCCTCGTCGGCGGCGCTGCCGTCCTCGGTGCCGTCGCGCTCATCCCCGCCTCGGCGCCGTTCCTCAGTGTCGCGACGGTTACGTGGTGCACCGCGGTCGTCGGAATCAGCGCGGCCGCTGGCGTCGTTCGGATCGCCGACGACCACCGCCTGGCGAGACAGCTCGCAGCTGCTGGGCGTCCCGTCCCGGTCGGGAGCTGGCCGTACGCGACCGCGTCGGTCGTGGTGGCGTCCACTGCGGCCACGCTCCTGACGAGCGTGGCCGGCACGACGATGACAGCGGTGACAGCGCAGCTCGGCGGGCTGGTCATCGGGCTCGCCATCGTGCCGCTGTCCGTCTGGGTTGCCGTTGCGCTCTGGGCCGTCGACCGCCGGATCCGTCGGGCGGACGAAGGGTGGCGACTCGACGGTGCGCCCGGTCACACCCCTCCCAGTGCGGACGGTGGCATCGCTGCCCGCGACGAATCGCGCCCGGGTGCGGACCAGCTGGAACGTCGCGAGGCCGGCACGAGCACGATGGGCCCATGAGCCAGCTCGACAAGCAGGACCCCCGCGATCAGTTCCCCCGTCCGCCGTTCCCCGCGCAGACGCAGCAGGGGTCGGGACTCGCGAGTGCGATGGACCCGGCACCCGACCACGGCGAGACGAGCTACGTCGGGACCGGACGGATGCGCGGACACCGGGTCCTGGTGACCGGGGCCGACTCGGGCATCGGGCGAGCGGCGGCGATCGCGATGGCGAAGGAGGGCGCCGATGTCGCCCTGAACGCCCTGCCCGAAGAGCGCGAGGACCTCGAGCAGGTCCGTGACGTCATCGGTGACCTCGGTCGCAAGGCGGTGCTGCTGCCCGGTGACCTGACGGACGAAGCCTTCTGCGACGTGCTCGTGCAGGACGCCGTCAGCGAGCTCGGCGGACTCGACGCCCTGGTGCTCGTCGCCGGCCACCAGCAGGTGCACGAGGACGTCACCCAGCAGTCCACCGACGACTTCGACCGCACGATGAAGGTCAACCTGTACTCGCTGTTCTGGCTCGTCCGCGCTGCCGTCCCGCACATGGCGCCGGGCAGCTCGATCGTCACGACGAGCTCGGTGTCGGCGTACCAGCCGCAGGACCGCATGATCGACTACGCCGCGACGAAGGCCGGCATCATCACGTACACGAACGGCCTCGCCCGTCAGCTCGCCGCGAAGGGCATCCGGGCGAACACGGTGGTCCCCGGTCCGGTGTGGACGCCCCTGCAGCCGATCAGCTACCCGGGCGACGAGATCGCCGCCTACGGCCAGGACACCCCCTTCGGCCGTCCCGCGCAGCCCGTCGAGCTCGGCAGCGCCTACGTCTACCTGGCCGGACCCGAGTCGTCGTACACGTCCGGCACGACCCTGACCGTGGCGGGAGCGACCGGGGTCGCGCTGTGAGCCCCGCCTCGCGCAGGACCGTCGTCCTGGTCGGGGACCGTCGGCTCGCCCTGACGAACACCGACAAGGTGCTCTACCCCGCGACGGGCACGACCAAGGGGCGGGTGATCGAGTACTACGAGCGGGTCGCGCCGTGGATGATCCCGCACGTCAAGGACCGGCCGGTCACCCGCAAGCGCTGGGCGAACGGTGTCGAGGGGAAGGTCTTCTTCGAGAAGAACCTGCCCGACTCCGCGCCCGACTGGGTCCGGCACCACACGATCCACCACTCGGAACACGACAACGAGTACCCGATCGTCGACGACCTGCCGACGCTGGTGTGGATGGCGCAGCAGGCCGCACTCGAACTCCACGTGCCGCAGTGGCGCTTCGGGCCCCGTGGGGCGCAGCAGAACCCGGACCGGCTCGTGCTCGACCTGGACCCCGGCGAGGGCGTCGGCCTGCCCGAGTGCGTCGAGGTGGCGGTCGCCGCGCGCGAGGTCCTGCACGGCATGGGCCTCGATCCGCACCCGGTGACGTCCGGGTCGAAGGGCATCCACCTGTACGCCGCCCTGGACGGGAAGGCGACGACGGCGCAGGTCTCCGACGTGGCGCACGAGCTCGCCAAGGCGCTGGAGGCCGACATGCCCGACCTCGTGCTGTCGTCGATGAGCCGTGCGGAGCGGACGGGCAAGGTGTTCGTCGACTGGTCGCAGAACAACGGCAACAAGACCACCATCGCGCCGTACTCCCTGCGTGGGCGGGACCACCCGACGGTGGCGGCGCCCCGGACGTGGCAGGAACTCGAGGAGCGCGGCCTCGCGCAGCTCACCCTGGACGAGGTCCTCGAACGCCTGGAGGCTCGTGGGGACTTCCTGCACCCGGTCGCGTCCGCCTCGCTGGCGGTCGGCAGGGCCGACCACGGGCACTGGGACAGCGACCGCACCGAGCAGGCGAACGCCGCCGAACCGCCGGCGCGCGACCGACTGGCCGAGTACCGCGCGAAGCGGGACGCGTCGAAGACCCCGGAGCCCGTGCCCGAGGGAGCGCCGACGGTGCGGAAGGACGGCACGCCCACCTTCGTCATCCAGGAACACCACGCCACGCGTGACCACTACGACTTCCGGCTCGAGCACGACGGCGTGCTGGTGAGCTGGGCCCTGCCGAAGGGTGAACCGAACGACCCGGGGAAGAACCACCTGGCGGTGCAGACCGAGGACCACCCGCTCGAGTACGGCTCGTTCGAGGGCACGATCCCGAAGGACGAGTACGGCGGGGGGACCGTCACGATCTGGGACGACGGCACCTACGAGCTCGAGAAGTGGCGGGAGGGCAAGGAGGTCATCGTCACGCTGCACGGGCGGGCGGGTGGCGCTCGCCGCCTCGCGCTCCTGCACACCCGCGGACGCGGTGGCGGCGACGAGAAGAACTGGCTCATCCACCGCACCAAGGAGCAACCCGAGCGGCTCGCCGACGGCGCGGGCGGGTCCGGGACGGGCCGCGTCTCCCGGTCGGCGGACGCGCACCGGGACGGACACCAGGACGGGCAGGGCGACGGGCGGCGGCGCATCACCGGAGCGCAGCCCGCCGACACCCCGCCGTCGGAGCGCCGCACGATGCAGGCGACCCTGGCCGAGGGCGAGCCCCGGCTCGACCCGGCCGACTGGGCGTTCGAGATGAAGTGGGACGGCGTGCGGGCACTGGCGACCGTCCGGGACGGCGCGGTGACGCTGCGGAGCCGGAACGACAACGACCTGACCCCGCAGTACCCCGAGTTGCAGGAACTCGCCGACAGCGCCGGGGTCGACGGCGTGTTCGACGGTGAGATCGTGGCGCTCGACGACCGCGGCCGTCCGAGCTTCCAGCTGCTGCAGAACCGGATGGGCGTGACGAGACCGCGCGAGGTCCGGGCCGCGCAGCAGGCGACACCGGTGCGGTTCCTGGTGTTCGACGTGCTCGAAGCGGACGGACACGAACTCACGCGCCTGGGGTACGACGCGCGCCGCCAGGCGCTCGAGACCGTCGTCGAACCCGGTGGTGCGATCGACGTCCCGCCGGCGGCGCAGGGCGACCTCGAGGCGGTGCTGGCCGAGTCCCGGCACCAGGGGTTGGAGGGCGTCGTCGCGAAGAAGCGGTCGTCCCGCTACGCCGAGGGGCGCCGGTCCGAGGCCTGGTTGAAGCTCAAGCACCACGCGACGCAGGAGGTCGTGGTCGGCGGGTGGAAGCCGGGCACCGGTCGGCGCGCCGGTGGGATCGGCTCCCTGCTGCTCGGCGTGCCCGGGCCGGACGGGTTGGAGTACGTCGGCAAGGTCGGCACGGGGTTCCGCGACCGGGACCTCGACGAGATCGCCGCCGCGCTCCGACCGCTCGAACGGAAGACGTCGCCGTTCGTCGACGTCCCGCGGGTCGACGCTCGCGATGCGCACTGGGTGACGCCGAAGCGCGTCGGCGAGGTCGAGTTCGCCGAGTGGACGGGCGATCGTCGTCTGCGGCACCCGTCGTGGCGCGGGTGGCGCAGCGACAAGGACCCGACGGACGTCGTGCGCGAGGACTGAGCCCGCGGCGGGCTGCCGATGCGTCCGCATGGGGTCCGCCCGTGGCGAACTTCCGTCCCCCGTGGGCGGTCCCCGCGGGGGACGTTCCGGCCGCGACGACCACCGGGCCGCGCACGACTGTTACGGTCGCCGGGACGAAGGGGGCCGCAGATGAGCTCGAGCAAGTACCTGCCGCCGCTGACCCCGGCGGAGCGCGGGGCCGCCGCGGCGGCGGACGGAACGCTGCAGACCGGCCTGCTCGGCACGACGGGCGACGAGCCGGACGGGACCGCGGACGAGGTCCGGTACGCCGACTTCCTCGTGGACGAGGACGACGAGGACGACGAGGACGACGACCCCGCGGTCGATCGGATCGGCTGACCGTACCGGGGCACGGACGGCCCGCACGCCGGATCAGGGGACGCACGGGCCGCCGCCACTCATGAGACGTGGCCACGACCCGGATCGTCACACCCGATCGAAGAATCTTCTGCGGCAGCCCCGGCCCTGCGGTCGGATCCACCCCACCGAGGTCAGGCCGCGGGCGCCGGCCCGTCCGTCGGCTCGGTGCGTCCGGCCACCGGAGCGTCCTCGTCGATGAGGGTCTCCTCCTCGGGCTCGGACACCTCGGCCGCCGCGGCCTTGGCCTCGTCGATGGACTCCTGGGAACGGCGGAGCAGGTCGTCGTCGTGTGCTGCCTGATCGGTCATGCCGAGCAGGTTACGCGGGCGTCCCTGTGTCGGCGTCGCGTCGGCGGTGGCCGTCCGTCCGACTGCCGTCCGCACGGCCGCCGTCGGCACGGCCGCGGTGGAACGGCTCGTAGTCGACGGCCGACGTCGGCGCCGGCGTGGAGGGCATGGCCGGTGCCGCGGGAGCACCGAAGGCGTCGGCCGCGTCGAGCACCGCCCGCGTCGCGGCAGCCGCCGTGCGCAGGGCGTCACCGATCGGCATCGCGCGGTGCGCGGGCGTCCGCACCTCGACGCCCCAGGGCTCGTCGAACCCGAGCTCGCGGACGGTCCGGACGAAGCCGGGCAGGTCCCACGCCCCGGCGCCGGGCAGGTGTCGTGCCACCCGCGACTCCTCGGCGAGCGTCATGCCGCTCGGCGTGTGCAGCAGCCCGTCGCTCAGCTCCACCGCCGCCAGGGTCCCCGGCGCGACCCCCTGGCGGATCGACGCCAGGGTCGAGCCGCCGCGCAACGCGTGCATCGCGTCGACCAGGAGTCCGCCGTTCGGGTGGCCGGCGGCTGCGACGAACCGGCTCGCGCGTTCCACGGTCGGCAGGTTCGACCACGGTTCGGGTTCGAGCACGAGCTGGGCACCCACCGCCTCCGCCTGGTCGGCGAGGACGGTCCAGTCGTCCGCCGTCGCTCCGGGCGAGGCCCCGGGCAGCGTCGTGTCGGCCCGCGCGACCACCTGCCACGCCCGCAGGGTCGCGGCGGCCTCGAGCACCACGCCGCGGTCGGCGTCGTCGTCCGGCGCCCGGTCGGCACACGTCCACCACCGGTCGAGCGGGCCGAGCTGGACCCAGACGATGCCGGCGCCGTCGAGCATCCGACGCAGCTCGGCCAGGCCGATGGTCGCGCGGACCTCGTGCAGGTCGTCCAGCGAGAGCGACAGGCCGGCGAACCCGGCGGCCCCGACGGCGTGCACGCGCTCTCGGACGTCCTCGTCGCCCGCCCACGTCCACGACGTGGCGAGCAGATCGTGTTCCAGCACGGCCCTACCTCCGTTGTCCCGAGGTGTCCGCCGTCGCCCCGTCGCGATTCGCTGCCCCGTGTCCGCCGCGGCCCCACCCGTGGCGTGGACTCAGGGGTACGCCGTCAGTCTGCGAGCGCTCCCAGTTCCGCCGTGCACGGGCGCACGGACGACACGCCCTCAGACGATCCGCGTGCGGACCGACCCGACCCCGGCGATCGTGCCGACGACCTCGGCACCGCGGGCGAGCACGCCGACGCCGTCGGGTGTGCCGGTCATGAGCAGGTCGCCGGGCGCGAGGGCGACGGACCGGGAGAGCGCCGCGATCGTCTCGGCGACGGACCAGATCTGGTCGGCCAGGTCACCCGACTGCCGGAGCTCGCCGTCGACGGTCAGGGTGATCGCGCCCGTCGCCGGATCGGCACCCGCAGCCGGCCGGATCGCCCCGATCGGAGCGGACGCGTCGAAGCCCTTCGCGGTGTCCCACGGTCGCCCCAGTCGCTTCGCCTCGGCCTGCAGGTCGCGACGTGTGAGGTCGATGCCGACGGCGTAGCCCCACACGTGGGCGAGGGCGTCCTCGACGGTGATGTCCGTGCCGCCGGTCCCGATCGCGACGACGAGCTCGACCTCGTGCTCGAGCTGCTGCGTCAGCGGCGGGTACGGGGTGTCGGCGTCGTCCGCCACGACGGCGTCGGCCGGCTTGGTGAAGAAGAACGGCGGTTCACGGTCGGGGTCGTGGCCCATCTCGCGGGCGTGCGCCGCGTAGTTGCGGCCGACGCAGAACACGCGGCGGACGGGGAAGCGCCCGCCGGTCGTGGTCGGGACGGTCGGGAGGCTCGGGGCCGGGACGACGAGGTCGATCACGTCCCCAGCGTGGCAGGCCCGCAGGGCCCCGGTCCACAGGACCCGGCACGTCGGTGCCGTGCCGGGTCCTGTGGAGGGTGATCCGGGCCTCCCTGCCGGTGAGGCGCGAGTTTCAGTTGCCCGGTGCGGCAGCCTCGGTCTCGCCGGCGCCCGGGTCGCCACCGGTGCCGCCGGTGGCGGGCTCGTCCTGCGGCCAGCCCGCGAACTCCCAGCCCGCGAGCGACGGGTGGTCCTCGCCCTTCGTGTACGCGTGGGTCCGGGCGGCGTCACGCGCCTCCGTCAGCTTCGCGAGCAGGTCGGCGTGGGCCTCGGCGTCGACGCGTGTCAGGGCGTCGTGGGCGAGCGCGAAGCGGTCCATCTCGTTCCGCATGAGCATGTCGAACGGCGAGGTCGTCGTGCCCTGTTCGAGGAACCCGTGCACGTGCAGGTCGTCGTGCCCGTTCCGACGGTAGGTGAGCTGGTGCACGAGCGTCGGGTAGCCGTGGAACGCGAACACCGTGGGCGTGCCGGGCAGGAACAGCTCGTCGTACTGCTCGTCCGGGATCGGGTGCTCGTGCTTGCGCGGGTCGCCGAGCGCGAGCAGGTCGACGACGTTGAGGACGCGCACGCCGACGCCCGGCGCGTGCCGCCGGATGATGTCCGCTGCGGCGATCGCCTCGACGGTCGGGACGTCACCGGCACAGGCCAGGACGACGTCCGCGCGGCCGACCGACTGCTCGGTGCCGGCCCAGTCCCAGACGCCGAGTCCGGCCGCGGCGTGCGCGACCGCGTCGTCGAGGGACAGGAACACCGGCTCCGGGTGCTTGCCGGCGACGATCACCTCGATGCGGTCCGTGGTCTCCATGGCGTGCGCCGCGACCGCGAGCAGGGTGTTCGCGTCGGCGGGCAGCTTGATGCGGACCAGGTCCTGCTGCTTCGACGCGACGACGTCGAGGAACCCGGGGTCCTGGTGCGAGAACCCGTTGTGGTCCTGTCGCCACACGTGCGACGAGAGCAGGATCGACAGGTTCGACACCGGGACGCGCCAGTCGATGTCGGTCGACGACTCGAGCCACTTCGCGTACTGACCGACCATCGAGTCGATGATGTGGGCGAACGCCTCGTAGGTGTTGAGGATGCCGTGCCGGCCGGTGAGCACGTAGCCCTCGAGCATGCCCTCGAGCAGGTGCTCCGACAGCACCTCGGTGACGCGGCCACGTGCGGAGAGGTGCTCGTCGCCGGCTGCGCGACGAGCTCGCCAGACGCGGGAGGTGACGTCGAACACCGCGTCGAGCTTGTTCGAGATCGTCTCGTCGGGGCCGAACAGCCGGAAGGTCGAGGCGTTGCGTTCGATGAGCGCCGCGAGCCACGGCCCGAGGGTCCCGGTGGCGGACGCCGTGGAGCCGGCCTCGACGCCGTACGGCTCGAGCGGCGGCCGGTCGAGCGCGGTCCGCAGCCGACCGCCGTTGCCGTGCGGGGTGGCGCTCATCCGCGCGTCGCCGCTCGGCCGGATCCCGGTCATGATGCCGACGGGGTGCCCGTCCTCGTCGAAGAGCTCCTCCGGGCGGTAGGAGCGCATCCACTCCTCGAGCTGCGCGCGGTGTCCCTCGTCCTCGCGCACCGCGGGGAGCGGCACCTGGTGGGCTCGGAAGGTCCCCTCGACCTGCTCGCCGTCGACCTCCTTCGGGCCGGTCCAGCCCTTCGGGGTGCGCAGGACGATCATCGGCCAGCGCGGTCGCAGTGCTGCGGCACCCGCGGGCTGCCCGGCGGCGGCGCGTTCGGCCTGTGCTCGAGCGGCGGCCTGGATGTCGTCGATCGCCGCGAGGGCCCTGCGGAGCGCACCGTCGAACAGGGCGTGCACCGCGTACGGGTCGTCGTCGACGCGACGGGAGTCGACCACGATCGGGTCGTACCCGAGACCGCGGAAGTAGGCGGTGAGGTCCTCGTCGGGGATGCGGGCCAGCACGGTGGGGTTCGCGATCTTCCACCCGTTCAGGTTGAGGATCGGCAGCACGGCCCCGTCGGACACCGGGTCGAGGAAGGTGTGCGCTTGCCACGAACCGGACAGCGGACCGGTCTCGGCCTCGCCGTCGCCGACCACGCACGCGACCACCAGGTCGGGGTTGTCCAGGGCGGCGCCGTACGCGTGCGACAGCGAGTACCCGAGCTCGCCGCCCTCGTTGATCGAGCCGGGGGTCTCCGGGGCCGCGTGCGAGGGGATGCCGCCGGGGAACGAGAACTGCCGGAAGAACTGCTGCAGGTCGACGTCCTGGTACAGCTCGTTCCACGTGCCCTCGAGCCAGGCGTTCGCGTTCATCGCCGGGCCGCCGTGCCCCGGGCCGCACACGTACAGGAACTCGCGGCCGGTCTCCGCGATCAGGGCGTTGCAGTGCGCGTAGACCAGGTTGAGCGCGGGCGACGTGCCCCAGTGTCCGAGGAGCCGGGGCTTGACGTCGTCAGGCTCGATGGGCCGCGTGAGCAGGGGGTTGTCCAGCAGGTAGATCTGCCCGACCGTCAGGTAGTTGGCGGCGCGCCACCAGGCGTCGACCGCCCGGAGCCGGTCGGTGGTGGGGAGGTGTCCAGGGGCCATGGGACCACGGTACGAAACGGAAGGCCGTCGGACCTCAGGAAACTCCGCGCGTCCGGGCGCGCCCGGCCCACTCGCGTCGGTCCGTCGCGGTCAGCGCCGCCGCCACCACCGTCGCGGGCGTGCTTCCAGCTGCGCCTGCTCGGCGGCCCGGGCGGCGGACGCCATCCGGGCTTCCCGCCGCTCCCGCCACGCCTCGACCTCGGCGTCGACCTCGCGCAGCGGCGTCACCACGGGCGGTCCGCCGAGCAGCTGCCGACGGGCCTCCTTGACGCGGGCGTTGAAGTCGACCAGCACGTCGCGCACGTCGGACTCCACCGACAGGGCGTCGAGGGCGTCGTCGAGCTCGGCGTCCTCGGTGCGCAGCGCCAGCGCGGGCGGCGCGATGCCGCGGATGTCCTCGCGCTCGATCTTCGACTTGATCCACCAGTCGGGGTCGTGCTGCCCGTCGTTCCCGGGCAGGGGCTTGCCGTGGTACGGGTTGCCCTCGAAGACCCCGCGGCGCTCGGCCTCCTCAATCCGGGCACGGGCGTTCGCAGCGACGTCGGCGGCCCGGAGCTGGCGGCGTTCCTCGCGCACCTCGTCGGGGTCCAGCGAGCCGCGCTCGATCTCACTGTCGACGAGCTGCTGGTAGCGGTAGCGAGCGGCCCTCCGGAGCCGGTCCATCCGTGCATCGACGTCGTTCATCGTGCGACCATGATGCCCCCGACCCCCGACGGCGTGTCCAGCCCGCTCAGGAGTCCTTCGAGACCTCTTCGATGGTCAGTGCCGCCTGGATGAGCGCCAGGTGCGACAGGCCCTGGGGGATGTTCCCCATGAAGTCCCCGTCCACGGCGCTGAGCATCTCGCTGAACAGGCCGACGTCGTTCGCCTGGTCGACCATCGCGTCCATCAGCTGCTGTGCGTCGTCGATCCGCCCGACGCACGCCAGTGCTGCGGCGAGCCAGAACGAGCACGCGACGAACGGCGACTCCTCGTCCTCCATGCCGGAGTACCGGTAGACCAGCGGCCCGTGCTGCAGCTGCTCCTCGATGGCCCGGATCGTCGACTCCATGCGCGGCCCGCGGTCGAACGCAGACATCGCGTGCAGCAGGATCGAGCAGTCGAGGGCATCGGTGCCCGGGTACATGACGTAGTGGCCGAGCTCCTCGTTCCACCCGTGCTCGGCGACCCAGTCCTCGATGAGCTCGCGGTTCTCGATCCACTTCTCACGCGGGCCGTCGATCATCCCGGCGTCGTGCAGCTCCACCGCGGCGTCGAGCGCCTGCCAGCAGCCGATCTTGCTCGTCGTGTAGTGCTGCGTGTCCTGCAGCTCCCACATGCCGGAGTCGGGCTCCTCCCAGCGGTGGCAGGCGTCGTCGGCCAGCTCCTGCAGCACGGCCGCGGTGCTGCGGTCGAGCACGTTGCCGGCCCGCACGTACTGGCGCATGATCTCGAAGACGTCGCCCCAGACGCCGAGCTGCAGCTGGTCACCGGCGCGGTTGCCCACCGTGACCGGCCCGATCCCGTTCCAGCCGGGCACGTCGCGCTCCTCGACGTCGTCGGTCTTCGATCCGTCCAGTCCGTAGAAGATCGGCATGGTCTCGTCGTGCTCGGCGATGGTGCGCATCATCCAGGACACGGCGGCGTGGGTCTCCTCGCGCAGGCCGAAGCGGGTGAGCGCGTGCACCGTGTACGCGAGGTCGCGCACCCAGGCGAAGCGGTAGTCCCAGTTCTTGCCGCCGGTGCGGTCCTCGGGCAGGCTCGTGGTCGGCGCCGCGGCGATCGCGCCGGTCGGCGAGAAGATGAGGAGCTTGAGCGCCAGGGCGCTCCGCTGCACCGCCTCGGACCACGGCCCGTCGTAGTTGAACTCCTTCGACCAGGTCGCCCAGTTGTCGATGGTGCGGTCGACTCCTTCGAGGGAGCGTTCCGGGTCGGGCAGGAAGATCGGCTCGTCGTGGGTGCCGACGATGGTCAGGATCGACTTCGACCCCTCCGTCGTCGTGAACCGGCCGGAGAACCGCGGGCCGTCGTCGTGCACCGGCTCGAAGCCGCGCTCGACGATCGCGATGGTCACCCCGTCGATGCCGATCACGGTGCCGTTCGCGGTGTCGAGGCGGCGGGGCTCCGCGGTGTTGAGGATGGTCCCGGGGACGACCGCCCACTCCATCTCGACGGATCCCTCGACGCCCTGCGCACAGCGACCGATCTCCGCCCAGGGCAGGCGTCCCGCGACGCCGGTGACCATGGCGTCGGTCACGGTGGCCCGGCCGGTGGGGGTCGTCCACGTCGTCACCAGGACGTTGGTGCCGGGCAGGTACTCGCGCGAGACCTGTGCGTCGCCGTCGGCGGGCCGCAGTGCGACGTGGCCGCCGTGCTCGGCGTCGAGGATGCTCGCGAAGACCGGCGGCGAGTCCATCGACGGGATCGGCAGCCAGTCGATCCGACCGTCGAGGGCGATGAGCGCGACGGTCCGACCGTCGCCGATCGCACCGTACGAGCGCAGCGGGACGTACCCGTCGGTGCGCTCCTCGTTGTCGGTCGCGTCGGGGGTGTCTCGCGTGCGCTCGGTCATGCGTCCAGCCTGCCCCGGCGGTGGCCGCGACCATCAGGCGGACGTACCCCTCGTGGAGGACGGACGCCGGGCCTCCAGGCTGTGGAGGACCGCGCGCGGACCGCTCGCGGATGCCGGGGGCACGGCCGACACGCCAGCGCGACTTGCGCACCCCGGGCGTGTCGCACTAGCGTCGTGCTCCTGCCGATCGGCAGACCGCCCGTCCCGGGCACACCGGAAGGACCGCGCATGCGCGCCGTGCAGCACAACCAGGAACGCGTCGAGCTCCAGCTCGACGCGACCGCCGTGCTGTCCGAGCAGCAGTGGTCCCTCAGCTATCCCGCGTAGGCACGCGACGTCCCACGACGCCCCGTGCCCACCCGGCCCGGGGCGTTCGTCATCTCCGCCTCCTCCCGTCCGCCACGACCGGCGACGACCAGGAGGCCCGGCGTACGACCGTCTCGGACCGTCACCTCGACCGTCACGAAAGCGAGACGACTCCATGAAGAAGATCAACGACCGATTGCTCAGCTGGGCCTCGATGCTCGAGGACACCACCGAGCAGCAGGCCCGCACGACCGCGCGCATGCCGTTCGTGTTCCCGCACCTGGCCCTCATGCCCGACGCGCACCTCGGCCTCGGGGCCACCGTCGGGTCCGTCATCCCCACCCTCGGCGCGATCATGCCGGCGGCCGTCGGCGTGGACATCGGCTGCGGCATGATCGCGGTCCGGACGCAGTTCACCGCGAGCGACCTGCCCGCCGACCTGCAGGGGCTGCGCGAGCAGATCGAGCGCGCGATCCCGCTGTCGGCAGGAGCGTCGAACCGGAAGATCGTCGCGACCGCCGCACCGCGCATCGCGGAGCTCGAGGCGATGGCCGAGACCGCCGGCTTCGACCCGGACGGCGTGCACGGCGGCTGGCGCAACCAGCTCGGCACGCTCGGGTCCGGCAACCACTTCATTGAGGTCTCCCTCGACGAGCAGGACCGGGTCTGGCTCTTCCTGCACTCCGGGTCGCGGGGCGTCGGCAACAAGATCGCGCAGCGCCACATCGCCGTCGCCAAGAAGGCCGTGCAGCGGTGGTGGATCGAGCTGGCGGACCCCGACCTGGCCTACCTGGTCGAGGGCACCCCGGAATTCGACCGGTACATCGCCGAGCTGCGGTGGGCCCAGCACTTCGCGCTGCTCAACCGCGAGGAGATGATGGACCGCGTCGTCCGGCAGCTGTCCGAGGCCGTCGGGACGCCCGTCGACGAGCGCGAGCGCATCAACTGCCACCACAACTTCACGCAGCGCGAGACGCACTGGGGCAAGTCCGTGTGGGTCTCGCGGAAGGGCGCGATCCAGGCGAAGGCCGGGCAGCCCGGGCTGATCCCGGGGTCGATGGGCACGGCGTCGTACGTGGTCGAGGGCCTCGGCAACAAGCCGTCGCTCGAGTCCTCGCCGCACGGGGCCGGACGGCTGTTCTCGCGGAGCGCGGCCCGGCGGACCTTCACCCACGAGCAGCTGCGCGAGGCGATGGCCGGCATCGAGTACCGCGACACCGACGCGTTCCTCGACGAGATCCCGGCGGCGTACAAGCCGATCGACCAGGTGATGGCCGACGCGTCGGACCTGGTGTCCATCCGGCACACGCTGCGGCAGGTCGTCAACGTGAAGGGCGACTGAGCCGCTTCCACCGACCGACGGGAGGCCCGTGGCCGCGCGCCACAGGCCTCCCGTCCGGTGCGGGGCGGCACCACAGCCGGGTGTGGTCCGGACAGGACGGCTCGCGTCGGGCACGCTTGACGGGATGAGCGACACGGCGGAGCACGCAGCACGGGAGACCGGACGACAGGTCCGGCGAGCGGCCGACAGCCGGTGGTTCGAGGTCACGGCACGCGCCGGGTTCGTCGGCAGCGGCATCGTCCACCTGCTGATCGGGTACCTGGCGATCCTGCTCGGCATCGGCAACGCGTCCTCCGGTGGTGAGACGGACCAGTCCGGCGCGCTGCAGCAGATCGCAGCGGTGCCCGGTGGGGTGTTCCTGCTGTGGCTGATCGCCGTCGGTACCGCGGCGCTCACGGTGCGCCTGGTCGTCGAGGCGATCGTCGGCGGCCGCTCCGACACCACCCGGGGCTGGCTCGCCCGGCTCAAGGACGTCGCGAAGGCCGTGGTCTACGGCGTGATCGCGTACTCGGCGGCCTCGTACGCGCTCGGTGCCGGGTCGAGCTCCAGCAGCTCGTCGCAGAGTGCCGCGGCGAAGACCCTGGCGACGCCGGGCGGGGTGTTCGTGCTGCTGCTCGCCGGGGCGATCGCGGTGGCGGTCGGCATCGGACTCGTCGTCATCGGCTGCCGCCGGTCCTTCCGCAAGCACATCACCCGGGCCCCGGGCCAGCTCGACCGTGCGGTCACCGTGCTCGGTGTCGTCGGCTACGTCGGCAAGGGCATCGCCGTGGTCGTCGTGGGCGTGCTCATCGCCGTCGCCGGGCTGCAGAGCGACCCCGACCAGGCCACCGGCCTCGACGCCGCGTTCGAGGCCGTCCGGAGGATGCCGGGCGGGGTGGTCCTCCTCGTGGCGATCGGCATCGGGTTCGTGGCCTTCGGCGTCTACAGCTTCTTCCGCGCGCGGTACGCCCGCCTCTGACCCGCGGACGCCGCCACGGCCGTGCCGGGGCGGACGTTCGCGCTGTGCGACACCTCACGGGCGCCAGCGGGCGTGAGGTGTCGCTGAGCCCGTGGACTCGCCGCCGCCGCCCTCGCCGCCGCCGCGCGCGCACCCACGCCTGAGCGAGCACGGACCGGCGGCGTTGTAGACGGGGTCGATGAGCACCGACGCCGCCACCGGACCCGCGACCGTCTTCTCCGACGCCCGGGCGGTGTTGGCCGAGAGCATCGTCTGGGACCCCGCAGCGCAGCTGCTGCGGTGGACCGACATCACCCTCGGCACCCTGAACACCGCACGGGCCGACGGCACGGTGATGTCGAGCGTGCCGCTGCCGCCCCCGCTCGCCAGCTTCCAACCCCGGGCGTCGGGCGGGTTCGTCGCGGCCCTCGGGGACACCGTCGTCCTGACCGACGAGCACGGCACGATCGAGCGGGAGATCGCGCGCGTCTCGCACGGCACCTCGGGCAACCGGTTCAACGAGGGCAAGTGCGACCCGTTCGGCCGGTTCCTGGTCGGCAGCATGAACGTCACGACGGGGGAGCCCGACGGAGCGCTGTACTCCGTCGAGCCGGACGGCACGACGCGGGTGCTCCGCGGCGGCTTCGGCGTGACGAACGGCATGGAGTGGTCGGACGACGGCAGCACCATGTACGTCACGGACACGAGCGCGTCGACGATCTACCGCGGGTCCTACGGCCCGGACGGCGAGCTCGGCGAGCTCGAACCCTTCGTGGTCGGCCAGGCACACGACGGCCTGGTCCGCGACGACGAGGGGTGCTGGTGGACCGCGATCTACGGCGGCGGCCGGGTCGAGCGGTACGGCCCCGACGGGTCGCACCTGGAGACCGTCACGCTGCCGGTGGCGAACCCGACGTCGGTGGCGTTCGGCGGACCGGACACGTCGACACTGTTCGTCGCCACGGCCCGCGAGAACCTGACCGAGGAGGACCTCGAGCAGGCGCCGCGCTCGGGCGCCGTGTTCGCGGTGCCGACGCGCGTGCACGGGTTCCCCGCGAACACCTTCGCCGGCTGACCGCACGGCCACGCTCCCCGCACCCGGCGGACGGGTATCCTGGGCGACCGCCCGACCCGAGGAGACCCACGTGGACGACGAACGCCCGGCAGCCGCGCCGGACCCGGCGGGCGAACTCGCACAGGCCGAGGACGCCGACGTCACGGTACGGATCGACCGGGTCGCCGTCGACGGGACCTACGTCCGGGTGAGCTCGATCGGCCACCCCGGCTCCCGAGCGTTCGTGCTGGTCGCGGGGCTCGGTATCGCCTCGACGTACTACGAACGGCTCGCCCCGCACCTCAACGAGAACGGCCCCGTGCACGCGCTCGACCTGCCGGGCTTCGCCGGGGTCCCGCCGTTCCGCGGGCGGGTGTCGATCGAGCGCTACGCCGACGCGGTCGAACGCGTCATCGACGACCTGCGCCTCGAGGACCCGGTGCTCGTCGGCCACTCGATGGGCACGCAGGTCGTGACCGAGGTGGCCGCCCGCCGCCCCGACGTCTCGGACCTCGTGCTGATCAGCCCGGTCGTCGACTCGCACGCGCGGACCGTCCGGCAGTCGGCGTTCCGGTTCCTGCGGTCGGCGCTGCACGAACCCGCTGCCGTGCGCTGGCACGCGGTCACCGCGTACGCGCTGTGCGGCTGGCACTGGTTCCACAAGGTGCTGCCGCGGATGATCGCGTTCCCGATCGAGGAGCGCGCGGCGCACGTGCGGGCGCGCACCCTGATCGTGCGCGGTGAGCACGACGCGATGGTCCCGCGTGACTGGGTGCGTCGGCTGGCGCGGGTGTTCCCGTACGCGGTGCTCCGCGAGGTCGTCGACGGCGCCCACTCCGTCATGCACGCGCAGGCCGACGCGGTCGCCCGGCTCGCGGTGGCGCACGTCGACCGCCGGTTGCCCGACCGCGGGGTGTCCTCGCTGCAGCGGGTGCGCGACGACTCCACCTCGTCCGACCTGGCCCGGCTCGGACCCGGCGACGCCTGGCTGCTCGTCAAGTCCCGGTTCATCGAGCTGTTCGGCATGGCGCGCAACGACGACGAAACGCTCGAGGCGGCAAAGTCCGCGCACGCCGTGGCGATGGCGGACGGCGACGACGTCCCCGTCGACCCGGCGGACCGCCGCGCGGTGGTCGACGCGGTCGCGCCGGAGACGGACCGGCGGCAGGAGCCGTGACGCGCCGGAGGCCCGGTGCCGGTCCGTCGGACCGGCACCGGGCCTCCAGGCGGCCGGTCAGGGCGTGATGCGCCCCCGCAGCATGTCGGGCGTCAGGGAGTTCGCCTCGGCGAGGACCTGCCGGGCCGCGTCGGTCTGGTCCGGCACGTTCCAGAGCAGGACACCCCGGACCGTCCCGTCGTCGTCGAGGTAGTAGACGACGCCGGTGGTCAGCGGATCCTGCCAGTCCTCGAGGGTGTCCAGCTCCGTGGAGACCCGTCCGACGGCCTCGTAGCCCATGTCGAAGACGTTCGAGTAGAACATCGGCGTGTGGTCGTAGGTCTCGTCGGCGTCGGCCAGGTTGCGACCGGCCTGCCGACCCTGCTGCTTCGCGTTGTCGACGTGCTCGACCCGGCGGGTCCCGAGGATCCGGTCCGGGTACTCGGCGACGTCACCGGCGGCGAACACCGAGTCGTCGTCGGTCAGCAGGGTGGACGACACCACGATGCCGTCGCGCACGGTCAGGCCGGCGTCGGCGGCGAGCCCGGTCTGCGCTTCGATGCCGAGCCCGGCGACGACCGCGTCGGCCTCGATCACGGAGCCGTCGTCCAGCGTCAGCACGACGCCGCCGTCGGTCTCCTCGCCCTGTTCGACCCGGCGCCCGGTGCGGAGCTCGACGCCGTGGTCGACGAAGCGCTGCTGGAACGCGCGCGCCAGGTCGTCGGGGAACATGTGGCCGCCGAGCACCTCGTCCGGGGTGACGAGCGTGACGCGGGCGCCGTTCTGCACGATGCCGGCGGCGATCTCGGTGCCGATGTAGCTGCCCCCGACCACCGCGACGTGCGCCCCGGCGTCGGCGAGCTCGCGGAGCCGGCGGTAGTCGGCCGCGCTGCGGTAGTCGAGCACCCGGTCGGACGGAGCGAGCCCCGGCAGGCTGCGCGGCTTCCCGCCGGTCGCGATGAGCAGCCGCTCGTACCCGTGCGTCGACCCGTCGGCGGTCGTGACGGTCTTCGCGGCACGGTCGATCGCGGTCACCGCGGTGCCGAGCACGAACTGCGCGCCCGTCTCCTCGGTGTGCAGGTCGACCTTCTCGTCCCAGCTGAAGTCCGGGTCGGTCCACAGCTTCTTCGAGAGCGCCGGCCGGGCGTAGGGCCGGTCGACGTCCTCGCTCACGATGCCGATCGAGCCGTCGGCGTCGAGTTCGCGGACGCCGCGGGCAGCGGCGTCCGCGACCATCCCGCCGCCGACGATGAGGTAGCGGAAGTCGGTCATGGCACTCCTAGATCGTGGCGACCGAGCCGGAGTCGACCCGGTAGTTCGAACCGTTGACGAAGCTCGCCAGGTCGGAGCACAGGAACGCCACGACGTTCGCGACCTCCTCGGGCTCCCCACGACGGTCGAGCTCCATGTACGGACGCTCCTCGTCGAGGAACGACGTGATCGCGTCGTCGAAGCTCTGGCCCGTCTGCTCGGCCCGCTTCTTCATCATCGCGTCGGTCATCGGCGTGTGGATGAACGCCGGCGAGACGGTGTTCACGAGCAGGCCCTCGCTCGCGTAGGACCGCGACAGGCCCTTCGCGAACGACAGCACCCCGGCCTTGGCGGCGCAGTAGGGCAGCTCGTCGTCGTACGGCTGGGTGGCGTCCTCGGACACCAGGTACACGATCCGACCCCAGCCGCCCTGGCGCAGGTCGCCGATGAACTCGCGCGTGATCCGCACGGGGCCCATCAGGTCGATGTCGATCGTCTCGGCCCAGCCGACCTCGTCGATCTCGTGGAACATGCCCTGCGCGCCGGTGACGCCCGAGGACTGCACGAGGATGTCGATCTCGCCGACCGCCTCGCGCACCTCGTCGTGCAGCACGGCGAGGCTCTCGGCGCTCCGAACGTCGGCCGCGAAGGCGTGCAGCTTGCCGAGCGGCGCCTCGAGCTGGTCCGCGCTCGTGTCCAGCCGGCTCTGGTCGATGTCGGACACGACCACGGTCGCACCCTCCGCCAGGAGGATGCGAGCCGTGTTCCAGCCGATGCCGGAGTCGCCGCCGAAGACGAGGGCGGTCTTGCCCTGGATGCCGAGGTCCACCCGACCCCCTACGCGTGCGCCGACGCGTCGGCGACGGCGGGCGTGGTGGCCGAGGCCAGCGGGGTGCTCGGAGCGCGGTTCTCGGCGGAGACCATCCACGCGAGCTGCTCGAGGCGCTCGATGAAGCCGTGGAGCAGGTCCGCGGTCGTCGGGTCCTCGTCGTCGACCTCGTCGTGCACGTCGCGCATGGTGCCGGTGGCCTGGTACAGGCGCAGCGTGATCTGGTCGATAGCGTCGTGCGTGGCGATCTCGCCGTCCGGGAAGGCGTCGAGGTGGCTGCCCGCGGAGACGGTCGCCGAGCGGCCGTCCGGCACGAGGTAGAGCGCACGCATGCGCTCGGCGGTGTCGTCGGCGAACTCACGGGCCGCGTCGACGATCTCGTCGAGCTGCAGGTGCAGGTCGCGGAAGTTGGTGCCGAGGATGTTCCAGTGCGCCTGCTTGCCCTGGAGGTGCAGGTCGATGAGGTCCACGAGGACCGCTTGGAGGTTCTTGCCCATCTTGTCCGAAGCGTGCATGGTTGCGACTCCTTTTGCGTCAGTGACCGTTCCGGTCTACGCGGTGTCGCAGTGACCGCTCCCAGTGCGCTCGGAGGCGGCGTCCCCCGGGGGTGCTCAGTGCGCGGGTGCGGGGTCGACCTGGTCGACGGCCTCGCGCATCTGCTCGAGGAACCCGGCCACGATCCGTGCCTCGGACGCGGGGAGGCCCTCGGCGATCGACATCATCCGTCGGTGCATCACGCCGAGCGTGGCGCGGACCTCGTCGTCGGTGTCGGTCGTCGGCGTGATCACGAGCGCCCGACGGTCGGTGGGGTGCGGGTCGCGTCGCACGTGGTTCGACTTCACCAGGCGGTCGATGAGGATCGTGGTCGACGCCGACGAGATCTTCAGGTAGGCGGCGAGGTCCTTCGGGCTGACCATCCGGCCGGCGCGTTGCGCCTGCAGCAGGAAGCGCACCGCGAGCAGGTCGGTCTCACCCATCCCCATCGAGTCGCGGGTGCGTCGCCGCATCGCGGTCTCCGCGGCCCGGTAGCGCCGGAGTGCGTTGAGGACCGCGACCCCGCGCTGGGTCGCGTCGTCGTCCGGGAACCAGTACCCGGACGCCTCGGTGATCTCCTGCGTCGACATGGGCTTCAGGGTAACCCGTCTCCTTACTAGGCGTCCTAACGAACCTCGGCGCCCTGGCGAACGTCCCCGTCCACCGTCCCGCCCGTGCGGACGCACCGGACGGACGGGAGGCCCGTGGCGGGGTCGCCACGGGCCGCCCGTCCGTCTCCTGGTCGCGCGTTACGCGGCGGCCGGTTCGTCCGTGGCGGCCGCGGCCTCGGCGAGCGCGGTGAGCGCGCCCTGCACGAGCGTCGTGACCTCGGCGTCCTCACGCGGGTGGGTCTCCGCGAAGCGGACGACCGACTGCGGGATGGCGACCTTGACGTCCTCGAGCACCTTCGCGCCGGCGATGCCGGCGGCCTTGCGGGCGTCGTCGTGCGCCCAGACGCCGCCGTACTGACCGAAGGCGGAGCCGATCACGGCGAGGGGCTTGCCGGACAGCGGCGATGCGCCGAACGGCCGCGAACCCCAGTCCAGGGCGTTCTTCAGGACGGCGGGGATCGTGCCGTTGTACTCGGGGGTGATCAGCAGCACGCCGTCCGCGGCGGCGACGGCGTCACGGAAGGCGACGGCCGGTGCCGGCGGGGTGTCGCCGTCGATGTCCTCGTTGTAGAAGGGCAGGTCGACGATGCCGTCGAAGGTCTGCAGCTCGATGCCCTCCGGCGCGTGGTGCGCGGCGGCCTCGGCGAGCTTGCGGTTGATGGAGTCGGCGCGCAGGCTGCCGACGAGGACGAGGACGTTCGTCATGGGGATCCCTCTGGTTCTGTTCTGGGTCGGAAAGGTGTCTGCGACAACCAATCCGATCGTACGGGTCCGCATTCCCGGACGCCTGGGTACGGTGGCGGCGTGAGCACCCTTCGGACCCCGGCCAGCACGCCCCGCACGCCCGACCCGGACTGGTGGCGGGACGCCGTCGTCTACCAGGTCTACCCGCGCAGCTTCGCCGACACGGACGGCGACGGACTCGGCGACGTCGCGGGCATCACGAGCCGCGTGCCGTACCTGGCGTCGCTCGGGGTCGATGCGCTCTGGCTCTCCCCGTTCTTCCCGTCGCCGCTCGCCGACGGCGGCTACGACGTCGCCGACTACCGGGCGGTGGACCCGCGGCTCGGGTCCCTCGCGGACCTCGACGCCCTGGTCCGGGCGGCGCACGAGCACGACCTCAAGGTCATCGTCGACGTCGTGCCGAACCACACCTCGGACCAGCACGAGTGGTTCCGCGCGGCGCTGGCGTCCCCGTCCGGGTCGGTGGAGCGAGCGCGCTACGTGTTCCGCGAGGGCACCGGTGCGTCCGGCGAGCTCCCGCCGAGCGACTGGGTCTCGAACTTCGGCGGCAGTGCCTGGACCCGGGTGCCCGACGGGCAGTGGTACCTGCACCTGTTCGCCCCCGAGCAGCCCGACCTGGACTGGTCGAACCCCGAGGTCCGCGCCGACTTCGAGGACACCCTGCGCTTCTGGTCCGACCGCGGCGTCGACGGGTTCCGGGTCGACGTGGCGCACGGGCTGGCGAAGGACCTGTCGACGCCGTACCGGCCCTCGAACGAGCACGCGCTGCCGCTCGACGGCTCGGACCCGCTGTACGACCGGGACGAGGTGCACGAGATCTTCGCGGGGTGGCGTCGCGTGCTCGACGAGTACGACCCGCCCCGTGCCGCGGTGGCCGAGGCCTGGGCGCCGGCACCCCGCCGGGTCCTCTACGCGCGTCCGACCGAGCTCGGGCAGGCGTTCAACTTCGACCTGCTCGAGTCGCCCTTCGCCCCCGACGCCTTCCGGGAGATCATCGAGCGCAACCTGGCCGCGTCCGAGCAGTCCGGCGCGTCGAGCACGTGGGTGCTGTCGAACCACGACGTCGTCCGCCACGCGACCCGCTACGGCCTGCCGGAGGATACCGACACCGACGCCTGGCTGCTGACCGACGGCACGGCACCGGCGCTCGACCGGGCACGGGGGCTCCGCCGGGCACGGGCGGCGACGCTGCTCATGCTCGCGCTGCCCGGGTCGTCGTACGTGTACCAGGGCGAGGAGCTCGGCCTGCACGAGGCCGCCGCCATCCCCCGCGACCAGCTGCAGGACCCGAAGTGGCTGCGCTCCGGCCACACCGTGAAGGGCCGGGACGGCTGCCGCGTGCCGATCCCGTGGACCACGACCGGACCGTCCTTCGGCTTCGGCGAGGTCGCACCGCTCCTGCCGCAGCCGGCCGACTTCGGGGCGTCCTCGGTGGAGGCGCTCGACGGCGACCCGACATCGACGCTGTCGCTCTACCGGGACGCCCTGGCTGCCCGGCGCCGACTGCAACGGGGCGAGGAACTCGCCTGGCTGGACGCCGGCCCCGACGTCGTCGCGTTCGCGCGGCACGAGGGATGGCGGTCGGTCACGAACTTCGGGACCACCCCGGTGCCGTTGCCGGACGGCACGGTCGTCGTCGCGTCGGCGCCGCTCGACGGGGTCGCCCCCGGCGTCCTGCCCGGTGAGACGACGGTGTGGTTGGCCTGATCGGTCGCGTTCTCCCTGCACAGCCGGGAGGCGCGTGACGGCGTTCCACAGATCGTCTCGCCACCGCGTGTGGTCGGTGTCGCGATCGCGAGCATCGGGACATGACAGATCCCACTGCTCCAACAATGGCCCCACGCGTGCTCCGGTCACGGGTCGCGCGTCGTCTCGCCGCGGCGTGCACCGCGCTGACGGCACTCGTCGTGCTCGCGGCGCCCGCCGTCCACCCGAGCGGGTCGAGCGCCGCGGCGCTCGACTTCCCCTACGTCAACCAGTTCTCCAGCGCGTCCGGCGGTGCCCTGCACGGTGACGCGTCGGTCTCGGGCGGTCGGCTCCGGCTGACCGACGACGTCCGGAACCAGGCCGGGGCGTGGTCGACGAACGACACGTTCCCGTCCGACACCGGGCTCGAGATCGAGTTCACGTACGCGATGTACACCGCCAAGGACGACCCCGGCGCCGACGGGCTGCTGCTCTACCTGGCCGACGGTGCGGCGGCGCAGGGCGTCGGGTCCTTCGGCGCCGGCCTCGGGTACGCCTGCCGGAAGGAAGCGACCGAGGGCGGTGGGCGCGCGTGCGACCTCCCGGGCGTGCCCGGGGGCTTCGCCGCCGTGGCGATCGACCACTACGGCAACTTCTCGTCACGCATCAACGGGTCCGGCCCCGGAGCGGAGCCCGACCACGTCGTGGTCCGTGGTTCGGGCAACGGGACCGAGGGGTACCGCTACGTCGCCGGCGTGCAGGCGCCCGGCGGCACCGTGACCGCGGGGTCCACGCCCCGGAAGGTGCGGGTCACGCTGGTGCCGGACGACGACGGCGGGCTCGCCGTCACGGTGCGGCTGCAGGCGGGCTCGACCATGCGGACCGTGCTCGACCGGGTCCCGCTGCACGGTGACGGCCAGGCGCCGCTGCCGAGCACGCTCCGGCTCGGCTTCGCGGGTGCCACCGGCAGTCACGTGGACAAGCACGAGGTCGACGCGCTGCGGGTGTGGAAGCCGGCCGACCTGTCCGTCGAGCACGACCTGCCCGCGACCGCGACGGCCGGCGAGCCGCTCCGGTACACCGTGACGGCGCGGAACCCCGGCCCGAACCCCACCGACCCGAGCCCGCTCGTGGTCGACGTGCCGGACGGCGTCGAGGACGTCACCTGGACGTGCGCGGCCACGGACGGCTCCGCCTGTGCGACGGCGTCCGGGTCGGGTGACGTGTCGACCGACCTGTCCCTGCCCCGTGGGGGCTCCGCCGTCGTCACGGTCGAGGGGCGGATCGCCGACGGTGCCGAGGGCGCGCTCGAGAGCGTCGCGACCATCGCACCACCGCCGTCGCTGTCCGACACGAACGAGGCGGACAACGCATCGCGGGCGAGCACGACCGTCTCCGCCGCACCCGTCGACGCCCACGTCGAGACGGGCAAGTCGGTGTCGCCGTCGACCGTCCGGCCCGGGGACGAGGTCGAGTACCTGGTGACCGCCCGGAACCGTGGGCCGGCGGTGGCGCAGCAGGTCGGCGCCGTCGACGAGCTGCCCGCCGCGATGCGCTTCGCCGGGTCCGACGACGGCTGCACGGCCGAGGGGCAGCGGGTGACCTGCCGCTCCGAGGTCGCGCTCGAGGCGGGGGAGACCCTGGACTTCCGGATCCGCGCCGTGCTCGACCCGGGCTACCAGGGTGACGGTTCCGACGTCGAGAACGTGGCGACCGCGACGTCGCCGAGCGACCCGGACGGCGGCGACCCGTCGACCGGTGTCGTGGTGGTCGTGGTGCCGGACGACCAGGACCCGCAGCCGAGCCCGACGCCGACGGGGCCTGCGCCCGCGGACCGGCCGGACGCCGACGACGGTGGCGCCGCCGTCGACGCCCCGGACGGCGACGAGCACCAGCCGGGCGCACCGGCGGCCGACCGTGGCCCGAGCGAGCCGGCGGGGGCGCTCGCCTACACCGGCGCCGAGGGGCTGGGGCTGCTCGCCGCGCTCGCCGCCGCGCTCGCAGCGGTCGGTGCCACGAGCTGGTGGGCCGTCCGGCGACGCGCCCGCCGAGCGGCCTCGCCAGGGGACTCGCAGCAGCCGTGAACCGGCCCGGGCGGTGCCGGGGAACCGGTGCCGCCCGGGGCTGGCGGCCGTGGTCCCGCCGGCTCCGAGCCCCGGCGCCGGTCGGGTGCCCACCACACCGGCGGTAGGATCGACTCCACGATCCGCATGCCCGAAAGAGGTCTCGTGTCCGACACCGTGGACGACGCCACCACCGTGAACGATGCGACCCAGCGCGCGCGGTACTGGCCGATCCCGATCCTCCGGGCCGTGCCCGCAGCGGTCGTCGCGCTCGTGATCACGTTCTCGACGAACCACGCGGCCGGCTACGGGTTGCTGCTCTTCGGTGCCTTCGCCCTGGTCGAGGGGCTCGTGCTGCTGTTCGGCGGGATCGCCCGCCTGCCGCTCGACGGACGCTCGCGCCGCACCACCCTGCTGCAGGCGGTCATCACCCTGCTGGCCGCGGTCGCCGGCATCGCCCTGAACGGCTTCGGCCTCCCGGCCTTCATCACGGTCGTCGTCGCCTTCGCGGTGCTGACCGGAGCGCTCGAGCTGTCCCAGGGCCTCCGAGCACGGCGCCGATCGCCCTTCGCGCGTGACTGGACGACCATGGGGGCGATCACCTTGCTGCTCGCGGTCGCCTTCCTCGTCACCCCGCCGGACTACTCCCGGCAGCTCGGCGGCGTGGAACAGGTCACCGGGACCCTCGACGCCTCCATCGTGCTCGTCGGCCTGCTCGGCGCGTACCTCGCCATCACGGCGGTCTTCCACGTGATCGCCGGCCTCTCGCACAAGTGGGGCACGGCCACACCGGCCCCGGACGGAGCACCACTCGCATGACCACCCCCAGCCGTCGTGACCGCCTGCGCCCGGTCGAGCTCCTCGGGATCTCCGGGATCATCGCGGTCTTCACGGGCCTCGTCGTGCTGTTCTCGACGCGGGAGCTGCAGCTGTCCGTGATCTTCCTCGGCGTCGCGTTCATCGTGGTGGTCGTCGTGCTCGCGATGCTGCAGCTGGCGTCGTCGAGCGAGCAGGACGACAACGACATGCTCGGCGGGCACAAGACCCCGGGCGAGAGCGACGGCGACGACTTCCACTGACGCCTGACAGCTGACGCCTGACAGCTGACGCCTGACCTCGTCGGTCCCCTGCCGACACGCCCGAGATCACGGATCCGCCACGTTCCTGTCAGGATCGCGCGTCCTGCCGACACCTCTGGGTGAAGGAGGTGGGATGTGGACGTGAGGACCGGCACCGACACGGACGGAGCGCTCGTCCGCGCGATGGCGCAGGGCGACACCGCTGCCCTGTCGCGGGCGTTCGACCGGTACGCCGCCACGCTCACCCGGTACGCCTGGGCGCTGGTGGACGACCGGTCCGACGTCGAGGAGATCGTGCAGGACTCCTTCCTGACGCTCTGGCAGCGCGCGGCGACCCTCGAGCTGCCCGCCGACACCGTGTTGCCGTGGCTGCTCGTGGTGTGCCGCAACCACGCCTTCAACACCGGGCGCAAGCAGGCCCGGCGACGCGCGGACGAACTCCCCGAGCACCTCGCCTCGCCCGCCGACCACGACGAGGCCCGCGAGACCCTCCGCTGGGTCCGGGCCGAGATCGCCGCACTGCCCGACCTCGACCGTCGCATCTGCGAGCTGTGCCTGCTCGCGGGCCACTCGTACGCCGAGGCCGCCGAGCTCCTCGGGCTGACGGTCGGCGCGGTCACCCAGCGGGTGTCCCGCAACCGTCGACGACTCAAGAAGGTGGTGATGCACGATGAACACTGAGCCTCCCGAGGGAGACGACCTGCAGCGCATGCTCGTCTCGATGAAGCAGAACGTCCTCGAACGTGCCACCCCGCGTCCGAAGCGTCGTCGTGTCCGACCCGGCATCGCGCTCGGCATCGTCGGACTGCTGGCCGTCGGCACCGCGACGGGCGCGGTCGCCCTGACGCTCTCGCAGCAGCAGGAGCAGCCCGTGGCCGCACCCACGCAGACGCAGCAGCCGGAGCCCGCCCCGACCGCGACGACCCCGTCCTCGGCGCCGATCACCGGTGCGCCGACCCCGAAGCCCACACCGACCCCGACCCCGCCCGCCGCCGTGGCGCAGATCCCGGCGTCCTGCCGCGACATGGTCCCGGTGGAGGACTACGACCGGCTCTTCGGCCAGACTCCGCTGACCGAGATCTCCAAGGCGAAGGACGACTCGGCCGGGAGTGACGGCGAGGACGTCACCTGGGCGGACGGTGAGTCCGAGATCATCTGCCGATGGGCCGACCCGCGCGCGGACGTCAGCGGGCTCACCATGACCATCGGGACAGCCGGCCCCGGGGCAGCGGACGTGCTCGCCGACAGTCCGCTCCCGTGCGAGGACCGCAACGGCGGGCGAGCGTGCCAGTCGTCCGTCCCGGCGAAGACGGGCCCGGTCGACCAGGTGACCACCTTCTTCCTGCGCGACGACACGTTCATCGTGATCCGGCAGGCGAACTTCCCGACGAACGGCCTGCTCGACGCCGTCGTCGGGGAGATCTGGGGGGACTGACGGCCGGGAGGCATGTGGCGGACCCGCGCCGCGCCTCCCGTCCGCCGGTGGGCGACCCCCGCGTCACCCCACCCGCGCCGCGACGATGTCCCGCGCCAGCGTCCGGACCGCGCGGCTCGGCTCCGGGGACGAGCGCACCGCCAGCCCGATGCGGAGCGGGTCGACCGGGTCCTGCAGGTCGAGCACCGCGCCGTCGTGCCGCACCCCCGAGTCCGGCACGACCCCGACGCCGAGTCCGGCCGAGGCGAAGCGGACCACCGCCGGCATGTCGTTCATCTCCGCGACGATCCGCCGCCGGATGCCGAGCCGCTCGAGCGCGCCGTCCAGGATGATCCGGTTGCCGAACCCGTGCGCCGTGTCGACGAACGGTTCCTCGGCGAGTTCGGCGAGCGACACCGAGGTGCGGCCGGCCAGCGGGTGGTCCGACGCGGTGAACACCCGGAACGGCATCTCCCGCAGCGGCTCGACGACCACCCCGGCGGGCACGGTGGGCAACCCCGTGTAGGCGATGTCGAGCCGCCCGGCGACCAGGTCCTGCACGAGCCCGGTGGTGCCCGACGGCGAGGTCATCAGCTCCACGGCGACCAGCGGGTGCCGCCGTCGGAACCGCCCCAGCACGCCGGTCAGGTCGACGATGTCCATGCTCGTGAAGATCCCGAGCCGCACCCGGCCCCGCAGGTCGGCGTCGTCCGCGGTCGCCAGGTCGCGCATGCGGTCCAGCGACTCGAGCACGGCGCGGGCGTGCGGGAGCAGGTCCTCGCCGGCGGGGGTCAGGACGAGCTGTCGGCCGGTGCGGTCGAAGAGCCGGACCCCGAAGCTCCGTTCGAGCGAGGCGATCCCCGCCGACACCGTCGACTGCGCCGCCCAGAGGCGTTCGGCCGCCCGCGTGACACTGCCCTCGGCGGCGACGGCGGCGAACTGTTCGAGCAGACGGGTCTCCATCGTCCGAGTATCGACCCGCTCGATGGTGCACATCAACCACGTCCGTTGGACTCGATGCTCGGCGATCGTGATCATCGGAGCATGACCACCGTGACCGAACCCCCGACGGGCACCGTCCCCGCCACCTCCGTCGCTCCCGCGTCCTCGGGCGAGCGGGTCGCCGCACCCCGCGGACGTCGAGCCCACACCCGCCGACGCCACGGCCTCGGCTTCTGGGCGGTCGCCTTCGCGTTCCTCGCGGTGATGGCGTTCGCCACCGTCCCCGCGCCGCTCTACGTGATCTACCAGGCGCGTGACGGGTTCCCGACCTTCACGACGACGGTGATCTTCGCGGCGTACGGGGTCGGGGTCGTCGGGTCGCTCTACCTGGCCGGGCACCTCAGCGACGTGCACGGAAGGCGCCCGCTCATCCTGGTGTCCGTCGCCCTCGAGCTCGTCGCCGCCGTGCTGTTCCTGCTCTGGAACGACGTCACCGGGCTCATCGTCGCCCGGCTCGTGACCGGCCTCGGCGTCGGGACGCTCACCGCGACCGCGACGGCACACCTCGGCGAGCTCCGGGTGCGGGCGACCGGTTCGTCCGACTCGGCGAAGGGCGCGAGTGTCGCCGCCGGCGCCGTGAACCTGGGCGGCCTGTCGCTCGGTGCACTCGTCGGCGGAGCGCTCGCCGAGTTCGTCGGGCAGCCGCTCATGGTCCCCTACGTCGTGTTCGCCGTCGCGCTGGCGATCGCGTTCGTGCTGGTGCTCGCGGCTCCGGAGACGGTCGACCGCCCGCAGGCTCCCGTCACCTACCGCCCGCAGCGCATGCAGGCGCCCGAGGGGCAGGGCGCCGCGTTCTGGGCCGCCGGCGCCGCGGCGTTCGCAGCGCTCGCCGTCCAGGGGCTCTTCACCTCGGTCGCTCCGAGCTTCCTCGGCACCACGTTCCACGTCACCGACCGCCTGGCCGCCGGGGCCACGACGTTCGGGGTCTTCGCCGCGAGCGCGCTGTCGCAGATCGTGTTCGCCCGGCTGTCGCAGCGGGCGCAGATCCGGCTCGGCATGGTGCTGCTGGTCGTCGGGCTGGTCGTGCTGGCGGTCGCGGCGGTCGTGCTGCAGGTCGCGGGGTTCATCGGCGGCGGGGTCGTCGCGGGAGCCGGGGTCGGCCTGCTGTTCCGCGCCGCGATCGGCAGCGCCGGTGCCCTGGTCGGCCCGGAGCGTCGGGGCGGCGTGCTCGCGGCCGTCTTCCTCATCGCCTACGCCGGGCTCACGGTGCCGGTCGTGGCCGTCGGGGCGGCCCTGCTGGTGGTGCCGACCCTGCCCGTCCTGATCGGGTACGTCGTGGTCGTCGCCGTCCTGGCCGTCGTCGCCGGGACCCGACTGGCCGCGCGCGCCTGACGCGCACCGGGCCTCCCGTCCGACGCGCGCACCGGACGGGAGGCCCGCCCCACCTCCGCCATACTGGGCACGTGGCCCAGCAGAAGCGTTCCGTCATCACCGGCGTCGCAGCCGTGGTGGCGGCGGGGCTCCTGGCCGGCGGTCTGTTCCTCACCGCCGAGCGGGGCGCCGAGGACCCGACGATCGGCAGCGGGAACCAGCCGGCCGGGTCGACGCAGTCGTCGTCCGGCACCGATGGTGACGGCACCGTCACGATCACCCGGACCGGACCGGACATGCCCGGCAGCAGCGCGCTCGGCCGGTGCGACACGACGACCCAGGCGGCCGTCGCCCAGTACGAGACCGAGGCCCTCGGCCGTGTCACCCTGCAATGCGGCACCGCCGCCCAGGGCTACGAGCACATCCGGGTCCGGCACACGGCGGACTGGCGGGACGTCGTCACGGGCCACGGCTCGCGGGACTGGGACGACGCGATGCTCACGGCGGTGCAGACCGCGCTGGAGGACCCGCGCCCCGGGTTCCCGGTCGACGCCGGCGACGGCAAGGTCTGCTACGCCGCGCCCGTCCGGTTCGACGACGGTTCCCGCCCCGACGACGAGCCGTTCGTCAAGGTGATCGTCTCGGCCACCACCGACCGCGTGATCACGGCGTACCCCACCCGCACCGACGACTGCTGACGCGCGGGCGCTGCGCCGGGTACGTGCGCATCTTCCGACAGAACACCTGTCGATCGCCGCGTGGTCCGTCGGAACATGTGCGAGCAACAGATGCGTGTGCATCTGGCGACAGGACGTGCGTCGATCAACTCGTGGAACGTCGCGAACCCGGACGCGCACCTCGCGCACCCACACGCACACCCGCCCTACGCGTGCACCTCGTGCTCGTGCCGCCGGTGCGACACCGGCTCCAACTGGAACGTCGAGTGCGCCACCGGCACGTCGAAGTGCTCCGCCACGCACTGCTGCAGCTCGTCGAGGATCGCCGGGGCGTGCGCCGTCGAGAAGCAGTGGTCGTCCACCACGACGTGCGCCGTCAGGTTCGGCACCCCGGTCGCCACGAGCGTCGCGTGCAGGTCGTGCACCGCGATCACGTGGTCGAGCTCGAGGATGTGCCCCCGCACCGCGTCGAGGTCGAGCCCCGGTGGCGTCGACTCGAGCAGCACGTTCGCGGTCTCGCGCAGCAGCCGGACCGCCCGCGGCAGGATGAGCAGCCCGATCAGGATCGCGGCGATCGAGTCGGCGCGTTCCCATCCGGTCAGCATCAGGACGATCGCGGCGACGATGACGGCGACCGAGCCGAGCGTGTCGTTGAGCACCTCGAGCCGCGCGGCCCGCGACGTGAACCCCTCGCCCGAGGCCCGCAGCAGCACGGCGTACGCCACCACGTTGCCGACCAGTCCGACGATGCCGAACACCAGCAGCGGTCCGGAGTGCACCTCGGCCGGCACGAACAGTCGCTGCACCGCCGAGATGATCACGTAGACCCCGACCGCGAGCAGGATCGCGGCCTGGGCGGTGGCGCCGAGGACCTCCGCGCGCTGGAACCCCCAGGTGCGCTGGGACGTGGGGACCCGACGGGCGAGTCGCGTCGCCACGAGCCCGATCCCCAGGCCGCCGGTGTCGACCACCATGTGCCCGGCGTCGACGAGCAGGGCGAGCGAGCCGGTGAGCACGGCACCCACGACCTCGGCGAGCAGGATCCCCGCCGAGATGCAGAACGCGATGAGCAGCGCGCGCTCCGAGGCGTGCCCGACGCCGTGCCCGTGGTCGTGTCCCATGTGCGACATCGTAGGGAACCGCGCCGACGGCGTGCCAGGATCGGGACCGTGACCCGGTCGCCCTACGAGCTGACGACACCGCCCGAGGTGCTGGCCCGTCTGCACCCGCGGCTCCGGACGTACTTCGGTGCGGTCCCGCCCGGTCACGTGGGCCGCGGCGAAGGGGTCTTCGCCGTCGTCGGCACGCCCCGCCGGTGGCTCTGGCCGCTGCTCGCGCTGTTCGCCCGCGACGCGGTGATGTTCCCGGTGTGGGAGCGGCAGGTCCCCTTCACGGTCGAGAACCACGCGGCTCGCGTCCGCCGCGGGTCCGACACCGGCCGGGAGGCCCACCCCGCGGTCCGCGCGCACCGCACCTTCCACTTCCGCTCCGGCACCCGCACGATGGTGGACGCCATCACCGCCGGACCGGACGGGCTGGTCGACCACCTCGGTCGCCGTGGGCGCGTCAGCGCCCTGCTCCGGGCCGAGGTCGACGGGGCGGGTCCGGACGCCGGTGCCCTGCGCCTGGTCTCCACGCGCGTGACGTTCCGTGCGCTGGGACGCGATCTGCGCCTCCCGGCCGTCGTCTCGCCGCGCGTGACGCTCGTGGAACGATTCGATGACGAAGCCGACCGGCAGCGCGTGTCCCTGGTGCTCTCGGCGCCGGTGCTCGGCACGCTGTACCGGTACGAGGGGGCGTTCCGGTACGAGATCGTGCCCGATGCCGGTCCGAGGAGGGGACGTTGATGGTCGAGCAGCAGCCGAAGGTCGTGATCGCGGGAGCGAGCGGGTTCGTGGGGCGGTACCTGCAGCGGGCGTTCGCCGACGAGGGCTACCGGGTCGTGACGATCGGGCGCACCGGCGACGCCGTGTGGGGCAACACGATGCGGATCCGCGACCTCGTCGACGGTGCCGCGATGGTCGTGAACATGGCGGGCAAGAGCGTCAACTGCCGCTACGGCCGCCGGAACCGTGCGGAGATCATGCGCTCCCGGGTGGACACCACGCTCGAGCTCGCCGAGGCCATCCGGACCTCGGAGCACCCGACCCCGCTGTGGGTGAACGCCTCGACGGCGACGATCTACCGGCACGCCGACGACCGCCCGCAGGACGAAGCGACGGGTGAGCTCGGCGAGGGCTTCTCGGTGTCCGTGGCACGGGCATGGGAGGGCGCGTTCTTCGGCGCCGACCTGCCCGCGACCCGGCGTGTGGCGCTGCGGATGGCCATCGTGTTCGGCGACGGCAGCGCGCTGGTCCCGCTGCTCCGGCTGGCGCAGGCGGGCCTCGGCGGACCGCAGTACGACGGGCCGTGGGTGCCGACGCGCTCCCGGCTGCGCCACGGCACCTACCACCACCACCGGCCCACCCACGGCCGGCAGCGCTTCAGCTGGGTGCACATCGAGGACGTGCTCGGCTCGGTCCGGTTCGTCCGCGACCACCCCGAGATCGACGGGCCGATCAACGTCTCGAGCCCGAACCCGTCGGACAACCGCACCGTGATGGCGACCCTGCGCGACGCCGTCGGGCGGCGGTTCGGCCTGCCGACGTGGCGGTGGATGCTCGAGCTCGGGTCGTTCGCGATCCGCACCGAGACCGAACTCGTGCTGAAGAGCCGGTGGGTGGTGCCGACGCGCCTGGTCGACGCCGGCTACGAGTTCCGGTACCCGCACCTGCGCGGGGCGCTCGCCGGGATCATCGCCGAGCGTCGCCAGCACCGGGGCTGAGCGCCGGCTCCGGAACCGGCTCCGGCGTCGGTCTCGGGGCCGAGCCCCGCCGCGGCCCGCGGTCCCGCGCCGGTCGCGACGACCACAGCACGGCGGCGACGACGACCGCCCCGGCGAGCACCTCGACCAGGTCGGGCACCTCGCCGAAGGCCGCCCACGACGCGAGCACCCCGACGACGGGGACGAGCATCGAGAACGGTGCGACGGTGCTCGACGGGTAGGTCGCCAGCAGTCGCGACCAGATGCCGTAGCCCAGCAGCGTCGCGACGACCACGATGTAGAGCAGGCCGAGGTCCGCGGGGAGCGCCCGTGCCGTGAACGCGGTGCCGAGCGCTGCGCCGATGCGTTCCGGCCCCTCGACCACGAGCGACAGCACGGCCATCGGGACCGGCGGCACGACCGACCACCACAGGGTCAGGTGCAGCGGGTTCGCGGCCCCCGCCCGCCGCGTCGCGACGTTGCCGATCGCCCACCCGAGCGCCCCGCACAGCGCGAGCACGACGGGCAGCAGCGCGGCGGTCTGCGAACGGTGCAGGGCGATGAGCCCGAGGGCGGCGACGGCGACCGTCACGCCGAGGACCTGCCGCCCGGTCAGCCGCTCGCGCAGGAACACCCCGGCGAGCACGACCGTGAACGGCGCGGAGGCCTGCAGCACGAGCGAGGCCAGCCCCGACGGCATCCCGGACGCCATGCTGAGGTACAGGAACGAGAACTGCAGCACGCCGAGCCCGGTGCCGACGAGCAGCAGCCGCCCGAACGGGATCCGCGGCCGTGGCACGAACAGCAGCGTCGGGACCGCCAGGATCGTGAACCGCAGCGCCGCGAGCAGGAACGGCGGGAAGTGCTCGAGCGCCAGTGCCGTCGCCGGGAAGTTCAGCCCCCAGACCACGGCCACGACGACGGCGAGCAGGCGGTCACGAGCGGTCATGGTCCGATCGTCGCCGCTCGGACGTCGTAGGTCCATCGACTGGTTCCTCAGCGACGATGTAGGGTCCCTGCATGGTCGACTTCGACGTGCAGCTGTTGGCGGCCCTGCGGGAGCTCGCCGAGCGCGGCAGCGTCACCGCGGTCGCCGAGGCCACCCACCGCACGCCGAGCGCCGTCTCCCAGCAGCTGCAGACCCTGCAACGGCAGGTCGGGGTGCCGCTGGTCGAACGTGTCGGTCGCGGGGTCCGGCTGACCCCGGACGGCCGGGCACTGGCAGGTCTGGCGTCCGGGGTCGCGACCGCCATCGCCCGGGTGGACGCCGCCTGGCAGGAGCACCTGGGCGGCACGACCGGACCGGTGTCCCTGGCGATCTTCCCGTCGGCGGCGGAACTGCTGCTGCCCGGCGTGCTCACCCGGATGCAGGCGCACCCCGGCATCGCGCTGACCCTGGTCGACGTGGACGTGAGCGAGGGGGAGTTCGCCCCGCTCGCCGCGGACCACGACGTGGTCGTCGGGCACCGTTCGGACGGTGTCAGCCCGGCCGACCAGGGTGCCGTGGAGACCGTGCCGCTGCTCCGGGAGCCGCTCGACGTGGCCGTGCCGCGCGGGCACACCCTGGCCGACCGAGCACGCGTGGGCATCGACGAGGTCGTCGGCGAGCGGTGGATCGGCGTGCCCGAGGGGTACCCCATCGACCGGGTCCTCACCGCGATGGCCGCGGCGACGGACACCCCGCCGAACGTCGCGTTCCGCACGATCCACCTGCCGGTGATCGAGAACCTGGTGGCGGCCGGACACGGCATCGCGCTCGTCCCGCGGTACACGTCGGGCACGCGGGCCGCCGGTCGCTTCCACCTGGCGGAGCTCGCCGACGTCCGCGCAGGCCGCCGCATCGAGGCACTCGTCCGGCCGGACCGTGCCGTCCGCCCCGTGGTGCGCACCGTCCTGGAGGCGCTGGTCGCCGTGGCCCTGGACGTCACCACCTGAGACGGTGGCGCCCACTGCCGGGCGCACGCCGCGCCTCCAGGCCGCGTGTCAGCGCACCCGGAACGTCAGCGCCCCTGGAACGTCAGCGCCCCTGGAACGTCAGCGCACCTGGAACGGGGTGCCGAGCGGCAGACGCTCGGCCAGGGCCGTGATGTCGTCGTTGTGCATGCGGATGCAGCCGTGCGAGGCCGCGGTCCCGATGCTGGACGTGTCGTCGGTGCCGTGCAGGCCGATCTGGCCCGGACCGCCACCGAACGAGTTGAGGACGTCCGAGAACGCCGTCGTGCCGTACGCGTAGGGGCCGTAGCCGCTGTTCGTCGGCGCGAGCAGCTCGGTCAGGGCGTACCGGCCCGTCGGCGTCGGCGTGCCACCCGTGCCGGTCGCGACGGGGTAGGTCTCGACGACCTTGCCGTCCCGGTACAGGTCGAGGGTGTTCGTCGAGCGGGTGACGACGATCGCGTACGGGTCCTCGGACAGGGTGACGGCGCTCGTCCGCACCCAGCCGGTGCTGCCGTTCGGACGCTGCGCGAGCTGGACCTCGACCCAGCCCGCACGCTCGTCGACCACCCGGAGCACCAGGGGAGCACCGGATGCCTGCGGGTTGGACAGGGTCTGAGTGGTCGCGCCGCCGGGCTCCGCGCTGACGGGCACCTCGGGGCCGGTCGCCGCGGCGACGGTCGTGCTCGCCGGGGCGTCCACGGCGTCGACGGGTGCGGCGGTCCGCGTCGCCTGCGGCGTGGGGCTCGGGGTCGGGGTGGCGGCGACGGACCGGGTCGGTGTCGGGGTCGGGGCTGCGGAGAGGGGGCCGAACGCGACGAACGCGACGGCCCCCGCGCAGACGAGGGCCACGGCGGCCGCGATCAGTGTCGCGCGCCGCCGTGGCTCGGTCGGGAGGATCGGCAAGATCAGCCCGTGAAGGTCGCCGTTCCGGGCACCGGCACGGCGACCGGCGCGGTGCCACCGGCGGCGTCGGCCGTCACGACGAGCGTCACCGTGGCGGTCTGTGCCGAGGACAGACCGACGAGGCCCAGCACGTAGGTGCCGGCCGAGTCGACGAGGTCGGCGGGCAGCACGATCGTGCCGGAGACGTTGCCGTCGGCGTCGGCGCGGAACTGCACGCCGGGGATGGCGACGGCGTCGGCGGCGTCACCGATGGCAGCGGTGACGACCTCGTTGGGGGCGAAGCCCGAGCCCTGCACGCGGACACCGGTGGTGGTGGCCTCGGTCAGGGTCGCGGTCTCGGTGACCAGACGCGCTGCGGCGGTCGGCTGCGGCGTGAAGTACGTCGTGGTGTCGTCGATGCGCAGGGCCGAGATCGAACCACTGGCGTCGGCGGCGAGGGGCTTCGCGCTGGAACCGAGCGGCGAGGACAGGCTCTTCAGCTCGCCACCGGGGACGGTGTCGACCGGCTCGCTCGGCGTGGGCGTGCCCTCGGTCGGGGCCGTGGTCGGCTCGTCGGTCGGGGCGGGGGTCTCGGTCGGAGCGGGGGTCTCGGTCGGCTCCTCCGTGGCGGGCGGCGGCGTGGTGATCTCGCCGGCGATGTCGATGCCGACGTAGACGACGTACCCGACGACCGTGGCGTCGGCGTCCTGCAGGTCGGCGGCCAGCTCCGAGGTGGACTCGACCTCGCCGGTGGACGGGTCGATCCAGTTGTTGCGGCCTTCGTGGACACCCTCGCCGTTCGGAGCGTCCGTCGCGAAGACCACGGTCTCGGCGCTGGAGTCGCCGCCCTCGCGGATCGCGAGGCCGAAGGTGGTGGCCCCGGTGGTCGTGGCGCTGATCCCGGCGGCGAGCGCACCGAGGTTGCTCGGAGCGACCGGCTTGCTCAGACCGCGGACCAGGCCGACGGCCTCGCCCTCGGAGACGGACAGGCCGTCCTCGTCGAGCGTGGCGTGGTCGGTGATCTTCCCGCTGTTGCTCGGGTCGGACAACGACGCCCAGTACCACTCGTCGGTCAGCGGCACGGTGCCCTCGGGGGCTGCCGTGAAGTCGGACGCCGAGTCGGTCCAGGTGACGATGCGCGACGCGGCGGTGGCCTGCACGTCTGCGTTCGAGACGGCGGGGACGAGGGCGGCGGTGAGGCCGAGCACGCTGGCGCCGACGGCGGCCGCGGTGATGCGAGAACGAAGCACGGTGTGGAGATCCATCCGGTCGGTGGACAGGGTGCATCCACTGCGACGCCCCCCGTACTGAGATGTACTCAGTACGTCGAACCTACTCAGTTCCTCAGCATTCCGCGACCCCCCGTTCCCCGCGGCGGCCCGGACCAGGCGGCGGCGGACCGGGCGGGCTCGGCGCCGCCCGGTCCGCGCTGCTCAGACGTCCAGGTGGTCGACCAGCTCGTCCGCCAGACCGGTGTACGTCGCGGGCGTGAGGTTCGTCAGCCGGGCCTTCGCGCCGTCGGAGATGTCCAGGCGGTTCACGAACGCGACGAGGTCCTGCTGGCTCACCCGCTTGCCCCGGGTGAGCTCCTTGAGCATTGCGTAGGGGTCCTCGATGTTCGACTGCCCGGCGGTGACCTCGGCGCGGATGACGGTCTGGATGGCCTCGGCGAGCACCTCCCAGTTGTGGTCGAGGTCGTCGGCGAGCTTGGCCTCGTTCACGGCGATCTCACCGAGCCCGCGGCGCAGGTTGTCGAGCGCGAGCAGCGAGTGCCCGAACGCGACGCCGATGTTCCGCTGCGTGGTGGAGTCGGTCAGGTCGCGCTGCAGGCGGCTCGTCACGAGGGTCTCGGACAGCGTCGAGAACAGTGCCGACGAGATCTCGAGGTTCGCCTCGGCGTTCTCGAACTTGATCGGGTTGATCTTGTGCGGCATCGTCGACGACCCGGTGGCGCCGGCGACCGGGATCTGCGTGAAGTACCCCATCGAGATGTAGGTCCACACGTCGGTCGCCAGGTTGTGCAGGATCCGGTTGGCGTGCCGCACCCGGTCGTACAGCTCGGCCTGCCAGTCGTGCGACTCGATCTGCGTGGTGAGCGGGTTCCACGTCAGGCCGAGGCCCTCGACGAACTCGCGGGACAGCGCGGGCCAATCGGCCTCGGGGTCCGCGGCGAGGTGCGCCGAGAACGTGCCGGTCGCGCCGGAGAACTTGCCGAGGTACTCGCCGCCCTCGATCTGCGCCAGGACCCGCTCGAGCCGGTAGACGACGACCGCGAGCTCCTTGCCGAGCGTGGTCGGCGTCGCCGGCTGGCCGTGCGTGTGGGACAGCATCGGGACGCTCTTCAGCTCGACGGCGAGCGTCCGCAGCTTCTCGAGCACGGCTCGGAAGGCGGGCAGCCAGACCTGCTCCACGGTGTCCCGCACGGTGAGCGCGTAGGACAGGTTGTTGACGTCCTCGCTGGTGGCGGCGAAGTGGGTGAGCTCCGCGATCGCGTCGAGCCCGAGCTCGGACAGACGACGGCGCACGAAGTACTCGACGGCCTTCACGTCGTGCCGCGTCGTCGCCTCGATCTCGGCGAGCTCCGCGATCTGGTCCTGGCCGAAGGTCTCGGCGATGCGGCGCAGCGCGGCCTTGTCGTCGACGCTGAGCGGCGAGGTGGTGAACAACGCGTGGTCGGTCAGGAAGACGAGCCACTCGACCTCGACCACGATGCGAGCACGGTTGAGTCCGGCCTCGGACAGGTGCTCGCCCACCGTGTGCACGATCGGGTAGTACCGCCCGTCAAGCGGGCTGATCGGCTGCGGGGGAAGGGGGGTCATGGGGCTCCCTGACGGACTGCCGGCTCGAGCTGGTGGAAGAGCGCCCGGCAGGCCCGTTCGACGGTCGAGAGCACTCGGTCGAACTCGTGTCGGTCCGCGTAGTACGGGTCCGGCACGTCGGTCTGCTGGGGCCAGGCGGCGTCGTACCGCAACAGGAGCGTCACCTTGGCGGAGTCGTCCATGGTCGGGGCCCACGAACGCAGGATGCGCTCGTGGGAGCGGTCGAGTGCGACCACCAGGTCGAGGTCCGGGAACCGGTCCGGGTCGAACTGACGGGCGCGATGCCTGCTGCCATCGTATCCGCGCGCTGCCAGGGCGGCGATCGTCCGCTCGTCGGCCGGTTCACCGACGTGCCAGTCCCCGGTGCCGGCCGACTCCACCTGGAACCGGTCGGCGAGACCCGCGTCGGCGGCGATCTGTGCGAACACGACGCCGGCCATCGGGGAGCGGCAGATGTTGCCGCTGCAGACGAACGAGACGCGGAACGGGGCGTCGACGTCCTGGGTCATGAGCACATCATGACGCAGGGCGGTGTCCTCCGCGAGGTCCGCCCGGGTCACGCCCGCTGGCGGTTGAGCACCGGGCGCGCGACGAGCCCGATCAGCCACGCGAAGACCGCGAGCACGAAGGCGCCGACGATGCCCCACCCGAACGAGTCGACCTCGAGCCCGAAGCCGAACGCCTCGGAGATGCCCGCGACGATGAGCAGCAGCACGGCGTTCACCACGAACGAGATGAGGCCGAGGGTCAGGATGTAGATCGGGAACGCGACGATGCGGATGATCGTGCCGATGACCGCGTTCACGAGCCCGAACACGAACGCCACGAGCAGGAAGGTGAGGACGGTCGCGGTGGTGTCACCGTCGCCGAACGGGGTGACGGAGACCCCGCTGACGATGAGCGTGGTGAGCCAGAGCGCGACGGCGTTGACGACGAGGCGGACGAGGAATCGCATGCACTCATGATGCCCTCGTTCCCCGCACGCGTGCCGGTAGCCTGGGCCGGTGAGCGAGCAGCGTGTGCACATCCGCCCGGAGGTCGCGGTCCTCCCCGCCTACAAGCAGGGACGACAGGCGGCCGCGTCCGCGTTCAAGCTGTCGAGCAACGAGAACCCGTTCCCGCCGCTCCCCGGCGTGGTCGAGGCCGTGCAGGCGCAGACCGCCTACAACCGCTACCCCGACGCCACCGCCCTGGCCGTGCGCGCCGTCCTCGCCGAGCGCTTCGGCGTCACGGCGGACCAGGTGCACGTCGCCCCGGGCAGCGTGGCGATCCTGCACGAGCTCGCCCGCGCGACCTCCGGCCCGGGTGACGAGGTCGTGTACGCCTGGCGCTCGTTCGAGGCGTACCCCGGTGTCGTCACGGTCGCGGGGGCGACGAGCGTGCCGGTGCCGAACCGTGCCGACGGCGGCCACGACCTCGACGCCATGGCCGCCGCGGTGACCGACCGCACGCGCATGGTGATCGTCTGCTCGCCGAACAACCCGACCGGGCCGGTCGTGACCGCCGACGAGTTCGACGCGTTCATGGCCGCGGTGCCGCGATCGGTGCTGGTCGTGCTCGACGAGGCATACGCCGAGTTCGTGACCGACGAGTCCGCCGTGCACGGGCACCCGTTGCTCGCCGCGCACCCGAACCTCGTGGTCCTCCGCACCTTCTCGAAGGCGTACGGCCTCGCCGGCCTGCGCGTCGGGTACGCACTCGGCCCGCAGTACGTGCTCGACGCCGTCCGCGCCTGCGCCATCCCGCTCTCGGTGACCGCCCAGGGCCAGGCCGCCGCACTCGCCAGCCTGGAACGCGAGGACGAACTGCTCGCCCGCGTCGCCGAGCTGGCGACCCTGCGGGACCGCCTGGTCGGCGAGCTCCGCGCCCAGGGCTGGGCCGTGCCCGACGCCCAGGGCAACTTCCTGTGGCTGCCGACGGGGGAGCGGACCGCCGCAGCGGCCGCCGCGTTCGAGGAGGCCGGCATCATCGTCCGGGCCTTCCCACCGGAGGGCGTCCGCATCTCCATCGGGGAGCACGAGGCTGTGGAAACGCTCCTCGAAACCGCACGCTCGCTTGTGGGGGACCTCCAGGTGGCCGACTGATGGCTGGCGCTACGCTGGCCCGCATGTCATTCCGCGCCGCGGCTCCCGCGACGACCACCGTCCGGCTCCTCGATCCCGAGGGTCGGTTCGTGGAGACCGACGAGAACGCCGAGTTCGCCGCCGCAGCGCGTGCGATCCCGGACGAGACCCTGCTGGCGATGCACCGCCGCATGGTCCTCACCCGTCGGTTCGACCACGCCGGCCACAACCTGCAGCGCACCGGCCAGCTCGGCCTGTGGGTGCCCAGCCACGGGCAGGAGGCCGCCCAGACCGGTTCCGCCTTCGCCCTGCGCGCCCAGGACCACGTGTTCCCGTCGTACCGCGAGCACGCCGTCACGATGCACCGCGGCGTCGAGCCGATGGAGATCATCGCGATGTACCGCGGTCAGACCCACGGCGGGTGGGACCCGGACCAGCGCGGCAACACCCACATCTCCACCCTGGTGATCGGCTCGCAGACGCTGCACGCCACCGGGTACGCGCTCGGCCAGAAGCTCGACGGCGACGTCGGCACGGGCGACCCCGACCGCGACGCCTGCTCGATCGTCTACTTCGGTGACGGCGCGACCAGCCAGGGCGACGTGAACGAGGCCTTCGTGTTCTCGGCGTCGACGCAGGCCCCCGTCGTCTTCTTCCTGCAGAACAACCACTGGGCCATCTCGGTGCCGGTGTCGGTGCAGTCGCCGACGCCGCTCGTCGATCGCCCGCGCGGCTTCGGGATCCCGAGCGTCCTCATCGACGGCAACGACATCCTGGCGTCGTACACGGCCTCGGTCGTCGCGACCGACCACGCCCGCAGCGGTCAGGGCCCGGCCTTCATCGAGGCCGACACCTACCGGATCGGTGCGCACACCAGCTCCGACGACCCGAGCCGGTACCGCGGCGAGGACGAGCTGAACGCCTGGGTCGAGCGCGACCCGATCGTCCGCTCGGCCGCGTACCTGCGCAGCAAGGGCGTCACGGACGAGCAGTTCGCCGCGTTTGACGAGGAGGGCGAGGACATCGCCGCCGACGTCCGCCGCCGGACCGTCGCCCTCACCGCCCCCTCCACGGACGTCATGTTCGACAGCGTCTACCGCGAGCCGCACCCGCTGATCGCCGAGCAGAAGGCCTGGCTCGAACAGTACGAGGCCGGCTTCGAAGGAGGCGCCCACGCATGAGCACCACCGAGCAGCTCTTCGACTACACCCTGCGCTCGCACCCGGGCGCCGGCGAGGTCCCGAGCGACCCCACCCCGACCCTGCCGATGGCCAAGGCGCTCAACGCCGGGCTCGCCGCAGCCATGGAAGCGGACGACAAGGTCCTGCTCATGGGCGAGGACATCGGCGCACTCGGCGGTGTCTTCCGCATCACCGAGGGCCTGCAGGACCGCTTCGGCCCCGAGCGCGTGCGGGACACCCCGCTCGCCGAGGCCGGGATCATCGGCACCGCGATCGGTCTCGCCCTGCGCGGGTACCGTCCCGTCGTCGAGATCCAGTTCGACGGCTTCGTCTGGCCGGGCTTCGACCAGATCACGTCGCAGCTCGCGAAGATGCAGAACCGTCTGCCGGCGCACATGTCGTTGCCGGTCGTCATCCGCATCCCCTACGGCGGCCACATCGGCGCCGTCGAGCACCACCAGGAGTCCCCGGAGGCGTACTTCGCGCACACCCCCGGTCTCCGCGTGGTCAGCCCGAGCACCCCGAACGACGCCTACTGGATGATCCAGGAGGCGATCGCGTCGAAGGACCCGGTGGTCTTCCTCGAGCCGAAGTCGCGCTACTGGCCGAAGGGCCAGGTCGACCTGGTCGACGGCCACGTCCCGATGCACACCACCCGCGTCGCCCGCACCGGCACCGAGGTCACCCTCGTCGGTCACGGCGCGATGGTCGCCACGCTGATGCAGGCGGCGGAGCTCGCCGAGGCCGAGGGCACGAGCTGCGAGGTCATCGACCTGCGCTCGATCTCGCCGATCGACTGGGAGCCGCTGCTCGCCTCGGTGCGCAAGACCGGTCGCCTGGTCATCGCGCAGGAGGCCTCCGGCTTCGTCAGCGTCGGCAGCGAGATCGCCGCCACCGTCGCCGAGAAGGCGTTCTACACGATGCAGGCACCGCCGCTGCGGGTGTCCGGCTTCGACGTGCCGTTCCCGGTGTCGAAGCTCGAACACCTGCACCTGCCGGACGCCGACCGTGTCCTCGAGGCCGTCGACCGCGCCCTCGCCTACTGACCAACCCGACCGAGATCGCGAAGGAGCCGTAGTGGCCGCCGCCGAATTCCCCCTGCCCGACGTGGGCGAAGGACTCACCGAGGCCGAGATCGTGCAGTGGCGCGTCGCGATCGGGGACGAGATCGCCGTCGACCAGGTGCTCGTCGAGATCGAGACCGCGAAGTCGCTCGTCGAGCTGCCCTCGCCGTTCGCCGGGACCGTCACGGGGCTGCTCGTGTCCGAGGGGGACACGGTCGAGGTCGGCAAGCCGATCATCCGCGTCGACTCCGACGCGTCGGTCGCGTCCGGCGCGGCCGTCACGCCCCCCGCTGAGCAGTCGGGAGGCCCGGCACCCGTCGCCCAGGCAGCCCCGGCCGCACCCGTGGCCGCGTCCACCCCGCCTGCTCCCGCCGCGACGCCGGCC
>NZ_JAIXIG010000011.1 GCF_020297365.1 Curtobacterium oceanosedimentum
CTGGGGTCTCCGGCGCTTCACGCTGCCGGGGTGCGCAGATGTCGCAGAGCTCGGTGGGGAAACCGTGGATGCACTCGTCGGTCACGACTGTTGAGGGTCCTTCCGTGCCGTGTGGGGGTGGTCCGGCACGTCGACCAACGCTACGTCATCCGGACGGCCACGGGGTCACTGTCGGTAGAGCAGGGCACGCACCTCGGACTCGGCCGATGCGAGGCGCTTCGGGTCGATGGTCTCGCCGTGGGCGTAGGCGTCGAGCAGACGCGGGTCGATGTAGCTCTGTCGGCACACCGTCGGGGTGTTGCCGAGCTCGTCACTCGCCGCCTTCACCGCGTGCGAGACCGCCTTCTTCCGCTTGGCCTCCGACGGCTGCGGTCCGGTCTTCGCCAGGTCGACGGCGGCGGCGACCGTGCCGTGCAGCGTGCGGAAGTCCTTCGCGGTGAACTCGTCCCCGGCGCGCTCCTTGACGTAGGCGTTGATGTCCTCGGCGGACAGGGGTTCCCACTCGGCGCCACGCCGTTCGCGGAACGACAGCAGTCGGGCGTTCGGCCCGCGCCGCTTCATGCCGGCGATGACGCGGGCCAGGTCGTGGTCGTGGATGGACGAGGACCACTCCTGGCCGCTCTTGCCCGGGAAGTCGAGCTCGATGTCGTCGCCGGACACGTGGGCGTGGGCGCAGAGCAGCGTCGAGAGCCCGCGGCTGCCGTGCTCGGTGGCGTACCGCTCCGAGCCGACGCGGAGCGACCCCTGGTCGAGCATCCGGAAGGCCGCTGCGAGAGCGCGCTGCCGGTCCGGCTCCGGCCGACGGAGGTCCTGCGTGACACCACGGCGCGCCACCGGCAGCGACTCGGCGAGGGCGAGCGCGCGGTCGTACTTGATGCGGTCCATGCGCTCGCGCCAGGACGGGTGGTACATGTACTGCCGACGGCCGGCACCGTCGATGCCGGTGGCGAGGATGTGCCCGTTCTCGTACGGGGAGATCCAGACGTCGTCCCACGCCGGCGGGATGACGAACTCGTCGAGCCGCGCGCGCTCCGTCGGATCGGTGACGGTGTTGCCGGCTGGGTCACGGTACGAGAAACCCCGGCCGGAACGGACGCGGTGGTAGCCACGTCCGCCGGTCCGGGATCTGCGGAGACGGGTCACTCCTCAGAGAGTGCCCGCGCGACCCTGTGACCGACCGGAGACAGGCGCACGACCGGCACCGCGCCTCCAGGCCGACACGCACGCCGTGGGAGGACGCGGTGGACCAGGGCGGAACACGACAGCGGGGCCGGACCCGAAGGTCCGACCCCGCTGCAGCTGGTGACAGGAGTTACTTGATGATCTTCTCGACCGTACCGGCGCCGACCGTACGACCACCCTCACGGATGGCGAAGCGGAGGCCCTCCTCCATGGCGATCGGCTGGATCAGCTCGACGGTCATGGCGACGGTGTCACCGGGCATGACCATCTCGGTGCCCTCGGGCAGCGTGATGACGCCGGTGACGTCCGTGGTGCGGAAGTAGAACTGCGGGCGGTAGTTCGCGTAGAACGGGTTGTGACGCCCACCCTCGTCCTTGGTCAGGATGTACGCGTTCGCCTGGAACTCGGTGTGCGGCGTGACCGAACCCGGCTTCACGACGACCTGGCCGCGCTCCACGTCCTCGCGCTTGAGGCCACGGATGAGCAGACCGGTGTTGTCACCGGCGACCGCCTGGTCGAGCAGCTTGCGGAACATCTCGATGCCCGTGACGGTGGTCTTCTGCGTCGCGCGGATGCCGACGATCTCGACCTCCTCGTTCAGGTTGAGCGTGCCACGCTCGACGCGACCGGTGACGACCGTGCCACGACCGGTGATCGTGAAGACGTCCTCGATCGGCATCAGGAACGGCTGGTCGGTGGCGCGCACCGGGTCCGGCACGTTCTCGTCGACCTGGGCCATGAGGTCCTGGACCGACTTGACCCACTTCTCGTCGCCCTCGAGCGCCTTGAGCGCCGAGACCTGCATGACGGGGGCGTCCTCGTCGAACTGCTGCGAGCCGAGGAGCTCGCGGACCTCGAGCTCGACGAGCTCCAGGATCTCCTCGTCGTCCACCATGTCGGACTTGTTCAGCGCGACGACGATGTAGGGGACGCCGACCTGGCGGGCGAGCAGGACGTGCTCACGCGTCTGGGGCATCGGGCCGTCGGTGGCGGCGACCACGAGGATCGCGCCGTCCATCTGCGCCGCACCCGTGATCATGTTCTTCACGTAGTCGGCGTGACCGGGGGCGTCGACGTGCGCGTAGTGACGCTTCTCGGTCTGGTACTCCACGTGGGAGATGTTGATCGTGATGCCGCGCTGGCGCTCCTCGGGAGCGTTGTCGATCTGCGCGAAGTCGCGGGCCTCGTTGAGGTCCGGGTACTGGTCGTGCAGAACCTTGGTGATCGCCGCCGTGAGCGTGGTCTTGCCGTGGTCGACGTGACCGATGGTTCCGATGTTGACGTGCGGCTTGGTGCGCTCGAACTTGGCCTTGGCCACTGGGGTCCTCCTCAGGACTCGGAAGCGTCACCCCCGGCCGGCCCTGGATGGGCTCGGAACCGTTGGTGCGCGGTGTGTGTCTGTACTTTACTTGGTGGCGAGGGGCCCGTCGCCGGGCGCCCCCGCCTGTGGAGAAGCGCTGAGCGCTACTCCCCCGCGTTCTTCGCGATGATCTCCTCGGCGACCTTGGCCGGGACCTGGCTGTAGGTCTCGAAGGTCATCGAGTAGACCGCACGACCAGAGGTCTTCGACCGCAGGTCGCCGACGTAGCCGAACATCTCGGACAGCGGCACGCTCGCGCGGACCACCTTGACGCCCGAGGCGTCCTCCATCGAGGCGATCTGGCCACGACGGGAGTTCAGGTCACCGATGACGTCGCCCATGTACTCCTCCGGAGTACGGACCTCGACGGCCATGATCGGCTCGAGGATCGCCGGACCGGCCTTGCGGGCCGCTTCCTTGTAGGCGATCGAACCGGCGATCTTGAACGCCATCTCGGACGAGTCGACGTCGTGCGCCGCGCCGTCCTTGAGGATGGCCTTCACGCCGACGGTCGGGTAGCCCGCGAGGATGCCGACCTGCATGGCGTCCTGGATACCGGCGTCGACCGACGGGATGTACTCACGCGGCACGCGACCACCGGTGACGGCGTTCTCGAACTCGTAGACCTTCTCGGCCGTGACTTCCATCGGCTCGAGGGCGATCTGCACCTTCGCGAACTGGCCGGAACCACCGGTCTGCTTCTTGTGCGTGTAGTCGTAGCGCTCGACGACCTTGGTGAGCGTCTCGCGGTAGGCCACCTGGGGCTTGCCGACGCTCGCCTCGACCTTGAACTCACGCTTCATGCGGTCGACGAGGATGTCGAGGTGGAGCTCGCCCATGCCCTTGATCGTCGTCTGACCGGTCTCGGCGTTGAGCTCGACGCGGAACGTCGGGTCCTCTTCGGCGAGCTTCTGGATGGCCGTGGAGAGCTTCTCCTGGTCGGCCTTCGTGTTCGGCTCGATGGCGACCTCGATGACCGGCTCCGGGAACGTCATCGACTCGAGGACGACCTGGTTCTGCGGGTCGCAGAGGGTGTCACCGGTGGTGGTGTCCTTGAGGCCGATGACCGCGTAGATGTGGCCGGCGGTCACGTTGTCGACCGGGTTCTCCTTGTTGGAGTGCATCTGGAAGATCTTCCCGATGCGCTCCTTCTTGCCCTTGGTCGAGTTGATGACCTGGGCACCGGACTCGATCGAGCCGGAGTAGACGCGGACGTACGTGAGGCGACCGAAGAAGGGGTGCACCGCGACCTTGAACGCCAGGGCCGAGAACGGCTCCGACGAGTCGGGCTTGCGGATGATCTCCTTCTCCTCGTCCTTGACGTCGTGGCCGATCATCGGCGGCACGTCGAGCGGGGACGGGAGGTAGTCGATGACGGCGTCGAGCATCGGCTGGACACCGCGGTTCTTGAAGGCCGAGCCGCACAGGACGGGGTAGACCTCGGACGCGATCGTGAGCTTGCGGATCGCGTTCTTGATCTCGTCCTTGGTGAGCTCCTCGCCACCGAAGTACTTCTCGAGCAGGGCGTCGTCGGTCTCCGCGACGCGCTCGATCAGCTTGGCGCGGTACTCGTCCGCACGGTCCTTGAGGTCCGCGGGGATCTCCTGGACCTCGTACTGGGCGCCCATGGTGACGTCACCCTTGGCATCGCCCGGCCAGACCTTGGCGTGCATCTCGATGAGGTCGACGATCCCGACGAAGTCGTTCTCGGCGCCGATCGGGAGCTGGAGCACGAGGGGCTCCGCGCCGAGGCGGTTGATGATGGTGTCGACGGTGAAGTAGAAGTCGGCGCCCAGCTTGTCCATCTTGTTGACGAAGCAGATGCGCGGGACGTCGTACTTGTCCGCCTGACGCCACACGGTCTCGGACTGGGGCTCGACGCCCTCCTTGCCGTCGAAGACGGCGACCGCACCGTCGAGGACGCGGAGCGAACGCTCCACCTCGACCGTGAAGTCCACGTGACCAGGGGTGTCGATGATGTTGATCTGGTTGTTGTCCCAGAAGCAGGTCGTCGCGGCCGACGTGATCGTGATGCCGCGCTCCTGCTCCTGCGCCATCCAGTCCATCGTGGCAGCGCCGTCGTGGACCTCACCGATCTTGTGCGTGATGCCCGTGTAGAACAGGATGCGCTCGGTCGTCGTCGTCTTGCCGGCATCGATGTGCGCCATGATGCCGATGTTGCGGACCTTGTTCAGGTCGGTGAGCACGTCCTGTGCCACAGGGTTCCTCCGGAAGAGTTGTAGGAGAGGTTGGCGGCCGGGCGGGCGCCGGGGTTCTTGACCACCGGCGCCCGCACGGTGCCGGGACTACCAGCGGTAGTGGGCGAAGGCCTTGTTCGACTCGGCCATCTTGTGCGTGTCCTCGCGGCGCTTGACCGCGGCGCCGAGACCGTTCGACGCGTCGAGGATCTCGTTCATGAGACGCTCGGTCATCGTCTTCTCGCGACGGGCCTTGGCGTACGAGGTGAGCCAACGCAGCGCGAGGGTGTTCGCGCGGTGCGGCTTGACCTCGACCGGCACCTGGTAGGTCGAGCCACCGACGCGGCGGCTGCGGACCTCGAGGGTCGGACGGACGTTGTCGAGCGCCTTCTTCAGCGTCACGACGGCGTCCTGCTGGTTCTTGGCGGAGACGCCTTCGAGTGCACCGTAGACGATGCGCTCGGCGAGGCCCTTCTTGCCGTCGAGCAGGATCTTGTTGACGAGCTGGCTGACGATCGGCGCACCGTAGACCGGGTCGGCGACGACGGGACGCTTGGGAGCGGGACCCTTACGAGGCATCTAACTCAACCCTTCTTCGCGCCGTAGCGGCTGCGAGCCTGCTTACGGTTCTTGACTGCCTGGGTGTCCAGGGCGCCACGGATGATCTTGTAACGGACACCCGGGAGGTCCTTCACACGACCGCCACGGACGAGCACCATCGAGTGCTCCTGGAGGTTGTGGCCCTCACCGGGGATGTAGGCCGTGACCTCGGTGCCGTTCGAGAGCTTGACACGAGCGACCTTGCGCAGTGCCGAGTTCGGCTTCTTCGGGGTGGTGGTGTAGACGCGGGTGCACACGCCACGCTGCTGGGGGTTCGCCTTCAGGGCGGGCGCCTTGGTCTTGGTGACCTTCGGCGTACGACCCTTGCGAACCAGCTGCTGGATGGTAGGCAACTGTTCTCCTGGTTCTTCGCTCGTGCTCTCTGGCCGGCGCGTTCCGCCGGCTTCCTCGTCCCACGCTGATCACCGCCGGACGGCGGACGATCGAGTGGGGGACGGAGTGGTCCGACTGGGCGTTCCGCCCGCCGGACTTTTCGGGCGCGCCCGAGGGCGCACACCCGGTAGAGACTACCTGCGGAGCGGGACGAAATCAATCCGGGTCACCCCGGGCACGGACACCGTCATGAGCCGGTGTCAGAGGAACCGTTGCCCACGGCGGAGCGGAACGTCGCACCGTCGTCGGAGAAGCCGGTGACGTACCCGCTCGCGTTCACGTCGAGCGGCCCGGCAGAGGCGGTCCCGGTGCCGGCAGCGCCGGAGATGTCCGCCGTGTAGGTCGCACGACCGGCGGTGGTCGTGCTCACCAGCCACCCGTTGCTCGTCCAGTCGCCGACCGACACCGTGGGCCGCGACTCCAGCGTCCACTTCTGGTTCGTGTAGGTGAAGGCGGGGTCCTGCCCGTAGGCGTAGAAGCTGCACCCGGTCGGAGCCGCGTCGGTCGACGCGATGCAGCGATCCACCCAGGCGTCCACCGCTCGTTCGGCGGCTCGCTGCCCGGCCTCCGTCAGGGTCACCGTCGTCTGCACCGGCCGCGTCGGGACCTGCCCGAAGCCGCTGACGGTCGCGGACCCACCCTTCGCGGTCGTCCACCTGCCGCCGTCGAACGTGACGTCGTACGTGCCCGGCAGGGCTCGGAGACGGACGGTGCCGTCCTCCGCGGTCCGCGCCGCACGGCCCGCCACCTGCACCCTCGCACCGGCCGGCCCCCGGACGCCGACGTCGACCGTGCCCAGCTCCGGCGCCTGCAGCTCCCAGACCGGGAACACGCCCCAGTCGGTGCCGGTGCGGGCGAGCGTGAACGTCGCCGCCACGTCCTGCCCGCCCTGCCGCAGGTACGCGCGGACGGTCGCCGTGTCCCCCTCGGTCCGGGTGGCCGCGATCCGGTACCCGGTGACCTTGTCGGTGGCCTGCTCGTAGGCCGTGGCGCCGAGCAGCACGTCGGAGCGTTCGCGGTCGATGCCGGCGTCGTCGAGGGCGTCCGCCACCCGCCCCGCCGTCAGGTCGTCGAGGAACGCCCGCACGGGCCGGTCGGCCGAGTGCGAGGTCGAGCCGACCGAGTAGCCCACGCCACCGGCGACCAGGAGGAGCACGACGACCGCGCCGGAAGCGACCAGCGCGACGACCTGCCCCCGTCGCAACCGCCGCCGCGGTCGGCGCTGCCCCGTGGCGGCTCCGGCTGCGGGCGCGTCGACGGTGCCGCGGATCGAGGCCACGGTCGGCACGGCACCCCAGCCGCGCTGCTCGTCCGGGTCGTGCCCGTGCTGGTCGTTCATCGTTCCCCCGTCAGCTGTCCGTCGTGCTCCCGCAGACTACCGGCCGGTGGGTTCGTCACCCGTGGACGAACGACCGGCACTCCCCTGCCGCTCGTGGGTGTCCACCGGGTTCCGCGCCCCGTGCCGAGCCGCCGTGACGCCGCCGAGCACGGAGAGCAGGGCCACCACGACGGACCCGACCACGAACGGACCGAGGGCGTAGCCGGCCGGGAACACCAGGAGCTCGGTCAGGTCCGACCGGATCAGCGCGTACCCGACCGCGCCGACGCCGAGCATCACCAGGTAGGCGGTCGCCGCGGCCACCAGCGCGGTCACGCCCGGATTGCCCTCGCGCGCACCCACCGCGGTCGCGAGGAACACCACGACGGTCGCGCCGACCACCATCGCGGGTCCGAGGTACGGGGTGGCGTCGGGCTGCGAGATGACCTCGACGTCGGCGAGCAGGGACTCGAAGCCCGTGACGGCGATCACGAGCGCGATGAAGAGGACGGACGTCATCGTCGCGATCAACCACCGGGACATGGGGCGATCGTATCGCCGTCCGGCTGGTCGACGCCGGACCACGGCCACTGCGTCAGCCTGGAGGCCCGTGGTGGCGTCCGCCTCGGAGCCGTCCGGTCGGCGGTCGCCAGCGCACGGCCGGTGGCCGGGACGACCCTGACTTCGCGTCAGTCCCCCTTCGGGGCGTCCGCTGCCGCTGTGTCGCCTGGTTCCGCGAAGACGTAGACGGAGCCGGTCAGCGACCACGCCTGGTCGTCCATGGGGCTCGCCCCGCCGTCCGAGCTCGTCGAGGCGATGCCCGTCACGAGGAACAACCGCTGCCCGGACTGCACCGCCTTCGTGAAGGCGAGCGCTTGGTCGTAGGACCCCTTCACCGCGGCCGTGACGGGGATCACGACGAAGTTGGCCCCGGTGACGGCGGGGTCGGTCAGCGGGGCCGGAGCGGACGGCGTCGGCTCCGCAGTCGGCGTCGCGGTCGTCGAAGGGGACGGCTCCGACGCCGGCGCTGCCGCGACGGGGTCGTAGGCCTTCGCGTCACCGATCGTGATCGCCGTCACGGTGACACCGCTGGCGCCCGCCGCGTTGTTCAGCTGCGTCAGGAGCGCCGCCGTCGACGGGGTGGACGGGACCGAGACACGGAGGACGTCGAGCTCCGCCTTCGTCGCACCGAGCTCCTCGCTGGCCTTCTCGAGCCGCGCGAGTTCCGCACGGTTGCGGGCGTTCGTCGCGTCGATGTCCGTCTGCTGGGTCGAGTGGTCGGCGGCCTGTGCGAGCTGCGGTTGCACGCCGAGGAACCAGGCCCCGGCCAGGACGGCGCCGATCGCGACGAGGGCGACGACGAGTGAGAGACGGTTGCGGTTCACTTCGACTGCTCCTCGGTGTACCTGCCGTCGAAGGCCCCTGCTCCGAGGTGGACCTGGACGGTCGCGGAGTACCCGCCGGAGTCCTCCTGGAGGGCGACGGCCGTGATGCTCGAATCGGCGTACCCGTCGAGCTGCGACAACCGGGCGGTCCAGTCGGGCACGGACGGGATCGTCGGGCTGGAGACGGTCAGCTGCATCGTCGCGACACGGGCCTTCTCGAGCGGCACGGCCGACTGGGCGAAGGGGGTGGTGACGTCCGCGGAGTCGATGGTCATCGACGTGATGGCGACCCCCGACGGCAGGAGGGCCTTCAGCTGCGACAGGGTGCCGTTCCAGTCGATCTCCGTCGACCCACCGACGGCGCGTGCCGCCTCGAGGAGCTGGCTGTCCTGCTCGGCCTGGCGGACCTCCGAGAAGCGCTGTTGCTGTTGGAGCAGCGAGGTCGTCTCGGCCTGTGCGGCGGTCAGCGACGACGCGGTGTCCAGCTGGTGCACCGCCGCTGCCCCGACGGCGAGCGCCGCGACGGCGGCGACGACGATCACGCCGAGCCAGGCGCGCCGGGCGACGCCCCGTTCACGCCGGTCGGCGTGCACCTCCGGCGGGAGGAGGTCGACGCGCGGCTCACGCCCTGCGATCGACACCTGCGCGCGCTTGGAGGCCTTCCGCTCGCGCATCCCACCTGCGTCGTCCTCGGCGGTGGCCGGACGGGTCTCGGCGACGGTCATGCTGCTCTGCTCCCTACTGCCAGGCCGAACGCCACGGTGATGGCGTCGAGGTGGTCGACCACGTCGTCCGCGGGGATCGACCGGGCGAGACCGACGCCGTCGAACGCGTCGCCCACGGTGATCGGGAGCCGGATCTGCTCCGCGAGCGCCTGCTGCAGTCCCGCGAGACGCGCGCCGCCGCCGGCGACGACCACCCGGGTCACCGGCTCGGTGGGACGGGTGTTCACGAAGTAGTTGATCGTGTTCCGGAGGCTCGAGATGAGCTCGTTGACCGACATCGCGATGACGGAGACGGCGCGAGCGTCGTCCGCCGTCCGCTCCCGGCCGCCCAACCCGAGGTGGCGCTTCACCGCTTCGGCCTGGTCGAACGTGACGTCGAGGGTGCCGACCAGCGCCCGCGAGATGTCGTTGCCGCCGATCGGGATGATCCGGACGAACTGCGGCACACCGTCGGTCGCGATGACCACGCTGGTGGTGTCGGCACCGAACTGCACGACGGCGGCGGTGCCACGGGCACCCTGCCTGCTGAGCAGCACGCGGGTGAGGGCGAAGGGGATCATGTCGACGCCCACCGGGTTGAGCCCTGCGAGCTGCACCGCCTTGACGTTCGCGAGCACGGCGTCCTTGATCGCCGCGATCAGGAGCCCGTGCACGACCGGTCCGTTCTCGCTCTCACCCTCGGACACCGGGTAGAAGTCGAGGATCGCGTCACCGACGGGCACCGGGAGCATCTCCTGCACCTGGAACGGCAGGCTCTCGCGGATCTGCGGCATCGGCGCGAGCGGCACCGTGAGGTCGCGCGAGAGCACGCGCTGGTTCCCCATCCCGAGCACGACGTCCTTCGAGCGGAACCGACCCGTCGCCCACAGCTTGCGCAGGGCCGCGGCGACGGTGTTCGGCTCCAGGACCTCACCACGGCTCACGGCGTCCGGCGGGGTCGGCACCTCGGCGAAGCGCACCACCGTCGGACGTGCTCGGTCGGCGTCCGCGACCTCGACCGCTCGGATCGATGATCCGGCGATGTCGACACCCACGATGCTCTTGCCCATGATGCTGCTTTCGTTGACTGTGGAGGATGAGCGCGGTCAGGCGACGCCGAGGACGCGGAGGTACCCGGTCCAGAGTCCGTCGCCGAACGCGATGCCGAGCCATGCCCCCACCAGCATCGACGGACCGAACGGCAGGCCACCGCGCCAACGCGCGCGACCGCTGACGAGGAGTGCGAGGGCGACGGTACCGCCGACCACGAACGCACCGAAAGCACCCACTGCGAGGGGTCCCCATCCGAGGTACGCCAGGACGAGGCCGAGGACGACGGCCAACTTGACGTCCCCCAGCCCCATGCCTCCGGGCACCGCGAGGGCGAGGGCGAGGTAGGCGGTCCCCAGCACCGCTGCCCCGATCGCGGCCCGACCGAGCGCTCCCCAGTCGCCGTCGAGCGCGCTGACCAGCGCGAGCAGTACCGCCAGGACGACCGCCGACGGGTAGACGACGGCGTTTGGCAACGTGTGCGTGTCCGTGTCGATCAGCGTGAGCGCCACGGACATCCCCATCGCCCAGAGCAAGGCGACGAGCAGCACCACCTGCGCGGCCGTGCTCTGCGACGCACGGTCCGACGTCGCCGTCACCGCCAGGACGGCGGCGACCCCGAACAGGACCGCCGTGGCGAGTTCGACCAGGGGATAGCGCGCGGAGATGGGCGCCGAGCAGTCGCGGCACCGCCCCCGCAGCAGGAGCCAGGACAGCACGGGGACGTTGTCGCGGCGACGGATCGCGTGGCCACAGGCCGGGCAGGCGCTCGGTGGCGAGACCACGGACGCACCGGCCGGCACCCGGTGCACGACGACGTTGAGGAACGAGCCGACGAGCAGACCGAGCAGGGCGGACGCGCCGGTGAGCAGAGGGAGCAGGGGCTGGAGCGTCGTCATCGGCACGCACCGCCCGTCGTCTTCGCGCAGGAACCGTCCGCGGCGTAGGCCGCCTGCACCTCGACCTGGGTGGTGACCCCGTACGAGGTCGACACCGGCTGCAGGAACTTCGGCGGCGCGGTGGTCAGGAGGCGCTGGTCGTAGACGTAGTTCTTCGAGAACCCGGTGTTGCCGGTCGTCGCGACCGCTCCGCGCCAGTTCTGCGCGATCGAGCCGACCACCTTGAGGGTGCCGAGCTTCGGGCCGATGTCGTAGTTCTGGTTCCAGAAGGTGCCCGCGTTGCTGGCGATCGCCGCGGCCACCGTGATGGAAGCACCGCCGGACCGGTTCAACAGCCCGACACCCGCAGTGTTGCACCGCGAGGTGTCCGTCACGTACCCGACCCCCCACTGGTAGGTGGTCGGGTAGGAGGTGCAGCGCGCGGGATTGTAGATCTCGACGGCGTTCTGTCCCACGAGGCCGAGCACGTCGTTCGTCGGGCTCCCGTACGTGATGTCACCGGTGACCCAGACCGTGCCGGAGGACGCGATCGTCATCGCGCCGCTGAACGCCCCGCTGACGAACACGTCGCCGGCACTGCACCCGTACGTGTCGGAGGCCGAGCCGGTCTGGTACGAGTTGTCGGACCTTCCGCCGTTGATCCACTCGCCAGCGGCGGGGAACCCCTGGCCGTTGTCGAACGGCTGGTTGCGTGTCGTGGTCACGGATCCGTTCGCGCGCACGGTGACCGCGGTGGTGCAGTAGGTGTTCGAGTACCTCGACGGGTAGCTCGCACCCCACGCGTTGACGTTGTTCGACGCGGACGGGACGTCCTGCACGTACATGAGGTTCGACGGGAGCGTCGCGATCGTCGCCCCGGCGGCGCTCTGCAGGTCCGTGACCCCACCGCACAGTGCAGCGGCCTTGGCGGCGTCGTCGGCGGCGGAGACCGCTCCGGAAGCGCTGTCGACCTTGATCTGCGTGGCCTTCGACCATGGCGACCACACGGTCATCTTGCCGTTCCCGAGGAACTTCACGCGGGTCGGACCGGTGTACATGCACCCGGGCCGCGGGACCGTCGTCGGCAGGTCCGTGCGCGTCTCCTGCGACATGTTCGTGTTCAGTGCGGGGAGCCCGAGGTACGGGACCGCCGACGCCGGACCGCCGTTGAACGATCCGGCACAGCCCCCGCTCGCGGGGAGGACCGTCGTGTCGTGCTGCTCGACCGAGCCGTTGAAGACCGTGGAGCACGCGGAGGTGAAGACGTCGTTCGTCCGGATCGGGCCGTCCAGGGTGTCGGACCCGGCGAACTGCACCGCGGCGCACTTGCCGCTGACGGACTGCCACTGGTAGGCCGTCGTGCAGTCGCTCCCGGTGAGCGCCGGGTTCGACGATTCGTAGTTCGTGAAGTACAGGTAGTTGATGAAGCCGTCGCCCTTGAGGTTCGCGACGAGGGACCGGACGCTCGAGCCCGACTTCCCGGTGACCCGGACCCGGAGCACGCCCTTGCCGGAGTAGTCCGAGTTGTCGACCTCGTACCGGAACCACTGGTCGCTGGACCCCACGACCGGCGCCCAGTCCCGCCCGGAGGTGGTGAACGCGATGTTCTTGTCCGCGTTCACGAACGTCGACCCGCTCGACTTGCTGAACTGCGCGTCCGCGTTGCCGTAGAGGGCGTACCCGTTGTCGTTCGAGAGCTTCGACTGGTAGTCGGCGAGTCCTGCGTACGCCGCAGCCATAGCGTTCTGGAAGTTGCGGTCCGTCGCCGCCTTGACGGCACCCGAGGTCGAGACGGCGATCATCGTGGCGACGAGCAACATCATGACCGTACCGAAGATGAGCACGTTGCCGAGGATCATCCCGCGCTCGTCCCGGTGCGCCCGGTCCAGCACTCGGCTCAAGCGACCGATCATGGGGTTCCTGCTCCGATGCTCGTGCCGTAGACGACGTTGAAGAGGTACAGCGTGTTCTGGACGTGGGTGTTGCCGCTCGCCCCCGCGGCGGTCGATCCGAGCTCGAGGTTGACTCGGACGGCACGGATGTTGCCGAGCTGCGCGCTCGCGAGGGTGCCGTCCGGCTGGGTCGGCAGGGCTTTCCCGTCGGCGCCGAGGTACGTCAGCAGTGGGGCGCCGTCACTCGTCGGTGACGCGATCGGTCCGCCGATCACCAGGCTCCGCGCGGGCGTCTGCGACGTGGCGGGGAACGAGTAGAAGCCCTTCGTCGCCGACCCGTCCCACTGGTCCACCACGAGACGTTTCGCGGCGTTGAGCGAGTAGCGGACCTGGACGGGCTTGTCGGTGCTGTTGCCGTCCAGGTTGATGTAGGCGTAGAAGACCACCTGCGTGGGTCCGGCCTGCGTGACCGCAGCCGCGTAGGTGCCGTCGGCCTTCGGCAGCAGGCTCGCCGCGTGCACGTAGCGCGTCAGGGAGTTCATCGCGATCGACGCCGTCCGCGCGTTCTGGTCGGACGCGGTGTTGGTGGTGCCCGCACGCAGCGTCGAGGTGAAGAACCCGCCCACCGCGACGAGGATGATCATCGACACGCTGACGGCGACCAGCAGTTCGGACAGTGAGACGCCCGCCTGGTCCCGGTGGAGGCGGAGGACCAGCCGCCTCACGGTGTCTGACCCCGCGGGTCGAGGGTCAGCGTGTTGTCGTAGTTGATGACGACGAGGGTCGTCTTCTGGTTGACCATGCCGTTGGTGACCGGCTTGACGTTCGACGCCTTCGCCGCGATCTCGTTCTTGCTCGTCGACCCGAACGTGGTGCCGGAGGAGATCGTCCAGGTGCCGAACGGCAGGGCGATGGTGGCGGTGTCCGTGGTCGAGACCGGGAACCGCATCGTCATCCCCGCAGCACAACCGGGGTCGCCCGCCGCCGGGTTGACGGACGAAACGGCCGTGACGTACCGCCCCTTCACACCCGTGACGGTGGCGACGCCCATCTGGACGTCGGCGGTCGACGGCTGTCCGGGCGCGGTCGCGACGGTCGGGGGACTCACCCCGATGGCGTTCTCGGCGTCGGGTGTCGACCAGGACGACGGGTTCGGGCTGAGGCAGCTCGTCGATGCGCCCGGGGTGTTGGAGTAGGGCCCGGCGTACACCGTGTAGCCCGAGGTGAACGGGAAGACCGGCACCGACGGCCTCGACGCCGACGTGACGTTGAGCGAGGTGCTCGCCAGGTCCCATGGCCGGATCGTGTCCAGTCCCCCGGCGGTGCTCGACAGGGTCGTCGGCATGTTCGTGGGCAGGGTCGCCTGGTGCCCGGTCGCGTACTGCAGGGTCAGTCGGCTCGCCTGGTCGTAGACGAAGGGGACGGGTGCGCTCGCGCCGGCGGTCACCGAGATCGGCGACTGCACGGACGGTTGGCCCTGGTTGGTGTCGATGCCGCCACCAGCGTTCGCGGTGACGGTGTAGTCGCCCTGCGTCACGTTGACGGCGTACGAGCAGCCCTGGTCGTCGGTCGGGAGGACCGGGGTCGTCAGGGGGCTCCCGCCGCCGCCGCTGACCGGCGCGATGCTGATGCCGACACCCGCGGCGGGGGCGCCGGACGCGGTGGTGACCGAGATGATCACCGTGCCGTACCCGGGGTCGGTCACGGCGTCGCTCGGTGCGATGGCGGACGACACCGAGGTCGTGCTCGACCCACCACGCGGGTTGGGCCACGTGACCGTCTCGACGACGCTCTTGTACGCCAGCTTGCCGTTCGACGTTCCGCAGGCACCGGTTGCGCCGTCACTCTGGACCCAGCGCACGGCTCGGTCGACCTGGTAGGTGACACCGCCGATGGTCTTCTTGTTGTCCTCGCCGGCCCTGCTGAGCACCTTGAAGATGCCACCGGTGGACGCGGCAGCCGTCTGGCGGAGGGTGTCGATGTCCTGCGAGGCCAGGGCGACGGCGGTCTCGCGTCCGCGGTTCGTCTGGGTGAGCTGCAGGCTGTTCGCGATGCCGTAGGCGATGCCGATGGACATCACGGCGAACACCATCATGGCGACCATGACCTCGATGACCGAGAAGCCGGCCTCGGCATCGTGCCGGGACAGCCGGTCGCGCAGTCGTTGGATCATGGTCACCTCCTCGTCGTCCGATGTGGCGAAGGGCGGCCCGTCCGATCGACGGGCCGCCCTTCACTTGTTGCCTAGGCCGCGCCGCAGGCCTTGTCGACCACGGAGGTCGACTCGGTGATGCGGAAGGTCTTACCGCTGTCCGAGGTCTGCTGGATGCAGAACGTCGATGCGCCGGTGGTCGGGTTCGTCCCGTACTTGAGGTCCTTGGTGTTCGCGCTGACCGTCAGCCCGTACTTGCCGAGTTCGGTGTTCGAAGCCTCGAGCTTCTGCCCTGTGCTGGAACCGTCCGGCAGGTTGCCCTTCTCGGTCTGGTACGCGATGACGGCGGTCTTCGCGTTCGCGAGGTCGCTCTTGACTGCCGAGTCCTTCGCGTTGTTCTGCACGTTCAGGTACACCGGGATGGCGATCGCGGCGAGGATGCCGATGATGATGACGACGACCAGGAGCTCGATGAGCGTGAAGCCCTTCTCCTTGTCCTCGAGGAGACCCTTGCGGCGAGCGTCGAGCTTGCCCATGAGAGCGAAGTACATGGTGGTTTCCATTCTTCTGGGAATGCGTTTGGGTTGTGCAGGGAAGTGCTCCGCCGCCGCTGACAAGAGTATTCAGGGGCGTTTGCGGGCGGAATCCCGAGAACGGGGGGTCCGGACGCACCGAAATGCCCCCAGTAGCGGGGGCAATTCAGCGCTGGCCGCCCCCGCACGAGGGCCAGGAACGAGCTGCCGCTACTGGACGAGCGACGTGATCTGGAAGATCGGCAGGTACAGCGCGACGATCATGCCACCCACCACCACGCCCAGGAACGCGATGAGCAACGGCTCGATCAGCGCGGTGAGGGATTCCGTCGTGGATTCGACCTCGGCGTCGTAGAACACGGCGATCTTCTCGAGCATCACCTCGAGGGACCCGGCGTCTTCACCGACCGCGACCATCTGCGAAACCATTGCCGGGAACACTGTTTCTTTTTCCATCGGCGCGGCGATCGATTCGCCTTTCCGAACGCTTTCGGAAACGCGTTCGAGTGCTTTCTGCACGACGAAGTTGTTCGACACCTGACCGACGATCGACAATGCCTGGAGAATGGGGACGCCGGCCCCGATCATGTTCGAGAAGTTGCGGGCGAACCGAGCGATGACGATCTTGCGGGTCAGGGCGCCGAACACCGGCAGACGGAGCAGGATCGGGTCGCGGAAGTTCCGGAAACGGTCGGTGTTCTTGTTCGCGCGGTACCAGAGCCACGCGGCGATCAGCACGACCGCCAGCACCGGCCCGAGCCACCGCATCGCGTCGGACAGGGTCACGAGGATCTGCGTCGGCACGGGGAGCTGCCCGCCGAGCGACGAGAACATGTCCTGGAAGATCGGGACGATGAAGATGAGCATGATGACCACAGCGGCGAGCGACATGCACAGCACGACGACGGGGTAGGTCATCGCCGACTTGATCGTCGACCGGAGCTTGTGCTCCTTCTCGAAGTTCGTCGCGATCGAGTCCATGGCCTGGTCGAGGAACCCGCCGGTCTCCCCCGCACGGATCATGTTGATCATGATCGGCGGGAAGTCGACCGGGTACTTCGCCACGGCGTCGGAGAACGAGACGCCGCGCTCGACGTCGTCGCGGACCTTGCCGAGGATGTCCTTGAGCTTCTTGTTCTCGGTCTGGTCGGACAGGATCGTGAGTGCACGCAGGAGCGAGAGCCCCGACGTCAGCATGGTCGACGCCTGGCGCGACATGATCGCGAGGTCCTTGAGGCCGACGCCCTTCTCGAAGCCCGGGATCTTGATCTCGGTCTGCAGGCCGGTGCCGGCCTTCGCCTCGGTGATGGCGATCGGCGAGACGCCCATCCCCCGCAGGCGCTGGACGACGGCGCCTTCGGACGCGGCGTCGAGGCGCCCCTTGACGAGCTTGCCCGCGCCGTCGCGACCGCGGTAGTCGAACGCGAGGGACATCAGTAGCCTCCGGAGAACTTGTCGCCGAAGTCGATGCCGCTGGCGGCGATCGCGGCGGCCGAGGAGTCGGACGGGGACTCGACGCGCTGCACCAGCCGGTCGAAGCCCTCCTCGTCGTGCACCTTCTCCATCGCGGCCTTCCGCGAGACGGTGCCGACGTTGACCAGTTCGGCGAGGTCCTGGTCCATGGTGTGCATGCCGAGGTCACGGCCGGCCTGCATGGCCGAGGTGATCTGGTACGTCTTGCCCTCGCGGATGAGGTTGCCGATGGCGGGGGTGATCGTCATGATCTCGGTCGCGACGACCCGACCGACGCCGTTCGCCTTCGGCACGAGGGTCTGGCACACGACGCCCTGCAGGGTCGCCGCGAGCTGCGTGCGGATCTGGCCCTGCTGGTGCGGGGGGAACACGTCGATGACGCGGTCGATCGTGCCGGGAGCGCTCTGCGTGTGCAGGGTGGCGAAGACCAGGTGGCCGGTCTCGGCGGCGGTGAGGGCGACGGAGATGGTCTCGAGGTCGCGGAGCTCACCGATGAGGATGACGTCGGGGTCCTGGCGGAGCACGTGCTTCAGCGCCGAGGCGAACGACTGCGTGTCGGCGCCGACCTCGCGCTGGTTGATGATCGACCGCTTGTGCTCGTGCATGAACTCGATCGGGTCCTCGACCGTGACGATGTGGTCGGACCGCGTCTCGTTCACCATGTCGATCAGGGCGGCGAGGGTGGTCGACTTGCCGGAGCCGGTCGGGCCGGTGACGAGGACCAGGCCGCGGGGCAGCCCGGCGAACGCGCCGACGTGCTCGGGGATGCCGAGCTGCTTGAGCGTCTTGATCTTCGTGGGGATGATGCGGAACGCCGCACCCCAGTTGCCGCGCTGCTGGTAGTAGTTCACGCGGAAGCGGTACTCCGGGGACAGCGAGTACGCGAAGTCGAGCTCCTGGTCGTGGTCGAACTGGCCGGCCTGCTCGACGGACAGCAGCGTCTTGAGCGCCGCGATCACCTTGCCGCGCGACCACGCGCCTCCCGGCACGGCGGGGCGGAGCGAGCCGTCGACGCGGACGGTCGGCGGGGCATCGGCGGTGACGTGCAGGTCGGAGGCGCCCTGGTAGACGACCTGCGCGAGCGCCGTGATGAGATCGGGGTCGGCGACCTCGCGCGCGTGCCGGGCGAAGTCGATGTCGCCGGGGGCGGTCGAGCCCGGGGCGGTCGAGCCGGGCGCTGCGGCCGTCGTCATGGGCGCGCTGACCGAGGTCCCGGCGACGGGTGCGGTCGGCAGCTGCTGCGTCGGCGGTTCCGCGTAGCCGTAGGTGGCGGTCGAGGACGGCACGGCGGCGGGCGGGGTCACCGGCGCCGTCGAGGACGGTGCCGTGGGGACGGCAGCCGAGGCGAGGGGCGCCGCCCACGCCGACGCGTCGTCACCGAGGTCGTACACCTGCTCCTGCGGAGCCGCGGCGGCCGCCGCGGCGAGCCGGGCCGCACGGCGCGATCCCACCTCGGCGCCGGGCGTGCCCGGGTGCCACCCGGCGACGGGCTCGTCGCCGGGCATGGTGATGTCGTACACGGAGTCGGTCATGTGCGGGTCCTGTCCTCCGGTCACGCGACGACGCGCAGGATCTCGTCGACGCTCGTCATACCGAGCTTGACCTTCTCGAAGCCGTCCTGCCGGAGCGTGAGCATGCCCTGCTCCTGCGCCACCCGGCTGATCTCCGCGCTCGAGGCCCGGCCGACGGCGAGGCGCTCGATCTCCTCGGTGACGGTCATCACCTCGTGCAGGGCGATGCGACCGCGGTAGCCCGTGTTCGAGCAGACCGCGCAACCGACGGGGGCGAAGAACGCCGGCAGTTCGTCGCCGGCGCGCAGGAAGCCGAGCGCCTGGAGCTGCTCGACCTCGTACACGGCGGGCGCCTTGCACCGGTCGCACAGCCGACGCGCGAGTCGCTGGGCCACGACGGAGTCGAGCGCCGACCCGACGAGGAACGGCTCGATGTCCATCTCGGTCAGGCGCGTGACGGCGGACGGGGCGTCGTTGGTGTGCAGCGTCGAGAGCACGAGGTGCCCGGTCAGCGAGGCCTCGATCGCGATCTGCGCGGTCTCGTGGTCACGGATCTCGCCGAGCAGGACCACGTCGGGGTCGGATCGCAGGATGGACCGCAGCGCCGAGGCGAAGGTCAGCCCGGCCTTCGGGTTCACCTGCACCTGGTTGATGCCGGCCATGCGGTACTCGACCGGGTCCTCGACGGTGATGACGTTGATCTCGGGCTTCGCGACCGCGTTCAGCGTGGTGTACAGCGTCGTGGACTTCCCGGAACCGGTGGGCCCGGTGACCAGGATCATGCCGTACGGCTTCGAGTAGGACCGCTGGTACGCCTGGAAGTTCCGCTCGAGCAGGTTGAGGTCCTTGAGGGTCAACGACGTGTTCGTGTTGTCGAGGATCCGCATGACGACCTTCTCGCCCCACACCGTCGGCAGGGTCGCGACACGGAGGTCGATCTGCCGACCGCCGTGGCGGACCGACATGCGGCCGTCCTGCGGCTTGCGCCGCTCGGCGATGTCGATGTCGCTCATGATCTTCAGACGGCTGATGACGCCGTTCTGGATGTTCTTCGGGGCCGGCGCCATCTCGTGCAGCACACCGTCGATGCGGTAGCGGATCCGCACCTCGTGCTCGCCGGGCTCGATGTGGATGTCGGACGCGTGGTCCTGGATCGCCTGCGACACGAGCAGGTTCACGAACCGGACGATCGGGACGTCGTCGAGGGCTCCGTCGGCGATGTCGACCTGCGCGGTGGAGGTGGCGGACGCTTCTTCCTCGAGGGACGAGGTGAGGTCGTTCAGCTCGTCGTCGGCCCGGAGGTAGCGGTCGAGGGCGGCCACGAGGTCGCGCTCCTCGACCTGCAGCGGCTTGATCGTGCGACCGGAGGCCGTGCGGGCGTCGTCGATCGCGAGCACGTTCGTCGGGTTCACCATCGCGAGGATGAGCAGGTCGCCCTCGAAGCCGACGCCGAGCACACCGTGCCGCCGGCAGAGCGCCGCCGGCAGGATCGACACCGCGGTGCCGTCGACGGGGTAGTCGCTCAGCGGGACCGTGCGGGAGTTGTTCGACGCGGCGCGGGCGGTGATGAACTGGGCCTCGCTCACGACGCCCTGGTCGACCAGGCCGCGGATGGCGCGCTCGTCGAGGTCCTCGTCGCCCGTCATCGAGTCGAGGTGCTCGATCGGCAGGGCGCCGTTCAGGATGAGGATCTCGGACAGGGTCGCCATGAGTCCCGTGCCTCCTTGGACTCGCGCAGGGCGAGACGTCGTCGGGTGATGCGCCACCAGGGATGTCGCGCCTGACCACGCTACTTCCGGGGCACGCGCCGTCCGCAGTCCCAGAATGAGGGGGCGGGACCCCTCCGACTGCACCCAGAACAGGGGACTCGGGTCGACCCCCGCCGGGTCAGGTCGCGATCGACGCCGTGACGTGGGCGTCGCCGGCGACGAACCCGAGTCCCTCGTAGAGCCGGACGGCTCCGCTCGGGTTCTCGGCGTCGACGTCGAGCACCGCGGCGGCGAGCCCGTCGGCGCGCATCGCCCGGATCGCCGCGTCGAGCACGAGCGGGGCGAGCCCACGGCCGCGAGCGGACCGCACCACCCCGACCCAGTGCACGTACCCGAATGACCGCCCACGCGCCGCGAACGCGTCCGGGTCGACCTCGACGATCGCGAACGCGAGCACCCGGCCGTCCGCGTCGACGACGACTCGGGACAGGTCCGGTCGGCTGACGGCCGCGGTGAGGAACCCGTGCCAGTCCGAGGCGACCATCGGCTGCGATCCCCAGTGGTCGCGGAAGGCGTCGTTCTTGGCGGTGCGCAGCGGCTCGATGTCGTCCGCGGTGCTCGCTCGCACGACCAGCCCGTCCGGCAGCGCCTGCGATGACGGCCCGTCGTGCTGCTCGCCGAACACGAGCTGCATCGCGACCCAGGTGCGCGCGGGCGCGAAGCCGGCGCGGGCGGCGAGCCGGAGTCCGGACGCGCCGAGCGGGCCACCGACGTCGAGCGACGCGGGCAGGTCGACGTCGAGCAGCGCCAGCCGCTGCCGCGCCCGACCGACCTGCCAGTCGAGCACCCGCCGACCGACGCGACGACCGCGGTGTGCGGGGTGCACCGCCCCCTCGAGCACGGCCCGGGCCGCGGTGACGCGGGAGGGGACGTCGATGACGATGCCGAAGGCCTGCACATGCCCATCAGGATCGACCCCGACGACGGTGTCCCGCGGCACGTCCATGCCCTCGGTGGACAACGCTCGCTCCAGGGCCCCTGTGGAGGGACGAGCGAGCGGGTCGTCCTCCGCCGCGGCCGCCACTGCGACCGCGTGCATGCCGACGACGTCGTCCCGCGAGGCGGCCCGGAACGTCAGGCCACCCGTCGGCTCCGGGACGTCCAGGTGGGTCGGTGCCGTGATCCGTTCGCGCAGCGTCGCCATGTGCCCACCCTGCCACGGAGCCCCTGCCCGACGGACCGCCCGGGAAGCCCTCGACGCACGGCCGTCGCCGCGACATGATGAGGCATGGACATCACCAGCGTGACCGTGGGGCTGCCCGTCACCGACCTCGAGGCGTCCTGCCTGTGGTACGGCGCCGTCCTCGAGCGCACCGAGCCGGACCTCGAGCCCGAGGACGGCGTCGCCGAGTACGAGGTCGGCGGCATCTGGATCCAACTCGTCGTGGACGACCAGGCCGAGGTGCACCCGGCCCGGGTCCGGTTCGGGGTCGACGACGTCGCCGCCCAGCACGCGCGCATCGGCGCGCTCGGCATCGACGTCGGCCCGGTCGAGTGCGTCGCCGGCGCGGTCGACTGGTTCGACGTGCGCGACCCCGACGGCAACGTGCTGAGCCTGTACTCGCTGGTCGACGAGAAGGGCCGGACAGCGTGACCCCCTGACGGACGGGAGGCGCGGCGCGGCCCCGCACCGCGCCTCCCGTCCGCCACCCCCTCGCGGACGCGACCCGCAACGGCGAAGGGCCCCGCATCCTGACGGATGCGGGGCCCTTCGTGGATCACTTCAGGCTCAGTTGTAGGTGCCCGGCGTGAAGTCGTCCGACGAGAAGCTGTCGAAGTCGACGAAGCTCAGGTCGGCGTCCGAGAACGACGAGTCGTCGGCGAAGATGCGGTTGGGGTACCGCTCTGCCTTCGCCTCCTCGGTCGCGTTCACGTCCACGTCGCGGTACCGGCTGAGGCCCGTCCCGGCGGGGATGAGCTTACCGATGATGACGTTCTCCTTGAGGCCGACGAGGTGGTCCTGCTTGCCCTCCATGGCCGCCTGCGTGAGCACGCGGGTGGTCTCCTGGAAGGACGCGGCGGACAGCCACGACTCGGTCGCGAGGGACGCCTTCGTGATGCCCATGACCTCCTGGCGAGCCGAGGCGGTCTTGCGACCCTCCTGCAGCGCCGCACGGTTCAGCGCGTTGTAGCGCGACCGGTCGACGAGCTCACCCGGCAGCAGGTCGGTGTCGCCGTGGTCGACGACGGTGACCTTGCGGAGCATCTGACGCACGATGACCTCGATGTGCTTGTCGTGGATCGGCACGCCCTGCGAGCCGTACACGTCCTGCACACCGTTGACCAGGTGCTTCTGGACCTCGCGCACACCCTTGACCCGGAGGACCTCCTTGGGGTCCACCGTGCCGGCGATGAACTGCTCACCGAGCTCGACGTGCTGGTTGTCCTCGATGAGGAGCGTCGCACGCTTGAGCACCGGGTAGATGAACGGCTCGTCACCGTTGTCCGGCGTGAGGATGATCCGACGACCCTTGTCCGTGTCTTCGACGACGACGCGGCCGGGGGCCTCGGCGATCGGGGACGCGCCCTTGGGCGTGCGGGCCTCGAAGAGCTCCGTGACACGGGGCAGACCCTGGGTGATGTCGTCGGCCGAGGCCGAACCACCCGTGTGGAAGGTACGCATCGTCAGCTGGGTACCGGGCTCACCGATGGACTGGGCGGCGATGATGCCGACCGCCTCACCGATGTCGACCAGGTTGCCGGTGGCGAGCGAACGGCCGTAGCACTTCGCGCAGACACCGACGGCCGACTCGCAGGTCAGGACCGAGCGCACCTTGATGCTCTCGACACCGGCGGCGACGAGCTTGTCGATGAGCACGTCACCGACGTCCTCACCGGCCTCGGCGACGACCGTGCCCTGTGCGTCCACGGCCTCGGTGGCCAGGGTGCGGGAGTACACGGTGTTCTCGACGCGGGCGTCGCGCACGAGCTTGCCGTCGGCGTCCACGGTCGCGATCGGCAGCTCGAGGCCACGGGTCGTGCCGCAGTCGTCCTCACGGATGATGACGTCCTGCGAGACGTCCACGAGACGACGGGTCAGGTAGCCCGAGTCGGCGGTACGGAGAGCCGTGTCCGCCAGACCCTTGCGGGCACCGTGCGTGGCGATGAAGTACTCCGCCACGGTCAGGCCCTCGCGGTACGAGTTGATGATCGGGCGGGCGATGATCTCGCCCTTCGGGTTGTTCACCAGACCACGCATACCGGCGATGTTGCGGACCTGCAGCCAGTTACCACGAGCACCGGACGACACCATGCGGTTGATGGTGTTGTCGACCGGGAAGTTGTCACGCATCTCCTGCGCGATCTCGTTCGTGGCCTCGGTCCAGATCTTGATCAGGTCGGCGCGACGCTCGGAGTCGGTGATCAGACCCTTGTCGAACTCGCCCTGCACCTTGGCGGCCTGGACCTCGTAGCCCGCGATGATCTCCTTCTTGCGAGGAGGCGTCACGACGTCCGACAGGGCGACGGTCACACCGGAGCGGGTGCCCCAGTAGAAGCCGGCGTCCTTGATCCGGTCGAGCGCGGCGGCCGTCTCGGTCTTGGAGTAGCGCTCGGCGAGGTCGTTGACGATCGCGGAGAGCACGCCCTTGTCGGTCACCTTCTGGACGAACGGGTAGTTCGCCGGCAGGGTCTCGTTGAAGAGCGCACGGCCCAGGGTCGTCTCGAGCAGGATCGTGTCGCCCTGCTCGTAGCCCTCGGGAGCCTCACCCTCGGCGAAGTGGACGTCCGTCATGCGGATCTTCACCATCGCGTTGAGGTGCAGCGTGTGCTGGTCGTTCGCCAGGATCGCCTCGGCCACCGACGAGAACGCACGGCCCTCGCCCACGGCGCCCTCGCGGACGGTCGTGAGGTGGTGCAGACCGATGATCATGTCCTGTGCGGGCAGGGTCACCGGGCGGCCGTCGGACGGCTTGAGGATGTTGTTCGAGGCGAGCATCAGGATGCGGGCCTCGGCCTGGGCCTCGACCGACAGCGGCAGGTGCACGGCCATCTGGTCACCGTCGAAGTCCGCGTTGAACGCAGCACACACGAGCGGGTGGAGCTGGATGGCCTTGCCCTCGACGAGCTGCGGCTCGAAGGCCTGGATGCCCAGGCGGTGCAGCGTCGGCGCACGGTTCAGCAGCACGGGGCGCTCGCGGATGATCTCCTCGAGGACGTCCCACACCTGCGGGCGCGAACGCTCGACCATGCGCTTGGCCGACTTGATGTTCTGCGCGTGCGACAGGTCGATCAGGCGCTTGATCACGAACGGCTTGAAGAGCTCGAGCGCCATCTGCTTGGGCAGACCGCACTGGTGCAGCTTCAGCTGCGGGCCGACGATGATGACCGAACGGCCCGAGTAGTCGACGCGCTTGCCGAGCAGGTTCTGGCGGAAACGACCCTGCTTGCCCTTGAGCATGTCGCTCAGGGACTTCAGGGCGCGGTTGCCGGTACCCGTGACGGGACGACCACGACGGCCGTTGTCGAACAGCGCGTCGACCGCTTCCTGCAGCATGCGCTTCTCGTTGTTCACGATGATCTCGGGGGCACCGAGGTCGAGCAGGCGGCGGAGACGGTTGTTGCGGTTGATCACACGACGGTAGAGGTCGTTGAGGTCCGACGTGGCGAAGCGGCCACCGTCGAGCTGCACCATCGGGCGCAGCTCCGGCGGGATGACCGGCACGACGCCGAGCACCATCGCTGCCGGCGAGTTGCCGGTGGCGAGGAAGGAGCTGACGACGCGCAGACGCTTGATCGCGCGGATCTTCTTCTGGCCCTTGCCCTCGGCGATCTGCAGGCGCAGCGCCTCGGCCTCGGCGGCCAGGTCGAACGCCTCGAGCCGGAGCTTGATCGCCTCGGCGCCCATGTAGGCGTCGAAGTAGATCCCGAACCGGTCCTGGAGCTCGTGGAAGACGGCGTCCTCGGGCTTGAGGTCGCCCACCTTGAGGTTGCGGAAGTCCTCCCACACACGCTCGAGACGGGTGATGTCCTCGTCGAACGACTTGCGGACCTGGGACATCTCCTTCTCGGCGGTGTCCTTGGTGCGGCGCTTGACGTCGGCCTTGGCGCCCTCTTCCTCAAGGGCTGCGAGGTCGTCCTCGAGCTTCTTGAGGCGGTCGGCGATGATCGAGTCGCGCTGGCCCTCGAGGGTCTTGATCTCGAGACGCATCTCGTTCTCGAGACCGGGCATGTCGGCGTGACGGCCCTCTTCATCGATGTCGATGATCATGTACGCCGCGAAGTAGATGACCTTCTCGAGGTCCTTCGGCGCCATGTCGAGCAGGTAACCGAGGCGCGACGGGACGCCCTTGAAGTACCAGATGTGCGTGACGGGTGCGGCGAGCTCGATGTGGCCCATGCGCTCACGGCGGACCGAGGACTTGGTGACCTCGACGCCGCAGCGCTCGCAGACGATGCCCTTGAAGCGGACACGCTTGTACTTGCCGCAGGCGCACTCCCAGTCGCGGGAGGGACCGAAGATCTGCTCGCCGAACAGACCGTCCTTCTCGGGCTTCAGGGTGCGGTAGTTGATGGTCTCCGGCTTCTTGACCTCGCCGTACGACCACTGACGGATGTCCTCGGCGGTCGCGAGGCCGATCCGAATGGCGTCAAAGGAAGTTGCTTCGAGCAATGTTCTTCTCTCTTGCTGATTCAGGCTTCGATGTACGGGCGGGATCAGATGTCGTCGACGGAGGACGACTCGAACCGCGAGGAGATGTTGATGCCCAGCTCTTCAGCGGCACGGAAGACCTCGTCGTCCGTGTCGCGGAGGCTGACCGCCTGGCCGTCGGCCGAGAGGACCTCGACGTTCAGGCAGAGCGACTGCATCTCCTTCATGAGGACCTTGAAGGACTCGGGGATGCCGGGTTCCTGGATGTTCTCGCCCTTGACGATCGCCTCGTAGACCTTCACGCGGCCGAGGATGTCGTCGGACTTGATCGTCAGGAGCTCCTGGAGGGCGTAGGCGGCACCGTACGCTTCGAGCGCCCACACCTCCATCTCACCGAATCGCTGTCCACCGAACTGCGCCTTACCACCCAGCGGCTGCTGCGTGATCATCGAGTACGGACCGGTCGAACGCGCGTGGATCTTGTCGTCGACCAGGTGGTGCAGCTTGAGGATGTACATGTAGCCGACCGAGACGGGCTCCGGGAAGGGCTCGCCGGAGCGACCGTCGAAGAGCTGCGCCTTGCCGGACGAGCCGATCAGGCGCTCGCCGTCGCGGTTCGGGAGGGTCGAGTCGAGGAGGCCCTCGATCTCGCGCTCGTACGCACCGTCGAACACCGGGGTGGCGACCTTGGTGCCGGGCTCCGCGTGGCGTGCGGCCTCCGGCAGGGCCTCGGCCCACTCCTGGATGCCCTCGACGTTCCAGCCCTGCTTGGCGAGCCACCCGAGGTGGATCTCGAGCACCTGACCGAAGTTCATGCGGCCGGGGACGCCGAGCGGGTTGAGGACGATGTCGACGGGGGTGCCGTCGGCGAGGAACGGCATGTCCTCGACCGGGAGGATGGTCGAGATGACGCCCTTGTTGCCGTGACGACCGGCGAGCTTGTCACCCGCGGTGATCTTGCGCTTCTGGGCGATGTAGACGACCACGCGCTGGTTGACGCCCGAGCCGAGCTCGTCGTCGCCGTCCTGCGCGTCGAACACCTTGACGCCGATGATCGTGCCCTCTTCACCGTGGGGCACCTTGAGCGAGGTGTCGCGGACCTCCCGCGACTTCTCGTTGAAGATGGCACGGAGCAGGCGCTCCTCGGCGCTCAGCTCGGTCTCGCCCTTCGGCGTGACCTTGCCGACCAGGATGTCGCCGGGGCGGACCTCGGCACCGATGCGGATGATGCCGCGCTCGTCGAGGTCGGCCAGCAGGTCCGGGCTGACGTTGGGGAGGTCACGGGTGATCTCCTCCTTGCCGAGCTTGGTGTCGCGGGCGTCGACCTCGTACTCCTCGATGTGGATCGAGGAGAGCGTGTCGTCCTTGATGAGGTTCTGCGACAGGATCATCGCGTCCTCGTAGTTGTAGCCCTCCCACGGCATGAACGCGACGAGGAGGTTCTTGCCGAGCGCGAGCTCGCCGTTCTCCGTCGCGGGGCCGTCGGCGATGACCTCGCCCTGCTCCACGCGCTCGCCTGCGGAGACGATGACGCGGTGGTTGTAGCTCGTGCCCTGGTTGGAGCGGTCGAACTTGCGCAGGTAGTAGGTCTGCGTGCCGCCCTCGTCGAGCTGCAGGGTGACGGCATCGGCCGAGACCTCGGAGACGACACCGGCCTTGTCGGCGGTGACGACGTCGCCGGCGTCGATGGCCGTGTAGCCCTCCATGCCGGTGCCGACGAGCGGCGACTCGGAACGGAGCAGCGGGACGGCCTGACGCTGCATGTTCGCACCCATGAGGGCGCGGTTCGCGTCGTCGTGCTCGAGGAACGGGATGAGCGACGTCGCGACCGACACCATCTGGCGCGGCGAGACGTCCATGTAGTCGACCTCGTCCTTGGCGACGAGTTCGACCTCGCCACCCTTCTTGCGGACGAGCACCTTGTCGTCGGCGAAGTGGAAGTCGTTCGTCAGCGGGGCGTTGGCCTGCGCGACGACGAAGTCGTCCTCTTCCGAAGCGGTGAGGTAGTCGATGGTCTTCGTGACCTCGCCGTTGACGACGCGACGGTACGGGGTCTCGATGAAGCCGAAGGAGTTGATCCGACCGAACGACGCGAGCGAACCGATCAGGCCGATGTTCGGGCCTTCCGGGGTCTCGATCGGGCACATGCGGCCGTAGTGCGACGGGTGGACGTCACGGACCTCGACGCCGGCACGCTCACGGGACAGACCACCCGGGCCGAGGGCCGACAGGCGACGCTTGTGCGTCAGGCCCGCGAGCGGGTTGTTCTGGTCCATGAACTGCGACAGCTGGGACGTCCCGAAGAACTCCTTGATCGCGGCGACGACGGGGCGCACGTTGATCAGGGTCTGCGGCGTGATGGCCTCGATGTCCTGCGTGGTCATGCGCTCGCGGACGACGCGCTCCATGCGGGACAGACCCGTGCGGACCTGGTTCTGGATGAGCTCGCCGACGGCGCGGATGCGACGGTTGCCGAAGTGGTCGATGTCGTCCACGTCGAGGCGCAGCTGCACCGGCTCGCCGTCACGGACGCCGTCGATGGTGGTGCGCTCCGCGTGCAGCGACACCAGGTACTTGATCGTCGCGACGATGTCCTTGACGGTGAGCACCGAGTCGGACAGCGGGGCGTCCATGCCGAGCTTGCGGTTGACCTTGTAGCGGCCGACCTTCGCCAGGTCGTAGCGCTTCGGGTTGAAGTAGAAGTTGTCGAGGAGCGCACGCGCGGCCTCGGCAGCGACCTGCTCGCCCGGACGGAGCTTGCGGTAGATGTCCTTGAGCGCCTCTTCCTTCGTCAGGACGGCGTCCTTCTCGAGGGTCGACTCGATCGAGGCGAAGCCCTGGAACTCGTCCATGATCTCCTCGCTCGTCAGGCCGAGGGCCTTGAGGAAGACGGTCACGGACTGCTTGCGCTTGCGGTCGATGCGCACGCCCACCTGGTCGCGCTTGTCGATCTCGAACTCGAGCCAGGCGCCGCGCGACGGGATCACGCGTGCCGAGTAGATGTCCTTGTCGGAGGTCTTCTCCTGCTGGCGCTCGAAGTACACACCGGGCGAACGGACGAGCTGCGACACGACGACGCGCTCGGTGCCGTTGATGATGAACGTGCCCCGCTCGGTCATGAGCGGGAAGTCGCCCATGAAGACCGTCTGGGTCTTGATCTCACCCGTCATGTGGTTCATGAACTCGGCGTTGACGTACAGCGGGGCGGCGTAGGTCTTGCCGCGCTCCTTGCAGTCGTCGATCGAGTACTTCGGGTCCTCGAGCTCCGGCGCGGTGAACGAGAGCTGCATGGTCTCGCCGAGGTCCTCGATCGGGGAGATCTCCTCGAAGATCTCCTCGAGCCCCGAGTGCAGCGCGAGGTCGGTGCGACCCTGCTCCTGCCCTTCGGCGAGGCGGGCCTTCCAGACGTCGTTGCCGACGAGCCAGTCGAAGCTCTCCGTCTGGAGTGCGAGCAGATCCGGAACCGTGAGGGTGTCCGTGATCTTGGCGAACGAGAGTCGCGAGTGGTTGCGACCGTTCTTGGGGTTGGTGGATGCGTTGGGCGCAGCAGCCAAGGGTGTGACCTCCGGTAGGCCCCGTCGGGCCGACACTGACGAGCAGTGTGTAGGTGAGTGGATTGATCGCTCGGCGAACCCCGAGAGTTCGTGCCCTGCGACCACGCTGACACGTGCGCGACGCGGGACGTCGGTGTACGTGTGGGATGATCTCCGTGAGCGGGACCCGCCGCCATATACGGGTCCGGCTGCACCAGGGCGAGTTGAAGAACTCTGCGTCGACCGCAATATGACGACACGGATGCCAGGGAGCGCGAACTGTCATCATAGTTCGGCCCGAGGCGCGCTGTCCAGTCCCGGCTTGACCGGATTCGGCACTGGCGTGTATAAGCCCGTCTCCGTGGTCGGCATTCCCGCCCCGCGCACCCCGGCAGGCCCGGGACTCTGGCGATCCGAAGGCGACCGCCCGCTCAGCCGATGCGTTCCCGCTCGACGTGCGCCGCGCCTCCCGGCCGGCCGTGTGCGCCCGCCAGCGCACGGAACGCGTCCTCCGGACGACGGGTGCGCACGAAGGTGACGCGACCACGGTCGTCCGTCAGCTCGAGGCCGAGCCCCGGGGTCAGGATGAGGGCGCGCACGCCGTGCCGGATGCGCAGTCCGACCCCGCCGTACGTCGCGGCGTCCGCCTCGACGAGGCGCACCCCGGCGATCCGTCGGCGGGCGATGCGCCGGGGCGGCAGCGGCCGGAAGTGCAGGACGACGTGCCGGTCGGTGATGCTGACGCCCGAGCGCGCGAGCACGAGCAGCAGCCCGGCCACGACGGCGAGCAGCCCCGGGACGAGCAGCGCGATCTCCGGGGCGTCGCCGGGCCAGCCGAGCACGGCGGCCGTCAGACCGAGTCCGCCGACGAGCAGCAGCGCGCCGACGGCGCGCATCCACGCGGGCGCCGCCTCGTGGTCGGTGTGGGACGGCCTGGAGGCGCGGGTCGCCCGGGCAGGGCGGCGCACGGTGGGGCGCGTGGTCGGGTGGGTACGGCGTGCGGTGGGCACGCTCAACGTGTCGGCGGTCATGACGGAGGCTCCTGCGGCAGCGGGGCAGTGGCACTCGGCGCTGGGTGCGGTGCGGTCGTCGGCCACCACGGACGGGTGGCCGGAGGGGCGGCGCGCAGCAGCACGCCGGCGGCGCGCACGCTCGAGCGGTGGGGGTCGCTCACGGGCACGTCGCGGTCCCGCTGTCCCGGCGGACGCGTGCCGCGGGGCACGGCGCGCATCGACGCCGGACGGCGGGACGACTGCGTCGAGGGTACGGAACGAGTCTCCACGTCCGCTGGAGGTCCATGTGTTCGCATGCACCGCGGTGCGGGCGGCGCGCGCGGTGGTGTTCGATTGACCCATGGCAGATGCGTTCGACGGCTTCCGGATCGGTGCGGGGCACGCGGTGGTCGAGGCGGACCGGCACCGTCCGGGGTCGTTCACCCTGGTGGTCGACGGCACGCCGCAGTCGCACGTCGACCTCGAGGACCCGACGCACCTGGCGTTCGAGTACATCCGGCGGATCGGGCACGCGATCGACCTGCTGCCCGAGGGCCCGGTCACCGCGCTCCACCTGGGGGCCGGCGCCCTGACGCTGCCCCGGTACGTCGCCGTGACCCGGCCGGGCTCGCGCCAGCAGGTGGTCGAGCTCGAGCGGGACCTGGTCGAACACGTCCGCGAGGTCCTGCCGTTCCCCCGCGGCGCATCGATCCGCGTGCGGTACGGCGACGCGCGCGAGGTCCTCGGCAAGCTGCCCGGCGGACTCCGCGGCACGGTGGACCTGGCGGTCGTCGACGTCTTCGGCGGCTCGAAGATCCCCGCCCACGTGACGAGCGTCGAGTTCTACCGCGAGGTCGCCGCGTTCCTGTCGCCGACCGGGATCCTCGCCGTGAACGTGGCCGACGGCGCCGGGCTGGCGTTCGCCCGGGGCCAGGCGTCGACGCTGCAGTCGGTGCTGCCCTCGGTCGCGGCCGTCGCCGACACCGGGATGCTCAAGGGCCGTCGGTTCGGGAACATCGTGCTGCTCGGGTCGCCGACGGACCTGCCGATCGCGGAGATGCCACGGCGCTACTCGTCGGACCCGATGCCGGCGAAGGTCGTGCACGGCGCCGAGCTGCGGTCGTTCATCGCCGGGGCACCGATCGTCACCGACCAGACCGCGGTGGCGTCCCCCGAGCCGAACCGGAGCGTGTTCGGCGGCTGACCGGGTGAACCGCCAGCCTGAACACGCTCCGGAGCCGGCTGCCAGGATGGGCTGAACGACCGCGCAGGTGCGCGACCGAGCGATGGGAACCCTGATGACGAACGACGACCGGAACGACCAGGACCGGACGGGCGACGGCCAGGCGCCGCGATGGGGCGAGGCCCCGCAGCAGCGGCCCGACGCCGACGCCCCGCGGTACGGCGAGCGGGTGGACCCGACGCCGACCTCGACGCCGCAGTACGGCGAGCAGTACGGCCAGGGTCAGCAGCAGTACGGGCAGCAGCAGCAGCCGTACGGCCAACAGCACGGCGACCACCAGGGGCAGTACGGCCAGCAGCAGCAGTACGGCCAGCCGTCGAGCACGCCGAGCTGGAACGACCAGCAGCGCCACGACCACGACCGGCACGACGGCCACGACCAGCAGCCGTACGCCGCCGCGGGCTCCGCGCACGCCGGTGCTCCGGCGTGGCAGCAGCACGACGAGCCGAAGCCCAAGAAGAAGAAGACCGTCGGCGTCATCGCCTTCATGCTCGGCCTGCTCGCGCTCGTCCTCGGCGTCGTCGGTGGGTACATCCTGGGCTCCGCGATCAGCAGCAGCGGGGTCGTCGACCAGCTCACGCAGAACGGATCGACGACCCTCACCCCCGATCAGATGCAGAACGAGGTCATGAGCGACCCGGAGGTCCGTTCGCAGCTCCTCGGTGGATTCGCCGTGATCGGCATCGCCGCAGTGCTCGGCCTCTGGGCACTCGTGCAGGGCATCATCGCCGCGGTGACCAAGCGCGGTCGCGGGTGGGGCATCTTCGCGATCGTCCTGGCCGTCGTCGCGACCATCGCGACCTTCGTCACCTACGTCGGCGTCGCCGCTGCCGCCGCCATGGGCGCCAACTCCTGACCGATCCCCCCGGACGGCCCGTCGTGCTCCGGCACGGCGGGCCGTCCGTCGTTCCGGGGCAACCCTGAGCGCGTCGCACCGACCGCTCCCGGGAGACCGCGGCTACCCTCGAACCGATGTCCCTCCCGCCCGACGACCGCCAGCAGCCCGACCCGTCCGACCGATCCCGCGAACCGCGCCACGCGGCTCCCGTGACGGCCGGGGTCAGCCCGGGCAGCACCTTCGCGCCCATCAGCCTGCGACCCGCGGTCGACGTCGACGCCGTGCACCAGCGGCTCCGCGACCTCGGTCAGAGCCGCAGCACCGACGCCCTCGCCGAGCGCGCCGAGCTCCTCCGCCTGCTCGGTCGACTGGACGAGTCGCTCGTCGTCGCCGAGGAGGTCTTCCGCCTCGCGATGTTCACCGGAGAGCGCCAGGACAAGGTCGCCGCCCGCATCCGCCGCGCGCACGTCCTGCACGACCTCGGTCGGCACGACCGCGCCGCCGCCGAGGCCGCGATGGCCCGGGACACCGCCGCGACCGAGGAGTGGCCCGAGCTCGAGGGCGCCGCCGCCGAGATCGAGGGCTGGTCGCTGTTCGAGAACGACCGCTTCGAGGAGGCCCGCGCCGCACTGTCGCGGGCGTACCAGGCGTTCCGGCAGGCCGGTGCACCGTCGGAGCGGACCGATGCGCTCCGCACCGCCGTCGAGGCCGCGATGCGTGCCGCCATCACGAGCCCGGCCGACACCGCCGACAAGCCGCGGACCGCCCGCGAGGTCGCCGCACGGCGCGCCGACGACGAGGAACCGACGACCCGTGTCGCCGAACCGGTCAAGCAGGTGCCGCCGGTCCGCCGCCGCGTGCTGGGCGCCCCGGACGCCGCGCGCACCGAGGCCGACGACATCTGGGGCCGGATCGCGGCCCGGGCAGCGAAGAAGGGGCAGGCCGACCCCCGCGCCGAGCAGTGACGGCGCTCGAGACCGTTCGCCTGCGCGCCGAGGAGCTCATCGCCGAGCACCTGGGCAGCGGCACGTGGTCGTTCGGCTTCGACCACGCCAAGACCCGCGCGGGGCAGTGCGACTTCGCCCGGCGACGCATCACCGTGAGTCGCCACCTGGCCACGCGGTTCTCGGACGCCGACGTCGAGCAGGTCCTGCTGCACGAGGTCGCGCACGCCCTGGCCGGGGCTCGCGCGGGGCACGGCCCGGCCTGGAAGCGGACCGCGTCGGCGATCGGCTACACGGGGTCGCGACTGCACGACGGCCCGATCGCCAGCGAGCTCGCGCCCTGGATCGGCACCTGCCCGGCGGGCCACGAGCACTTCCGGTACCGCACCCCGACGCGGCAGCTCGCCTGCGCCCGGTGCTCCCGCCGCTTCGATGCGCGCAACGTGATCGCCTGGCGCCGACGCACGGCCGCCGACGACGTGGCCACCCTGTCGTCGACTACCGCATGAGGAGCTCGCCGCTCGGAGGCGCGCCGGTGAGCCGTTAGCCTGGGCGGATGCACACGGGGCAGCACATCCGCACGGACGCCGGTTCCACCTGGTTCTTCGACGCCGGACGGATCGCGCTCGACTTCGCGCACACGGGTGGCTTCGCGGACGACGCCGCCGGACGACGTCCCCGGTCGCAGCTCGGCGAGCTGCTCGCGAGCCCGGCCGACCTGGACGAGTGGCTGAGCGAGCACACCGAGCCGATCGACGTCGGCGCCAGCGCCCGGGAGCTGCAGGACGCCCGTGCCCTGCGCGCGGCGATCGCCCGGCTCGCCGTCGCGGCGGCGCCCGCGCCGGCGAGCTCGGCGGCGGACCGCACGGCGGTCGCGGCGGGCCTGCGTGCCGGAGCCGGCCGGACGCGCCCCGCGCCCGACGACATCGACACCGTCAACCTGTTCGCCGCCCTGCCGGACGTGCCCCCGAGCCTCCCGGGTGGCCGCCGCCGCGCCGGGGCGAACCGCGTCCGCCTGGCCCAGGCGCTGTCGAGCGTCGCGCGCGACGCGGTCGCGCTCTTCACCGAGGTCGGCTTCGACGACGTCGAGGCCGACGGGCGCCCCACCCGGCTGAGCCGCTGCTCGGCCGACGACTGCGGGCTCGTGTTCTACGACTCCTCACGGGGCGGCACACGCCGCTGGTGCTCCATGCAGCGGTGCGGGAACCGCGCCAAGGTGCGCGCGCACCGCGCCCGTCGCTCCGCGGCGTGAGCAGGAGCTGACGCCTGCCCGGCGGGGTTCCGCGACCTCCGCGACACCCCACTCATCACCGCCGAGCGGTCGCCGACCGTCGCCCGACGGCGTCGCGACCGTCAGGTCGTGACCACCCGACGCCGAGCACGCGACGAGTCGCGACCGCCCCACCGCACGGGAGGCGCGTGGCGGCGCCGCCCCGGGCCTCCCGTCCGCGCTCCGCGAGCGGTCACGACAACCCGCTCACCTTCGCCGAGCGGTCGCGGACCGTCGGCCGGCGGCTCCGCAGCCGACCGATCGCGACCACTCGACGCACGCACCTGCGCATGTCGGCCAGGCGGTGCAACACCCACGAAGAAAAAGATTCGGTGTGCCGAATCCTCTGGCAGGATCGGTGCATGACCGACACTGCCAGCACCCGGCTCGACGAGCACCCACCCGGTGCCCCGCGTCGTCGCGCAGCCGGCTTGACGCTGCTCGGACCGGCCTTCGTGGCGGCCATCGCCTACGTCGACCCGGGCAACGTCGCCGCCAACCTGACCGCGGGCGCCGAGCACGGGTACCTGCTGCTCTGGGTGCTCGTCGCCGCGAACGCCAGTGCCGTCGTCGTGCAGTACCTGTCCGCCAAGCTCGGCGTCGTGACGGGGCGGTCACTGCCGGAGCACCTGGGCCTGCGGATGCGCCGCACCCCGCGCCTGCTGTTCTGGGGGCAGGCGGAGATCGTGGCCGCGGCGACCGACATCGCCGAGGTGATCGGCGGCGCACTGGCCCTGCACCTGCTCTTCGGCCTGCCCCTGGTGGCCGGCGGGGTCATCACCGGGGTGGTGTCGATGCTCCTGCTCACCCTGCACAGTCGCCGGGGCACGCGCCTGTTCGAGACCGTCGTCACGGCGATGCTCGCGATCCTGACCGTGGGCTTCTGCGCCGGGCTGCTCTTCGCCCGGGTGTCACCGGCCGACCTGGTCGCCGGGCTCGTGCCGCGGTTCGAGGGCGCCGGGTCGGTGCTGCTCGCCGCCTCGATGCTCGGCGCGACCGTGATGCCGCACGCGGTCTACCTGCACTCGGCGCTGGCCCGCGACCGGCACGGTGACGTGCCCGCCGGACCGGAGCGTCGTCGCGTGCTGGTCGCGACGCGGTGGGACGTCGCCCTCGCCCTGGTCGTCGCCGGCGGCGTGAACATCGCGATGCTCGTGTTGGCGGCGGCGACCCTGCCGGGCGTCGAGGGCACGGACTCGATCCCGGGTGCGCAGCGCGCGATCGCCGAGAACGTCGGCCCCGTCGTCGGGGTGCTCTTCGCGGTGGGGCTGCTGGCGTCCGGCCTGGCCTCGACCTCGGTCGGCTGCATGGCCGGCGCCGAGATCATGAAGGGGTTGCTGCACGTGCGGATCCCGCTGGTGGCCCGTCGGGCGATCACCCTGGTGCCCGCGATCGTGCTGCTCGCGCTGAACGCCGACGCGACGATGCTGCTCGTGGTGAGCCAGGTGGTGCTGAGCTTCGGGATCGCCTTCGCCATCGTGCCGCTGGTGGTCTACACCTCGCGCCGGAGCGTCATGGGGGAGGACGTGAACGCCGCGACCACCCGCGTGGTGGCGTGGGTGATCGCGGCGGTCATCGTGACGCTCAACGTCGCACTGGTCGTGCTCACCCTGACCGGGTGAGTCCGGGCCGGGTGAGCCCGGATCGGATGAGCCCGGATCGTCAGTCGACGACCTTGACGTCCTTCCAGAACGCGACGTAGCCCGAGTAGTCCTTGCCGACGCGGTCGAACGACGACGGGATCGGCGTCGGGTACGACCACGCGCGGTCCGGCAGCGCCTGCCCGTCCACGTTCACCGTGAAGTACTGGGTGTCGCCCTTCCACGGGCAGTGGTACTGGGTGGGGCTCTCGGTGAAGAGCTCGGTCTTCACGCTCGACGGCGGGAAGTACCAGTTGCCCTCGATCTTGATGAGGTCCTCTTCCGGGGCCTCTGCGATCACCGTGTCGCCGACGACTGCCTTCATGGCGTTGCTCCTTCGCTCGCTGGTTGCGTGACGACCGGAACGCTACGCGCGCTCCCCCGATTCCCGCAGGACGGGCAGGTCGGGCCCTGCGGCGAGCGCCGCGTGCACGTCGTCGCGGGACAGGGCGGCCGCGCCCTCGCATGCGCTGACCAGGTGCTTCACCGCGCGGCGCAGGCCCGTGTACGCCGCACAGGCCGCAGCGGCCTCAGGCGAGGTGTGGTCGATCCCGGCCTCGGTCAACGCGTCGACGACGGCTCCGGCCGCGAGCAGGTCCTCGACGGCGAAGTCGGGTGCGTCCGGGACGTCGACCGACTCGCCCGCCGCCTCGGCAGCGTCGTCGTGGACCGCGCCGTGGTGCAGCCCGGCAGCGACGATCGCGACGACGCACCGGTCGCCGCGCGCGGCCTGGAGGCCCGTCACCCGTTCCGCGACCGCCGCCGCGTTGCCGAGGTGGCCGAGCACGACCTCCGGACCCGCCGGCAGCTGCGCGGTCACCGTCCGCAGCGCGCGCCGCTGCGCGGTGGCGTCGGCGGTGGCCGGGAGGACGTCGACCCAGACGAGCAGGTGGGCGCCGTGCGCGATGCGGCTCGCACCCCCGATCCCCCACGCGAACCGGACCTGGTACTGCTCCTGGGTGCGTTCTGCCACGTCCGTCACGATAGCCGCCCGGTGATGCTGTCCCTCTCCACAGGGTCGGCGTCCGACCGGGCTCCACCAGGGCCGGCGACCCTAGGATGCATGTCCATGGAGATCGCCCCCGTACCCACCCTGACCGGCGACCGTGTGACCCTCGAGCCCCTCGAGCAGGAGCACGCGGACGACCTGCGGGCGGTGGTCGCGGACGGCGATCTCTGGCGCACCTGGTACACCTCGGTGCCCGCCCCGGCGCAGGTCGAGGCCGAGATCGACCGCCGACTCGCCGAGCACGAGGCCGGCCGGATGGTGCCGTTCGCGGTCCGGGACCGGCCGACCGGCCGTGTCGTGGGGGCGACGACGTTCATGAACCTCGACCCGGGCAACCGGCACGTCGAGATCGGGCACACGTTCCTGGCTCGGTCGGCGCAGCGCTCGGGCATCAACACCGAGGCGAAGCTCCTCATGCTCTCGCACGCGTTCGAGGCGTGGCAGTGCATCGCGGTCGAGTTCCGCACGCACTGGCACAACCAGCAGTCGCGGGCCGCGATCGCGGGGCTCGGCGCGAAGCAGGACGGCGTGCTCCGGAACCACGCGATCGGGCGCGACGGCACGCTCCGCGACACCGTGGTGTTCTCGATCATCGCGTCCGAGTGGCCGACCGCGCGGCTCTCGCTGGCCGAGCGGCTGCGGCGGCACGACCGCGCCGAGGGCTCGCGCCGTCGGTCCGCCCGGCACGCCTGACCCGTCGGCTCGCCGCGCACCGGGCCACGTGCAGCGCCCGGGCGTAGCGTCGGGGACATGCACGTCGGCCTCCGGATCGTCCTCGATGCGCCGGTCGACGCCGTGCGCGATGCCCTGCTGTCCCCGTCCGTCATGGTCGCGGTGACGAAGCCGTTCCTGGCGTACCGCTCGCGCGACCCCCGGGGGTTCCCCGACCGGTGGCAACCGGGCCACCCGCACCCGATCACCGCGAAGGCGCTCGGGGTGCTGCCGAGCGGGGACACGCACGTCGACCTCGACCTGTACGAGGTCGAGGGGGTCCCGGTGCAGCGCGACAACGGCGGTGGCACCGCGGGGCTGTTCGGCCGCATGACGATGTCGCACCGGATGGCGGTCGTCCCGGCGCCGGGTGGCCGCACGCTGCTGCTCGACCGCCTGACCTACCGGATGCGTCCCGCCGTGCTCGGCCTCGCGCTCTGGCCCGGCATGTGGGTCATCTGGCAGTGGCGGGCGTTCCGGATGCGTGCTCTCGCGCCCACCTGGCGGACCGACGGCGCGTGACCGACGCGGGTCGGGCCTCCCGTCCGCCGCGCAGCGGGCGTAGCCTCGACGACGTGAGCCAGACGCGCCCCCAGGAGCCGACGACCGACGACCGCGTGCGCGGCACACTCGCGACCGTGGATTGGCGTCGGATGACGTTCGATCTGTACCGGCGCGTGCGCGCCACCCCCGATCCCGAGACGGCGCACGCGCTGTGGCGGGAGACCCGCGACGCGATGTTCGCGGAGCACCCGGCGTCGCCGCTGCTCGACGAGGACGCCCGTGACTTCGAGTCCCTGCCCGTCCCGGACTACGACCCGGCCTGGCGGTTCCAGCTGCCCGTCGAACCGACCGAGCCCGCTGAGTTCGACTTCGAGACCGGCACCGACGGGATCGTCCACTTCGACCGGCTCGGCGTCGTCACGGTGCCCGGCGTCGGGACCCTGGACGTCTGGTCGCACGGCGGGTACGCGGGCGGCGTGTTCGTCCCGGTGAAGGACGCCAGCGCCGGCAAGGCCCGGGGCACCTACGGCGGCGGACGCTACCTGCTCGACACGATCAAGGGCGCGGACCTGGGCGGCGACGACGGCGGATCGCTCGTGCTCGACTTCAACTTCGCGTACAACCCGTCGTGCGCGTACGACCCCGCGTGGGCGTGCCCGCTCGCGCCTCCGGGCAACACCGTGCCGGTTCCGATCCCGGTCGGCGAGCAGTACGACTTCTAGGGTGGACCGCATGACAGGACTCGTCGCCCTCGACGCCGGAGGCCGCGTGCCGCCGTTCGAGCAGGTCCGTTCGCAGATCGCGGCGCAGATCACCGCCGGGTACCTGGTGGACGGCGAGCGGCTGCCGAGCGTGCGGGGCCTGGCGGACGAGCTCGGGCTCGCCGCGGGGACCGTCGCGAAGGCCTACCAGCTGCTCGAGGAGGCCGGACTCGTGCACACCGCCCGTGGTGCCGGCACGCGTGTGGTGCGCCCGGCCGAGGTGCCGGACGCCGTGGCCGACGCCGCGCGGGCCCTGGCCGCCGCGGCGCGCTCGGCCGGGCTGTCCGCCGACCAGGCGGCGACCGCGTTGCGCGAGGCCTGGCCGGCGTAGCCGCACGGCGGCCGCGCGCCGCGCGTGCAGCCGCGGGTGCTCAGCAGCGCTCGTAGACGTACTCGTCGTCGCTCGGCGCCACCAGGTCGCGGTCGCGCAGGATCGTCATGGCCGGACGGCTCTTCAGCGTGCAGACCGACCCCCACGAGCGCTCGAGGGTGTCGGAGTACTCGACGTCGATGACCCGCCCGCCGTACGCCTTCGTGTACGCCGCGCACTCCCGGTACTGCACGCACTCCTCGGCGACGACGAAGTCGAACCCGGTCTGCTTGCGGCCCGACGCCCCGAGCTGCGGCGTGTTCTTCTGCCCGACCGCCATGCCGTGCCGGTGCCCCTTGGCGACGAGCGACTTCGCGAGCGCCAGGTTGCCGGCGCGGGTGAGGCGCCCGCCGCTGCGGGTCCACGAGTCGAGGTTGTCGAACTCGACCGCGTCGAACCCGCGGTCGCCGCACCGGGCGACGGTCTTCGCGATGACCTTCGTGATGAGGGCGCGCTTGGCGGCCGTCCTGGTGTCCAGGAGCATCTCGTCGGGCCAGCCCGGGTCGGCCACCGGCTTGCCGGCTCGGTCGCGCAGGATCGCCGACGGGTAGGACTTCTTCCACGTGCGAGCGGACCCGGGCTGCGTCTGGAAGCCGTTGACGTAGCAGATGTTGTACTTGCCCTTCGCCGGCTTCGCGGTGCTGTCCCGCTCGACGATCGTCACGCCGGACGGCGGCGTGTACGCGCCACCGAGCTGGTAGTCGAACCGACCGGAGGTGGGCAGGTTCGTGTAGCCCGCGGCCCGGGCGGTCGTCGCGGCCTCGGCGCAGCCGGCGGTGCCGAGGACCGCCACCAGGGCCATCGCGGTGGTCATGAGGACGGTTCGTGTGCGCACCCGGGAATCCTCGCACGCGCACGGGTTCGCCGGTGGCCTCGGTGATCCGGGGTCCGCGCGCTATGCTGGTGGTACTCGAGGCGCCGATCGCCTCGTGCGTCGTACGGACGCCCCCGAACTCCCGACCACCCGTCCCCGGACCCCGGTCGATGATCGAGCACCTCACGAAGGTGCCCAGGCTTCTCTGCTGCGGCGACTGCGCCAGCCACCTCCGTTGGCGCGCATCCCGCCCGCGCGCTGCCTTGCACGTGCGCCCACAGCCGGACCGTTCCGGCTCGAAAGGTCACCATGACCACCGAAGACATCCGTTTCTCCGACCTCGGCGTCCCCGCGCCGATGGTCTCCGTCCTCGCCGACCAGGGCAAGGACACGGCGTTCCCCATCCAGGCGGACACGCTCCCCGACTCCCTGCAGGGCAAGGACGTGCTCGGCCGCGGCCGCACGGGCTCCGGCAAGACGATCGCGTTCGCGATCCCGCTGGCCGCCCGCCTCGCCGCCAGCGGCCGCAAGCGCCGCGCCGGTCGACCCCGGGCCCTGGTGCTCGCTCCCACCCGTGAGCTCGCGACGCAGATCGACGCGACCCTCGCTCCCCTCGCCAGGGCGATGGGCCTGAACACCACGACCATCTTCGGCGGTGTCGGCCAGGGCCGTCAGGTCGACGCACTGCGTGGTGGCGTCGACGTCGTCGTCGCGTGCCCGGGCCGCCTCGCCGACCTCATGCAGCAGGGCCACGTGAACCTCGGCGACATCGAGGTCACCGTCCTCGACGAGGCCGACCACATGGCCGACATGGGCTTCCTGCCCGGTGTCACCAAGATCATGCAGGCGACGCCGGAGCAGGGGCAGCGCCTGCTGTTCTCGGCCACGCTCGACAACGGCGTGGACAAGCTCGTCAAGAAGTTCCTGCACAACCCCGTCATGCACTCGGTCGACGACGAGACCAGCCCCGTCGAGGCGATGACCCACCACCTGTTCGAGGTGGCCGACGCCGACGCCAAGAAGCAGCTCGTCACCACGCTCGCCTCGGGCACCGGTCGCCGCATCCTGTTCATGCGCACGAAGCACCACGCCAAGCGACTCGCCAAGCAGCTCACCAGCCAGGGCATCCCGGCCGTCGACCTGCAGGGCAACCTGTCGCAGGGCGCCCGTGAGCGGAACCTGGCGAAGTTCTCGTCCGGCGAGGCCCTGGTGCTCGTCGCCACCGACGTCGCCGCCCGCGGTGTGCACGTCGACCACGTCGAGCTCGTCGTGCACGTCGACCCGCCGACCGAGCACAAGGCGTACCTGCACCGCTCGGGCCGCACCGCCCGCGCCGGTTCGTCCGGCGACGTCGTCACGGTGACGATGCCCGCCGAGCGCCGCGACGTCGCGCAGATGATGCGCGCGGCCGCGATCAAGGTCACCCCGCAGCACGTCACCTCGAACTCGCCGGCCGTCACCGCGCTCGTCGGCGAGGTCGCCCCGATCCGTCACGTCGCCGAGGACCAGCCCGCGCAGCAGCAGCGTCAGCCGAAGCAGCGCTCGGCCGAGTCCGCCGGTGACGGCGCCGGTCGTCGTCGTGGTCGCGGCGGTCGATCGGGAGGCGCGGCGCAGCCCGCGCGCGCCGGCTCGGCATCCGAGTCCGCCGGTTCGGCCGGTGGCCGTCAGGGCCGTCCGGCTCGCGGCACGCGTTCCGAGGGTGCCGGGCGCTCCGGCGCCGCGGCGGCCGGATCGACCGGGGGTCGCCGCAGCGGCGGCGCCCGTCGCTCGGGCAGCAGCGACGTCGTGCGCGGCGGCTCGTCGGCCGTGTGGTCGTCCGACGGCGGCTACGCCGCGGGTCGTGGGACCGGCACCGAGTCCGGCGGTGGCCGTCGTGGCGGCTCGCGCCGCGCCTCCCGTCCGGCCGGCGCCGCCGACCGCCACTGACGCCGGTCCGTGCCCGGCCGCGCGGGGGCAACCTTGACGGCGGCTGGGGACGGGGACGCCGACGGGCGTACGGTCTGGGGCACCGGAGGCCGCGCGAGCGGCTGACGGGGAACACGTCCCCTTCAGGAAGGAGTGCCCATGGCAGGCATCGATGACATCAAGAACGCCGCTGAGAAGGCGGCAGGCAAGGTCAAGGAAGCCGTCGGGAACACGACCGACAACGACCGCCTGAAGGCCGAGGGCAAGACCGACCAGGGCAAGGCCTCGGCGAAGCAGGGCGTCACGGACGTCAAGGACGCCGCGCACGGCGTCGCCGACAGCTTCAAGGACGACAACAAGCACTGAAGCCGGTTCGCGACCGCGCTGCGGAGCCCCCGGATCCGATCGGATCCGGGGGCTTCGTCGTGTGCGGGTCGCGCCCGCCGAACCGGGGGACGGCCCTGCGGCTAGTGGAGCGCCCCGACCGAGGCGAGTCCGGCGCGCAGCAGTGCGCCGCGGCCACCCTCCATCTCGTCGGCGACGGCGTCGGACGCAGCCTCCATCGGGCTCATCCACGTGAGCTCGAGGGCGTCCTGCCGCGGCTCGCACGTGCCCGTGACCGGGACGACGTACGCGAGGGAGATCGCGTGCTGCCGCTCGTCGGTGTACACCGAGGCACCGGGCAGCGGGAAGTACTCGGCCACCGTGAAGGGCGTCGGGCTCGGCGGGAGCTGCGGGAAGGCCATCGGACCGAGGTCCTTCTCGAGGTGCCGGAACAGCGCGGTCCGGATCGACTCGCCGAACATGACACGGCCGGACACCAGGGTGCGTGCGATGGAGCCGCTCGGGGAGACCCGGAGGAGCACACCGACCTCGGTGACGACGCCGAGGCCGTCGGTGCGGACCGGCACCGCCTCGACGTAGCAGATCGGCAGACGCCGGCGGACGTTCGCGAGTTCCTCGTCGGACAGCCAGCCGGAGTCGGGGTCGGGATCGGGGGTGCGCAGCGAGGCCATGCTCCGTGTCTACCAGGGACGGCGGCGAGTTCGGCGGAAGCCGCGGGGCTGTGGACGGTCGACGGCGTCCACAGGACCGGTGCAGAGGAGCGGGACCCGGCCGCGGGGCGGACGGGAGGCACGTGGCGGGCGCGCGCCGCGCCTCCTGTCCGCTAGTCGGCGAGGATCTGCAGCAGGTCCTTGCGGAGCTGGTCGACCTTGGCGGTGGCGGCCTTCGCCTGTTCCTCGGTCGCGGTGGTGCGGTACATCTGCAGGACACCCATGGTCTTGCGGAGCGCCTCGAAGAACTCGCGCTGGGCATCCGGGATGCCGGGGGCACCGTCGAGGGCCGCCGCGATCTCGTCGGCCTTGTCCTCGGTCTCGGCCTTGCCGGCGTCGGTGAGCTCGAAGAGCGTCTTGCGGCCGTCGCCCGACGAGACCACCAGGTCTTCGTCGACGAGCTGCTGGAGCGTGGGGTAGACCGAGCCGGGGCTCGGCTTCCAGGCGCCACCGGTGCGCTCGGCGATGGTCTTGATGACGGCGTAGCCGTTCTGCGGGCCCTCGGCGAGGAGACCGAGGATGGCGAGGCGGACGTCGCCGCGGCGGCGGCGTTCGCGGCCGAAGCCGGGTCCGCCGAAGCCGGGTCCGAAGCCCGGGCCGAAGCCACGGCCGCCGAAGCCCCGGCCGCCGTGGTCGTGGTCACCGCGGTCGCGGCCGGGGAACCCGGCGCCGTGGTGCTGTCGGGCACCGCCGAAGCGGGGGCCGCGCGGGTGGCGGCCGGTGTCGTGGTCGTCGTGCATGGGGCGCATGGTGCGTCCTTCCTGGGTGTGATCGGTCGCGACCGCTCCGACCTGAGTGGTCTTCGTCGTATCGCGATGTGTTTACGATAGATCGGTAACTGTCGTCGCGTCAAGGGGTACCGCTCCCTCGGCCTGCTGTCGGTGGTGACGGGCAGGATGGGACGGACCATGACGGACGTCTTCGAGCGCTTCTCCCCCGCCACCACCGAGTGGTTCCGCGGTGCGTTCGACGCCCCGACGCCCGCGCAGGCCGGAGCGTGGGACGCGATCTCGACCGGACGGCACGCTCTCGTCATCGCTCCGACCGGCTCGGGCAAGACGTTGGCGTCGTTCCTGTGGTCCATCGACCGGCTGATCAGCGCGACGGACCGGCCCCCGGCCAAGCAGCGCACGCGCGTGCTCTACGTCTCACCGCTCAAGGCGCTGGGCGTCGACGTCGAGCGCAACCTGCGGAGCCCGCTCGTCGGGATCACCCAGACCGCGCGGCGGCTCGGCACCGAACCGCCGGACGTCACGGTCGGTGTGCGCAGCGGCGACACCCCGTCGTCCGACCGGCAGAAGCTGCTGCGGCAGCCGCCGGACATCCTCATCACCACGCCCGAGTCGCTGTACCTCATGCTGACCTCGCAGGCGCGCGAGACCCTGGTGAACGTCGACACCGTCATCGTCGACGAGGTCCACGCGGTCGCCTCCACCAAGCGCGGGGCGCACCTGGCGGTCTCGCTCGAACGGCTCGACGACCTGCTCGAGAAGCCCGTGCAGCGCATCGGCCTGTCGGCGACGGTCCGCCCCCCGGAAGAGGTCGCGCGGTTCCTCGGCGGTCGTGCGCCCGTGTCGATCATCGCGCCGCCCGCGCAGAAGACCTTCGACCTGCGGGTCGTCGTGCCCGTCGACGACATGACCGAGCTCGGGGCGCCCCCGGTCGGCGCCGACGCCACCGAGTCCCCGACCAACGGGTCGATCTGGCCCCACGTCGAGGAACGGGTCGTCGACCTGATCGAGGAACACCGGTCGACGATCGTGTTCGCGAACTCGCGACGGCTGGCCGAGCGGTTGACCGCGCGGCTCAACGAGATCCACGAGGAGCGCGTCACCGCGGCGGCGAGTGACGGCGTCCTGGTGCCGGCGGGCGTCGCCCCGGACGGCTCCGAGGCGCTCACCACGTCGGGCCGACCGCAGTCGCCGGCACGGACCAGCGCGCACGCCGTCGCACCGCAGGGCGCCAAGCGGCCGCCGGCGCAGCTGATCGGTGGATCCGGGCAGACCGGCGGGGGCGGGTCCGACGCGTCGGTCCCGGTGCTCGCCCGGGCGCACCACGGGTCGGTCTCCAAGGACCAGCGCGCGATCATCGAGGACGACCTGAAGTCCGGGCGGCTGCGGTGCGTCGTCGCCACGAGCTCGCTCGAGCTCGGCATCGACATGGGCGAGGTCGACCTGGTCGTGCAGGTCGAGGCGCCGCCCTCGGTCGCGAGCGGCCTGCAGCGGGTCGGTCGCGCCGGGCACCAGGTCGGCGAGATCTCGCGCGGCGTGCTGTTCCCGAAGCACCGCGCGGACCTGGTCAACAGCGCCGTCACGGTCGAGCGGATGGTCGCGGGACAGATCGAGTCGATCTCGGTGCCCGCGAACCCACTCGACGTCCTGGCGCAGCACACGGTCGCGGCCGGTGCCATCGACACGATCGACGTCGAGCACTGGTTCGAGCTCGTCCGCCGCAGTGCTCCGTTCAGCGGCCTGCCCCGATCGGCGTTCGAGGCCACGCTCGACCTGGTCACCGGCAGGTACCCGAGCGACGAGTTCGCCGAACTCCGGCCGCGCCTGGTGTGGGACCGCGTGCACGGCACCCTGACCGGGCGCCCCGGGGCACAGCGCCTCGCCGTCACGAGCGGTGGGACGATCCCCGACCGCGGCATGTTCGGTGTCTTCATGGTCGGCGAGAAGGCCAGTCGCGTCGGCGAACTCGACGAGGAGATGGTCTACGAGTCCCGCGTCGGCGACGTCTTCGCGCTCGGTGCCACGAGTTGGCGCATCGAGGAGATCACGCACGACCGCGTCATCGTCAGCCCGGCCTTCGGACAGCCCGGACGCGTGCCGTTCTGGAAGGGCGACGGCATCGGGCGGCCGGCCGAGCTCGGACGCGCGACGGGCGCCTTCGTGCGCGAGGTCGAGGGCGCCTCGGACGACGACGCCCGCGCGCGGGTCGCCGCCGGCGGACTCGACGAGCGAGCGGTCACGAACCTGCTGACGTTCCTGCGCGACCAGCGTGCGGCCACCGGGCACGTGCCGAACGACACCACCCTGGTGGTCGAGCGCTTCCGCGACGAGCTCGGTGACTGGCGGCTCATCCTGCACTCGCCCTACGGCATGCAGGTGCACGCACCGTGGGCCCTGGCCGTCGCCGCACGACTGCGCGAACGGCACGGCATCGACGGGGACGCCATGGCGGCCGACGACGGCATCGTCGTGCGGATCCCGGAGACCGACGCCGAGCCACCCGGCGCCGACCTGTTCGTGTTCGAGCGCGACGACCTCGAGGCCCTGGTGACCGACGAGGTCGGCGGTTCGGCCCTGTTCGCCGCCCGGTTCCGCGAGTGCGCGGCGCGTGCCCTGCTGCTGCCCCGCCGGAACCCCGGGCAGCGGTCGCCCCTGTGGCAGCAGCGGCAGCGTGCCTCGCAGCTGCTCGAGGTCGCGCAGAAGTACCCGACGTTCCCGATCGTGCTCGAGACCGTGCGCGAGGTGCTGCAGGACGTCTACGACGTGCCGGCACTGCTCGGCATCGCCGACGAGATCGCCGGCCGCCGCATCCGCCTCGTCGAGACCGAGACCGAGACGCCGTCGCCGTTCGCGCGGTCGATCCTGTTCGGCTACGTCGCGGCCTTCATGTACGAGGGCGACTCCCCGCTCGCCGAACGCCGCGCGGCGGCGCTCTCGCTCGACTCCACCCTGCTCAGCGAGCTGCTCGGCCGCGCGGAACTGCGCGAACTGCTCGACCCCGCCGTCATCGTCTCGGTCGAACGCGACCTGCAGCGCCTGTCGCCGGACCGCCGTGCACGGGACGCCGAGGGACTGGTCGACGTGCTGCGGCTCGTGGGCGCCGTGGACCTCGACGAGGCACTCGACCGCAGCTGGCTGGCGGCGACCGCGGTCGACGACGACACCCGGGCGACCGCCCGAGCCGAGCTGTCCGACGTGCTCACCGCCCTCGAGCGCGACCGCCGGGTGCTGTCCTTCTCGCACGCCGGGGCGACCCGCTGGGCCGTCATCGAGGACGCCGCCCGCCTGCGCGACGCCCTCGGGGTACCGCTGCCGATCGGTGTGCCCACCGCGTTCGTCGAGCCCGTCGCCGATCCGCTCGGCGACCTGATCGGACGCTACGCGCGGTCGCACGGGCCGTTCTCGGCGCAGGAGGCCGCCGGGCGCCTCGGGCTCGGCATCGCGGTCGTGCAGGACACCCTGCGCCGGCTCGTCGCCGACCGCCGCGTGGTCGAGGGCGAGTTCCGCCCCGACCGGCAGGGTGCCGAGTGGTGCGACAGCGAGGTCCTGCGGCGCATCCGCACGAAGTCCCTCGCGGCCCTGCGGCACGAGGTCGAACCGGTGTCCCCGGACACCCTCGCGCGCTTCCTGCCCGCGTGGCAGCACGTCCAGGCACCCGGCACCCGTGGTGGGCTGCGGGGCGTCGACGGCGTGCTGCAGGTGATCGACCAGCTCGCCGGCGTGGCACTGCCCGCCAGCGCGTGGGAGACCCTGGTGCTGCCGTCGCGGGTGACCGACTACTCGACGAGCATGCTCGACGAGCTCACCGCCACCGGCGAGGTCCTGTGGTCCGGTGGCGGGACCCTGCCCGGCAACGACGGATGGGTCCGCCTGCACCTGGCCGAGAGCGCCGCGACGACGCTCGCCGAGCCCTCCGGCGACGAGACGACCGAGCTGCAGCGTGACGTGCTCGGCGCCCTCGCCGGGGGCGGCGCGTACTTCTTCCGGCAGCTCGGGCAGGCGGTCGGCAGCTCGGACGACCAGGCGCTGACCACCGCCCTGTGGGACCTGGTGTGGGCCGGGCAGATCACGAACGACACGTTCGCGCCGCTGCGGTCGATGCTCGGCGGCAAGGCGAAGAGCGCGAGCGCGCCTCGGGCACGGGCCTACCGCGGACGCCGGCGGCCGACGATGCCGACGCAGTCCGGTCCGCCGTCGGTCGGTGGGCGGTGGTCGCTCCTGCCGCTCGCCGAGTCCGACTCGACCGTGCGGGCCGCGGCGACCGCCGAACAGCTGCTGGAACGGTACGGCGTCGTGACCCGCGGGGCCGTGCAGGTCGAGGGCGTCCGTGGCGGGTTCGCCGGGGTCTACCGGGTGCTCTCCCGCTTCGAGGAGTCCGGCCGTGCGCGCCGCGGGTACTTCGTCGAGGGGCTCGGTGCCGCGCAGTTCGCCACCGGTCCGACCGTCGACCGCCTGCGCACGTACGCGCGCGACCTGGACGAGGACGAGCGCGCCGACCCGGACCGCACGCGCGAGGCCCTGACGCTCGCCGCGACCGACCCGGCCAACCCGTACGGGGCGTCCCTGGCGTGGCCGACCGGTGACGACGGCGACGCCGACGACGGAGCTGCGGACGAGACGGCGACCCCCGCTGCCGTCGGTGCCGCGAAGACCACGGGCCGCGGGCACCGCCCGGGCCGCAAGGCGGGTGCGCTCGTCACGACCGTCGACGGCCGCCTGACGGTCTACGTCGAGCGCGGCGGCAAGTCCGTGCTCACCTTCACCGACGACCCGGCCGACCTGGCGGCAGCCGCGGCCTCGATCGCCGGCACCGTCCGGACCGGCCTGCGGAAGCTCTCGGTCGAGCGGGTCGACGGCGACTTCGTGCTCGAGACGCCGCTCGGCGGCGCGCTCCGCGAGGCCGGGTTCACCGCGACCCCGCAGGGACTGCGGCTCCGTGTGTGAGCCGCGCCGCGCCTCCCGGCCGGTCCGCGACCGCCTGCCGGAGGTGACCTGTGCCTGAGGGCGACACCGTCTACCGGGCTGCGCGCCGCCTGCACACCGCCCTGGCGGGCAAGGTCCTGACGACGAGCGACTTCCGGGTCCCGGCGTTCGCGACCCTCGACCTGGTCGGCCGCACCGTCGACGAGGTCGTGCCCCGCGGCAAGCACCTGCTGCACCGCATCGGCGACCTGACCGTGCACTCACACCTGAAGATGGAGGGCCGGTGGGACGTCTACGCGCCCGGTGACCGGTGGCGTCGTCCGGCGCACCAGGCGCGGGCCGTCCTGGACGCCGAGGGGGTCTCGACCGTCGGGTTCACGCTCGGCGTGCTCGAGGTCATCCCGCGCGACCAGGAGTCCGAGGTCGTCGGACACCTCGGGCCGGACCTGCTCGGTCCGGACTGGGACGCCGACCTCGCCCTGGAGAACCTGACCCGCGACCCGGCCCGCCCGGTCGGGCTCGCGCTGCTCGACCAGCGGGTGCTCGCCGGCCTCGGCAACGTGTACCGGAACGAGCTCTGCTTCCTGCGCGGGGTGCTCCCCACCCGGCCGGTGGGCGAGGTGCGGGACCCGGCCCGGATGATCACGATGGCGCAGCGGTTGATCGTGGCGAACCGGGACCGCAGCGCCCGGGTCACGACCGGCGTCGACCGGCCGGGTTCGCGCTTCTGGGTCTACAACCGCCGCGGCAAGCCCTGTCTGCGGTGCCGGACGCCCATCCGGCACGGGGAGCTCGGTGACTCGGAGCTCACGCTGCGCGACACCTACTGGTGCCCGCGCTGCCAGACGTAGGGCCTCGGACGGCTCAGGCCGCCGGGCGGTCGGCCTGGGTGCGGCGACGGAGCGTGGCGTCGAGGACGGCCGGCGGGTCGTACTGCTGGTCGAGCCGGCCGACGTCGGTGCCGGGCGGGACGATGGCGTCGATGCGGTCGAGCACCTCGTCCGACAGCACCGTGTCCGCCCCGGCCAGCAGGTCGTCGAGCTGCTCCATCGACCGCGGCCCGATCAGGGCGCTCGTGACGCCCGGGTGCGCGATCGCGAACGCCATCGCGAGGTGGGTCATCCGGACACCCGTCTCCTCGGACAGGGCGACGACCTGCTCGACGGCGTCGATCCGGCGCTCGTCGCTGTTGTGCCGGAACATCTGCACGCGAGCCAGGTCGGACTGCTGCCCCTTGCGGAAGCGCCCGGTGAGCATGCCGCCGGCGAGCGGACTCCAGACGAGCGTGCCCATGCCGTACCGCTGCGCCACGGGCAGGACCTCGCGCTCGATGCCGCGGTTGAGGATCGAGTAGGTCGGCTGCTCGGTCCGGAAGCGCTCGAGACCGCGACGTTCCGAGGTCCACTGCGCCTCGACCTGCATCGAGGCCGGGAAGTCCGAGGACCCGATCGCGCGCACCTTGCCGCTGCGCACGAGGTCGGTGAGGGCGGAGAGGGTCTCCTCGAGGTCGACCGTGTCGTCCGGTCGGTGCGCCTGGTACAGGTCGATGTGGTCGGTCTGCAGGCGTCGGAGTGAGTCCTCGACCGCGGTCGTGATCCAGCGGCGCGAGTTGCCCCGACGGTTCGGGTCGTCACCCATCGGTCCGTTGAACTTGGTCGCGAGGACCACGTCGTCGCGGCGCCCCTTGAGGGCCTTGCCGACGAGGATCTCGGAACCGCCCTGCGAGTAGCGGTCTGCGGTGTCGATGATGTTGATGCCGGCGTCCAGCGCACGGTGCACGATCCGGATCGAGTCCTGCTCGTCCCCGTTGCCGATGCGACCGTCGGTGCCGAGCATCATCGCTCCGAGCGCGAAGGGGCTGACCTGGATGCCGGTGCGTCCGAGTGTGCGGTAGTGCATGTTCGTGCCTCCTGTCGATGGCGGTCCACGGGTCCGTGCCGTACGCTGGCAGAAGTGGAACGCTCTTCCGGAACTATACGGAACCGCTTTCCGTTTACGCAAGAGGAGATACTTTGCGCGCTGACGCCCGCCGCAACGCCGACGCCCTGACCGACGCCGCGAAGGCGGTCTTCGCCGACGACGGCGTCGACGCACCGGCGAAGGTGATCGCCGACCGCGCCGGCGTCGGGGTCGGGACGCTCTACCGGCACTTCCCGCAGCGGTCCGACCTGGTGGTCGCGGTCTTCCAGCGCGCGGTGGACGCCTGCGCCGACGCCGCCGACGAACTCGCGGCGACCCACGCGCCGGACGAGGCCCTGGCGCTCTGGCTGCAGCGCTTCACGGAGTTCATCGCGACGAAGCGCGGACTCGCGGCCGCGCTGCACTCCGGCGATCCCGCCTTCGAGGCGCTCCCCGAGTACTTCCTCGGTCGGCTCGGGGGCGCGCTGAGCAGCCTGCTCGACGCCGCGGCGCAGGCGGGGACGATCCGCCCGGACGTCGACGCCCCGCAGCTCCTGCACGCGGTGGCGAACCTGTGCCACGGCGCCCCGACCCCGGAGCAGAGCCTGCTCATGGTCGGCCTGCTCGTCGACGGGCTCCGCTACCGCGCCACCGTCTGAGCCACGATCGGTCCGGTGGTCACCGCGGTGGGTGCAGCCGCTCCGCCGCCGTGGCACGCACGGCATCGGTGACGCGCTCGAGCAGCGGTGACGCCAGGTTCCAACGCTGCCACCAGAGCGCGACGTCGGCGTGTCGGCCCGGCGCGAGTTCGACCAGGACGCCGCGGTCGATCGCCTCGAGGCACTGCGCCTCGGGCAACAGCCCCCAGCCGAACCCGAGCGTCACCGCCCGGGCGAAGTCCGCCGACGTCGGGACGAAGTGGCGTGGCCCACCGGGAGCGTGCCCGAGGACCTGGCGCAGGTACCCCTGCTGCAGGTCGTCGTCGCGGTCGTAGTCGACGAGCGGGACCTCGTCGAGCCGCCGGAGCATCCGACGTTCGGTGCCGGTGCCGTCGAGGTAGCGCGCGACGAACGCCGGGGACGCCACGGCGCGGTACCGGTCGATCCCGAGCGGCACGGACGAGCACCCCTGCACCGGGTCCGCCTCGGCCGTCACCGCCGCCATCACCGTGCCCGCGCGCAGGAGCTCCGCGGTGCGGTCCTGGTCCTCGCGGTGCAGGTCGAAGACCACCTCGGCGTCGGCCCGGACCAGCGCGAGGGCGTCGAGGAACCAGGTGCCGAGCGAGTCGGCGTTCACGGCCAGCGGGATCGAGGGCACGGCCGGTCCGTCGTCGCCGAGGGCACTCGCGGTCTCCTCGTCGAGCAACCGGACCTGTCGTGCGTGTCGGAGGACGACCTCGCCGTCGGCGGTGGGTCGCACCGGGGTCGTGCGCTGGAGCAGCACCCGCCCGACCTGCTGCTCCATCGACTTGATGCGCTGCGACACCGCGGACGGGGTGATCGACAGCGCGCGGGCCGCGGCGTCGAGGGTGCCGTGGTCGACCGCCGCGAGCAGCGTCTCGAGGTGTTCGCGCTGGAACCGGGGCATGCAGCGCAGCTTACGGTGCTGCAGGAACCTGAGCTGTACTGCATGCGGACCGGCCTCTAGCGTCGGAGCGTGACCACACTCCTACCCCTGCTCTCCGGCCTCGGCACCGGGCTCGCGCTGATCGTCGCGATCGGCGTGCAGAACACCTACCTGCTCCGACTCGCCGTCAGCGCCGGACTCCGGGTCGTCGTGGCGGCGGTCGTGGTGTGTGCCGCCTCGGACGCCGCGCTCATCATCGCCGGGGTGCTCGGGGTCGGCGTCGTGGTCGAGCGGTTCCCCGCGGCCGTCGTGGTGATCCGGTCCGTCGGCGCGGCGTTCCTGCTCACGTACGGGGTGCTCGCCGCCAGGCGGGCGCTGCGCCCGGCCGGGGACGCGATGCGGGTGACGGACGAGGCGGCGGACGACGGGGTCGTGCGGATCACCGCCGGGGCGGCGGGGGCGGCGGACGACGGGCTCGCGCACGCGACCACCGGCGCGACGGTCGCTGCGGGGCGGACGCGCACCGCGCCTCCCGGCCGCACGGTGACCATGCGCACGGCGGTGCTGACGATGCTCGTCTTCACGTGGGCGAACCCGCACGTGTACCTGGACACGCTCGTGTTCCTGGGGTCCGTCGCGAACCAGCAGGGGCCGGACGACCGCTGGCTGTGGACGATCGGGGCCGTCGCGGCGAGCTGCGTGTGGTTCTCGGCCCTCGGGTTCGGCGGCCGGTTGCTGCGACCGCTGTTCGCGAAGCCGCTGACCTGGCGGGTGTTCGACGGTCTGGTCGCCGTGGTGATGCTCGGCTTCGGGGTGCTGCTGCTCGTCGGCGCGTAGCCCCTCGGCAACAGCGGAGGAGCCCCGGGACAGCGGAGGACCATCGGGAGCAGTGCAAGTCCCCGAGACAGCAGAGGACGATCCGGAGCAGTGCCGGCCCCCGGAACGGACACAGCACCGTGCGATCGCACGGTGCTGTGTCCGGAACGGATTCGGAGCGGGGCTACTGCATGCCCTGGCCGACGCGGCTGTGGCGGCGGCTGTAGCCGAAGTAGATCGCGAAGCCGATGGCCAGCCAGATGACGAACCGCAGCCAGGTCTCGACCTCGAGGTTCAGCATGAGCCAGAAGCACAGCACGGCCGAGATGATCGGCAGCACCGGCGACCACGGCACCCGGAAGGCACGCGGGGCGTCCGGCCGCGAGCGGCGCAGCACGATGATCCCGATCGACACCAGGACGAACGCCGACAGCGTGCCGATGTTGATCATGCCCTCGAGCTTGTCGACCGCGGTGAACCCGGCGAGCAGCGCCACGACGACGCCGGCGACGACCTGGACGCGCACCGGGGTCTGGGTCTTCGGGTTCGTCTTCGAGAACCAGCGCGGCAGCAGGCCGTCGCGGCTCATCGAGAACACGATGCGCGACAGACCGAGCAGCAGCACCATGACGACCGTGGTCAGGCCGATCAGGGAGCCGATGGCGATGATGCCGGCGGCCCACGGCAGCCCGACGATGTCGAATGCCGACGCCAGAGACGGCGCCTTCTCCTCTGCCAGGCGCTGGTAGGAGACCATGCCGGTGATGACGATGCTGACGCCGACGTAGAGCAGCGTCACGATGCCGAGCCCGATGAAGATGCCGCGGGGCAGGGTCTTCTGCGGGTTCTCGGTCTCCTCGGCGCTGGTCGCGACGACGTCGAACCCGATGAAGGCGAAGAACACCAGCGATGCCGCGGCGAGCAGGCCGAAGACGCCGTACTGGGCGGGCTCCGCACCGGTGAACCAGGACACGAGCGACTGGGTCCAGACGCTGCCCTCGGCACCCTTGGTGGGTTCGGCCGGCGGGATGAAGGGGGTGAAGTTCGCGGCCTTGACGAAGAACGCACCGGCGACGATGACGAACACGACGATCGCGACCTTGATGATCGTGATGACGGCCGACACCCGCGACGACAGACGGGTGCCGAACGCGAGCAGCACGGTGAAGATGCCGACGATGAGCACCGGGCCCCAGGTGAAGGGGATCGGGCCGAGCTGGATCGTGCTCGGCAGGGTCACGCCGAAGACGTCGAACGCGGTGCTGAGGTAGATGCCCCAGTACTTCGCGATCACGGCGCTGGCGGTGAGGGTCTCGAGGATGAGGTCCCACCCGACGATCCAGGCGAGCAGCTCGCCCATCGTGGCGTAGGTGAACGTGTAGGCCGACCCGGCGACGGGGATCGTCGACGCGAACTCGGCGTAGCACATGATCGCCAGGCCGCAGGTGACGGCGGCGAGCAGGAACGAGACGATGACGCCCGGGCCGGCGAAGTTCGCGGCGGCGTTCGCGCCGACCGAGAAGATGCCGGCGCCGACGGCGACGGCGATGCCCATCGCGGCGATGTCGAACGTCTTGAGCGAGCGTTTCAGGGAGCGACCCTGCTCCTCGGAGTCGGCCAGTGAGGCCTCGATCGACTTGATGCGGATCTTGCTTGCCATGGGGTGGATCCCGTCATCGGCTGGCGGCGGACCTCGGAAGAGTACTGGTGTACCACGGCGTCACGCAAAGCGTCCGCCCGGACGGTGGTCCGGTCCGGTGCCGGACGGGAGGCGCGGCGCAGGTCCGGCGCGTGCCGCCCGTCCGGCGGGTGGGCGGGTCGGTGGGCTGCTGCTCGCGTCAGCGCGCTGCTGCTTGCGTCGGCGTGCGCTGCTCGCGTCGGCGCGCTGCGCGGGTCAGCGCGCTGCGCGCCAGTCCGCCAGGAAGCGGGCGCCCGCCTCGTCGTGGATCACGCCGTCGGGAGCGGTGAGCACCGGGTACGGGGTCGCCGGCACACCGTCGGCCGGGCGGACGTCGACGTGTGCGACGTCGTGCCCGTTCGCGTGCAGCCAGTCCGCCATCGCGTAGTCGCTGCGGGAGTCCCCCACGGTGCGCCAGGTGACCGGGAGCGCACCGTCGTGCCCGAGGAGCTCGAGCGAGCGCTCGGCGCCGAGGTCCTTGCCGCTGCGGTCGGACTCCACGTCGGTCGAGATGATCGTGGGGTCGATGCGCCACTGCACCGCACCGTCGGCGTCGGGCCGGACGTCGTCGAGACGGCGGACACCGAGGCCCCGGCGCTCGAGCGCGGCCATCGCCTTCGCGTCGAACTCCGCCTGGCGGGCCAGGTAGGTGGCGTTCGGCACCTCGACGCGCTGCTCGATCGACACCATGGCGCGCTTCGTCTCGTCGAAGAACACCAGGTCGGCGTACTCGTCGCGGACGAGCTCGCGCATCTCGTCGGCGAAGTCGCGCGGGAGCGCCAGGTCGTCGGCGACGGTGAGCTCACCCATGCCGCCGTCGTACTGCGGGCCGATCGAGCACCAGACCGCGCCCTTCTCGCACACCGCGTGCACCCGGCCGCCCTCGGCCAGGCCGCCCGCGAGCAGCGGACCCACCACCTCGCTCCGGATGAACGCGTCGCTGCGTCCGGTGTTGAAGACGATCGGGATGCCCTCGGCGGCGAGCGCGACGAGGTCCGCCACGATGCTCGGGATCGCGATGGTGCGGGAGACGGGGCTCGCGATGGGCCCGTCGACGTCGAGCAGGAGGCCGAGACGAGGTGCGTTCACCCGCCCATCCTCTCGCAGTCAGCCGCGGGGCGAGACGGCGTGGGTGCGGACGCGGTCGACCAGGGCGAGCAGGGTGTCCGGGTCGGGCACGTGCCCCTGCCCCGGGACCTCGGCGAACTCCGAGCCGGGGACGGCGTCGGCGACGGCTGCGGCGGCCAGGCGCATCCACTCCAGGCTGTCGCTGCCGGCCCCGACGAGCACGGGGACGCCGACGGCTGCCGCGACACGTTCGGGCACCGCCAGGCCGTTCATCACCCGGACCTCGCGGCCGAGCACGTCCGCGTTGGCGACGAGTGCCCGCCAGAGCACCGTCTTCAGCCGCAGCGCCGTTGCCTGCCCCATCGGGACGCCGAGCACCTGCGTCAGGAACGCGCGGACCGCCTGGGCGCGACGGCCGGCTGCGACGTGCTCGTCGAGCAGGTCGGCGAAGACGACGTCGTCGGCGTGCGGGTCGACCGATGCGCGGTACGGCGGCTCCCACAGGACCGCTCCGTCGGCACGGAGGCCCGTGGCGAGTGCCTGCAGGACCACCCCGGCGCCGACGCAGATGCCCACGACGGTCACGGGGGCGCCGACGCTCTCGACGACCGCACGCAGGTCGTCGACCTCGCGCTCGATCGCCCACGGAGCCGTGTCCCCGCTCGCACCACGACCGCGGCGGTCGTAGGTCACGACGCGGTGGGCCGTCCCGAGCCCGGTGGACACGCTGTCCAGGTAGGGCGTGCCGCGGTGGTCGAATGCGCCGCCCACGACGACGACCGCAGGACCGTCCCCCGCCTCGGACACGGCGAGGGCGGTGCCGTCGGAGGAGGCGACCGTTCGGTCGACGGGAGGGAGCATGGGGTCCTTCGAGAGGTGGTCGACGGCGTTGCGTCGAGGCCTCGGGCAGGCCGTGCGGGTACCGGTCCCCCGAGTGTCCCAGTGCCGGTGGTCCGTGTCTCCCCCCGGTTCCAGGGGCAGAACCGTCCGAGTCCCCCTCGACAGGGCACTTCCGCATGCCCTACGTTGAGTACACCTGTACTCACAAAACTGGAGGAAGACGTGACGCTGATCGCCATCGTCGCCTGTGAGGTCGCGTTCTGGATCGCGATCCTCGGCGGCCTGACCACCCGGTACCTCCTGCGACGGCCGCGCCTCGGGGCCGCGCTGTTCGTGGCGGCACCGCTCATCGACGTGCTCCTGCTCGCGCTCGTCACGGTCGACCTGCTCGGCGGCGGGACGGCGTCGTGGCACCACGGGCTCGCCGCGATCTACATCGGCGTCTCGATCGCCTACGGGCACCGGATGATCGCGTGGGCCGACGCCCGGTTCGCCCACCGGTTCGCTGACGGGCCGGCTCCGGAACGGCTGTCCGGGTGGCGGTACACGGCCCGCTGCTGGGGCGACGTCCTGCGGACCACCGTCGCCGTCCTCATCGCGGGCGGGATCATCGGTGGACTCGTGCTCGTCGTCGGCGACCCGGACCGCACGGCCGAACTGCAGGGCACGGTCGCGGTGCTCGGGGTGATCCTGGGCATCGACCTGCTCTGGGCGATCAGCTACACGATCTGGCCGCGCAAGACCGCCGCCGCCGCGCTCGGTGGGCCGGCCGGACAGCCGGGCCGGTCGTAGGCTGAGCCGGTGCCCCGCCGCGTCGACCTCGAGGAACGAGGAGCCCTGGTGACCGCAGCCTGCCTGCGGATCCTGGAACGGGACGGCCTGGGCGCCCTGTCGGTGCGGAACGTCGCGGACGAGGCCGGCATCGCCCCCGCGTCGTTCCGACGCATGTTCCCGACGCAGGACGCGCTGCGCGAGCACTGCCTGACGGTCGTCGAGGAACGGGTGACCGCGCGGATCTCCGCGCTGCGCTCCACCGGCCGCGCGCTGGCGTTGGACACCCTGGCCCAGGTGCTGCCGCTCGACGCCGAGCGCACCGCGGAGATCCTGGCGCAGGTGCAACTCGGCGTGCTCTCGCGCACCGACGAGCACCTGGCCACCCGCGCCCGTCGCCTGAACGACGGGGTCCGTCGGGTGTGTTCCCGGGCGCTCGAGGTCCTGCGCGAGGACGGCCGCCTCGGCGCCGGTCGGGACCCGGGCGACGAGGCCGACCGGCTGCACGCGCTGGTCGACGGGCTCGCTGTCGGGCACACCTGGGACCCGGCCGCCCGGAGCCCGGAGCGGGTCCTGGCGCTCGTCGAGCTGCACGTGGACAGCCTGCGCGGCCCGGTCGGCTGATCGTTCCCGTCAGCGGTCCCGGTAGACCTCGCGCCGGTGCCCCGCGTCGACGACCACCACGATGAGCTTCCCGTCGTCGATCCGGTAGATCAGTCGGTAGTCGCCGGAACGGACGCGCCACCCGGGGCGGTTCACGAGCTTGCGGGCAGCGGGCGGGCGTGGTTGCTCGGCGAGGATCGCGAGGAGCCCCTCGATCCGCCGCCGCCCGTCGAGTGGCAGCTTGCGGATGACGCGTTGTGCAGCCGGGATGACCTCGACCGAGTAGCTCACCCGAGACCGAGTTCGCGCTTGAGGTCGTCCCACTTGACGTTGTCGCCGCCGATGCGCGCGCTCTCGGCGACGGCTTCGTCGTAGGCGACCAGGTCATCCAGGTCCTCCGCTGCCTCGAGCAACCGGTCGAGGACGGCTGCGTCGACCACGGCCGCGACGCGCTTGTTGCGCCGGGTCAGGTAGACGGGTTCGCGTCGGGCATCGTCGATGATCGATGCCAGTCGCCCGCGTGCTTCAGAGATCGACACTTCGCTCACCTGTACATTCTAGAGCATTTTGTACAAGTCAGACGAGTGCCGTGGTGCCGACAGACTCCCGTTCGAGCAGCGACCGCTTGACGTCGAGCCCCCACGCGAACCCGCCGAGCGTGCCGTCGGAGCGCAGCACCCGGTGGCACGGCACGAACAGCGCCGGAGCGTTGCGGGCGCACACGCTCGCCGCCGCCCGCACGGCGTCGGGTCGGCCCATCGCCGCCGCGAACCCGGTGTAGGTCAACGTGCTGCCGACTGGGATCCGGCGGAGCTGGCGCCACCCCTCGGTGAAGAGCTCCGTGCCGAACTGCCGCACCGGGACCTGGGCGGCGTGCTCGACCTCGCCCGAGTAGAAGGCGTCCACCGCGTCGGCCGATGCGACCGTCCCGTCGAGCACGCGGTCGGGCCGGTGCCGGTCGGCCAGGCGGGCGAGGATCCGCTCGGCGGAGTCGGTCCAGCCCGAGGCGAGCACACGGCCCTCGCCGTCCTCGAGCACGGTGAACGGTCCGTCTGGGGTGTCCAGGGTCTGGATGGTTGCGTCGGTCATCGGTCGTCCTTCCGGGGGTCGTCGGTTGCACGGTGCGTCCGGGCTCCGGCGGTCGCGGCCATCGCGCGGTCGATGATCGGTCGCCAGCAGTGCATCGTGAGGTAGCTCCGCCAGGGCGCCACCTGCTCCGACCATAGGGAGAGCGCACGCGCTGCTCCGGGCAGTCCGAGTTCCTGTGCACCGTTGCGCACGGCGAGGTCGCTGTGCAGGAACACGTCGGGGTGGTGGCGCACCCGCAGCGCGACGTAGTCGGCCGTCCAGGGGCCGATGCCCTTCACCGCGAGGAGCCCGGTCCGCAGGTCGTCGAGGGACTGCGCGCCGTCGACCACGAGGGACCCGTCGGCGAGCGCGGCAGCCACGCGCAGGATCGTGTCCACCCGCGCCGCCGGACCACGCAGGACCTCGTGCCCGCGGGCCGCGATCACCGCCGCGGTCGGGAACAGCAGCCCGCCGGGGCGGATCGCGTCGGGCACCGGCGCGCCGAGTGCCGCGACGAGCCGGGTCTGCGCGGTCCGGGCCGCGGCCACCGACACCTGCTGGCCGATGAGGGTGCGGAACACGATCTCGTGCGCGTCCACCGCCCCGGGCAGTCGGAGGCCGGGGACCCGGGCGACGTGCTCGGCCAGCTCCGGCACGGCACCCAGGACGGCGTCGACGGCGACCGGGTCGGCGTCGAGGTCGAAGAGCGCGCGGACCCTCGCCACGAGCGTCGGCAGGTCCGACAGGTCGGTGACCCGCACCCGCAGGTCGATCCCGGCGCCCCGACCGGCCACGTCGGGGACGGCGGCCGACGCGCTGAACCAGCCCGGGCCTCCAGGCAGGGAGACCAGGCGTCCGTACGAGGTGACGCGCCCGTCGGCGTCCGTGTCCACCTGTTCCGTGGCGGGCAGCGCGTGCAGCGCGTGCCAGTCGAGCAGCCCCTGCGCGTCGAACGGAGCGCGCGCCGGCAGGTGCACGCGCAGCCAGCCGTCCGCGTGCGCACCGGGTGCTCCGCGCCGACCGCCCCGGCGCGCGCGGAGTTCGGTCGGGGTGACGGCGAAGACCTCGCGCACGGTGTCGTTGAACTGTCGGACGCTCGCGAACCCCGCGGCGAAGGCGACGTCCGCGACGGGCAGGTCCGACGACGTCAGCAGCGTGCGCGCGGTCTGCGCCCGGTGCGCCCGGCTGAGCGCCTTCGGTCCGGCGCCGAGCTCGGCCGTCATGATGCGGTTCAGCTGGCGCTCGGAGTAGCCGACCCGCGCGGCGAGACCGGGCACGCCGTCCCGCTCGACGACGCCGTCGAGCACGAGGCGCATGGCACGGCCCGCGACGTCCTCGCGGACGTCCCACTCGGGGCTGCCGGGGGTCGCCTCGGGCAGGCAGCGCTTGCAGGCGCGGAAGCCGGCCAGGTGCGCCGCCGCGCTCGTGCGGAAGAAGGTGACGCCGTCGACCCTGGGTGTCCGGGCCGGGCAGCTCGGTCGGCAGTAGATGCCGGTGGAGTGCACGGCGGTGACGAACTGGCCGTCGAACCGAGCGTCGCGCGACGCGACCGCGCGGTGGCGTTCGGCGTGCAGCGCGTCGGTCTCGGGGGTGTCCATGCGCTCAGCCTGACACGCACCGCCGACGTCGACTGGCGGGAATCGGACGGCGCAGTGCACGGCCTGTCGATAGGCCGGCGTCGCGGCGAGACGCCTCCACCCGCTCGAGACGCCGCCGGATCCGGCGGCGTCTCCCGGAGGACGCGGCGTCCTGGCAACACGACGGCGTCGCACCGCAGGCGTACGGAGCAGTGGACAGAAGGGAGGCCCGGCTAGCGTTGGGTGCGTGACCAGCGTCGACGACGTGGCCGGCCTCGCGGACCTGCCGTTCCGGACCGAGGTCGAGATCGCGCTCCTGCTCGTCTCGCCGCGGCACCGGTACGAGGGACGCCCGGCCGACGGTGCCCTGCCGGTGCGAGCGGACGATCCGGAGGAGTCACGGGAGCGGATCGCCCTCCGCGCCGGGCTCGGCATCGTCGGTGACCGCTACTTCGCCGCCCGGGCGCACGTGCACGCCTCGGTGACGGTCATCGGGCTCGAGGGGCTGGAGGCCGTGGCGGAGGGACTCGGCGTGGCCGTCGACCCCGCGGCGACCCGGCGCAACGTGTTCCTGCGCGGCGCCGACGTCGAGGCCCTGCGCGGCGAGCCGTTCTCGTTGACGAGCCTCGACGGCGGGTCCGGTCCGGTCCGGTTGCGCGGGTACCGACCGGCGAACCCGTGCGCGTGGATGGACCACGAGGTGGCGCCGGGTGCGTTCCGGGCGATGCGCGGACGGGGCGGGGTGCGGTGCGATCCGGAGTCCGACGGTGTGCTCACCCTCGGTCCCGCGGTGCTCCGCACGGCCCGCCCCGTGGCGCTCGGCTGACGCGAGCTCGCGCCGCAACCTGGCCGTCCGGGCCAGATCAGGCCGTCAGCGCCCGCTCGATCGCGTCGACGAAGGCCGGCAGGTCGTCCGGGGTGCGCGAGGTGATGAAGCCGCCGTCGACCTGGACCTCCTGGTCGACCCACTCGGCGCCGGCGTTGCGGACGTCGGTCTGCAGCGACGGGAACGACGTGATCGTCCTGCCGGGCAGCACACCGGCCTCGACGAGCGCCCACGGGCCGTGGCAGATCGCCGCGACGGGCTTGTTCGCCTCGGCGAAGGCCGTGACCAGCGAGATCGCCGAGCGGTCCTGCCGCAGGGTGTCGGCGTTGATGGTGCCACCGGGGATGACGAGGGCGTCGAAGCCGCTCACGTTGACACCGGCGATGGTGGTGTCCGGCTCGAGGGACGTGCCCGGGTCCTTGTCGCCGACCAGGGTGTCGATCGACCCGGACTGCTGCGCCGCCACGGTCACCGTTGCACCGCGCTCACGCAGCTGCTCGGTGGGGACGACGATCTCGTCCTGCTCCACGCCGTAGTTCGTCGCGATGACGAGGACCTTCTTGCCGTCGAGGGTTGCCATGATCGCTCCTTCCGCGGCCCGGTGCTTCCGGCCGCAGCGACCAGGATCGTCCGCCGCCGCTGGACGCGTGTGCAGACGGCGGGGACGATCAGCCCCGGATGCGGAAGGCGTCCCCGTCGCGCTCGACCGACAGGCCGGTGTAGTCGGACACCCGGTGCAGCCCGACGGTGACCGGGGCCTCGAGCGGGCCGACGACGACCGTGGTGGCACCCGAGGCGACGGCGGACTCGAGCCCGGCCGGGGCGTCCTCGAAGGCGACGCAGTGCGCGGGGTCGACCCCGAGCAGCTCCGCGCCGCGCAGGTACCCCTCGGGGTGCGGCTTGCCGCGCTCCATGTCCTCCGACGGGACGAAGGCCTCGGGCAGGTCGAGGCCGGCCGCCGCCATCCGCCCGGCGGCGAGCTCGCGCGGCGCGCTCGTCACCAGGGCGACCGGCACGCCGAGCTCGGCGAGCCGCTGCACGAACATCACGGCTCCGGGGAGCGCGAGGATCCCGTCGGTGGCGGCGGTCTCGCGGGCGACCAGCGCGGCGACGATCCGCTGCTGCTCGTCGGCGGCCAGGTCGGGCAGGAAGCGCCGCACCGTGTCGATCGCCTGGCGGCCGTGCGAGAACGCCAGGATCTCGTCCGGGTCGACGCCGTGCTCGTGCCCGAAGTCGGTCCACGTGGCCTCGACCACCGCCGTCGAGTCGACGAGGGTGCCGTCCATGTCGAAGAGGACCCCGGACACCACGATGTCGATCACGCCGCCGACCCTAGTCGACCGCCCCGGGTGTCGCCGGGCCCGAGCGACCCGACCCCGCCGGCCGCCCCGGGTTCACCGGGCCCGCACGTACCGGGTGAGCAGCACGTCGCCGGCCCCGCGCAGCACGTGCGTCGGCCGCATCCGCCGGAGCTCCGGGGACGAACCACGGGCGATCCGCGGGCCCTCGCCGCCCTCGAGCGTCGGGTCGATCGTCAGGGTCAGCTCGTCGACCGCGTCCGCCGCGACGAGCGCCCCGAGGAACGACGGCCCGCCCTCGCAGTGGACGGTGCGCAGCCCGCGGGCGACCAGGGCCGCCCGGATCGTGCCCACGTCCACGGTGTCCGGGTGCTCGTCCGTGCTGCAGGACACCACGTCGGCGACCTCGGCGAGCGCCCGACCCCGCTCCGAGGCGGCGCCCTCCGCCGAGGTCAGCACGACCGGGCGCACCGGCGCCTCGGTGAACACCCGCGAGGACGGGTCGAGCGAGCCCGACCCCGTCACGATCGCGAACACCGGGTGGTCGGGCAGGCCGTGCGCGCGCCGCCAGGTCACGTCGGCGTCGTGCAGGACCATCGGCCCGTAGCCCTCGTCGCGGACCGTGCCGGCGGCGACGAGCACGACGTCGGCCACCCGACGCAGCAGGTCGAAGACGCGCAGGTCGTCGTCGCCCCCGAGCGCTCCGGACACCCCGGCGGCCGAGGCGGAGCCGTCCAGCGTCGCGACGAAGTTCACCCGCAGCCAGGGGTCCCCGGCGTCGGTGGTGTAGAGCGTGATGAGGTCGTCGTCGGACAGCTCCGCGATCGACGGGGGCAGGACGTTCACGTGTTGTGCCTCGATTCCACGGGGGTGCGCCACCCGAGCGTCGCCTCGACCATGCGCATCGCGTCGACGCTCTCGGCCACGTCGTGCATGCGGACGATCCGCGCGCCGAGCATCGCGCTCACGGTCGCGACGGCGAGCGACCCGGACAGCCGCTCGCCGCGAGGGCGCCCGAGCGACTCCCCCACGAAGTCCTTGTTCGACACCGCGGCGAGCACCGGGTACCCGAGGGCGACGACCTCGGGCAGCCGTCGGGTCAGCTCCAGGGTGTGCACCGTGTTCTTGTGCAGGTCGTGCCCGGGGTCGACGATGATCCGCGACTCCGGGATGCCCGCGGCGAGCGCCCGGTCGACCCGTTCGCGCAGGAAGGCCACGACCGACGCGGTGATGTCGGGGTACTGCGGCGGTGCTGGCAGGGGCCGCCGCGGTTCGGCGAGGGAGTGCGTGATGACGACGGTGGCGTCGGAGTCCGCGACGACGGCGGCCATCCGTGGGTCGGACAGCCCGGTCGTGTCGTTGATCACGCTCGCGCCCGCGGCGATCGCGGCCGCCGCGACCTCGGGCCGGAACGTGTCGACCGAGATGACGACGTCGGACTCGTCCGCGAGCTGGGACACGACGGGGACCACGCGCTCGATCTCGTCGGCCGCGGGCAGCTCCGGACCGGGGGCGAACTTCACGCCGCCGATGTCGACCCAGTCGGCGCCCTGCTCGGCGGCCCGGACCGAGGCGGCGACGGCGCGGTCGAGCTCGAAGGTCGCACCGCGGTCGTGGAACGAGTCCGGCGTGCGGTTCACGATCGCCATGACGGCGATCCGGTGGTCGAAGTCGATGGTGCGGCGGCCGATCGTGCGCACCGGGTGGCGCAGCTCCGGGACGACCCAGCCGGGTCCTCCCGCGGACGGGAGGCCCGTCATGCGTCCGCCCCGGCACTCGCGTCGTGCCCGGCGTCGGTCGCACGCCCCGTGCCGATGAGCGCGATGGCCTCGGCGCGGCCGGCGGCCTCGGCGAGCGAGCCGGTGGCGGCCACCGTGACGGTCGTCGAGTCGGTCTGCCGCTCCCCACGCGTCGTGACGCACTGGTGCTGCGCATCGAGGACCACGAGGACCCCCTCGGCGCCGAGCCCCTCGGCGATGGTCGCGGCGACCTGTTCACCCAGGCGTTCCTGCAGCTGCGGCCGCGAGGCCACCGCGTCGAGCACCCGTGCCAGCGTGCCGAGCCCGATCAGCCGGTCCCCCGGTGCGTACGCCAGGTGGGCGACCCCGAGGAACGGCAGCAGGTGGTGCTCGCAGACCGAACGGAACTTGACGTCGCGGACGATCACGAGCCGGCCGCGTTCGCCGTCCTCGGCGTGCACCGTGCCGTCCCGGGCGATGGCGACGGCGTCGGTGCCGATGCCCGCGAAGAACTCGGCGTACGAGTCCGCGACGCGGGCGGGGGTACGGGTGAGTTCCGGGCGGTCAGGGTCCTCGCCGATGGCGAGCAGCAGCTCGCGCACGGCGGCCTCCACACGGGCACGGTCCATGCGTGACGTCACCCGCTCATCCAACACCAGTCCTGGCCGCAGAACGCGAGCGGATGCCCAGCGCGAGGTGCGCGCACGACGCGGGGCGGGCCTCCCGGCCGGTGCAACCTGTGAGACCGGTGTGACACGCCCGAAACCCAGCGTCCTCTAAACTCTCGTGGTGAGCGCCCCGCAGACCGACACCACGCCCCGGAACCGCTTCGCGACCGGCCTCGACCGATTCTTCGCCATCACGCAACGCGGGTCGTCGATCCCCCGCGAGGTCCGCGGTGGGGTCGTGTCCTTCGTGACGATGGCGTACATCGTCATCCTCAACCCCCTGATCCTGGGTGGGTTCAGCGCCGACCAGGCCGCCAGGGACGTCGACGGCGGCTGGCTCGAGAACGCTCAGGTGGCCGCGGCCACCGGCCTCGTCGCCGGTGTCATGACCATCGCGATGGGCATCATCGCGAACCTGCCGTTCGGCATCGCGGCGGGGCTCGGGATCAACTCGTTCCTGGCCGTCAGCGTCGTGCAGCAGGTCACCTGGGCCGAGGCGATGGGTCTGGTCGTCATCAACGGCGTGGTCATCGTGGTCCTGGCGTTGACCGGGATCCGGACGATGATCTTCACCGCCGTGCCGGCCCAGCTCAAGGCCGCGATCACCGTCGGCATCGGCCTGTTCATCGCGTTCATCGGGCTCGTCGACTCCGGGTTCGTCCGGTCCTCCGGCATGGCGTCGCCGCCGCTGCAGCTCGGTGAGGACGGCTCCGTCGGTGCGCTGCCGACCATCGTGTTCCTGATCGGTCTGGTCATCATCGGCACGCTCATGGCCCGCCGGGTGAAGGGCGCGCTGCTCATCGGCATCGTCGCGACGACGATCATCGCGATCATCCTGCAGGCGATCTTCCAGGTGCCGACCTCGGTGGACTCGAAGACCGGCTGGAACCTCAACGCCCCCGGCCTGCCGAGCGCGCTGTTCGCCGTGCCGGACCTGTCGCTCGTCGGTCACGCCGACGTCTTCGGCGCCTTCACCCGCATCGGTCCGCTCGCCGCGTCGATGCTCGTCTTCACCCTCGTCTTCACGAACTTCTTCGACGCCATGGGCACCATGACCGGCCTGGCCAAGGCCGCCGGCGTCGCGCAGCCCGACGGCACGTTCCCCCGCCTGAAGTCGGCGCTCGTCGTCGAGGGCGTCGGCGCGATCGCCGGCGGTGGCGCCTCGGTGTCGTCGAACACGGTCTTCATCGACTCGGCCTCCGGCATCGGCGAGGGCGCCCGCACGGGCATGGCCTCCGTCGTCACCGGCCTGCTGTTCCTGGCGTCGATGTTCCTCACGCCGCTGACCCAGGTCGTCCCGCTCGAGGTCGCCGCCGCCGGACTCGTCGTCGTCGGTGCACTCATGGTCGCGCAGGTCGCCGACATCTCGTGGACGGACTTCGGCGCAGCCCTGCCGGCGTTCCTGACGATCGTCGTGATGCCGCTGACCTACTCGATCGCGAACGGCATCGGCGCCGGCTTCGTCAGCTGGGTGCTCATCAAGCTGCTGTCCGGCCGCGGGCGTGAGGTCTCGTGGCTGCTCTACGTCGTCGCCGCGGGCTTCCTGCTGTACTTCGCGCGCGGGCCGCTGGAGGCGCTGCTCGGCGTCGGCTGACGCGGTCCGGGCGGGCCCGCTGGGCGGGCTTGGCTGGGTCGGGCCTAGCTGGGCTGGGTTGGGCCTGGCCGGGCTTGGCGCAAGACGCCGTCGTGTCGTCGAGACGCCGCCGGGATCGGCGGCGTCTCGACGGTTCCGGGGCGTCTTCCGCTGACGCCGGCGTCTTCCGCCGGCGCGTCGGTCGCGTTCGCGCGTCGGCGCGTCGGACTGGAGGCGCGGTGTCAGTCCGGCAGGTCGCTCGGCGTCGCCTCGTGGTGGCGCTGCGCCTGGGTGCGACGGTCTTCCTTCATGCTCGCCTCGAACAGGTGACGGCGGCCCTGCACGAGCTCGTCGCGCGCGGTCCGCTCGAGCTCCTTGGCCAGGGCGTAGTAGCCGTCGTCGTAGTCCTCGACGATCTGGAACGTCCAGCGCCCCTCGATGACGTTGCGGCCCACGAGCTCGGTGTCGATGCGGTCGGCGAGCTCGGTGTGCCCGGCCTTCCGCAGCTGCTCGACGGCCTCGCCGATGTTCAGGTCGGCGGTGCCGGTCAGCCGGTGGAAGCCGTAGAGCAGGCCGCGGGCGTGCTCGATGACCTCGACCGCGGCGGACAGCGTGCCGAGCGCCTCGACCGTGGCTTCGGACACCCCCTCGGGGACCTGGTGGCGTGCGTCGGGACCCTGTGCGTCGTTCGTCATGGCACCCGTCTACACGACGGCGTCTGCGACCGACGAGGGCTTCGTCCACGACCCGCCGACGTGCGCCACCACCGGTTGCGACGTCAGGGGTCGGCACCTACCATTCGAACACACGTTCGAACGAGGAGAGCCCGATGCTGATCACCGACACGACCGCCACGGTGTGGTGGTCCCACGCGACGCCGACCCGGATGGTGTGGGCCGGACGGCGATGGCGGGTGAGCGACACCCCCACCCGACTGACCGTGACCCGTGCCGAACTGCCCACCGCGATCACCCACGCGCCGGAACGGACGGTGGGGTGGCGGTTCCAGGCCACCGCCGAGGACGGCGAGTCGCTCGTCGTGGACATCGTGCCCGAGGGCGACGGGTGGGGCGTCGCTCGGACGTGGACGTGAGCGGCCCCGACCGGGGCGGCACCAGGGCAGCTGCCGGCTGCAGCGGTGTCGGGGGCCGCTAGGCGGCGACCCGGTCCGCCGCCGCCGGTCGCTCCATCAGCCGCCAGGCGCCCCCGGTGAGCGGCGCGAGCGTCACCACGGTGTAGAGCACGAGGACCACACCGAACGTCGCCTGCACCCCGGCGCCGTCGGCGGCGAATCCGGCGAGCAGCCCGCCGATCGGGATCCCTGCCCAGGTCCCGGCACCGAGCAGGCCGAACACACGCGCACGCATGTGCTCCGGGATGCGCTCGAGCTCCACCGCGCCGAGGATCGGGTTGAGGGCTCCCGCCGCCAGCCCCGACGTCGCGGCCCCGGCGAGCATCCACGGCAACCCGAGACCGAGGGCCGGCACCAGGAGCGACGGCCCACCGGCGAGCACGAAGCACAGCACGAACGTGAGGCGCCGAGGAACACGGTGTGCGACGTAGCCGAAGGCCACCGAACCGAGGAACGCTGCACCGCCGAACGTCCCCGAGACGAACCCGAGCGCCTGCGCACCGCCGAGGACGTCGTCGGCGTACAGCGGGAGCAGCGTGGTCGACCGGGCCGCGTCGAGCAGGTTGGTGACGAGCACGAGGGCCACCACGAGCCGGAAGAAGGGGTCGCGGACGCAGAACCGGAACCCTTCGGCGATGTCCTGCCAGTAGCCGGAGCGTGGGGCCGCACCGGTGCCCTCGGCGGACGCCTCCTCCGCCTGTCGCACCAGGACCGCCGCGAGCAGCGCCGCCGTCGCGAACGCCGCTGCCGTGCAGGCGAGTGCCGCCATCGGTCCGGCAGCCGCGACGAGCAGCCCACCGACCGGGGCTCCGATGAGGACCGACAGGCGCTGCGACGCCTCGAAGTGTCCCACCGCCCGTTCGAGCGGCACCCCGGCCGCCCTCGCCAGCCCCGGCAGCAGGACCCGTCGTGCGGACTCCCCGGGTAGGTCGAACAACCCGCTGACGAAGACGAGCGCCAGGAGTGCCCAGAAGGGCAACCCCACGGTCCACGCGAGCACCGGCATCGCGAGGAGGGTTGCACCACTGACGACGTCCGACGCGACGCTTGACCGGACGAAGCCGAACCGTTCGACGAGCGCCCCGCCGAAGGGGCCGCCGAGGACGATCGGCACCGTGGCGGCGAACGCGGCGATCCCGACGTCCGTCGCCGACCCGCCCCTCGCGAGGACGGCGAACGGGACGGCCACCGTCGTGACCACGTTGCCGGTCCGCGACACGACCTGCACCGCGAGCAGCGCCCCCAGGCTGGCACGGGCACTCACCGTCCCACCAGGCGGTAGCTCTGCGTGACGGCCATGATGCGCTCGGAGCCGTCCCCCGACGCGTGCGCGTCACTGACGGGGACCCACCGGTCGAGCACGGTGCGGAGTTCGACGCCGAGCGCGGCGAGTTCGTCGGGGGTGAGCCGGAGGACCTCGTCGGAACTGGTCGATGCCGTCACCCAGTCGCGCCCCAGCGCCGGTGCCTGTACGAGGAACCGCTCGTACTCCGCCGCGTACGCCTGGGCGACGGTCTGGCCCAGCGCCGTGGCGGCGAGCATCCGCTCCGGGTCGTCGAACGTGTCGGCGAGCGCCCACGAGGTGCGGTCGTCCGTGGCGCGCCACCAACGTTCCCGTCGGTCCGCACCGAGCTCTGGGGCGGGCTCGATGAAACCGGCCTCTGCAAGGCGCCGACAGTGGTAGCTGATGGTCCCCGGGGCCTCGTCGATCTCGTCCCCGAGCATCGCCGCGGTTTGGGGCCCTCCTGTGCGCAGGAGGCCGACGATCCGCAGTCGGGTCGGGTGGGCGAGGGCGCGCATGTGCGCGGCGTCGTCGAGTTCACGGGTGGTCACGGACCGACAGTAACTACACAAGACACGTTGTGCAACAGTTCTTGTGGACCGTGAGGTTGCTCCACATCAGCGCTACGGTTCCCGCATGACCAAGTGGATCGCCCTGTTGCGCGGGGTCAACGTGAACGGCATCACGATCCGGAGCGCCGAGCTGGCCGAACTGTTCCGCGAACTCGGACTCCAGGACGTCCGGACCGTGCTCGCCTCGGGCAACGTCGTGTTCTCCGCCGACGTGCCCGCGGACGAGTTGAAGACGTCGATCGAGCGGGCGCTGCGCGAGCGCTTCGGGTACGACGCGTGGATCGTGCTCGTCCCGCACCAGGACCTCGCCGCGATCGTCGACGGGTTCCCGTTCGAGGCGTCCGAGGACCGGCACGACTACGTGGTGTTCGGCTCGGACGACGATGCCCTCGACGCGCTGCTCGCCGACCTCGAGCTCGACGACTCCGTCGAGCGGGTCGCGCGCGGGTCGGGCGTCGTCTACTGGTCCTGCCCCAGGGGCTCGAGCACGGACACCCCGTTCGCGAAGCGGGTCGGTGCCGCACGCTTCAAGCGCACGACGACGACCCGCAACGCGAACACGCTCCGGAAGCTGCTGTGAGCGCAGGGGGACTCCACCACGTGGAGCTCCGGACCGCCGACCTCCGGGCCGTGGTCGGCTCGTGGGGCTGGCTGCTCGAGACCCTCGGGTTCCACGCCGGCGACGCGGCGACCGTCGAGCGCATCTGGGCCGAGGCGCCGGAGCACGGGTGGACGCGCCTGTACGAGGACCGCCACCCCTTCGCCGGCGGCCCGGACCAACGTGCTGCGTTCCTCGAGGACGCCGAGCGGATCAAGGTCGAGCTCGTCGCGGACTGACCGGGCCGGCCGGGCGGTGACCGCAACCGACCAGCCCGGGCCGTCGGTCCCTACGCCTGCGGCGGCTGCCCGTTGCTCGCCATGGTGCCGCCGTCGACCGGCAACACGGCACCGGTGACGAACGACGCGCTGTCGCTCGCCAGGAAGAGGATGGCGGCGGCGACCTCGTCGGAGCGGCCTCCGCGGCCGAGTGCGACGCGCTCGGCGAACTTCGCCTGCAGCTCCTCGTCCTCGGCCTGCTGCTGGGTCAGGTCCGTCCAGATGAGTCCCGGCGCGACGGCGTTCACCCGGACACCGAACTGCCCGTTGTCGAGCGCCGCGGCCTTGGTGAAGTTCGTGACCCCGCCCTTGGCCGCGTTGTACGGGCTCATCCGCCAGTCGGCGTCCTCACCCGAGACCGACGAGGTGTTGACGATCGAGCCCTTCGTCTCGCGCAGGAACGGTAGCGCCGCCCGCGTGCCGTAGAACACCCCGGACAGGTCGGTCTCGATGACCCGGCGCCACTCGGCGGTGCTGATGTCGGTGATGTCGCCGGAGCTGAACGTGCCGGCGTTGTTCACCAGGACGTCGAGCCGGTCGAAGCGGTCGATCGCCGCGGCGACGACGGTCTCCCAGTCCTCGGGGCTGGCGACGTCCGCGTGCAGCACCACCACGCGGTCGGTCGGCAGCGAGTCACCGACCGCGCGGACCTTGTCCTCGACACTGTCGGTCAGGACGACCGAGGCGCCTTCGTCGATGAACGCCCGTGCGGTCGCCTCACCGATGCCGGAACCGGCGCCCGTGACGATCGCGACCTTGCCGTCGAACCTGTTGCCCATGGTGTCTCCTCTTCGTTGCACGATCCGTGCCCGGGGAGACGCCGTCGGCCCGACGGGCACACCACGACCGTGCCCCCGGGCGGCTGAGCGCGTTCGGAGGTGACGGCCCCGAGATCGCACTCCGCCCCGGCACCGCGAGGCGGAACCGGGGCGGAGTGCGATCTCAGCGGGGTGAAGGCGTCAGCCGGTCGAGTCGTCGAGGTCGAAGTCGCGCTCGAGCGAGATCGTCGGGATCGACGCCGTGATCACCGAGCCGTCCGCGCGCAGCGTGCCCTGGATGTCGCTCGTGGTCGGGGCGTGCCCGGTCATCCGCGGCCCCTGGTGGGGCAGCTCGACGACGGTCGGCGCGCCGGCCTCGACGTCGTACTGCTGGTTGTGCACCCACACGGTGACGCCCGAACCGGTCTCCACCGTGAACGTCATGGTGTCCTGCTCCAGGTCGACCCGGACCCGCGACCCGTGCACCGTCAGGCGGTAGGTCAGGCGGTCCCAGTGGCGCGGCAGCCGCGGGTTGAACGTCATGCGTCCCCCGTGGTCGCGCATGCCGCCGAAGCCGTTGACGAGCGCACCCCAGATGCCGCCGGTCGACGCGATGTGCACGCCGTCCGAGGTGTTGCCGTGCAGGTCCGCCAGGTCGACGTAGAGCGCGGTCTGGAAGTACTGGTCGGCGAGGTCGTGGTACCCGACCTCGGCCGCCATGATCGACTGCACGACCGCCGACAGGGTGGAGTCGCCCGTGGTGAGCGCGTCGTAGTAGTCGAAGTCGCGACGCTTCTCGGCCGCCGTGAACTCGTGTCCCTGCAGGAACAGCGCCAGCACGACGTCCGCCTGCTTGAGCACCTGGAACCGGTAGATCACCAGCGGGTGGTAGTGGAGCAGCAGCGGGCGCTTGGAGTCCGGGGTGTTCTCGAGGTCCCAGAGTTCCTTGTCGAGGAACTGGGCGTCCTGCGGGTGGATGCCGCGGTGCGGGTCGAAGGGGATCTCCATCGACTCGGCGGCGTGCTCCCACTCGACCAGCTCGTCCGCACGCAGACCGGTCCGCCGCACCATGCGGTCGTACTCCTCGGCGTCGTCGGCGGCGAGCTCGCGGCAGGCGTTGACGGCGAACCACAGGTTCGCCCGCGCCATCACGTTCGTGTAGAGGTTGTCGTCGACCACGGTCGTGTACTCGTCCGGCCCGGTGACGCCGTCGATGTGGAACTTCTTGTCGCCGTTCGACCGCCAGAAGCCCAGGTCGGCCCACAGGCGCGCGGTCTCGACCAGCACGTCGATGGCACCGCGCTTCAGGAACTCCCGGTCGCCCGAGGCCCGCACGTACTGCATGAGGGCATGCGCGATGTCCGCGTCGATGTGGTACTGCGCGGTGCCGGCCGCGTAGTACGCGCTGGACTCCTCGCCGTTGATCGTCCGCCACGGGAACAGGGCTCCGCGCTGGTTCAGCTCGCGCGCCCGGGCCCGCGCCGCGTCGAGCATGTTGTAGCGGAAGCGCAGAGCGTTCCGCGCAACGATCGGCGCCGTGTACGACAGGAACGGCAGGACGTAGATCTCCATGTCCCAGAAGTAGTGACCGCCGTACCCGGAGCCGGTGACGCCCTTGGCGGCGATGCCGTGGCCGTCGGTGCGCGCGGTGGCCTGGGCGAGCTGGAACAGGTTCCAGCGGACGGCCTGCTGGATCGCGGGCTGTCCGGCGATCTCGACGTCGCTGCGGGCCCAGTAGTCGTCGAGCCACTCGCGCTGCTTGGCGAAGGTCTCGTCGACGTTCTCGGCGTGCGCGCGGTCGAGGGTCCGGTCGCAGCGGTCGGCGAGTTCCCGCACCGGCACGCCGCGGGACGTGTGGTAGACCACGTGCTTCACGAGCCGGATCGGCTGCCCGGCGCGCGCCTGCACGCGGTACACGTGCTTCGCCAGGTCGTCCTCGATGGACGAGGACTCGTCCCAGCTGTTCTCGGTCTCCAGGTGGTGCTCGACCCCCACGCAGATCGTCATGCCGGAGCTCGACGCCTGGTACCCGAGCACCGAACGGCCGCCGGTGCTGCGCTTCAGCTTGGGCTCGAGCACCCGGTCGGTGAACGCCTCGGCCTTGCGGGGGTCGAAGGCGTTCGCCGCCGCCCGCATGCCCGCGTGGTACTCGTCCTGCACGTCCTGGCGGTTGAGGATCTGGCTGGACAGCAGGATCGAGGCGTCGGCGTCGAGCACGGTGACCTCGTAGTCGAGGACGGCCAGGTGCCGGTCGGTGAAGGACACCAGGCGACGGGAGCGGATGAGCACGCGCTTGCCCGACGGCGTCGACCACTCGGTCTCGCGGAACAGGTAGCCGCCGCGGAACTCGAGCCGCCGCGTGTGGCGGAGGATGTCGGCCTCGGCGAGCACGAGCGGCTCGTCGTCGACGTAGAGCCGGACGACCTTGGCGTCGGGGGCGTTGATGATCGTCTGCCCGGTCTTCGCGAAGCCGAAGGCGTCCTCGGCGTGCCGGATCGGCCAGGTCTCGTGGAACCCGTTGATGTAGGTGCCGTACTGCACACCGCCGCGCCCCTCGTCGAGGTTGCCGCGCAGGCCGAGGTACCCGTTGCCGACGGCGAAGTTCGTCTCGGCGACGCCCTGCTCGTCGGGGGCGTACTCGGTCTCGACGAGCGCCCACTCGTCGATCGGGTAGCGGACGCGGTCGAGCGGGTCCGAGGTGATGGGGTTCATGCTGCTCCGTGGGGATGGAGGGAAGTGGGGTGCGTCGGTCCGGCCGCCCGGCCTACGTCGTGGTGGGCGCGGGCAGCTCGTCGAGCAGGTCGGCGAGGTCGGTCACGACGACGTCGGCACCGTGCTCGCGCAGGGCGTCGGCACCGGCACCGCGGTCGACACCGATCACCAGGCCGAACGCCCCGTTCCGGCCGGCCTCGACCCCGCTGGTGGCGTCCTCGACGACGACGCACTCCGCCGCCGTCAGACCGAACCGACCGGCTGCATCGAGGTAGGTGTCGGGCGCGGGCTTGCCGGTCAGGCCGTCCTGTCGCGCGACGAGCCCGTCGACGACGACCGGGAACCGGTCGAGGATGCCGGCGGTCCGGAGTACCGAGGTGGCGTTCGCCGAGCTGGAGACGACCGCGACGGACAGCCCCGCGGCGATCGCGGCGGTGAGGAACCGCAGCGACCCCGGGTACGGCTCGACCCCGTGCTCGTCGAGCTCGGCGGTGAACTCCGCGTTCTTGCGGTTGCCGAGACCGCACACGGTGTCCGCGGTCGGGTCGTCGTCGGGGGTGCCCTCGGGCAGCACGATGCCGCGCGACGCGAGCAGGGTGCGGACGCCGTCGTACCGCGGCTTGCCGTCGATGGAGTCGAAGTAGTCCTGCTCCGTGTAGGGCGCGACGCCGTGAGCGGCGAGGTAGGGCGTGAAGAGTCGGCTCCACGCGCGCATGTGCACGTCGGCGGTCGGGGTGAGCACCCCGTCCAGGTCGAACAGGAGCGCTCGCTGGTCGGCGAGTCGCGCGGGGGTGCGCTGGTCCTGCGTCGTCATCTGCGGTCCTCCAGGGGACTGGTGGTGGACGTGTGGCTCCCGACGAGTCTAGGACCGCTCCAGGTGGCACGTCGCGGCGCGCCCACAGCCCGTGGAGCGCACCGGCACCCCGCCCGGTGGGGAGGAACACCGCGTTCACCGGCTCTCCTGTGCATCCACCGATGACCGGACCGGCACGCTGTCCCGGACGGAAGGCACCACCATGACCAGCGACACCGCGGCACCGCCGCACGACGGCTCCCCGTCGAAGCTCCGCCAGGCGATCACCGGACCACTGCTGTACCTCTTCATCCTCGGCGACGTGCTCGGCGCCGGGATCTACGCCCTGATGGGCACCCTGGCGAAGGACGTCGGCGGGGCGCTCTGGGCACCACTCGTCCTCGCGCTCCTGCTCGCCCTGCTCACCGCGGGCTCCTACGCCGAGCTCGTGACGAAGTACCCGAAGGCGGGCGGCGCCGCCGTGTTCGCCGAGCGCGCCTACAAGACCCCGATCGTCTCGTTCCTGGTCGGGTTCAGCATGCTCGCCGCCGGTGTCACGAGCGCCGCGGGCCTGTCGCTCGCGTTCGCCGGCGACTACCTCGGCACCTTCGTCGACCTGCCCCCGGTGCCGACCGCGATCGTGTTCCTCGCGCTGATCGCCTGCCTGAACGCCCGAGGCATCTCGGACTCGCTCAGGAGCAACGTCGTGATGACGATCATCGAGGTTTCCGGCCTGGTCATCGTCATCGTGGTCGTCGCCGTGATGCTCGGTGGCGGTGGCGGCGACGTGTCGCGCATCGGTGCCTTCCCGGCCGAGGCGAACCCCGCGCTCGCCACCCTGAGCGCCGCGATCGTCGCGTACTACTCGTTCGTCGGCTTCGAGACCTCGGCGAACATCGCGGAGGAGGTCCGCGAGCCCCGCCGGGTCTACCCGAAGGCCCTGTTCGGCGCCCTCGCCACCGCCGGCGTCGTCTACGTCCTCGTCGCCCTCGCCAGCGCGATCGCCCTGCCGGCCTCGGAGCTGACCGAGTCGAGCGGCCCGCTGCTCGCCGTCGTCTCCGCCACCGGAGTCCCGATCCCGGCCTGGGTGTTCAGCCTCATCGCCCTGGTCGCCGTCGCGAACGGCGCGCTGCTCACGATGATCATGGCGAGCCGTGTCACCTACGGCATGGCGGAACAGCGGCTCCTGCCCGCCCTGCTCGCGAAGGTCCTGCCGAACCGCAAGACCCCGTGGACCGCGATCGTCGCGACCACCGTCGTCGCGATGCTCCTCACCCTGGTCGGTGACGTGGGTGTGCTGGCGGAGACCGTCGTGCTCCTGCTGCTCTTCGTGTTCATCAGCACGAACGTCGCCGTCCTGGTGCTCCGCCGCGACCGCGTCGAGCACGACCACTTCAAGGTCTGGACCTTCGTGCCCGTGCTCGGCGTGCTGTCGTGCATCCTGCTGCTCACGCAGCAGAGCGGTCAGGTCTGGCTGTACGCGGCGATCCTGCTGGCCGTCGGTGTGGTGCTGTACTTCGTCGCCCGGTTCACCGGGCGACGTTCCGGACGCGACCACGAGGCGGGCGTGATCCGCTGACGCGCACGCACCACGGGCCTCCAGGCAGACGGTCTGGAGGCCCGTGGTGCGTCCGCCGGTCGTCGCGCGTCGTCAGCGCAGGTCGCGCACCCAGACCTCGATGGCGTCCGAGATCTGCTGGCGGGCATCAGCAGGGCTGATGGTCGCCGTCCGGTCGCCCGGCTGGTCGCCGTAGGCGCCGAAGTCGGCGTGGTTCGCCCCCTGGACCTCGGTCGTGGTCGCGGTGGACGGCAGCCGGTGCCGCGCCGCGTCGACCTTCGCCGGGGTCGAGAGCCCGTCGCGTGAGCCCGAGACACTCAGCACGTCGACGTACGAACGGCTGATGTCGTCGGCGCAGTAGCTGCCGAGCAGGAGCAGGCCGTCGGCGTCCTGGGCGAGCTGGCACGCGCGGACCCCGCCGAGGGAGTGTCCGCCCACCGCCCAGCGGGCGACCTCGGGCGCGTGCGCCTGGAACGTCGACAGCGGGCGGGTGTCGAAGAACGCGAGGTTGAGCGTCGGCTTCGTGATGACGACGGTCGTGCCGTTCGCGACCACCTGGCGGAACGTCGCCATGTAGGCGTACGGGTCGACCTTCGCGCCCGGGATGAAAACGATGCCGACGCCGTCGGCCTGCCCGGTCGGCGTCATCACGACCGAGTCCCCCGCGTCCCGCACCGCGACCCGGTCGTCGCGCCAGACCTGCAGGGCCGCGCTGCGGGTGCCCTGCATGACGATGTGCGCCCAGACGAGGAACACCACCACGAGCAGCACGAGCACGGCGACGGTCCAGGTGGTCACGCGCAGTGCTCGGTTCACGGCGTCCCTGCTTCCCGGGGGCGCCGTGCGACGACGGTGAGCCACCGCTCGTCGGCCTCCGGACGCGTCGTCTCGCGGACGTCGACGTCGGCCCACCCGGAGCGGGCGACGAGCTCGGCGAGGGGCTCTGGCGCCCAGTAGGTGAAGTGCCGGGCGTGGTCGAGCTTCCGGGTGCTCCACGCATCGCCGTCGCCGTGCTTCACGGTCGTGGCCAGCACGCCGCCCGGCCGCACGGCGTCACGGAGCCGGACGAGGACGCCCCCGAGCTCCGTCCGTGCGACGTGCAGCAGCACCGCGTTCGCGAACACGGCGTCGTACGGGCTGCCGAACGCATCCGAGCGCACGTCGAGCAGGCGTGCCTCGTGCCCCTGCTTCCGCAGCGTCTCGACGAACGACCGCGCGCCGTCCGTCCGGTCGACCACGAGCCCGGCGGCCTCGAGCGCGAGGGCGTCCCGCCCCGGGCCGGACCCGAGCTCGAGCACCCGCGCCCCGACGGGGACGAGCGCGAGCAGGTCGTCGACGAGGCCGGCGCGGTGGTCGTCCGTGCGATCCGTGTAGCGATCGGCCGCGCGTTCGTAGGCGTCGAGCGTGCGCTCGGCGGTGAGGTCACGGCGCATCACGACCTCGCGCCGCCCGCCAGGCAGGGCGTCCCCAGGCTCGTCGACCGCGGTGAAGCCGCAGCGCTCGTACGTGCGGCGGGCCGCGGTGTTGTCCGACGCAACCGACAGCTCGAGGTGGTGCGCTCCGGTGCTCGCAGCCCAGGTTGCGACGGCACGGATGAGCGCAGCGGCGATCCCCCGGCCCCGGGCGGCTGGGTCGACCCACATCGAGATCAGTCCAGCGGTACCTGGGTCCTCGCCCGTCACCCCGCTCACCATGCCGACGACGGAACCGTCCTCGGTCTGGGCGAGCAGGTCGAGCGCTCCGGGCATCGAGAGCCGGGCCCGCCACCGGTGCGATGGAGCGTCTGCCCAGTCGGCGAGCGTCGAGCCGAAGGCTCCCGGGGAGTCGGCGAGCGCCGCGAGTCGGACCGGCCGCCAGGTCTTCCAGTCGTCCGGCGTCACCCGGCGCAGTGTGATCGTCACACGCCGACGCTACCGCTCGGCAGGCGCGGTGTTGCGGGCACCCGACACAGCGAGAGAGCAGAAGACGCCGGGTGCGGTGGTCGCACTCGACGTCTTCTGCTCACTCGGTGTCGCCCGAGGCGGGCGACCGCGACGCGCTACTTGATCGCGGCGCGGATCTCGGCGGCGGCTGCGCCGACGTCCGACGCGCTGTAGATCGCACTGCCGGCGACGGCGATGCGGGCACCGGCCTCCTGGACCGAGGCGACCGACGACGCGTTCACGCCGCCAGCGATCGAGAACGGCACACCCGACTCCTTGCCGGCGTCGAGCAGCGTCGAGAACGTGAAGCCCTCCTCCGCCTGCTCGTCGAGCCCGGCGTGGACCTCGACGAACTCGGCGCCGAGCTCGACGACCTCGCGGGCACGGGCGGCCTTGTCGGAGACGCCGATCAGGTCGACGACGATGCCCTTGCCGTGCTTCTTGGCGGCCTTCACCGCGCCGACGATCGTCGAGTCACCGGCGACACCGAGCACGGTGACCAGGTCGGCACCGGCCGAGAAGGCGATGTCGGCCTCGAGCTCACCGGCGTCCATCGTCTTGAGGTCGGCGAACACGATCTTGTCGGGGTGGGCCTCCTTGATCGCGGTGACGGCGGACAGGCCGGCGCTCTTGATCAGGGGCGTGCCGAGCTCGAGGACGTCGACGTGCGGCGCGGCCGCGGCGGCGAGCTCGAGGGCGGCTTCGGTGGTCAGGGTGTCCATGGCGAACTGGAGCTGCATGGGGATGCCTTTCATTCGAGGTTGGCGTGACGGGGCCAGAGGTCGTCGGCGGACTGCCCGCCTCGGGCCCACAGGGCGTGGAACACGGCGTCGCCCACCAGGGCGACGGCCTGTTCGAACAGGCTCCCGGCGTACTGGGCCGAGGCCGTGCCGGAGCGGTCGGTCTTGGTCGCGGCGGGGAGCACGATTGTGACGTCGGCGAGCTCGGAGAGCGGGGAGTCGGCGGTGGTCGAGAGCGCCACGACGGACGCGCCGACCTCGTGCGCGGTCCGCGCGGCCTGGACGATGCCGGTGGTCGTACCCGAGCCGCTCGCGACGAGGAGCAGGTCACCCTGACGGATGGCCGGAGTGGTGACCTCGCCGACGACATGTGCATCGAGCCCGAGGTGCATGAGGCGCATCGCCGTCATGCGGAGGGCGAGTCCGGAGCGCCCGGCGCCGTGCACGAACACCCGGTCGGCGCCCTCGATCAGGTCGAGTGCGCGCTGGGCCGGGGCGTCGTCGAGGCGGGCTGCCAGGTCGCCGACCTCGCGGACGACCAGGTCGAGCGCTGCGGAGACGGTGGTTGCTGCCATGCCCTCGATCCTTCCGCCGTGGGCTCCACCGCGCCGCTACCCGCGTCGGCGGGCTGCCCGTCCGATCGGGTGGGCCTGTCCGCACGGGTGGGACGGGTAGGTTCGGCTCCCATGGACGCACCAGCACCCGACCTGGAGGCGCGGGACGGGTCCGTCGGTCGGCTCGCCGCCGCCGATCACGCCAGGACCGTCGCCGAGCAGGCCGACCGCCACGCCCTGACGCTCGAGTCCGTGCTGGCCGTCCTGCGGTCCCCGCGGGTGTCCGACGCTGCCGCCCGCGCCGAGGCCGTCGAGATCGCCTCCGCCGCACTCGTCGACCTGCGCACCGAGACGGACCACCAGCGCAGCACCCTGCTCGAGCCCGTCACCGGGGCGTTCTCGCGGCTCCGTGCCGACCTGCGGCCCCTCGTCCGGTTCGGCGACCTCGACGTGCAGTTCGTCGAACCGCCCGCCACCGGTCGTGCCCTGCCCGGCGACGTCGCCCACGCGGCCCGGGCGATCGTCCGCACCGCGGTGCTCGCGCTCGTCGACGACGGTGCGGCGGACCGGGTGCGGATCCAGTGGGACTGCGACGGCCGCAACCTGCTCATGCAGCTCCGCGACGACGGCTCCGGCACCCTCGACGTGCACGACGACGCGATGCGGCCGATCGCCGAACGGGTCGTCACGCTCGACGGCCGGGTGCAGGTGGCGAGCACACCGGGGTGGGGGTCCGTGCTCGACATCACGCTGCCGCTCGACCCCCGCCCGACCGAGGTGGACGCGGCCGACGACGGTGACCTGACCCCACGGGAGCGCGAGGTGCTCCGACTCGTCGCGACGGGTGTCGGCAACCGGGAGATCGCCGACGGACTCGGCATCAGCGTCAACACCGTCAAGTACCACGTGGCGAACCTGCTCCGGAAGCACGGCGCCCGGACCCGTGCGGAGCTCGCGGCCTTCAGTTCCCGGGCGTGACGCGGCGCGACCGCGACAACGGGTACCGCCGGTCGAGCGCGGGCTCCACGACGGCCGCCATCAGGAACCTCGCGAGCACCGCGCCGCCGGCCCAGTACGCCGGGATGACGAAGATCGCCGCCCCGACCCAGACGTCCGCGCCGATGAGTGCGATGGTGCCGAGGGTCACGAGGATGCCGACGCCCGCGTACAGGTACTCCCAGCCGCGGGTCGCTGCTTCGCGCTGCACCTGCTGGCGCTCCGCGCGCTCGTCCAGACCGCGCACCCCGGGGTCGAGCGAGGCCGGTTCCTCGGTGACGAACAGGTCGCGGACGGGGACCTCGAGTGCTGCCGCCACCGCCGACAGGGTCTCCAGGCTGACGTCCCTGCCGCTCTCCATCCGCTGGATCGTGCGGACGGCGACGCCGCTCTGCTCCGCCAGTCGTTCCTGGGTCCAGCCCCGCAGTCGCCGGAGCTCCCCGATCCGCATCTCGTTCATGTCCTGAACACTAGGGATCCGCCCGACGACCCACCACGACAGGGACCCGCCACGTGCACGACAGCCGGACGCCACCGGCCGGACAGCTCGCCGCCACCCGGCCGACGGCCCGCCGCGCGTCTGCGCCTCAGCCGGCGGGAGCGAAGCGGTAGCCCATGCCCGACTCGGTGACCAGGTAGCGAGGGTGCGCGGGGTCCGGCTCGAGCTTCCGCCGAAGCTGGGCCATGTAGAGCCGCAGGTACCCGGAGTCGTTGCCGTGCGTCGGACCCCAGACCTCGGTCAGGAGCATCTCGCGGGTCATCAGGCGGTCCGGGTTCGTGACCAGGACCTCGAGCAGACGCCACTCGGTCGGCGTCAGTCGGATGGCCGGCCCCTCGGCCGGGGTCACCTGCTTCGCGACGAGGTCCACGAGCAGCGAGCCGATCGCGATGGTCGGGGTCTCCTCCGACGCAATCACCCGCCGCCGTCCGAGTGCCCGCAGCCGGGCGAGCAGCTCGTCCATCTGGAACGGCTTCGTCACGTAGTCGTCGGCCCCGGCGTCGAGCGCGTCGACCTTGTCCGACGAGTCGGTCCGGCCGGAGAGCACCAGGACCGGCACCTGTGACCAGGCACGGACGCCCTCGAGCACACCGATGCCGTCGAGCCGGGGCATCCCGAGGTCGAGCAGCACCAGGTCGGGGCGTTCCGTGATGACGGCGTCGATGGCCTCGCGCCCGTCCCTGGCGGTGACGACGTCGTACCCCCGTGCCGCGAGCGTGACGGCGAGCGCCCGGACGAGCTGCGCGTCGTCGTCGGCGATCAGGACCTTCATCGGACCTCCACTCCCACGTGCCCGGCGATCGGCAGGCGCACCACCACGGTGAGCCCACCGCCCGGGGTGTCGTCGACCTCGATCGTGCCGCCCATGCCCTCGGTGAACCCGCGCGCGAGCGCAAGCCCGAGCCCCAGACCGGTGTCGTTGTCCGTGTCGCCCAGGCGCTGGAACGGTTGGAACACCTCGCCGCGGCGGTCCTCCGGGATGCCGGGGCCGTGGTCGGCGACGCGGAGTTCGACCCCGCCGGCGAAGGCGCTCGCCGCGACCCGGACGTGGGTGCCGTCGGGTGCGTACCGCGCGGCGTTCGCGAGCAGGTTCACGACGACCCGCTGCAGCAGCACCGGGTCGGCGAGCACCGGCGGCAGGTCGGCGGGCAGGTCGAGGTCCACGTCATCGGGGCCGAGCTCGAGCTCGTCGAGTGCGGGGGCGACCACCGTCTCGAGCGCGATCGACGCGGGGGTGACCGCGAGGACCCCGGCCTGCACACGACTGACGTCGAGCAGGTCGGCCAACAGCACCGCCAGCTGACCGAGGCTCTCGTCGGCGGTCGCGAGCAGCGCCTCCCGGTCGGGTCGCGACAGCTCGATGTCGGGCGCACGCAGCGTCTGGACGGCGGCGGAGGCCGCTGCGATGGGTCGGCGCACGTCGTGGCCGACGGCCGCGAGCAGCGCGCTGCGGACGCGGTCCGCGGCGGCGATGCGCTCGGCGCCCACGGCCGTCCGCGTCAGCTCGCGGTGCTCGACGGCCGCGTCGAGCTGCTGCTCGACGACGCGCAGCAGACGGCGCTGGGTGGGGTCGTCGGGCGCGCCCGCGAACTCCAGGACGGCACCGGACGGGAGGCTCGTGGTCGCGTCCGGCGTCGCACCGAACGTCCCGGACGTGGCCGGTACCTCGTCGCCCTGGCGGATCCGGACCCCGGCGAAGCCGAAGGCCTCTCGGGTGCGGTCGAGCAGGGCCTGCAGGGCGTCGTCGCCGCGGAGCACGCTGCCGGCGATGCCCATCAGCAGCCCGGACTCGGCCGATGCCCGACGTGCCGCACGCGACCGCCGGGCGGACCGGTCGACCACGAAGCTGACGAGCACCGCACTGATCACGTACATCACCAGGGCGAACAGGTGCCACGGCTGCTGGACGGTGACCATGTAGAGGGGTTGCACGAAGAAGTAGTCGAGGCTCAGGCCGGACAGCACCGCCGTGAAGACGGCCGGCCACATCCCGCCGACGAGGGCCACGACGAGCACGAGCAGCTGGTACGCCAGAACGTCCACGGTGATGGCGTCCGGGTCGCTGCCGAACGACAGCGCCCAGGTGAGCAGCGGGCCGACCAGGAGCGAGAGCACGAACGCGGCGACGATCCGGCCGCGCGACAGGCTGCCGCCGAGCTTGGGCAGGGTGATCCCACCGCCGGCCCGCTCGTGCGTGACGACGTGCACGTCGATGTCGCCGGACTCACGGATGACGGTGTTGCCGATGCCGGGACCGGTCATGGCGGCCGCCAGACGACTGCGGCGGCTCACGCCGATCACGATCTGGGTGGCGTCGATCGAGCGGGCGAACCGGACGAGGGTGCTCGGCACGTCGTCGCCGACGACCTGGTGGTACGTGCCACCGAGCTGTTCGAGCAGGGTGCGCTGGGTGCCGAGCGCGCCGGGGTGCCGTTCGCGCAGCCCGTCGTTCGTGGTGACGTGCACGGCGGCGAGCTCACCACCGGCGCTCCGGGCGGCGATGCGCGCCCCGCGGCGGAGCAGGGTCTCGCCCTCGGGACCGCCGGTCAGGGCGACGAGCACCCGCTCGCGGGTCTCCCACCGGTGCTCGATGCCGTGCTCGGCGCGGTAGGCCTTGAGCGCGTCGTCGACCTCGTCGGCCAACCAGAGCAGGGCGATCTCGCGCAGGGCGGTGAGGTTGCCGAGTCGGAAGTAGTTCGACAGCGCGGCGTCGATCCGGGCCGCCGGGTACACGAGCCCGTCGGAGAGCCGCTCGCGCAGGGCTGCCGGGGCGAGGTCCACGACCTCGATCTGGTCGGCCGCACGCACCACGGCGTCGGGGACGGTCTCGCGCTGCACGGTGCCGGTGATCTCGCGCACGACGTCGCCGAGGGACTGCATGTGCTGCACGTTGACGGTGCTCACCACGGAGATCCCGGCGGCGAGGAGCGCCTCGACGTCCTGCCAGCGCTTCTCGTGCCGGCCACCGGGGGCGTTCGTGTGCGCGAGTTCGTCGACGAGGGCGATCTCGGGTGCCCGGGCGATGACGGCGTCCAGGTCGAGGTCGTCGAGTTCGACCCCGCGGTGCACGACGGTGCGGCGTGGCACGACCTCGAGCCCGTCCACCAGCGCTGCGGTGGCGGCGCGCTCGTGCGTCTCGACGACGGCCACGACCACGTCGCGACCCTCGTCGAGCAGCCGACGCCCTTCTTCGAGCATCGTGTAGGTCTTGCCGACACCGGGCGCCGCACCGAGCAGGACCCGCAGCTTCCCGCGCTTCACGTGCTCATCCTCTCGCGTCGACGGGCCGACGCGGGGGCTGCGCCGCGCGCAGAGCGGGATCGCGCCCCCGTGCGGTCATCGCGCCCCGCTGAGCCGGGGCGCGATGACCCCCGCGGGGCGCGATCGGTCACGAGGACGCCTCGGCCAGCGCCAGGTTCAGGGCGAGCACGTTCACGACGGGCTCGCCGAGGACCCCGAGCTGCCGCGACGCCGTGTGCGACTCGACGAGCGCGCGGACGTCGGCCTCCGACAGCCCCCGCGCGGCGGCCACCCGCGCCACCTGCTGCGCCGCGTACTCGGGGCTGATGTGCGGGTCGAGGCCCGAACCGGACGCCGTCACCGCGTCGGCGGGGACGTCGGCGACCGGCACCCCGTCGGCCTCCGCGACGGCGGCACGACGCTCCTGCACGGCCTGGAGCAGGTCGGGGTTGTTCGGCCCGAGGTTCGAGCCGGACGAGCTCTGCGCGTCGTACCCGTCCCCCGCGGCGGAGGGGCGCGACTGGAACCAGCGGTCGGCCTGCTCCCCCGCGAACGACTGGCCGATCAACGACGAGCCGACGACCTCGCCGGAGGAGTCCCGGACCACCGAGCCGTTCGCCTGGTCGTGGAACACGCCCTGACCGACCCCCCAGACGGCGAGCGGGTAGCCGACGCCCAGGACGACGGTGGCGAGCAGGGTGAGGCGGACCGCCACACCGGCGGATCGGACGGTGGAACGAAGTGTCATGACGAGAACCCCGGGATGAGACCGACCACGAGGTCGATGAGCTTGATGCCGATGAAGGGGACGACCACGCCGCCCAGCCCGTAGACGAGCAGGTTGCGGCCGAGGATCGACGACGCTGCGGCGGCGCGGTACTTGACGCCACGCAGGGACAGCGGGATGAGCGCCACGATGACGAGCGCGTTGAAGATGACCGCCGACAGGATCGCCGACGACGGACTGTGCAGTCCCATGATGTTGAGCGCCGCGAGCCCGGGGAACGCCGCCTGGAACATCGCCGGGATGATCGCGAAGTACTTCGCGACGTCGTTGGCGATGGAGAAGGTGGTCAGGGCCCCGCGGGTGATGAGCAGCTGCTTGCCGATGCGGACGACGTCGATGAGCTTGGTCGGGTCGGAGTCGAGGTCGACCATGTTGCCCGCCTCCTTCGCCGCCGTCGTGCCCGTGTTCATCGCGACGCCGACGTCCGCCTGCGCCAGGGCCGGGGCGTCGTTGGTGCCGTCACCGGTCATGGCGACGAGGTTGCCGCCCTCCTGCTCCCGCTTGATGTAGGCGAGCTTGTCCTCCGGGGTCGCCTCGGCCAGGAAGTCGTCGACGCCGGCCTCCTTCGCGATGGCCGCGGCGGTGCGGGGGTTGTCGCCGGTGATCATCACCGTGCGGATCCCCATCTCGCGCAGCGACGCGAAGCGGGATGCCATGCCGTCCTTGACGACGTCCTTCAGGTGCACGACGCCGAGCAGCTCGACCGTGCCCGACGCGTTCCGCCGACCGACGACGAGCGGTGTCCCGCCCTGGTCGGAGATCTCGGCGACGCTGGCGTCGATCGCGCTGACCAGACCGGCTTCGGAGGTCTCCGCCCAGGCGAGCACTGCGGCAGCGGCTCCCTTGCGGATCTGCGAGCCGTCCGGCAGGTCGAGCCCCGACATGCGGGTCTGCGCCGTGAACGGCACCTCGACCGCGCCGGCCGGCAGGTCCGGCGTCACTCCGGCGTCCGCGGCGAGCGACACGATCGAGCGACCCTCGGGCGTCCCGTCGGCGGCACTCGACAGCGCGGCGGCCTCCATCAGCGAGGACTCGCTCACGCCCGGGACGGGCACGACGCGCGACGCCCGGCGGTTGCCGTACGTGATCGTGCCGGTCTTGTCGAGCAGCAGCGTCGTGATGTCCCCGGCGGCCTCGACCGCACGGCCCGACATCGCGAGCACGTTGTGCTGCACGAGCCGGTCCATGCCGGCGATGCCGATCGCCGAGAGCAGGGCCCCGATGGTGGTCGGGATGAGGCAGACGAGCAGGGCGATGAGCACCGGCACGCTGACGGTCGCGCCGACGAGCCCCGCGATGGGCTGCATGGTCAGGCAGACGATCACGAAGACGATCGACAACGATGCCAGCAGGATGTTCAGCGCGATCTCGTTCGGCGTCTTCTGCCGTGCCGCACCCTCGACCAGGCGGATCATGCGGTCGATGAAGGTCTCACCCGGGGTCGACGTGATGCGCACCACGATCCGGTCGGACAGCACGCGGGTGCCGCCGGTGACGGCGCTGCGGTCACCGCCGGACTCGCGGATGACCGGAGCGGACTCACCCGTGACGGCCGACTCGTCGACCGACGCGATGCCGTCCACGACGTCGCCGTCACCGGGGATCACCTCGCCCGCGACCACGACGACCACGTCGCCCTTGGCCAGGTCGACGGACGCGACCTCCTCGGTCTCGTTCGCCGTCGCGGCCGCATCGGCCTGCGAGTACCCGACCACCCGGCGGGCGCTCGTGGTCGAGCGGGTCTTCCGCAGGGTGTCGGCCTGCGCCTTGCCCCGGCCCTCGGCCACCGACTCCGCCAGGTTGGCGAAGAGGACGGTGAGCCAGAGCCACACGGCGATGGCGATCGTGAAGGCGGACGGCTCGACGACGGCCGCCGCCGTCGTCAGCGCCGCGCCGACCTCGACGATGAACATGACGGGGTTCCGCCACATCAGTCGCGGGTCCAGCTTCCGCAGCGCGCCCGGGAGGCCCGCCACCAGTTGGCGGGGTCCGAATGCGGACGAGCGGGTGGCCGGCTCCACTGCGGTGCGCGGTTCCGGCTCGGTGGTCACGGTCATGACAGTCCTTCTGCGAGCGGGCCCAGTGCGAGCACCGGGAAGTAGGTGAGTGCGGTGACGATGACGGCGACGCCGCCGAGCAGCCCGATGAACAGCGGGCGGTGGGTGGGCAGCGTGCCGGTGGTCTCGGGCACCCGGTCCTGGGCGGCGAGGGACCCGGCGAGCGCCAGGACGAACACCATCGGGACGAAGCGACCGAGCAGCATCACGACGCCGAGCGCGGAGTTCATCCACGTGGTGTTCGCGGTGAGCCCACCGAAGGCCGAGCCGTTGTTGTTCGCGCCCGAGGTGAACGCGTAGAGCAGCTCGGACAGGCCGTGGTTGCCGGGGTTGAAGATGGACGTGCCGAGCACCTGTTCGCGGACGCCCGGGATCACGAGCGACAGTCCGGTGCCCAGGAGCACCAGGCTCGGGGTGACGAGGATGTACAGCGCCGCGAAGGTCATCTCCTTGGCGCGGATCTTCTTGCCGAGGTACTCCGGCGTGCGGCCGACGAGCAGGCCGCCGATGAACACCGTGATGACCGCGAGTACGAGCATCCCGTACAGGCCGGATCCGACACCGCCCGGAGTGACCTCGCCGAGCATCATGTTGAGCATCGCCATCATCCCGCCGATCGGCGTGAAGCTGTCGAACATGCCGTTCACCGCACCGGTCGAGGTGGCGGTCGACGTGGTGCCGAACAGCGTCGTGCCGAGGATCCCGAACCGGGTCTCCTTGCCCTCCATCGCCGCGCCGGCGACCTGCGTCGCGACCCCGGCTCCGCCGAGTTCCGCGATCGACATGACCGAGAGCGACACGAGGAAGATCGCGCCCATCACGGCGAGGATCGCGTACCCCTGCCGGTCGTCGCCGACCAGCCGACCGAAGGTGCGCGGCAGCGAGAACGGGATGACGAGCATGAGGAAGACCTCGACCAGGTTCGTCCACGCCTGCGGGTTCTCGAACGGGTGCGCCGAGTTCGCGTTGAAGTAGCCGCCACCGTTCGTGCCGAGCTCCTTGATCGCCTCCTGCGAGGCGACGAAGCCGTCCGGGATGTGCTGCGTGCCGCCGAGCAGCGTGGTGACGTCGGTGCCGCTCCCCCACGACTGCACGACACCACCGGCGACGAGCACGATCGCGAAGACGAACGCACCGGGCAGCAGCAGCCGGCCGACACCGCGGACGACGTCCACCCAGACGTTGCCGAGCGTGCCCGACTTGCGGCGTGCGAAGCCGCGCACCAGGGCGACGGCGACCGCCAGGCCGACGGCGGCGGACAGGAAGTTCTGCACCGCGAGGCCGGCCATCTGCACGGTGTAGCCGACCGTGACCTCGGGCGAGTACGACTGCCAGTTCGTGTTCGCGACGAACGACGCCGCGGTGTTGAACGCAAGCGACGGTCCGACGGCGGGGAGTCCGAGGTCGCCGGGCAGGACGACCTGGATGCGCTGCAGCAGGTACACGAGCAGGAGCCCGGTGGCGCTGAAGAGCAGGACGCCCCGCAGGTACACCGGCCACGACTGCTCGGCGTCCGGGTCGACCCCGATCAGCCGGTAGACCCCGCGCTCCACCCGGTTGTGCCGGACAGGCGTGTACACGCGGGCCATCCAGTCGCCGAGAGGGCGGTACGCGACGACGAGCAGCAGGACGAGCGTGGCGACCTGGGCGATGCCCGCCCAGACGTCCCCGGCGCCCGACGCGCTCACGGCGCCCACTAGAAGCGCTCCGGACGCACGAGCGCCCAGACGAGGTACACGACTGCGGCGATGCCGAGGACGGCGGCCGCGATGGTGATGCCGATCACAGCCGTTCCACCCCCTTGGCGAGCAGTGCCACCACACCGAACACGGCGAGGACACCGGCGACGACGAACACGTCGAACACGAAGGACTCCAGAAGGTCTGCGGTACCCGCGCCGGGCGGCACGGGACGGCACCACGAGTGGTGCCGAACCGATGCTGGGTCCTGCGCCGGGCCTCCAGGCCGCCCCTAACGGTTCCCTCACGCCGCCCTGACGGACGCATGCGCCGCCCTAACGCGTGCGGCGGCCCCAGCTCAACCGGCCGCGATCACGAGACGTCTCGACAGCTCGAGGACCGCACCGCGCAGCTCGTCCGGCCCCTCGACACGCACCGGGACGATCAACCCCGCGACCACGCCAGCGAGCCCGTCCCACGACCACGAACCGAGGGTGATGCGGCAGCGGTCGCCGTCGATCTGCTCGACCACGGCGTCCTCGGGCAGGTAGGGCGCGATGGTCTGTGCGTCGTCCACCGTGGTGGTCACCGAACCGGTGCACGGCCAGACGTCGTCGACCGCCGAGCCCTTGAAGCGCGCGGACACGAACGCGGCCGCGTCACCCCCGGGGATCGGCGTCGGCGTGAACGGGACACGGGTGCGCATCCGCGGCGTGATCCGGTCGATGCGGTGCGTGCGCCAGTCGTCACGGTCCAGGTCCCGGTCGAGCAGGTACCACCGACCGTTCCGGGCGACGACGGCGTGTGGCTCCACCCGGTGCGGGGTCTCGTCCTCGCCGTACCCGAAGCGGAGGACCTCGCGCAGGTGGACGGCCTCGCTCACCGCGACGAGGACGTCGGGATCGGTGCGCGTCCCGCTGGGCCCGGTGACGGCCTGGACCGCGTCGACCCGGGCTCGCAGCCGTGCGGGCATCACCTGGCGGACCGTCGCGAGCGCGCGGGCAGCAGACTCGGCGACGTCCGCGCCCGAGGCCGGGGCCACGGCGAGCGCCAGGGCGATCGCGGTCGCCTGGTCGTCGTCGAAGAGCAGCGGCGGCAGGTCCGAGCCTGCCTCGAGTCGGTAGCCCCCGGCCGGTCCGCGGAGCGCCTCGACCCGGTACCCGAGGCCACGCAGGCGATCGACGTCGCGGCGCACGGTGCGGGGACTGACCGCGAGCCGCCCGGCCAGCTCGTCGCCCGGCCAGTCGCGGTGCACCTGCAGCAGGGAGAGCAGCGCGAGCATGCGTGCGGAGGGTCCGGCCATGTCGTCCATCTTCGTCCGAGAAGCGGACATGATCTGACCGCATTGCCCGTCATCCTCGTCCCATGAGCATCGAAACGACAACCCACCTCAACTTCGACGGCGACGCCCGCGCGGCGCTCGACTTCTACGCATCGGTCTTCGGCGGCGACGTCACGGCCGCGACCTACGGGCAGATGGGCGCCCTGGACGACCCGGCCTGGGCCGACCGCATCGTCTTCGGCCAGGTGTCCACCGACGCCGGCTTCCGGGTCATGGCCTTCGACGTCTGGCCCGGTCAGCCCTACGACCAGGGCTCGAACGCGTTCTACGTGTTCGTGCACGGCGACGACACCGCCGAGATCGAGCGGTACTGGGCCGCCCTGTCGGACGGCGCCGAGGTCCGGCAGCCCCTCGAGCCCTCGGCCTGGGCACCGTTGGCCGGCCAGCTGCGCGACCGCTTCGGTGTCGTGTGGCAGCTGGACGTCGCTCCCGCTGGCGACTGATCCGTCCTGACGGCCGCGGTCAGCGCGTCGGCGTCCACGTCGACACGGTGACCGCGGCCGTCACCGTCGCCGGCGCGAACACGGCGTCGGCCGCGACGTGGTGGTGGCTCGGCCCCATGTGCACGACGTCGTGGACGTCCTCCGCCGACAACTCCATCGTCCACGTCAGGTCCTCCGAGGACCGCAGCGCGAACGACGGCGTCAGGGAGTCGTGCAACCGCCGCTCCTTCTCCGGGTCCACGGAGATCGTCGCCGCGGCGAGCTCCGCCAGGTGGCCGGTCCGCGGGGTCACCACGGCGAGCACACCGTCCGGGTGCAGGACGCGGGCGTACTCGGTCTGGTTGCGGGGTGCGAAGACGTCCAGCAGGACGGCTGCAGCGCCGTCGACGATCGGGAGGCGCTCGGTCACGTCCCCGACGACGGCCCCCGCCCGCTCGTGGGCGCGTGCCGCACGCCGGATCGCGACGGGCGACAGGTCCAACGCCACCCCCAGTCGTCGAGTCAGCTGACGGCCGACAGGTGCAAGCGCGTCCGGCGCCACCCCCAGTCGTCGAGTCAGCTGACGGCCGACCGGTGCAAGCGCGTCCGGCGCCACCCCCAGTCGTCGAGTCAGCTGACGGCCGACAGGTGCAAGCGCGTCCGGCGCCACCCCGAGCCTCCCGTCCGCCGCGCGCAGCGCATGCGCCAGGTACGTCCCCGGGCCGGAACCGACGTCGAGCACGATGCCCGGCGCGGTCACGTCCGCGACGATCGCGGCGAGCGACCGCTCGACGGGCGCGTAATGCCCACGCCCCAGGAACCGCAGCCGCGCGTCGACCATCTCGGGGGTGTCCGCGGTGAGTGCCCGCCGCTTCGCGGGCAGGAGCGTCAGGTGGCCCTGCTTCGCCTCGTCGAACCGGTGTCCGTTCGAGCAGCCGACCTGTCCGCCGTCGACGCGACCGAGGGGCGCGGCGCACACGGGGCAGGCGAGCATCGGCAGCAGGTCGTCACGCACCGGCCCAGCGTACGGGCCTCGGTAGCCTGACCGGATGTCGCTGCAGCAGCTCTTCGGCCTCGACGGACGCACCGCACTCGTGACGGGAGGCAGCTCCGGCATCGGCCGCGCCATCGCCACCGCACTCGCGGACGCGGGTGCCCACGTGCTCGTCGCCGCCCGGACGTCCGCCACCATCGACGACGCCGTCGCAGGTATCCGCCAGGCAGGCGGTTCGGCCGACGGCATCGTCGCGGACCTGTCCTCACGTGCCGGCGCACACGCACTCGCCGACGCCGCCGGAGACGTGGACGTCCTGGTGAACTCCGCCGGGATCAACCTGCGGCCGCCGATGCCGGACCTCGACGAGGCCACCTGGGACGCCACGATGGCCGTCAACCTCGACGCCCCCTTCGTGCTCGGCCAGCGGCTCGCGCCCGGCATGGCCGCGCGCGGCCACGGCCGGATCGTGTCCATCAGCTCCCAGCAGGCCCACCGCCCCTTCGCCGCCAGCGGCGCGTACGGGGTCTCCAAGGCCGGCCTGGAGGCACTGGCCCGGTCCCAGGCAGAGGCGTGGTCCGCGCAGGGGGTCACCTCGAACGTCCTCGTCCCCGGTTTCGTGCGCACCCCGCTCAACGAGCGGCTCGCTTCGGACCCGGCTGCCGTGTCGGCCCTGGCGGCACGGACGCTGGTCGGCCGGAACGGGCTCGCCTCGGACTTCGCCGCGGCGGCGGTGTTCCTCGCCGGACCCGGGTCGGCGTACGTCACCGGGCAGTCGATCGCGGTCGATGGCGGGTTCTCCGTGCACTGAGGCCGTCACGCACGGACGGTGGGGTGCTGGGCAGCAGTACGGTCGGGACATGGCAGTCATCGAGCAGGCAACGCTGCGCCCCTCCAAGGCCGAGGCGCTCGCCGCCTGGCTCCCCGACCAGGCGTGGAGCGGCGTCGTCGCGGGAGCACCGCTCGAGGTCGTCGGGCAGTTCCGGTTCGACGACCCCGCAGGCGAGGTCGGCGTCGAAGTGCTGCTCGTCCGCACCGAGGACGGCCGGGTCCTGCAGGCGCCACTGACCTACCGGGACGCACCACTGCCCGGCGCCGACGCGTTCCTGGTCACCGAGATGGACCACTCCGTGCTCGGGCGACGGTGGGTGTACGACGCGGTGGGCGATCCGGTCCATGCCGACGTGCTGCGCCGAGCGATCGTCACCGGCGGGCACGAAGCGGAGCTCGAACTGGCGAACGGTGCCGGGCAGAGGCCGAAGGACGCCTGGGCCCGCGGTAGCGGCTCCGAACCCGACTCCCCCAGCGTCACCTCGGTGCGAGCGACCACTGCGGACGCCGCGACGTCGATCACGACCGACCACGGCACAATCGTCATCGCTCGGGTCGTCGGCACGGCCCTGCCCGAGGGCGAGACGCTGACCGGGACGTGGACGGACCGCTCCGGGGTGCTCGCCGTCCTGCTGCCCGACCACGGCTGAGGTACTGGCAGGGCCTGCCTGCACCGGGGTCGGGCTGGCAGGATCGAGGGCGTGAAGACACTGGAGTTGCCACAGACGGACCTCACCGCCTCCGACGTCGTCGTCGGACTGATGCGGATCAACGACATGAGCGACGAGGACATCCGCTCGCTGTACGGCGCCTCGCGCGACGCGGGCGTGACCATGTTCGACCACGCCGCGGTGTACGGCGAGTGGCACGGGTGCGAGGAGCGCTTCGGCGCGGCCGTCACGCTGTCGCCGGCCGAGCGCGCCGAGATCGTGCTGCAGACCAAGGTCGGCATCCGGCCGACGCCGAACGGCGCGTACTTCGACTTCTCGTACGAGCACATCATCGAGTCCGTGCACGAGTCGCTCGAGGCCCTGCGCACCGACTACGTCGACGTGCTGCTGCTGCACCGGCCCGACGCCCTGGTCGAGCCGGAAGAGGTCGCGAAGGCCTTCGACGAGCTGCACGCCGCCGGCAAGGTGCACCACTTCGGCGTCTCGAACCACACGCCCGGCCAGGTCGACCTGCTGCGCCGATCCGTGCAGCAGCCGCTCGCGTTCAACCAGGTGCAGCTGAGCATCACGCACGCCAACGTGATCTCGCAGGGCCTCACGGCGAACATGGGCGGCCTCGACCAGTCGGTCGACCGCGACAACGACATCCTCAACTACTCACGGATCAACGACATCACGCTGCAGGCCTGGTCGCCGTTCCAGAAGGGCTTCTTCGACGGTGTCTTCCTGGGCGACCGCGAGCAGTACGCCGACCTGAACGACGTGCTCGAGGAGGTCGCAGCAGCCCACGGCGTCACCCCGACCGGGATCGCGGTCGCGTGGATCACCCGCCACCCCGCGCACTTCCAGGTCGTCCTCGGCACGACGAACCCGCAGCGCGTGCGCGACTCGGCGGCCGGCTCGGACGTCGAACTGTCGCGCGAGGAGTGGTACCGGATCTTCACCGCGGCCGGACACACCGTTCCCTGAGCCGGAACGGCCCGGTCGCCCTCGTCACTCGAGCCGCGTGGGACGGCGCACAACCAAAGTGAGACGGCACTGCGTTTCCGCGCGGCGCGAGGTCACTCCGGTTGTGCGAACCGGTCCCGAACCGCGCGCTAGACGCCGGGACGCTCCTCGGGGCTCGGCTCCGGCACACGCACGTCCACCGGGGACACCGATGCGGGGTCGGCAGAGGCACCGCCCACGACGTCGAACGAGATCCCCAGCATCGCCGGGTCCTCGTCGAGCTCCAGCCGGTTCTCGCTCATCTGGTCCTCGGGGATCGCACGGCCGCCGGACGGATCGAACGAGTTCGCAATCGACATGCGGACGAGCATGCCGGTCGCAGGTGAACGGGGCCTCTGAACCACCCCGGCACCACCGGTCAGTCGGCGAGGTCCTCCGGGTGCAGGCGGTCGCCGGCTTCGGGGCGCCGGAACACCGGGCCGCCGCCGGCCTCGTCCTCGTCCTCGTGCCCCACGGGCGAGACGCCCGGGTCGGCGGAGTCGGGGCCGACGTCGGCGCCGCGGTCCTCCTCCACCTCGAGCTCGGACTCGTCACTGCCGTCCACGGGGGTGGACCGGCCCTGCTGTTCGGGATCGAACGGTGCGCTCATCGACATGGGCCGAGCATGCTCCCGCTCGGTGAACGCCGGGTCAACGTTGTCCGTCGGCCGCGATGAGCTCGAGCTGCGTCAGCGCCAGGTCGGTGCCGGCGGTGATGGTGAACGACGACCCGCCGCCGATGATCCGGAACACCCGGGTCTGGCCGGCCCAGGCGAACTCCGCACCGTCGACGGCGGTGACGGCGTCGTCGAGGGCGACCTGCCACGAGTAGGACCCGGGCGAGGCAACGGTCACGGTGTACAGCGAGGCGGCGGGGCACGACACGTCGAAGCACACGGACTCCCCCACGGCGAGCGCCGTGACGGTGCGGCCGGTGTCGTCGGTCAGCGCCGAGGCCCCGACGGGCAGGACGTCCACGGGGGCGTCCCGGTACCCGTGCACGTCGGAGGCCGAGACGGGGCGGGTGTCCGATGCCCAGCCCTGGGGTTCGTCGGACAGGGTGAACTCGATCCGCGACGCGGCGACGACCACGCTGTGCGGGATGGTGACCGAGGTCCAGGGCGAGCCGTCGACCGTCACCGACGCGATGTAGGCACCCGTGGAACCGTCGGCGACCTCGATGACGGTGGGCGGGCCTCCCCCTGCCGACACGGGCTGCTGCAGCACCGTCCGGCGGACCGACGGTGGCACGAGCACGTAGGTGCCGGTCGACGGCGCCAGCGGGTACAGGCCGATCGTCGCGAAGACGTACCAGGCGCTCATCTCGCCGTTGTCCTCGTCGCCGGGGTACCCCTGCCCCAGGTCCGAGCCGACGAACAGGCGCTCGAGCGATTCCCGGACGATGCGGTGCGCGTCGTCGTGCCGCCCGGTGAACATCGGGAAGAACGGGATGTGGTGCGCCGGCTGGTTCGACAGGCCGAGCATGCCCATCCGCACGTCGCGGGCCTCGGTCATCTCGTGGATGGGGAACCCGTACGAGCCGGACCGCGCCACGGCACCGGTCTCGGGGGTGGCGAAGAACGCGTCGATGGCCGCGTCGAACCGCTCGGGTCCGCCGTGCAGGTCGACGATGCCGGCCCCGTCGTGCGGGGCGGTGAACGCGGTGCCCCACGCGTTGGTCTCGGTGTAGTCCTCGCCCCAGTCGCGCGGGTCGAACTCGGTGCCGACCCGCCACGAGCCGTCGGGGTCGCGGCCGATGAAGAACCCGCGCTCCGGGTCGAACACGTGCCGGTACTGCAGGGACCGTCGGGCGAACCACTCGGCCTCGGCCTCGTAGCGCGACAGGTCGGCGGGCGTCTCCGCCCGCGACGCGAGCAGACCGGCCATCACGGCGAGCCCCCAGTCGTTGATGGCGGCGTCGAGGGTCCAGGACATCCCCTCGGACGTCGCGGTGTCGACGTGGCCGCGGAAGGCGCCCGGGAGGCTCCCCTTGCGTCCGACGCGCTCGTCACGCGGCGGGACGGTCGCGTTCCGCACCGCGCTCCGGTACGCCTGAGCGAGGTCGAAGCCGCGCACGCCCTTCGCGGCGAGGTCGGCGAAGACGGTGTCGCTCGTGGTGCCCGTCATGCAGTCCTCGGCACCAGGCGCACTCCACCGCGGGGTCCACCCGCCGTCGTGGTGGTGCTCGACGAAGCCCTGTGCGAGCTCGCCCGCGGTGTCCGGGGTGAGGAGCCCGAGCAGCGGCCACGCCGTCCGGTACGTGTCCCAGAACCCGTTCGTCGTGGTGAACGGACCGTCGACGACCTCGGGCCCCGGCTCGTCGCGGATCGGCTCGGCCAGCACGTCGCCGTACGGGGAGCGGTGCCGCGGGCTGCCGGTCAGCGCGGTCTCGCCCGCACGGTTCGGGTAGAGGAACAGCCGGTAGAGCCCGGAGTACAGGCTGGTCAGCTGGTCGGGCGTCGCCCCCTCGAACGACAGCGTCGCCAGCTCCTCGGTCCACAGCTGCTCCGCGCGGGCGCACATGGCGTCGAACGGTCCGGCGGCGTCGAGGTTCGCGCGGGCGTCCTCGATCGACACCGTCGAGATGCCGAGCAGGACGTCGACGTCCCCGTCGACCGTGAGCCATCCGCGCAGCTCGTGCTCCCCGACGCTCGTGTGGTCGGCGGTGACCCGTGGGATGCGCACGTGCACGTGGTGCGGTGGCGTGCCCGGCCGGTCGTCGAGCAGGCACTCGACCACGGCCGTGCCGTCGGCGACCGTCACCGAGACGTCGGACACCCGGCCGTGGTGGTCGAGCACGACGGACCTGGTGCCGGTGAAGCGGAAGCCCAGCGCGAACTCCCCCGCGGTCATCTCCGCCGTCACGCCGTGGTCCAGGGCCACGCGGTACCGGTGCGGACCGTCCTGCTCGTGGTCGTGGTCGAACCCGAGCGCACGGGCCGCCCGGTCGACGTCGGGGGTGTCGAGCGGCGACGGCATCACCTGGAACACCCCGCGGTCCCCCATCCACGGCGACGGGATGTGGCTCGTCGCGAAGGCCTGGATCGCCGGGCGCAGGCGGCCCTCGGTGTCGAGGCGGTCGTGCTCCTGGTACGCGTAGGGCCAGCGGTTGCTCGAGGCGTCGGTCATGGGCAGGCCGAAGACCCCGCCGTGCGGGATGCCGACGAGTGGGGCGTTGTTGCCGCGGGAGAACCGGGAGGACGCCTGGGTGCCGCGCGTGGTGCGGACGTGGTCGAGCGGGCTCGCCGGGGTCGGCCGCGCGGGCTCGATGCGGACGGCGTCGAGCCAGCCGCGCAGTGCGGGACGCTGCCCGTCGGAGCCCGCAGCCGGCGCATCGGAGCCGAGCCGGGCCTCCAGGCGGTCGACGACCAGCCCCGCGAACGGCGAGAGGTCCACCGCCCGCCGGTTCCACTGGTCGACCCACTGCTTGCGGGCGGCGTCCTGCGCCGCCGGGGTGGGCGCGTCGCCGTACTGGTCGCGAGCCCCGGCGTGCTCGCTCAGGCGGGTGCCGTCGGCGAAGACGACGTCGAGTGCGAACGCGGTGGCGTCCCAGAAGTGCGGCAGGTCCGCCTCGGACGGTTCCGTCGCACCGTCGGGCAGGGTGCGCTCGGGGAACCACACCCACGACAGCTCGTCGCCGGGCTGGACGGTCCGGCCGGCGAACCCGGGGACGACCGCCTCGGCCGTGGCGTCACCCGCTGGTCGCTCGACGAGCCACCCCTCGGCGGATCCGAAGCCGACACCGTTCCGCGCCGCGACGGCCGTCGTCGGCCCACCGCTCCGTTGCAGTTCTCGCACCGTCCGAGCCTATTTGTTCCAGTCGCTGGACGAAACCTCCGGCGTGTCAGCCCTGGTCCGGGATCCCGTCCTGCCCCTTGGTGTGCCCGGGCGCGCTCCCGGACCGGCCCGGGCCGGACTCCGACGCCGGGTCGACCGCACCCGCCCCGCCCTGCGGTGCCTGCACCGGGTTCGACGCGGGGGTGCTCGGCTCCGGACCGACCGGGGCTTCCTCGCTGGGCTCCGCCGGCTCGCTCGGTTCCTCGGCGGGCTGGCTCGGCTGCTCGGCGGGCTGGGACGGCTGCTGCTCCGGCTGCGAGGGCTGCTGCTCGGCCGGCTCGCTGGGCTGCTGCTGGTCGCTCGGCTCGTCGTCGGGCTGCTCGCTCGGCTGCTGCTCGGTCGGAGCGGTCGAGGTGGTGTCCGTCGGCGCGGGGGTGCTGTCGTCGTCGCCACCGAGGGCGAACACCGCGACCCCGATGCCGATGAGCACCAGGACGACCACGATGATCGCCGCGATGAGCGGGCCGCGCTTCTTCCGCTCGGGCTCGTCCGCGGGGGCC
>NZ_JAIXIG010000012.1 GCF_020297365.1 Curtobacterium oceanosedimentum
TGCAGGCGGGCGCGCTCGGCACGGGCCGCCGCGACGAGCACGGCGGCCCGGGCATCGAAGGAGTGCTCGGCGGCGATGCGTGCAGCCACCGACGCCCGCTCGGCAGCGGTGGGCCACGGGTGCGACGGGTCGAGCAGGACACCGAGCTCGTCGCGGGACCCCGCCACCGCCAGCGTCGGGACGTCGAGCACGTCGGACAGCCCGGCGACCGGGTCCGTCACGACGACGCCCCCGGACGCCAGCACGTCGAACACCCGGTTCGACACGAAGCCCCCGTCGGCCATGTCCGGCCAGTGGTCGTTCAGCACCACCCGAGCCGAGGCGTACGCCTGCGCGACGGCGTCCCGCGAGAGCGACGCTCCGCCGAGCGACTCCGGCGGCACGAGCTGCTCCCACCCGGGACCGTGCACCCGCAGGTCCGCGCCGAGTGCGACCGCGTCCGCCACCACCGGCCGTCGCGCGCCCCGGGTCGAGCCGACGAACACGACGCGGTCCGCATCGGCACTCGTGGCCGAGCGCGCCCCCGGGTGGAACACCGCGGGGTCGGTCGCCTGCAGCAGGGGACGCACGGGAACGCCCGCGCGCGCAGCAGCGGCCGTCGCCCACACCGGCCCGGCCGCGAAGGCCGCGTCGAAGGACCGCAGTTCGGTGTCGGACACGTCGTCGGGGTGGCTGATCACCCAGAGCAGGTTCACCGACGCGGGGTTCGGCGGCACCCGGTCGAGCCCGCGGATCACGAGCGTCACGTCGTCGGCGGCGTCGTCGTCCCGCACGTGGGCGTCCCGCCGATCGATCCGCACGCGCTGCCCGAGCCGCTCGAGTGCCCCGGCGAGCTCCGCGGCGAAGTGCACGTCGCCCCAGCCGTCGCCCTCTGCCCCGGCGGGCGCGGCGATCTTCAGCGACCAGGCGAGGTGGTCGTCCGTCGCAGCCGACCGGCGCGCGGGCCGCACCGGACGGGCGCCCCACGGTGGCAGGGGCGCGCCGGCGTCGACCCCGTCCCCGTCCGACTCGCGATCACGCCAGGCCGCGAACGCGTCGACGGTCGCGGCGTCGACCGTACGCCCGGCCTCGACCGAGCGCGTCGCCTCGCCGACCACGCGCACCGGTCCGCCGTCGACGTCGGCGACCGCGCGGCTCCAGGTCGTCAGGGTCATGCGTTCGTCGGGGAGGCCCGGTGCCGGCACCAGCGCCGCGCCCGGCACCGAGAGCACCGGCTGGTCCGCCGCGAAGACGGTGACAGCGTCGGTCGCGGTGTCCGCACGGTCGTCCGACCACGGCAGGGCGCCGGGGCGCAGCAGCCGGGCACCGCTCCGCAGCGTGCCGTCCGGCATCCGGACCCGAGCCTGCGCGACCGAGCCGGCCGCCGCGAGGGCGTGCAGCGTCGGTACCTCGACCGACACCGAGGTGTCGAGCACGACCAGCGTTCGACCGACGCCGCCGGCGACACCGGCGTTGATCGCCGGGCCGAGGCCGTCGACGGGCTCCGGGCGGACCCAGGGCAGCCGCCGGCCGAACGGGTCGATCGGCGAGGCGTCCGCCACGTAGCTCACCGCGCGGACGTCGACGCCACGGCCGAAGGCGCCGCGGGCGACCGACACGAGCCGAGCGACCTCGGCGTGCCGGTCCGAACGGGTCGTGACGAGCACCGTGACGTCGTGGTCCAGCCGCGGCAGCAGGTCCGCTGACCCGGTCACGGGGACGACGGACGCCGACGTCGGGGACGCGGGGCGGGCCTCCCGGGCGGCGTCGGGACCGGCCGTGTCGACACGGCGACGGCCACGACGGAAGAGGGCCACCGGCGGGTCAGGCGCCGAGGAGTCGCTGCAGGTAGACGCCGTAGCCGCCCTTGACCAGCGGCGCGGCGAGCTCGGCGAGCTGCGCGTCGTCGATCCAGCCGTTCCGCCAGGCGATCTCCTCGATGCAGCCGATCTTGAAGCCCTGTCGGTCCTCGATCACCTTGACGTACTCCGACGCCTGCATCATCGACTCGAACGTGCCGGTGTCGAGCCACGCGGTGCCGCGGTCGAGGACCTGGACGCCGAGTTCGCCGGCCTCGAGGTAACGCTCGTTGACCGTGGAGATCTCGAGCTCGCCGCGGGCGCTCGGCTCGATGGTCTTGGCGATCTCGATGACCTTGTTGTCGTAGAAGTACAGGCCCGGGACGGCGTAGTTCGACTTCGGCTCGGCCGGCTTCTCCTCGATGGAGACGGCGGTGAAGTCGTCGTCGAACTCCACGACGCCGTACGCCTTCGGGTCGGCCACGTGGTACGCGAAGATCGTGGCGCCCTGCACGTCGGTGTTCTTCCGCAGGTTCGTGCCGAGGCCGGTGCCGTGGAAGATGTTGTCGCCGAGGACGAGCGCGACGCTGTCGTCGCCGATGAAGTCCTCACCGATGACGAAGGCCTGCGCCAGGCCGTCCGGCGAGGGCTGCACGGCGTACTGGATCTCCATGCCGAGCGCCGAGCCGTCGCCGAGCAGGGCCTGGAACTGCTCGTTGTACTCCGGCGTCGTGATGACGAGGACCTCGCGGATGCCGGCCATCATGAGCGTCGACAGCGGGTAGTAGACCATCGGCTTGTCGTAGATCGGCATGAGCTGCTTGCTGATGCCCTTGGTGATCGGCCAGAGGCGCGTGCCGGACCCGCCGGCGAGGATGATGCCCTTCATCGCTTTCCCCTTACTTCTTCGTCCGGAGCGACTCGGTGTACGCGATGCACTCCTCGTAGGTCGGCAGCAGGCCCTGGGCCGCGGCCTCCTCGAGGGTCGGCGCGGTCGTGTCCTTCTCGGACAGCACCGGCTCGCCGATGCCCTCGGGGAGCTCGAGGCCGACGGTCGGGTCGAGGATCGTGATCCCCTTCTCGCGCTCGGGGTCGTAGTGCGCGCTGACCAGGTAGCTCACGGTCGACCGGTCCTCGAGCGCGACGATCGCGTGGCCGAGGCCCTCGGACAGGTAGACGGCCTTGCGGTCGACGTCGTCGATGCGGACCGCGTCCCACTGGCCGAACGTGGGCGAGCCGACGCGGATGTCGACGATGTAGTCGATGAACGCCCCGCGCACGGCGGTGACGTACTTCGCCTGGCTCGGCGCGACGAGGGCGTAGTGAATGCCGCGCGCGACCCCGGCGGCGGAGATCGACATGTTGACCTGGCGGAGGTCGAGCGGGTGCCCGACGGTCTCCTCGACCACGTCGGCGCGGTACGACTCGAGGAACGCTCCTCGTGCGTCGCCGTGCTGGACGGGCGTGAACTCCCACGCGCCAGGGATCTTCAGTTCGCGGATCTGCACCGGGGAATCCTAGCAAGGCACGAGTTCGCATAGGCTGTCATGGTTCTGCGCACAGCCGACTCCTGAACCGAGAGACCAAGCGAGCCCGTGAAGCTATTCGTCCAGATCCCCTGCCTCAACGAGGAGAACACCCTCGCCAGCGTCATCGACTCCATCCCGCGGGAGATCGACGGCATCGACGAGATCGAGATCCTGGTGATCAACGACGGCAGCACCGATCGCACCGTCGAGGTCGCCAAGGAGCACGGCGTCAAGCACTTCGTGCACCACAGCACGAACATGGGGCTCGCACGCTCGTTCCGCGACGGCGTCGACTACGCCCTGCTGCACGGTGCCGACATCGTCGTGAACACCGACGGCGACAACCAGTACCCGCAGGCGCAGATCGCCGAGCTGGTCCAGCCGATCCTGCGCAAGGAAGCCGAGATCGTCATCGGCGACCGGCAGACCCGGACGATCGAGCACTTCTCCGGCTTCAAGAAGCTCATGCAGCGCTTCGGCTCGTGGGTCGCCAGCCGTGCGGCCGGGCTCGACCTGCCGGATGCCGCGAGCGGGTTCCGCGCGTACTCGAAGTACTCGCTCATCCGCCTGAACATCGTGACGCGCTTCAGCTACTGCATGGAGACCATCGTGCAGGCCGGCTACAAGCGCCTGGCCATCGCCTCGGTGCCGATCACGACGAACCCGAAGACCCGCGAGTCCCGGCTGTTCAACAACATCTTCCAGCACATGTTCGAGTCCGGGTCGGCCATCGCCCGCGTCTACCTGATGTACCGCCCGATGGCGCTGTTCCTCTGGGTCGCCGCGGTGCTCGGCGCGCTCGGGCTCTGGCCGCTGGTGCGCTACCTGGTGCTGCTCGCCATGGACACGGGCGGGAACCACCTGCAGTCGATCATCCTCGGGGTGGTCCTGCTCATCACGGCGGTGCTCTCGATCGTCATCGGGGTCGTGGCCGACCTGACCCGTCTGAACCGCACGCTGGCCGAGGAGCAGCTCGACCTGCAGAAACTGCAGCGGTATGGCGACTGACACGGCCCCGGCCGTGTCGCGCTCCGCCGTCCACCCCCGGGTCGGACGCGCGGAGCGTTCGGTCGTGATCGCGCTGACGATCGCGTTCGCCGCCGTGCTGGCCGTGTGGGCCGTGGTCACCACGACCTACAAGGCGCCGGACGAGCCGACCCACGTCGACGCCGTGCTGCACCTGGCGATCGGCAACGAGTGGGCCGCGCCCGGTGAGCTGCACTACCTCGCCGCCACGCAGGCCTCGCTCGACGCGAACCTCGCCGAGCCCGCGTCCCGCCACCAGACGTGGGGCGCGCTCCTCGAGCAGTTCCCCGGGCTCACGGCGACGAGCATCGACCAGATGTCGCAGCACCCGCCGACGTACTACGCCATCGCGGCCGGGGTGCTGCACCTGGTGCACTTCGAGGACCTGCGGTGGGACCTCGGCGTCCTGGTGCTCCGACTCTTCGACGCCCTGCTCGTGCTGCCGATGCCGTTCCTGGCGTGGGCGACCGTGCGACGGCTGACCGGGTCCCCGCGGGCCGCACTGGTCGGCGGCGCGGCGATCATCGGGATCCCCGAGGTCGCCGCCATCGGTGCCTCGGTCACGAACGATGCCCTGATGCTGCCGCTCGCCGGCACCCTGGTGTACCTGGTCGTCCGGCTGCTCACCGGTGACCGCCGCGTGCGCACCACGATCTGGATCGGACTGCTGCTCGGTGCGATGCTCCTGGTGAAGGGCACCGCCCTGCCCGCCGTGCCCTTCGTCGGCATCGCCGTGCTGGCCGCCGGGTTGACCCGCACCACCGCCCTGCGGAACGCGCTCCGCGCCCTGTGGACCCTGGCGATCGCCGCGGTCGTCGGCGGGTGGTGGTGGCTCCGCAACATGATCGTGTACCACGACATCCAGCCGGACGGCCTGGCGAAGTACGCCCGTCCTCCGAAGCCGTTCCCGGCCGACACGGCCGCGAACCCCGAGGTCTTCCTCCGCGACTACTGGAACGGGGTCAGCCGGACGTTCTGGGGCAGCGTCGGTGGGCTGACGCAGTTCCAGATCGCACAGGTACTCATCGACGGGCTCACCGTGGTGTGCCTGCTCGGGATCATCGTGTGGGCGTTCCGCCGCGGACCGTCCCTGCGCCCCGCGATCGTGCTCGCGTCGTTCCCGGTCATCCTGATCGCCCTGCACATGCAGAGCGGCTGGAGCGGGTACATGAAGAACACGATCGTCGCGGGTACCCAGGGTCGCTACTACTACCCGACCCTGCTCGTCCTCATCGCGTTGAGCGCCCTGGCCTGGCGACGGGTGACGGTGACCGCCGCCGGCACGACCCGGTTGGCCGTCGGCATTTCGGTCGCGGCGACGGCGATGGGGCTCTACGGGGTCGTCTACGCGCTGCGGGCGTTCGGACAGGACGCCGCGTTCTGGATCGACGACGCCGTCGTGCAGCAGTTCGACCAGACCGGAGCGCTGGCGGCAGGGGGTGCGTTCACCCTGGCGTCCGTCGCGGCCGTGGCGCTCGTCGGCACCGCGGTCCTGCTCGTGCGGTTCATGCGGCGTCCCGAGTTCACCGCGGCCCGACCGACGGTCGACGAGTCCCAGCCGTCGGCCGCGGCGCCCCGACCGGAGGTCGAGGCATGAGCCGCCGTCCCGCCGCCCGCCGTCCCGCCGCCCGCCGCCCCGCGGCCCGCGGCCTCGCGGTCCCGCGCTCCGAGTGGGTCCTGCTCGGCACCGTGACCCTCGCCTGGTTCGCCTTCCTGCTCACCTTCGCCCTGGTCACCCCGGCCTTCGGCGCCCCCGACGAGCCGGCCCACGTCGACGCGGCGTTCCGGCTCGCCCTCGGTCTCGGCTGGCCCCCGGCCGGCGAGATGCACTACCTCGCCGCGGTCCGGCAGATCGTCGAGCACCCCGTGCCGAGCGTGGACCGTCCGACGGTCGACGCGCTCCTCGCCGCGGTGCCCGGCGACTCCCCCGCCGTCGACCCGATGTCCCAGAACCCGCCGACGTACTGGCTGGTCGCCGCGGGCATCCTGCGCCTCGTCCGGTTCGGCACGCACGACTGGGCGACCTCGGTGCTGGTGCTCCGCATCGCGGACGTCGTCGTCGTGACGGCCCTGCCGGTGCTCGTGTGGGCGACCGTCCGACGGGTGACCCGGTCGCCGAGGACGGCACTCGTCGCCCCGCTGCTCCTGTTCGCGGTGCCGCAGCTGGCACAGGTGACCTCGGGCGTGACCGTGTGGTCGCCCGTCGTCCTGCTCGGCGCGGTCCTGGTCTGGCTGAGCACCCGCGTGCTCACCGGCGACCGGTCCTGGTGGACCACCGCGGGCATCGCCGTCGCGGTGACCGGACTGTGTGCGCTGAACGCCGTCGGCCTGCTCGCGGTGCCGTTCGCCGTGCTCGTGCTGGCCCTGGCCCCCGGTCGGCCCTGGACGGGACGGGCCCTGCACGCGGGCGTCGTCGTCGTCGCGGCCGCTGCGGCGACCGGCTGGTGGTGGGTCCGCACGCTGCTGGCCAGCGGGACGCTCCTGCCGGACGCCCTGCGCGCGGTCACGACGGTGCAGCCGTACCCGGAGGGCGGCGCGAACCCCGGGGCGTTCGCCGGCCGGCAGTGGGACGGCCTGACGGCGTCGTTCTTCGGCGCGCTCGGCGCCAACCAGTGGCCGCTCCCGCCGACGGTGATCGACACGCTCGCCGTGGTCGGGCTCGCCGTGATCGCGTGGTCCTTCGCCCGCCGTGCACCGGGGCGGCGTGTGATGGTGGTCACCCTCGTCTGGCCGGCGCTCGTGCTGGTCGCCACGCTCGCGTACAACTGGCGGAACTACCTCGGCACGCACCAGGGGAACGGGCTGCAGGGCCGGTTCCTGTTCGTGGCGGTCGTCGCCCTCGTGCTGGCTCAGGCCGTCGCCTGGCGAGCGCTCGTGGTCCGTCCGGAGCTGCGCCGCCGACTCGCGCGGTCCGCCACGATCGGTGCACTCGCGATCGGCACGTACGGCGTCGGTCTGACGTACCGCGGCGGGTGGGAGAACGCCCAGTTCCGGGTCACCCCCGGCGGCCTGTCCGCGATGGCGGGTGCCGCGGTGACCGGTCCGCGTCCGATCCTGGCCGCCGTGGCGCTGTTCGCCGTCACGGCCGTCGCGACGGTGGTGCTGGTCTGGCGCGCCACGGCGACCGCGACGGCGACGGCGACGGCGACCGCGACGGCGACGGCGACGGCGACCGCCACTGCGACCGCGACCGCCCACGACGCCGACCCCGGGACCGGTACCGCGACCGCGCCCCCGACGGCCTCCGACACCGACGCCACCGCCGCCCTCCACAGGAGCGCGCGCCCCGGCCCCGACGACACCGGGGTCCCGCTAGAATCGCCGCCGACCCACGAACCGACCGTCAGGAAAGAGAACTCGTGAAGATCCTCGTCACCGGAGGGGCCGGCTTCATCGGCTCGAACTTCGTCCGCCGGACCCTGGAGGACGCGTACCCCGGCCTCGAGGGCGCCGAGGTCGTCGTCTACGACGCGCTGACCTACTCGGGCAACGAGGCGAACCTCGCTCCGGTCGCGGACTCGCCGCGCTACTCCTTCGTGCACGGCGACATCCGCGACGCCGCCAAGCTCGACGAGGTCGTCCCGACGGTCGACGCGATCGTGCACTTCGCCGCCGAGTCCCACGTCGACCGCTCGGTCCGCGACTCCGGCATCTTCGTCGAGACCAACGTCGTCGGCACCCAGCGCCTGCTCGACGCGGCCCTGCGCCACGGCACCGAGCGCTTCGTGCACGTCTCCACCGACGAGGTCTACGGCTCCATCAGCGAGGGCTCGTGGGACGAGGAGCGCCCGCTCGAGCCGAACTCGCCGTACTCGGCGTCGAAGGCCGGCAGCGACCTGCTCGCGCGCAGCTACCACCGCACGCACGGGCTGAACCTGTCGATCACCCGCTGCTCGAACAACTACGGGCCGTACCACTTCCCCGAGAAGGTCATCCCGCTGTTCGTCACGAACCTGATCGACGACGTGCACGTGCCGCTGTACGGCGAGGGCAACAACATCCGTGACTGGCTGCACGTCGACGACCACACCCGCGGCATCGCGATGGTCCTGACCCGTGGCCGCGCCGGCGAGATCTACAACATCGGCGGCGGCACCGAGCTCACCAACAAGGAGCTCACGCAGCTGCTGCTCGACGCCACCGGCAAGGACTGGTCGTACGTCGACCGCGTCGCCGACCGCCTCGGCCACGACCTGCGCTACTCGGTCGACATCTCGAAGATCCAGGCGGAGCTCGGCTACGAGCCGCTCGTGCCGTTCGAGCAGGGCCTGGCCGACGTCGTGCAGTGGTACCGCGACAACCGTTCCTGGTGGGAGCCGCTCAAGCAGCGTGCGGCCCTGAGCTGAGCGGGCACACCGTGACCAGGTACCTCATCACCGGCGCCGCCGGCATGCTCGGCCGTGACCTGCAGGCCGCGCTGGCCGGCCGTGACGTCACCGCGCTGTCGCGTGCCGACCTCGACATCACCGACCCGGCCGCGGTGGACGCCGCCGTCGCCGGGCACGACGTCGTCATCAACTCGGCCGCGTACACGAAGGTCGACGACGCCGAGGACCACGAGGACGACGCCTACGCGGTCAACGCGACCGGGCCGAAGCTCCTGGCCGAGGCCGCGGTCCGCCACGGGGCGAAGCTCGTGACCGTGTCGACGGACTACGTGTTCGACGGCAACGGCAGCGCCCCGTACGCGGAGGACGCTCCGACCGACCCGATCAACGCCTACGGCCGCACCAAGGCCGCCGGCGAGGCGTTCGTCCGTGCGATCGCCCCGGACACCTCGTACGTCGTCCGCACCGCGTGGATCTACGGCGCGCACGGGCCGAACTTCGCCGCGACGATGCTCCGCCTGGCCGGGTCGCACGACACCGTCAGCGTCGTCACCGACCAGGTCGGGCAGCCGACCTGGACCGGCGACCTCGCCGCCCGGATCGTCGAGCTCGTCGACGGGGATGCCCCCGCCGGCACCTACCACGGCACGAACGCCGGCCAGGGTTCCTGGTTCGACTTCACCCAGGCGATCTACCGCGAACTCGGGCTCGACCCGGAGCGCGTGCTGCCCACCGACAGCGCCGCCTTCGTCCGCCCGGCGCCGCGTCCGGCTTACAGCGTGCTCGGCCACGACGGCTGGTCGCGCGCCGGACTCGCGCCGATGCGCGACTGGCGCGACGCGCTGCACGCCGCCGTCGCCGCGGGCGCGCTGACCGCGTAGCCACGGCAGTCGGCCTGGAGGCGCGGGTCGGGTCACCGACGTCGGGAACCCGACCCGCGCCTCCCGGCCCGCGCCTGGCGACCCGTGCCTCCCGGCCCGCCCAGGGGGCGCCCCGATCGCCCTGCTAGGGTCGGGCAGCCGGGCGCCGGGCCGGCCCTCGGCCCCATCACCACGACGAGGAGACCAGCACCATGACCACCCTCCACGTCGTCGTCGACCAGATCGTCGCACCGGTGCCGGGCGGCATCGGTCGGTACGCCGAGGAACTGGCACGCCACCTGGTCGAGCAGGCCCCGAACGGCTGCGACGTCGTCGGCGTGGTCTCCGCGGTCGGCTCCGAGGACATGGCTCGCCTGCGCACCCTGCTGCCCGGACTGGCCGAGCTGCAGCGGCTCCCGCTCCCCCGTCGTGAGCTGTCGCTCGCATGGCAGGGCGGGATCGTCGGCGGGATCGCGAAGGGCATGGTGCACGCGCCGAGCGTGCTCGCGCCGCTCGTCAAGCACGACCGCTTCCAGGACCCCGGTCGGCAGACCGTCGTGACCGTGCACGACGTGGTGCCGTGGACCAACCCGGAGACGCTGACGCCGCGCGGTGTGCACTTCCACAAGGCGATGGTGAAGCGGGCGTGGAAGCACGCCGACGCCGTCGTGGTGCCCACGCACGCCGTCGCGAGCGCGCTGAACGAGATCCACCGCTTCGACGACCGGATCCGCGTGATCGGTGGCGCGCCGAGCGGACGGCTCCGGCTGCCCGTCGACGCCGACCTGCGCGCCGAACGGCTCGGTCTGCCGGACCGCTACGTGCTCGCGGTCGGCACGCTCGAGCCCCGCAAGGCGCTCTCGTCCCTGATCGAGGCGATGGCCCACCCGGACGCCCCCGCCGACATCCCGCTCGTGATCTCCGGGCCGGACGGCTGGGGCGACGTCGACGTGTACGGCACCGCGGAACGCGCCGGCCTGTCGCGCGAGCGGGTGAAGGTGCTCGGACGCATCGACGACGCCGACCTCGCGGTGGTCTACGACCGCGCGACGGTGTTCGTGTTCCCGAGCCTGGCCGAGGGGTTCGGCCTGCCGGTGATCGAGGCGATGAGCTTCGGCACCCCGGTGATCCACTCCGACGACCCCGCCGTGTCCGAGGTGGCGTCGGACGCCGGGGTCACCGTGGCTCGCGGCCCGCGCGAGTCCTACCCCGAACGGATCGCGCAGGCGGTGTACCAGGTCGTGAACGACCCGCTGCTGGCCTCCCAGCTGGCGGTGGCGGGGCCGGACCGAGCCCGCATGTACGACTGGTCCGACTCCGCCGCCGAGACCTGGCAGCTGCACGCCGACCTCTGACGGGCGGCGCCGGCGTCAGGGCCGGTACGCGTAGGTGCTGACCCAGTCGATGTACAGGTGGCCGGTTGCGCCCCAGTCGCCGACCTGGAACATGTAGCGGTGCGCCGTCTTCGGCACGTCCCAGGTCACGGTCTTGATGATCCGGCCGTCCACGCGGTACCGCACGGACTTGCCGGGGATCCACTCGATCGAGTACGTGTGCCACTGGCGCCACGAGACACCGGTTCCCATGCTCGTCGCGTTCGCTTCACGGCCGGGGGTCATCGAGTGGTGGTGGAGCATCGGCTCCTGGTCGAAGTTCGCCTCGGGGTAGTCGATCTCACCGTCCGCCCAGCGGTCCGACGAGGGCCAGAGCATGAAGGCGGCGCCGTTGCCGGCACCACCGGTCGCCTTGGCGCGGACGATGAACTTGCCGCCCTTGTGGCCCCAGGCACCGGTCGGGGTCCCGAAGGTGCCGGCCGCGCCGTGCTTGCCGTCGAGTCGCACGTCCATGTACCCGTCGTGCGAGCTGATCTGCGAGCCGGAGTAGTACATGCCGCCGGTGCCGTCCGGGTACGGCTGCCACGACTTCGCGTAGGTCTTGGCGAACTGGCCCTTGGCCGACGCGGCGGTGCTGAACTGCTCGCGGTACGTCTGCTTGAACGCGCCGACGTCACCCCGTGGTGCGGAGGTGGCGGATGCGGTGGTTCCCTGCCCGAACGGCCCGGCGACGAGTGCAGCTCCGAGGAGCACGACGGCGAGCGCCGCCCTCCTGGTGGAACGTTTCTGCATGGGGTCGGTCACTCCCTGACGTGACGGTTCGCACCCGTTCGGGTCGGGCGCCGGGCGACCGGATCTCGGTGGCCCGGCGTTCACGGTAGTTGCTGTCCGCAATTCCCGCGCGGGGGTTGACAAGACCTCGCACCCCCACTTCTCGGGGGTTGCGGGACGGCGCTCCGGCTGCAGGAAGCCCCGGTCAGACCGAATGTCGCGGGGTGTCGGCACCCGGGACCACGTGACTGTCGTGCCGGGCGCGCCGGCGGGCGGCGAGCACGACGGCGACGATCGAGACCACCGCTGCGACGGCTGCGGTCACCGCCGAGACCACGATGCGCGAACGCGCCGCGAGCATCGTCTCGTACTGGGACTTCGTGGACACGAAGCCGCCGGTCGTACTGCCCTGCCCCGGCAGCCGGGGCGCGAGCGGGCCCGCCTGCTGGAAGGCGAGGACGCAGACGACGGTCGCGGCGACGACCACGACGGCGGCGACCACGGCCACGACGACCAGCAGCCCGCCCGGGATCGCCCGCCCGCGACGCGGTGCGTGGTTCACAGCGAGTCGCGCAGCCGCGCGGCCTTCTCCTCGACCAGGCGCTCGAGCCCCTCGGCGTACTCGACGAGGCGCGCCGCGACGGCAGGCTCGGAGGACCCGATGATCCGTGCGGCGAGCAGCCCGGCGTTCGCGGCGCCGTTGATCGCCATCGTCGCCACCGGGATCCCCGCCGGCATCTGCACGATCGACAGCAGCGAGTCGAGCCCGTCCAGGCGGGCGAGCTGCACCGGGACGCCGATCACCGGCAACGTCGTCATCGAGGCCACCATGCCCGGCAGGTGCGCCGCGCCACCGGCACCGGCGATCACGACGCGCACGCCGCGACCGGCTGCTCCGCGGGCGAACCGCGTCATCTTGTCGGGGGTGCGGTGCGCCGACACGACGTCGGCCTCGAACGGGATGCCGAGTTCGGCGAGGATGTCCGCCGCGGCCCGCATCGTCGGCCAGTCGGAGTCCGACCCCATGATGATCGAGACGAGCGGCTGTGCGGGCGCGGCGGAGTCGGTCACGGGACGAGCCTAGCCGAGCAGCACGCGGCGCCAGGCGTCACCGTCCCGACCGATCGTGCGTTCCTCTGCGACCCAGCGCGCGGCTCGTGCGTCCGGCGCTCCCCGGTCGACGGCGGCCCGGACGGCCGTGCGCCAGGCGTCGGTGTCGTCGGGCACCGCGACCGCACCGTGCGTCCGGGCCACCGCGTACGACGGGCGGTCGGAGACGACGGCGGGCAGGCCGAGCGCGGTGTACTCCAGGAACTTCAGGTCGCTCTTCGCGCGGTTGAACGGCTCGTCGCGCAGCGGGGCGACCCCGGCGCTCCAGCGCTCGCGGTGTGCCACGAGCCACCGGGAGAACGCCGGGTAGTGCCCGTCCGGCACCTCGACGCGGCGGAACCAGTCGGAATCGCCGTCCTCGGTGACGCCGATCACCTCGAGCCGGATCGGCGTGCCGTCCTCGGCGGCGAGGTCGACGAAGACGTCGTGCAGCAGCTCGAGGTCCGCCGCGTGGGTGAGCGTGCCCATGTACAGCACGCGGTGCTCGTCACGGGGTCGCTCGTCGTCGTCCTCGGCGGCGCCGGCGGTCCAGAGCGCGGGGTCCAGGGCGTTCGGCACGATCGTCACGGCCCGCGCGACGGGTCGGACGACGTCGGCGAGCTCGGGCGTGCTCACCACCACGGTGTCGGCGCCGCGCACCAGTGCGTCGATCGAGGCGAGCCGGTCCGGGTCGTACTCGGCGCGGGCCAGTCTGCTGCGGCCCGACTCGGTGAAGAAGTCGTCGTCGACCTCGGCCACCACGCGGATCCCCCGGGCCGCAGCCGCGTCGAGGAACGGCTGCACGGCGTCGAGCGGCAGGATGTCGCGCTGCACCAGGAGCGCCGCGTACGGGGTCGTGTCGGTGCCCTCCAGGAACGCCGCGGGGTCGACCTGACGCGCCTCGGCCACACCGCTCGCTGCCAGGTGCTCGGTCCGGCGCACGACGCGGACGTGCGCCGAGGCGGGGTGCGCTCCCCCGGCACCGGCGACGACGTACCCGAGGACGGGCAGGGGCGCCGGCTGCGGAGGGGTGCCGGCGACCGTCCGGCGCAGGCGGCTGGCGGCACGGCGGAGGAGATCACGCGGCATGCGCCCATCCTCTCGCACCGCACAGCACCGCGGCGTGCCCGCCCGGCCCGGTGCGTCAGCGCCGAGCGACCGTCACCGTCCGGCAGGGACTCGCCTTCCGGTCCGTCCCGGCCCCGGTGTTCCGAGCGACGGCGCAGACGGTGTGCTCGCCGGCACGCACCCGCACCGTGGCCGCGAAGCCGTGCGTCGCACCGGACCCCCAGGTCTCGTCGACGTCGGCACGCTTCCGGTCGGCGGACACCGTCGTCACCCGCTTGCCGTCCACCGTCACCGCCACGCGGCTCGCCGATCCCGCGGCGTCGCCGTCGAACGCCCAGCCGCGCACGCGGATGCCACCGGTGGTGGCCTTCGCCGAGTCGAGGCGCACGTAGGGATCGTGCCGGTAGGAGCGGACGGTCGCGCACCCGAGCAGCCGGTCCGAGCCGGCGCCGATGTTCTCCGCGGTGACGCACACGCGTCGGGGTCCGGCCGAGGCGGCGAGCACGGCGTCGAATCCGTGGGTCGCGCCGACCCCGGCTGCGCGGTCCACGTCGGGCCGGTCGAGCACCGCGGGCGCGCTGCCCGCGGACCGTCCGTCGACCGTGGCGCGCACCCGCACCGCCTGGGTCGGGTCGTCCTCGTCGTACGCCCACCCGGACACCCGGACGCCGCCGCCGGTCCCGGCGACGACCTCGAGCAAGCCGCGGGGCGCCGCGTCGACGGCCGGGGCGCCGAGCTGCGCGTTGGCGACCAGCGCGCGGGCGTAGGGGGACCACCACTTGCCGGCAGCCGGTGCGCCGTCGCAGGTGCCGTCGCTCGCCCCGGGGGTCTTCACCCAGAGCAGCGCGTCGAGCGCCGTGCCGTCCGACACCACGCGGGGCGACGTGCCCAGTCCGGCGCCGGGCCCGTTGCACCAGGTGCCCCGCCAGCCCTGCCCGTTCCGCGAGGTGTCGATGACGTAGTGCGAGCCGCCGGTCGCGGCGGACACCTTCTGCGCGTACGCCTGCTCCTGGGCGGTCGGGTAGTAGTTGGCCACGTTCGTGAAGAAGCCGCGCGCCTGCCGGACGCCCGCGCGGTCGAGCCGCTGCGCCATGACCGCGGGCTGCACCCAGTTCGAGTTGCCGGCGTCGAGGTACGACGGCACCCCCGCCGCGGTCAGGCCGGAGACGGTGCGCGACAGGATGCGGAAGCGCTGCTCGTCGAGGCTGTCGCTGCACTTCGCGTTGCTGAGCATCGCGAGCGAGTCCGGTTCGACGACCACGGCCGCACGGTGCCCGGCGAGTGCCGCGGTCACCTGGTCGACCCAGGCGTCGTACGAGCGTTCGTCGAACCCGCCCGCCGAGTAGCCGCCGCAGTCACGGTCCGGGATCGCGTAGAGCACGAACACCGGAGTGGTACCGGCCTGCTCGGCGCCGCTCAGGGCGGTGGTGATGGTCTTGGAGAGCTGCGTGCCCTGCGTCCAGTCACCGAGCCAGGTCGCGACCGGGTAGCGGGCGATGGTGCCCGCGGCGGTCGCCCCCGCGGGGTCGGTGGCGGCGAGTGCGGCCTGGGCCTTCGCCGCCTCGCTCGTGGGCGACCGGTACGGCCCCGCCCCGTACAGCGAGGCGGACGTCGCGGACCGGATCCCCGTCGCCGTCGTTGCCATCGTGGTCGACGGCGCCGCCTCCGCAGCGGTCGCCGCGGTCGCGGGCAGCAGCCCGACGACGGAGGCGACGAGGACGACGGCAGCACAGACGGCGGCACGGCGCTGGCGGCGGCGCATGGGGGCTCCCCTGGTCGATCGGCACGGAAGGTCCCAGGGGAACACGCGCTGTGCCGCCGCGACCAGTCTCCCGACCGGGTGCCACCCGAGGGGGTGTCGGCGGTCCGGCGGACACGCGACGCCGGTGGCGCCGCGGCCGCAGTGGCGGACGGGAGGCCCGTGGCGGCGTCTCCACGGGCCTCCCGTCCGACTCGACCGGACCGGCACCGGCGCACCGGGCCGTCACCCGTCGCGTCGGGCGCGCGGGGTCAGTCGTCGAAGTGCGCGGCGGCGGCGCGGGCGCGGTAGACGACGTCGTCGACGTCCTCGCCGAGCACCGTGACGTGGCCGATCTTGCGGCCGGGTCGCGGCGACTTGCCGTAGAAGTGGTACTTCGCCTCGGGGAACGCCTCGAGCGCCGCGGGGTACCGGGCCGCGAGGTCGCCGTCCGCGGGCCCTCCGAGCACGTTGACCATGACCGCGGCCGGGGCGAAGGCGCCCGTCGCACCGAGGGGCAGGTCGAGCACGGCGCGCAAGTGCTGCTCGAACTGGCTCGTGGTCGCACCGTCGATGGACCAGTGCCCGGTGTTGTGCGGGCGCATCGCGAGCTCGTTGATGAGGATGCGCTCGTCGTCGGTCTGGAACAGCTCGACCGCCAGGACCCCCGTGACGCCGAGCTCCTCGGCGATCCGGACCGCGATCGACTCCGCCAGGTCGGCGATGCGGCCCGCGCTGGCCGGGGCCGGGGCGATGACCTCGGCGCACACGCCGTCACGCTGCACGGTCTCGACGAGCGGCCAGGCGACGACCTGCCCGGAGGGGCGACGCGCCACGGACTGCGCGAGCTCGCGGGTGAAGGGGACGAGTTCCTCGACCAGGAGCGCCTGGTCGCCGCCCGCCTCGGCCACCGCGATGAACCAGTCGTCGACGTCCGAGGCGTCCGAGACGACCCGGACCCCCTTGCCGTCGTAGCCGCCTCGGGGCGTCTTCACGACGGCACGGCCACCGTGGTCGTCCAGGAACGCGCGGAGTTCGTCGGCGTCGTGCACCGCGGCCCAGTCCGGCACCGGCAGGCCGAGCGCGCTGAGCCGCGAGCGCATCGTCAGCTTGTCCTGGGCGACGGCGAGCGCGTCGGGCCCGGGGTGGACCGCCACCCCGGCCTCGACCAGGGCGCGCAGGACGTCCTGCGGCACGTGCTCGTGGTCGAAGGTCACGACGTCGACCTGGCGGGCGAACTCGAGCACCGTGGCGGCGTCGTGGTAGTCGCCCTCGGCGGTCGCGGCGATCGCGGCGGACATGTCCGGCCCCTCGGCGAGGACCCGGATGTCGATCCCCAGCTCGATCGCCGCCGGCACCATCATCCGTGCCAGCTGTCCCCCACCGACGACCCCGACGCGCAACGTCATGCTGTGTGATCCTTCCGGCGTTCACACCGGGCGGTGCGGACGCGTTGTCTAGAATGGCTGATCGGTCGCGTGGTGCGCGGCCGTTCCCAACTCTACGGATCCTGGAGGCCACGTGCGGCGCCTCATCGCCCAGCTGGCACGCTTCGGCGTCGTCGGCGCCGTGGGCTTCGTCGTGGACACCACGGTGTTCAACCTGCTGCGGCTCACCGTCCTCGACCCCGAGCAGATCCACTCGGGTCCGTTCTGGGCGAAGGTCGTCTCGACGGCGGTGGCGATCTTCGTCAACTGGATGGGCAACCGGTACTGGACCTTCCGCGAGCAGCGCCGGTCGGTCGCGACGCGCGAGGGCATCGAGTTCGTCATCGTGTCGATCGGCGGCATGGTCATCGCGCTCGCCTGCCTCGGGGTGTCGCACTACGCGCTGGGGCTGACCTCGGTGCTCGCCGACAACGTCGCGAACATCGTCGGCCTCGTGCTCGGTGCCGTGTTCCGCTTCTGGCTGTACAAGGTGTGGGTGTACCACCCGGAACGGACCGCCGCGCGGACGGACCCCGCCGAGGACCCGGCGTCCGGCCGACCGACGTCCGGCCAGCCCCGGGTCCGCCACGACGCCTGACCTAGGATCGGTGGCGTGACGGCCCACGAGACCACCACCCCCGCTCCGCTCCGCGCCGCCCGCTGGGAACGTGTCGCGATCGCGGTGATCACGGCGACCTTCGGCCTGTGGTTGGTGGCGTGGGCGTTCATCGTGCCGGCGTTCGAGGCTCCGGACGAGACCGCGCACGTCGACGCCGCCGTCCATCTGGCCCTCGGCGATCCGTGGGCAGATCCCGGCGAGCTCTTCGTCACGAACGCCGTGCAGGCCGCGAAGGTCGAGCAGGCCACGAAGCCGTCCGACGAGTGGTCGACGGTGAGCGCGCTGCTGCAGGACGCTCCGGGTCCCTCGGCGACGGTCAACCAGATGACCCAGCACCCGCCGACCGCGTACCTGGCCGGTGCGGCCGTCCTGCGCGCGGTCGACTACGGCGACCTGCGCTGGGACCACGCCGTCGTCGCACTGCGCCTGGCCGACGTCCTCGCGGTGACCGCCCTGCCGCTGCTCGCCTGGGCGTCGGTGCGTCGGGTGACCCGGAGTCCGCGCGCCGCGCTGGTCGGTGGGCTCGCCGTCTTCGCGACGCCGGAGCTCGCGTCGATCGCGTCGTCGTTCTCGAACGACGCCCCGGTGCTGCTGGTCGCCGGTGTCGTCGTCTGGCTCGCGACCCGGCTGCTCACCGGCGACACCAGGTGGCGGACGACCATCGCGCTCGCGGTGACGCTCGGGGCCCTGGTCTGGATCAAGGGGACCGGGCTGCCCGCGGTGCCGTTCGTGGCGGTCGTCGTGCTGTTCGCCGGCGCGGGTCTGCTGACCCTGCGGCAGCGGATCGTCCGCACCGTCGTCGCGATGGCGGTCTCGGGCGGCATCGGCGCCTGGTGGTGGCTGCACAACGTCGTCGCCTACGGCCGGGTCCAGCCGAACGGCTACACGGCGATGCGCCCGCCCAAGGACTTCCCGCCGGGCGAGGAACCGACCCTCGGGCACTTCCTCGACGTCAGTTGGGGCACGCTCGCCCGCACCTTCTGGGGCAGCTTCGGCGGTCGCGCGCAGGTCAGCATGGGCGACCTGCTCACCGCCGTCCTGACGGTGATCGCGCTCGTCGTGCTCGTCGGCTGGGCGTTCCGTCGCGGCCCCGACCTGCGTGTCGCGCTGTGCCTGGCGGTGTTCCCGGCCCTGCTCATCGGCATTCAGAACCGCACGAGCGCGCACTCGTACCTCACCACCACCGAGGTCGCCGCGACCCAGGGCCGCTACTACTTCCCGGCGATCGTCTGCCTCATCGTGCTCAGTGCGATGGCGTGGCGACGCCTGGTGCCTGCTGGCCGTACCCGGCGCTGGGCGGCCGTCGCCCTGGCCGTGCTGCTGCCGGCCGTCGGTGTGTACGGGTTCGCGGTGGCGTCGGCGTGGTTCTGGAACGCCGCGGTCTTCCCGGTGACCGGCCGTGGGCTGCTGCGGTACTCCGAGATCGGGCCCGTGCCACCCGCGGTGCTCGTGGTCGTCGTGGCGCTCGTCGCGGTGGGCCTGGTGGTGTCCGTCGTGCAGGTCGCGCGCGCCGACCGGCACGCGGCGCGGCTCCCGGCGACGGTCCCCGTCCCCTGACCCGTCCGTCTGCGGGTGCGTCACGCGCCCCCACCGTGAGCAGGAATGGTCGAGTCCGGCATCCGGACTCGACCATTCCTGCTCACGAAGGGCGGGTCAGGCGGCGGGGACGCCACCCTCGACCGAGGCGGGGTCGTCCGTCGGGCGGTTGCGCCGGAACCACGTCGGGACGGCGGCGCACAGCAGGAAGAGCCCGTCGACCGCCAGGCTCCAGACGCGGGTGACGACGACCACCACGAGGGCGATCGGTGCCGGCATCACGATCGCGAGCAGCAGGGCCTGCACGCCCTCGCGCACGCCGAGCCCGCCGGGGGCGAAGACGGCGAGCATGCTGATCGCGGAGGCCATGCTCGCGGCGCCGATCACGAAGGCTGCGTCGGTGATCTCCAGCGACGGGTACACGGCCAGCGTGATGAAGTAGTAGGCCGTCCCGGAGAGCACCGCACCGGCGACGTACAGGCCCGCGCCGCCGAGCACCGTGCCGAGGTTCGGGCGGACGTCGGCCTCGAGCGGCTTGCGGCGCAGGATCTTCAGCGCGATGCCGATCAGGAACACGAACACGCGCGGGATCAGGCACACGACGCAGCCGACGAACGCCGCGATCATGAGCACGATGAGCCACGGGTCGAGCTCGTGCGTCCGCGGGTCGATGAGCAGCAGCACGAGGGCCAGGGCGAGCGTCGCCGCGATCTGCAGGGCGCCTTCGAGCAGGCCGCTCACGCCGAGCCGGGCCTTGGAGACCCCGTGCTTCGAGGCGAAGTACACCTTGCCGATGATCCAGGTGGCGGCCCCCGGGATGTAGCGGCCCATCCAGGACTTCGCGTACACGTAGGTCAGGGTCACGCCGCTGCCCTTGAGCCCCGTCGCACCCAGTCGGCGCAGCAGGTAGAACCAGATGCCGACACCCCAGTACCGGAAGCCCAGGCTGATCAGCGTCGCGACGACGACCCACGACCACTGCCAGTCGAGCCCGGCGAGCTGCCCCCAGTCGACGCTGCGCACGTACAGCACGAGGAAGACGGCGAGCAGGACGTAGAAGACGATCGGGATCGCCTTGCCCAGGAACCGTCGCCAGGTGAACGGACGCTTTCCCTCGGCTGCGGGGCGGTCGGTGGCGCTGTCGGACAAACGGGACTCCTGCTCGGGTGACGGGCTCAGGTCATGGTAGACGGTGGTCCGCGTCGCTCCCTGCGGTGCGGACGCCGTCCGCCGCTACGGGGCGAGCCGGACGATCTGGACGCGGCAGGGGACCTCCGGGTCGGTGGACCGGTCGGCACTGCAGGCGATCGTCGCGTTGTACGTGCCGACGAGCTTGCCGGCGACGGAGTAGTCGCGCGCCGGCGCGTTCGCGGGGTCGAACTGCACGAAGTACTGCACGCCCTGGTCGATGAACAGGTTGCGCATCGCGTCGGAGTGGTACGTGTAGCCCTGACCTGAGCGACCGTACACACGGGTGTCCGTCAGGAACGCGAGCGAGGACAGCGACCGGTAGTTCGAGCCGATCACCGTGGCGTCCTCGGGCAGCGCGCCGCTCGCCCGGATCTGGTCGGCGAGCCGGACGATCTCCGGTACCTCGGTGGGGCCGAACACCCGCAGGGGCTCGGTGCGGTTGACCGAGGGGTAGAACGGCGCCGGCGAACCGAGCCAGTTCTGCGTGTACGACGCCACCGGCACGACCGCGATCGCCAGGCAGGCCACCACGGTACGCACCACCCCGCGGCGACGCACGAGCCGCCAGATCGCCGGCAGCATGAGCGCGCCGATCATCGCCGTCAGGTAGAAGAGCGGCCAGTAGTAGCGGGCGTTGCCACCGCCGCTCGACGACGACGTGATCATGCCGTAGCCGACGAAGTACACCAGGGTGGTCGCGGCGACGATGCAGGTGAACGCGTAGCGGCGGAACCGCACGACGCCGATGACGAGCGCGGCCGCGAAGAGCAGGGCGATCGGCGCGGCGAACGGGGCGAACGTGCTGATCTTCTGCAGGTAGTACGGCAGGGCGAGCATGCGCTCGTGCAGGTAGTAGCCGGCGCGGGCCGCGATGCCCGACTCCTTCGTGACCCTCGGGGCGGTGTCCTCGGTCGTCGACGCCGCGGGGGGCGGGACGACCTCGGGGTCCGGGTTCTCCATCGGGCCCTGCTTGTAGACCGACGGGGTGAAGTCCTCGTTCGGCGAGAACGCGTGGTCGTTCGGCGGCACCGGCAGGAACGGCCAGTCGGTGGCGCGCCCGCCGTCGTCGAACTTCGAGCCGATGTTCACGGACAGCGACGAACCGAGGGTGACCGTGCCGTACTTGACGGTCAGGGCGCCGACCCACGGGGCGATGACGACGGCGAACACGACGATCGTCGCGACCGGGGCCGTCCACCAGTGCCGCACGGGCTCACCGCGGCGGCGGGCGGACCAGACGCGCAGCAGCAGCCACAGGATCACGGCGCCGACGGCGACCGGCAGCAGGAAGAGCTTGGTGAAGTAGCCGAGGGCGGCCACGACGCCGAGCACCGCCCCGGAGACGAGCCGGGCACGCCTCGAGCCGTGCAGCGCCTGGTCGGCCCAGCGGAGTGCCCACAGGAACCCGACGACCCACGCGACGACCAGCAGGTCCGGGGTCTGCACCGAGACCGCGCTCATCAACGCGGGGATCGCGGTGACCATGAAGAGCACGGCGGGGACGATGCGGTGGTTCTGCGACCAGACGAGCCAACCGCCGATGCCGAGCACCACGGCCACGGCGAAGCAGTTCACGATCGCGAAGGCCGTCTGCAGGCCGAGGCCCGCCGCGACGAACGGCGCCATCATCCACGACACCATCGGCGACCAGTAGGCGTTGATCGCGTCGGGCAGCCAGCCATTGGCGTACTCGCGGGCGATGCCCATGTACGAGATGCCGTCGACGTTCGTCACGCCGAGGCGGTTGTGGTACGCCACGGCGGCGCTCAGGGCGACCCCGACGACCACGAGTACGGCGAGGATCAACGGCGCGATGACGTGCCGGTACCCGCGCGGAACCACCCGTGAGTGCCGTCGCGGGACGTCGTGGGCGATCTGCGGTGCTTCGGGCGTCGTCACGGTCACGTGCTTCATCATGACATCCGTTCGCGTGTCGGACCGCACCGACGAGGATCGCGTGCCCCCGCTCGGCGTGTGGGAGACTGCCGGGGACCCCGCTCCGACCACCTCGAGGACGTTCGTTGGCCACCGAAACCCGCGCAGCCGAATCCGCAGCCGAACCGACGGCCGCCGCTCCCCGCGCCGGGGGCCGGATCGAGTTCCCGTACCTCGACGGGCTCCGCGGCCTCGCTGCCCTGGCGGTCGTGCTCTACCACGCCTACCTGTTCACCGGGATGCGCGGCACCGGCCCGGCCGAGCTGCCGTGGCTCCGTCCGATCGTCGGGTGGGGCTACCTCGGTGTCCCGCTGTTCATCGTGCTGTCCGGGTACGTGCTCATGCTGCCCGTCGTCACCCGCTTCGACCGCTACCGGTTGCCCGGTGGCTTCTGGAAGTTCATCTGGCGCCGTGCCCGACGGATCCTGCCGCCGTACTGGGCGTCGCTCATCGTCTTCGCCCTGGTCATCCTGTTCGTGCCGGTCATGGCGCAGCCGGGCGGCACCCAGTGGGACACCAAGCTCCCGATGGGCTGGGGCACGTTCCTGACCCACCTGTTCCTGGTGCACGACTTCTTCCCGCAGTACATCGGCAAGATCAACGGACCGATGTGGACGGTCGCCGTCGAGTGGCAGATCTACTTCCTCATGCCGCTGGTCATCCTGCCGCTGTGGAAGGTCTTCGGCGGCTGGGCGACGGCGTCGTCGCTGGTCCTCATCGGCATGTGGATGGGCGCCGAGAGCCGGTACTCGTGGATGCACCCGTGGTTCGTCGGCCTGTTCGCGGTGGGCATGCTCGCCGCCGAGCTCACGGTCAAGGCGCGCGACGAGCACCTGACCGGCACGCTGAACGCCTCGAAGCTGGGCGGGTCGCGCCGACAGGGTGGCATCTTCGTCGCCGCGTTGTTCATCGGCATGCTCCTGGTGTTCTTCCGCAACCGCGACTACTGGCAGCACCAGACCTGGCCGTCCGAGGTCGTGCTCGGGATCTTCGCGGGCGTCCTGCTGACGTGGATGGGCCGTCGCGCCGTCACCGGACAGCACACCTGGCTCGCCCGGTTCTTCGCCTGGAAGCCCTTCGTGCTCGCGGGGTTGGTCTCGTACACGATCTACCTGTTCCACAGCCCCCTGCTCGGACTCGGCAACCTGCTGCTCCTGCCGATGGGGCTGACCCCGAAGTACCAGTTCCTGATGATGGTGTTCGTCGTGATCCCGGTCACCCTGGCGATCTGCGTCGGCTTCTGGTGGCTCGTGGAACGCAACTTCCTGAACCGCCGGCAGAAGCACGCCACCCGCGAGGTCTCCTCGCGCGGCCGCCTGCCCGAGGTCGAGACGGTCGACGCCCCGGTCGCCACGACGAGCGCCGCAGACCCGCGGGCCGCGGCGGACAGGGACGAGGACGCACCGGGCACGGAGACGCGGCGGCGCACCCGGCGTTGATGCTGCGCCTGGCGGACATCGGCGTCTCTGCCGGTTAGCATGCTCGGACCGCGGCGTGGGAGATCAGGCCCCACGGCATCTCGACAGGGAAGACGAGACCACATGCGCGCACCCATCAGCAGGCTCCTCGGACTCGGCACCGCTGCCGTCGTCGCCGGGGCGATCACCTTCGGCAGCGGCCCGGCGGTCGGCGTGACCGCGACCAACCCGGGCACCGCGTCACCGACCCCGTCGGCTGCGGCGCCGTCGTCCCCGACCCAGCCGGCGACGACGGCCACCACCGCGCCGGGCACCACGGCACCGGAGACCGCAGCGGAGCCGCCCGCGCCCGAGTCGACGGACCCCGCTGCGGCCCCGTCCGGTGTCGACCAGCTCTCCATCGCCGAGATGGACCGCACCGGCAACCACACCATGGGTGCCGGGATCGCCGCCCACGCCGGCGCCTCGCACGTCACCACCGCCTCGCCCGACGCCCTGGCCGTCGGCGGCGCGAGCGCACAGGCCTTCAGCGCCGCCTCCGCAGCACGGGCCGGTGGCCCGCCCCCCGGACGCGTGCAGGGCTTCGACATCAGCGCTTGGCAGCCCAGCGTCAACTTCCTGCAGGCGTACCGCAACGGCGCCCGCTTCGTGTACGTCAAGGCCACCGAGGGCACGTCGTACGTCAGCTCGACGTACAAGCAGCAGTACGCCACCGCGAAGCAGCGCAACCTGTACCGCGGCGGCTACGTCTACGCCCAGCCGAGCCAGGCCAGCGGCGCCGCGACGGCGAACTACTTCTTCAAGCACGGCGGCCAGTGGAGCAAGGACGGCAAGACCCTGCCCCCGCTGCTCGACATCGAGTACGGCAGCGCCGCCCAGGGCACCTGCTACGGCAAGTCGTGGTCGTCCATGCGCAGCTGGATCAAGGACTTCAACCGGACCGTCGTCGCCAAGACCGGGCGGTACCCCGCGATCTACACCACGACCGACTGGTGGAAGCGCTGCACGAACAACAGCAACCAGTTCTCGAAGAACCCGCTGTTCGTCGCGATCTACCCGGTGAAGAACTTCACCACCCCCGGCACCCTCGGACGCAGCTGGTCGAAGTGGACCTTCTGGCAGTGGGCGGCCAGCGGCACGCTCCCCGGTGACCAGGACGTCTACCGCAACGACATCACGTACCTCAAGCGCTTCGCGTCCCGGACGAGCTGACGGCGGCGGTGACGCCGCCGGCGATGGTGAGGGCGCGACGTTCGGTCATGGCGTGAGCCTCCCACAGGGCGTCACCACGAACGGACGGGAGGCCCGTGGCGGCGTCGCCACGGGCCTCCCGTCCGTCAGGGGCGAGCGTCCGCGCCCGCCGTGTCGGTCTCCGACGTCAGCGCACGTCGCGCACGGCCTCGGCGAAGTCGGCGTCGAGCGCCGTCGCCATCGTCGCGACACCAGCGGCCAGCTGCGCGCGGACCGCGTCGCGGTCCGCGTCGAGCGCCTCGAGCTGCGCTGTGACGTCGTCGACGAAGGTGGGCTCGAGTGCCGCCTCGATCGGCTTCGAGTAGGCCTGCTGGCCCATCTGCTCGAAGAACAGCCGACCCTTGTCGACGTAGTAGAGCACCGCGGCGGGGACCCCGGCGATGGTCGCGACGATCGCGGAGTGCAGGCGGCTCGCCAGGAACAGGCGGCTGCGGGACATCAGCCCGGCGTACTCGGAGGGCGAGAACTCGTCGGCCTCGACCACGTGGGTGCGGTCGGCGTGCCGCATCAGGGCGATGACCTCGCGGGCGAACGCGGCGTCGCCCTCGGACGCCTCCATGTGCATCGGGTAGAACACCACGTCGGCGTCCCAGCGGTCGATGACCCGGTCGGCCAGGTCGGCGACGGCCTGCCGGTACGTCACGAGCTTGTCGCTGTCGACGCCCGTCTGGCGGAAGCGCTTCGGCAGGAACCGGAACGGGATCCAGCCGCTGCGCTTGTAGTGGAACCAGCGGCGGACGCCGAAGCCGATCGAGCCCTCGAGCCGCTCGGCGCTCAGGCCCGTGGTGCGCTCGAGCCGCTCGAGCACGTCGGCGTCGGGCGCGGTGACCGTCCCGACGACGGCGGGGTCGAAGGACGACACGACCGGCGTCCTGACCCCCCACGACAGGAGCTTGTCGCGGGACTCGTCGTCACGGACCGCGAAGGAGCGGCACAGGTCGACGGTGGCGCGGATGAGGCGCTTGCTGACCCCGGCGGTGGTCGGGCCGATGCCCTGGAACGCCCCGACGAGGTTCTTGTTGACCGCGCGGACGAGCAGCATCTTGCCGAACCAGTACACGAGGCCGAGCTTGTTCGTGTAGTCCTTGAGGATCTCGCCGCCGCCCCACAGCACCACGTCGGCGCCCCGCACGGCACGGAGCAGGGCGAACAGGTCGCCGATCCCGGTGCTGTACGGCGACACGGGCAGGAAGCGGATCCCGAACCACGCGGCGTCCCGCTCGGGGTACTGCGACAGGGACACGATCTCGGCGTCCGGCCACCGCCGGCGGACGAGCTCGATGTTGCCGGCGAGGATCGCCCGGTCCCCGCGGTTGTGGGGGGAATCGCTATTGTGGATCAGTACGCGCACGGGTGGAGAGCCTACCGGACCGTCCACCGCCAGCCCCGGAAAGGCACGATGTCCCGCAGCACCCGCTCCGCCCGTCCCCACGCTCCCCGGCCCCGCCTGCTGGTGCTCGGATCGACCTTCCCGGCCCGTCCGGACGACGGTGTGCCCGCGTTCGTGCTCGACCTCGCCCACCAGGAGGCGACCGAGTTCGACACGATGGTGCTGACCCCGCGTGTGCCGGGCGGCGCCACCACGGAGCGCATCGGCGAGGTCGGCGTCCGGCGGTTCCCGTACTTCCCGAAGGCGTTCGAGGACCTGGCCGACGGCGCGATCCTCGACAACCTCAAGGAGAAGCGCTCCCGCATCGTGCAGGTGCCGGCGCTCGTCCTCGCGCAGTACCTGGCCGTCCGACGCGTTGTCCGCTCCGCCCGACCGGACGTCATCCACGCACACTGGGCGATCCCGCAGGCCCTGGTCGCCACGCTCGCCGCCCCCGGGGTGCCGATCGTGGTCACCACGCACGGCGGCGACATCTACGCCCTCCGAGCCGCACCGCTCGTGCGGCTCAAGCGATGGGTCTTCGGGCGGTCCGCCCACGTCACCACCGTCAACTCCGAGATGCGCGAACGCCTGACGGAGTGGGGCGTGCCCGAGTCGCGGTCGACGGTGATCCCGATGGGCGTCGACCTGGGCCCCGCGCGCGACACCCGCTCCCGCGTGCCCGCGCAGGAGCACCACGTGGTGGCCGTGGGCCGCCTGGTCGAGAAGAAGGGCTTCGGCAACCTGATCGAGGCGCTGCGCGGACTCGGCGACGACGTGCCGTGGCGGCTGACGGTGGTCGGGGACGGCCCGTACCGCGCCCAGCTGGAACAGCAGGCGTCCGGTCTGCCGGTGACCTTCCTGGGGCAGCGCGGTCGCACCGAGGTGCTCGAGACGCTCGCGTCGGCCACGGTCGTCGCGGTGCCGTCGATCCCCGCGGCGAACGGCGACCAGGAGGGCCTGCCGGTCACCCTGCTCGAGGCCGCCGCGGTCGGTGCCGCCATCGTGGCGAGCGACCTGCCCGGCATCCGCGACGTCGTGCAGGACGACGTGTCCGGCGTGCTCGTGCCCCCGGGTGACGTCCCGGCGCTCCGTGCGGCGCTCCGGCGGGTGCTCACCGACGACGCGGCACGGACGCGCTACCAGGAACAGGCCGTCGTCTCGGCGGCGGAGTTCTCCACCGAGCGGATCGGCGCGCGCTACCGCTCGGTGCTGCGCGCAGCGATCGGCTGATCCTCGGCGGGGTCCGCCGCCGGCTCGACGTCGCTGCGGCGGATCGCGCGGACCTCGCCGAGCACGAACAGCACGAGCGTCACGAGCGTCAGCAGTCCGGCCACGACCGTCGCGCCGAGCACCAGGGTCGCCGCGTGCGGGACCAGCGTCGCCCCCTCGGGGTGCAGCAGGGTCGACATCGGCACGAGTGCCAGGAGCACCCACGCCGGCACGAGCACGACGGCGGCGTACCGCGACACCCGGAGCCCGGCGGCGATCGCCAGCGCGAGCGGGACCCAGACGGTCAGCGTGTACCGGTTGATCGGCGCACCGCCGCCCGCCATGTAGCGGATCTCGACGAGGACGAACAGCACGGTGACCGTGGCGAGCATCGCGACGACGAGCGCCCGCGGCCAGGCCTCGGACGGTCCGACCGGCTCGACCGGGGCCGCTCCGGACCGACGCCGGACGACGCCACGGCCGACGAGCACCAGGGCGAACACCACCGCGAGCAGCAGCGGCACCAGGAACAGGGTCCACGGCACGGGGTCGCGCAGGTCGAGCGCCCCGCGGTACAGGGCGAACAGCTGCTTCCAGAACGACGGCATCGTGACGACCTCGCCGTCGGTGAAGTGGGGACGGGGCACCCACCCCGGCCACGGCTTCGGACGACCGCTGAACGAACCGGCGACGATCGAGTTGCGGATCCAGAACCACCCGGAGGCCGCGGCGGCCGCGACCACCGGCACGAGGGCGACGAGCAGGCGTGCCCACACCCCGTGGAGCCGACCGACCCGCACCGTCCGGGCCAGCAGGAAGGCGACCGCGATCGCGACGAGCCACAGGGCGAACGACAGGCGCGTCGTCATGCCGGCCGCGGCGACGAGTGCTCCGCCGACGAGCAGGCGCGGACCGACCCCGGTCCGCAACGCGGCTCCGGCGACGCCGCAGGCCAGGGCACCGAGCAGCGCCGCGAGGGAGTCGTTGTACACGACGCCGGCCTGCACGACGAGGACGGCGGTGAACGCGGACACGACCGCCACGGTCGCGGGCAGCCGGCGTGCCTCGGGGAAGCAGCGCGAGGCCGCCCACGCCGCGGCGGGCACGATGCCCGCGACGACGACCGCGTTCACCAGCCGCGCGGCGACGACCGCCTGCACCGGGTGCCCGGAGTCGACGAGCGGCCCGACGAGCGGCGCGAGCAGGACGTAGTAGAGCGGCGGGTGCTGCGCCACCCACTGCACCGGCGGGGTGTGACCGAAGCCGGGCCGGAAGCGGACGCCGTCCAGCAGCACGGGCAGCTGGCCGTGCCACACCCGGAGCGCGTAGTCCACGTGGGCGGACTCGTCGGTGCTGCTCAGCGGCTCCGTCGAGGCGATCCGTGCGACCGCCGCGACGAGCAGGAAGAGCGTGGCGGCGAGGACGACCGGGGTCGCCCACGACCGACCCCGGATGCCGCCGAGGTCGCGGAGGCTGTCGAGCAGCCGCTGTCCGGGTCGGTCCGCCACCGTCGGGGTCAGCGCCCCATGCCCCGGTACGTGAAGCCGGCGGCCGTCCAGGCGTCGCGATCCAGGCAGTTGCGACCGTCGATGACGACCGGCGACGCCACGAGTGCGGCGGCCGCCGCTGCGTCGAGCTCGCGGAACTCGGTCCACTCGGTGAGCACGAGCACCAGCTCGGCGCCGCCCAGTGCCTCGGCGGCGCTCTCGACGTAGTCGAGCTCCGGGTGCACGCGGCGCGCGGTCACGACGGCCTCGGGGTCGTACGCCGACACCACGGCACCGAGCTCGTGCAGACGGGCCGCGATGTCGAGGGCCGGCGAGTCGCGGACGTCGTCGGAGTTCGGCTTGAAGGCCAGGCCGAGCACCGCGACGCGCTTGCCGCTGACGACGCCGTCGAGCAGCTCCTGCGCCAGCTCGACCACGTGCGCGCGGCGCCGCAGGTTCGTGGCGTCGACGTCGGCCAGGAACGCCAGGGACTCCCCCACGCCCAGCTCGTTCGCGCGGGCCTGGAAGGCGCGGATGTCCTTCGGCAGGCAGCCGCCGCCGAAGCCGAGCCCGGCGTTCAGGAACCGGCGGCCGATGCGGGCGTCGTGGCCGATCGCGTCGGCGAGCGCGGTGACGTCGGCACCGGCGACCTCGGCGATCTCGGCCATCGAGTTGATGAACGAGATCTTCGTGGCGAGGAACGCGTTCGCGCTGATCTTCACGAGCTCGGCGGTGGGCAGGTTGACCACGAGCCGGGGCGTGCCGGTGGCGAGTGCCTCCGCGTAGACCTCGTCGAGCACCGCGACGGCCTGCTCGCCGGCGTCGCCGTCCGGGACGCCGTAGACGAAGCGGTCGGGCGCGATGGTGTCCTGCACGGCGAAGCCCTCGCGCAGGAACTCGGGGTTCCAGACGAGCGTGGCACCGGGGACGGCCTCGCTGACCTCGGCGGCCAGACGTGCGGCGGTACCGACGGGCACGGTCGACTTGCCGACGACGAACTCGCCGGCGGACAGGTGCGGGGTGAGCGCGGCGACGGCGGCGTCCACGTAGGTCAGGTCCGCGGCACCGGTGGGCCCCTGCGGGGTGCCGACGGCGAGGAAGTGCACGCGGGACCCGGCCACCTCGGCCATGTCGGTGGTGAAGCGGATCCGACCGGACTCCAGGGCCTCGGTCAGGATCTCGGGCAGCCCGGGCTCGAAGAAGGGGGCCTCGCCCGCGGCGAGCCGCTCGATCTTGGCAGGGTCGACGTCCACAGCGACGACCTCGTGTCCGAGTTTGGCCATGGAGGCGGCGTGCACGGCACCGAGGTAGCCGCAGCCGATGACAGAGATACGCACGGGACGACGGTACCGGTTTCTCGCCGAAGTCTCACGACGGCCCCCGCAGGGGGTGTCGCGGCGGCCGTCGTCAGGCCCGCACGTCGCCCCACGGCGGGCGGTCCGGGCCGCCCACGATCTCGTCCCAGTCGGGCTCGCGGTGTCGGCGTCGGGCCTCGTACGCCTCGACCAGGTCGTGCAGCACGGCCACCACGAGGTCGGCGTGCGCCACGTCGGCGAGCACCACGGCCGGGTCGTCGCCGGGGAACACGAGCACGTCGCCGGAGCGGAACAGTCCCTGCAGGCCACGGCGTCGCACCGTGACGTCGTACCCCCGGGAGTGCAGGAGCTCGCGCCGGGTCCGGGTGCCGAGGCCGTGCACCACGACCAGGCGCCGGGTCGTGACGACGTAGCGCTCGGACATCCACCGGAACAGCGGGACCGCCCCGCCGAGCACGACGAGCACCACGACGACGAGCGCGACGACGGCGTTCAACCAGGCGAGCTGCGCCCGGAACACCCCGAAGCCGAAGCCGCCGGCCGCGGTGACGAGCACGACGAAGACCGCCGGCCGCACCAGCCGACGCGCGTGCGGCCGCAGCCGTGCGACGACGCGTTCGGGCGGGGGCTCGGTCATGCCGTCATGCATACCGCAGGTGGGTGACGTCCCCCACCGCGACGCCCCTGGTGCTGCCCGCTCGGTCCCGGATCGTGATGCGACCGGCGTCGTCGATCCCGGTGGCGTCGGCCTCCTCGACGGTGCCGTCGGGGAGTTCGAGCCGGATGCGGCGACCGATCGTGCCGCACGCCGTCCGGACGTGGGACCGGACCGTCTCGGCGGCGGGACCACCAGCGGCCAGGCCGGCCACGGCCTCCAGGACGGCGGCGTGGAAGACCGACAGCACCGCGTCGGCCAGGGCGGGTGCGTCGTCGGCTGCGCCGGCGAGCAGCAGCGAGGTGGACGTCGGGGTGGGCAGTCGGTCGGCGGGGATGGTGAGGTTCACGCCGGCGCCGACCACGACGCTGCCGTCGGCGGCGACCTGGCACAGGATGCCGCACACCTTGTCGCCGGCGACCTGCACGTCGTTCGGCCACTTCACGGTGACGTCGGTGCCGTCGGGCAGCACCGTCACGACCGCGTCGCGCATCGCAGCGCCGGCGACCAGGGGCAGCCAGCCGCGGTCCCGGTCGTCCAGGTCGGCGCGGACGAGCACGCTCGCGGCGAGGGCCTGCCCGCTCGGGGCGGTCCAGGTGCGGTCGAGGCGGCCCCGCCCGGCGGTCTGGTGCAGGGTCGCGATGACACTGCCGTGCTCCTGCCCGGGGGCCACGGCGAGCAGGTCGGCGTTCGTCGAGCCCGTCTCGGCCGGGGTGGTGATCGTCGCGCCCGCCGCCGCGACCGCTGCGCTGGTGGCGGGGAACGACGGCGACGGGGATGTGGACATGCACGCAAATGTACGGGCAGGAACCGTGGGGGTCCTCCAACCGGCCCCGTCGTGCCCGCCGGTAGGGTGAGCGGGTGACTTCAGGAGACACCCCCGATCTGTCGACGACGGCCGGCCGCCTGGCCGACCTCCGCGACCGGTACCACGAGGCCGTGACCGCCGCGGGCGAATCCGCGATCGCCAAGCAGCACGCGAAGGGCAAGGGCACCGCGCGCGAACGCATCGAGCAGCTGCTCGACGAGAACTCCTTCGTGGAGTTCGACGAGTTCGTGCGGCACCGCACCACGTCGTTCGGCATGGACGCCAAGCGGCCCTACGGCGACGCGGTCGTCACCGGCGTGGGCACGATCCACGGTCGGAACGTCGCCGTGTACGCGCAGGACTTCACCGTGTTCGGCGGGTCCCTCGGCGAGGTCGCCGGCGAGAAGATCATCAAGGTCATGCAGCACGCGCTGAAGACGGGCGTGCCGATCATCGGCATCCTCGACTCGGGCGGCGCCCGCATCCAGGAGGGCGTGGTCGCGCTGGGCAAGTACGGCGAGATCTTCCGCCTGAACACCCAGGCCTCCGGCGTCATCCCGCAGCTCTCCATCGTCATGGGCCCGGCGGCCGGCGGCGCGGTGTACTCCCCCGCCCTGACCGACTTCGTGATCATGGTCGACAAGACCAGCCACATGTTCGTCACCGGCCCCGACGTCATCAAGACCGTCACCGGCGAGGACGTCGGCTTCGAGGAGCTCGGCGGCGCCCAGACCCACAACGCGGTCTCCGGCGTGGCCCACTACCTGGCCGAGGACGAGACCGACGCGCTCGACTACGCGCGCTCGCTCATCGGGTTCCTGCCGGACAACAACCTGTCCGACCCGCCCGCGTACGACGTCGCACCCGAGCTCGAGACCACCGACGCCGACCACGAGCTCGACGTCGTGATCCCGGACTCGACGAACCAGCCCTACGACGTCACCACGATCATCGAGCACATCGTCGACGACGGCGAGTTCCTCGAGGTCCAGCCGCTGTTCGCGCCGAACATCCTGATCGGGTTCGGTCGGGTCGAGGGCCGCACGGTCGGCATCATCGCGAACCAGCCGCAGGCGATGGCCGGCACGCTGAACATCGACGCCGGCGAGAAGGCCGCGCGCTTCGTGCGGTTCTGCGACGCCTTCGGCATCCCGATCCTGACCCTCGTCGACGTGCCCGGCTACCTGCCCGGCACCGACCAGGAGTGGACCGGGGTCATCCGCCGTGGCGCGAAGCTGCTCTACGCCTACGCCGAGGCCACCGTGCCGCTCGTCACCGTCATCACCCGCAAGGCCTACGGCGGCGCGTACATCGTGATGGGCTCGAAGCAGCTCGGTGCCGACATCAACCTGGCCTGGCCGACCGCCGAGATCGCGGTCATGGGCGGCCAGGGCGCCGTGAACATCCTGTACCGCGCCGAGATCAAGCGCGCCGAGGAGTCCGGCGAGGACGTCGCCGCGGTCCGGACGAAGCTCGCGAACGAGTACACGTACAACGTCGCGTCGCCGTACCTGGCGGCCGAGCGCGGTGAGCTCGACGGCATCATCCAGCCGCACGCCACCCGCGTGGCCGTGATCAAGTCGCTCCGCTCCCTGCGGGGCAAGCGCGCCTCGCTGCCGCCGAAGAAGCACGGGAACATCCCGCTGTGACCGGACACGCACCGACGGGCGGCCGCTGATGGGTCGCCACGCCGCCCCCGTGCCGGCCGACGAGCCGACCGCGGTGGCCGACGTCCGGGTCGTCTCCGGCGAGCCGACGCCCGAGGAGCTCGCGGCCGTCGTCGCCGTGCTGCAGCGCCAGGCCGACGAGGCCGCCGCTGCCGGACGCGCCGAGGTCGTCGACCAGCCACGCGCCGGCTGGGACGCATCGGCGCGCGGCGTGCGTCGCCCGCTCGAGCACGGGCCGGGAGCCTGGGGCCGCTCGCTGCGCTGATGTACCCCTGCCCGGACGACGTCCCGGGTGGGTGCAGCGGGCACATCCCGGTCGGTATCCCCCTGAACGGGGGGCCAAGAACTGCGCGTCCCCAGCGGAACTGCCAGGATTGTCCCCCATAATGACGACTGACACGCCACACGTGCCTCGGCATAGTTGTTGGTGTTCGGTGTCCTTCGACAGAAGACATCGCAGGTCGGTGGCCGACTAGGGTACGACGCCACCGTCCGGAGCGAGGCAGGGCGACATTCGGGTTGCCGCTCAGCCTCGGGTCGTGAACGGGCCGGTCGCATCGACCGGCCCGTTCCCCCGTTTCCGGGGTGTGGTCGGCCCGCGGTGCGGGTTCCGGCTCGGGTTCCGGCCTCGACGTCGCACGACGGTGTCGACGTCGTACGACACCGACATCGTCGTCCCGGCAGGCGCGTGCCACCCGCACGACGGTGTCGACGTCGTGCGACACCGACATGGTCGCCCCGGCAGGCGCGCGCCAGCCCGACGCGACCACGCGGCGGCCGGGAGGCCCGTGGGGACGCCGCCACGTGCCTCCCGTCCGTCCCCCGGCGGGTGCAGACGCCGGACGACACCGTCGCTGTCGCACGACATCGACATCGTCGCCCCGGCACGCGCGCGCCAGCCCGACGCGACCACGCGGCGGCCGGGAGGCCCGTGGGGACGCCGCCACGCGCCTCCCGTCCGTCCCCCGCCGCGCCGCGCGCGGCACGGGCGTCAGGCGGGCTCGTGCCGCGGGATCTCGAGCCAGAGCGCGACCGAGTCGTCCTCGTCGCCGTCGTCGTCGTCCAGCCCCGCCCCGAGGGCGGCGGACTCGCTCGCAGCGCCGTCCAGCCGCAGGCCCACGACGGTCACGGCCGAGTCGGACCCCTCGGCGACGGTCCGCACGATCACGTTGTCGGCGTCCCGGGCCTGCCGGAGGGCATCGGCGACGTGGGCGTGGATCCGGCGGATGTCCGGTGCGTCGAGTTCGTCGAGCCCGCCGTCGTCGTGCAGCTGCACGGTGGCGCCCCGACGACGCAGGCGCATTACCTCGTCGCGGACGTCGTCCGACAGCAGCGAACGGCCGCGGATCTCGTCGCGGATGGCCTGTTCCAGGTGCAGGCACTCGGCACGGTCGGCCTCGTCGAGGTCGCCGCACGAGTCGATGATCCGCTGCAGCATCGGCAGGGCCATCCGCGTCGTCTGGCTCAGGCGGAACTGGCGCTCGAACACGTGCGCGTCCTGGGCGGCCTGCCAGTCGGCGGTCTCCTGCTCGGCACGCACGAGTTCGCGGGTGTTCCGGATGGCGCGACTCATCGCCGCCGCGAAGACCGTGGCGATGGCGACCCAGGCGACGCTGCCGAGCACACCGAGTTCACCGAGCGCGCCGAGCCCGGCCCAGGCGACCGTGTAGACGGCGAGGAACAGCACGCCCGCCCAGGCGAACAGCCCGCGCCCGCGCACGACGAGCACCACCATGAGCGTGCCGACCGCGGCGATCCACCACGTGGAGGAGCCGGGGCCGGTACCGGTCTCGACGACCGGAGCGGCGATCACCGGCATCACCACCGCGGTCGCGAGCGCGAAGCAGGCGGTCCACACCGGGACGACCCGACCGGGCACGAACAGCGCGAGACCGGTCGCCGCCGCGTAGAGCACCATGCACGCGACGATCGGGGCGACCTGGTCCACGCGCGGCAGCGTCGCGACGGCGAGCACCAGGTGGTAGACGGAGAACAGCGACGCGAGTCCGACGGCGATGCTGGCCGGCAGCGAGACCTTCACGCGCTCGTCTCCGTCGTCGGGGTCCAGGTCAGCACCACGCGGGTGCCCTCGCCGGGTGCGGTGCGGACCTGCGCCTCGCCACCGACGGTCGCGACGCGCTCGACGATGGAGCGTCGGACGCCCAGCCGCTCGGCGGGGATCGCGGACACGTCGAAGCCGCGGCCGTCGTCACCCACCTCGACGAGCACGCCGTCGTCCTGCTGCTCGACGCGCACCCACCGGGTGACGTCGGGGCCGCCCGCGTGCTGGACGCTGTTCACGGCGGCCTGCAGCGCCGCCGAGGCCAGCGCGTCGGCGACGGCCGCGGGCAGCCGTGCCGGTCCGTCCGGGGCCGGGACGAGCCGGACCGGTGCGGTCAGTGCGCCGACGGCGTCGCCGATCCGGGTCCGGAGCTCCGCGAGGGAGACCGGGGTCCGGTCACCGGGGCCGTCCGACGCCGCGGCCTCGAGGTGGTCGATCGCGTTCCGGGCCATCCGCGCCGCCAGCGTCTTCGCCTCGAGCGTGTCCGCCCGCGCGGCGGAGAGCAGCGTGGTGAGGACGCTGTCGTGCACGATGGCGTCGACCTGCACGCGCTCGACCTCGGTGGCGTGCTCGCGGATGGCGAGCGAGTACCGGCGGACCGCGGTGGCCTGCGCGGTGTCGACCGCCGTGGCCGCCCGCCGCAGGACCACCGCGATGACGAGCACCGCGCCGCTGAGCAGCGCCGTGTACACCCCGTCCAGCAGCGCCCGCACGAGCCCGACGTCGCCGCCGACCGGGCTGAGCCGGACGACCACGTACACGGCGGGCACGAGCGCGGTGTAGACCGTCGCACGCCACGCCGCGAAGCCCATCGCCGCAGCGGTGCAGCCGACGGTGCAGAACCACCACGGCCACGGCTGCTGCGTGTCCGGGATCGCGTCCTGCACCGTCACCGGCCAGGTCACGAGCGCGACGAGGAAGAGCAGCGCGCACACGATCTGCGCGAGCTGGGCGATCCGCTGCACGAACGCCGAGACGCCGACGAGCACGAACGACGCCGCGAGCGCGAGCGCCACGACCGGCCCCCAGAACGGGTGCAGGTGCGGCAGCTGCTGCAGCACCGCCGGGGCGTCGACGATGCCGAGGCCGACCGCGGCCATCGCGAGGAGGATCGCGAAGGCGCGCTCGACCGAGGCCTGCGTGATCGAGGTGCGGACGCTCCGCGCGGGGTCGGCGCCGAACGGGGTCGGCTCGACGGCCGTCCGCACCGACTCAGCCGCGGTCGCCATCCGTGTCAGCGACCGTCGCCGTCGGGGTCGATGCCCGAGTCGAGCCCGGGCAGGATGCCGTCCTCGACCGCACGACGCAGCAGGTCGACCTTCGTCGGCGCCGGGCGACCGACCTCGACGTACTTGACCCGGATGCGGTCGAGGTACTCGCGGGCGGTGGAGTAGCCGATGCCGAGCTGCTGAGCGGCGAGCTTGAGCGGCAGCCCCGATGCGTACAGGTGCAGGATCTCGCGCTCGCGTCGGCCGAGCTGCGCCTTGGCGAAGTCACGGTCGGCGTCGATGGCGCTCGCCCACTCGAGGTTGTTGAGGACGTCACCGCGGGCGACGGTCGCGACCGCCGCCATCACGGTCTTGGTGGCGGAGGACTTCGGGATGACGCCGGCAGCCCCTGCTGCGAGCGCCTCGCGGACGTTGGCGACGCGGTCGGCGATCGAGTGCACGAGCACCGCGGATCCGGTGCCCTGGACGCCCTTGACGTTCTCGGTCACGGTCGAGCCGTCACCGAGGGACAGGTCGAGGACGACGACGTCGACCTCACGCCCGTCGAGGTGCTGGACGTACTCGGGGACGCTGGCGGCGGTGAGCACCACCTCGAACCCCTCGTTCTGGCACGCCGCCTGGATCCCGAGTCGGACGGACTCGTGGTCGTCGACGATCGCGACCCGGACGGGCCTCGCGGCCGCCCCGGACGTCTCGGTGCTGGTGGTTGTCGTTCCTGCTGCCACAGTGGCCTCTCGTTCCGATGTGCGACGCCGGCCCCTGAAACCGGTGTGCCATCAACGACTCAGGATACCCAGCCCGGACTCAGGTGCGGGGGTTCTCGGCCACGGCGCGCAGACGGGTCCACCGAAGAGCGGACACGGCTGCGCACGGGCCGGTCCACCGAAGCGCGGACACGTCGACACGACGGCCCCGTCGGGCGTGCGCCGACGGGGCCGCGTGCGGTCAGCGCGCGGGCACCAGGCGCGCGACGGCCTCCATGTGGTGCGTGTGCGGGAACAGGTCGAACGCCCGCAGCGCCTCGAGCCGGTACCCGAGGTCGGCGAAGGTGGCGACGTCGCGGGCGAGCGCGACCGGGTCGCACGCCACGTAGACGACCTGCTCCGGCTGCAGCGCCGCGATCTGCACGACCACGTCACGACCGGCACCGGCGCGCGGCGGGTCGAGGACGATCGTGCCGGCCCGGAAGCGGTCCTTCTCGGCCCGCGAGGCGTTCGCCACCGTGTTCGTCAGCCAGCGGTCGACCCGTCCGGTCTCGGCGCGCGCACCGATCCACTCGGACAGGTTCTCCTGCGCGTGCTCGGTCGCGCGGCCGGCGCTCTCGACGCTCGTGATGCGCGCCTTCGGGCCGACCAGGTCGCCGAGCGCCGCGGCGAGCAGGCCGACGCCGCCGTACAGGTCCAGGTGCGTGCCCTCGGGGTCGAGCCGGTCGCGGTCGACCAGGTCCTGCACGGCCTCGGTCAGCACGGAGGCCGCCGCCCGGTGCACCTGCCAGAAGCCGTTGTCGTCGACCTGGAACGTCCGCTCCCCCACGACCTCGGTGACGACGGTGGGCTTCTGGTCGTCGATGACGAGCCGCGCCCCCTCGGAGCCGCTCGGCGCGAGGACGTCGATCACCGACGACCCGGGCACCGCGCCCCGGCCGAGCGGGGCGCTCTGCTGCACGACCGCGGTCGCGAGCGGCAGGCCGGTGACCGGGATGACCGAGTGCGAGCGGGCCGCGAACGGACCGGCGGTGCCCTGCTCGTCGACGTGCAGGCGGACGCGGGTGCGCCAGCCGAGGCCGTTCGCCGCGTCGTCACCGGGAGCGGGCTCGACGACGACGTCGTGTCCGAGCACCTCGGTGAGGTCGACGCGCGCGAACCGCGCGAACGAGTCGACGAGGACGTCGTGCTTGAGCGTGCGCTGGTGCGGCAGGGCGATGTGCCCGAACTCGGCGCCACCCGGGCGCGTCTCGGGGTCGCGGTCGAGCGCGGCCTCGGCCCAGACGTGGTCCACGCGGTGCTCGCTCGGCGTGACGACGCTGACCGTGTCGGCGCGCCAGAAGGACTTCTTGCGGTCCTCGGTCACCCGGGCGACGACGCGCTCACCGGGGATCGCGTCCGAGACGAACACCACCCGCCCTTCGTGCCGTGCCACCGAGATGCCGCCGTGGGCGATCCCGGTGACGTCGAGTTCGAGCAGCGTGCCGACGGATTCACCCATGGTGAGATGGTCCCATGCGTCTGTACCTCGCGAGTACATCCCCCGCCCGCCGTGCACTCCTGGCCCAGTCCGGGATCGAACCCGTGCTCGTCGCGCCCGGGGTGGACGAGGACGCCGTCGGCGCCGCCGCGGCCGCGTCCCTCGGCCGCGCCCTGACCGGCCCGGAGCTCGTCTCGCTGCTCGCCGTCGCCAAGGCGTCGGCCGTCGCGGACTCGGCGGTCGCCGGCGCTCCCGTGGACGGCGTGGTGTTCGGCGGCGACTCCGCGTTCGAGGTCGACGGGCAGCTGTACGGCAAGCCGCACGACCCGGTGGTCGCCCGCGAGCGCTGGCGACGGATGCTCGCCGCCGGCGGCGGCACGCTGTGGAGCGGGCACTGCGTTGTTGACCGGCGCCGGGACGTGGACCCGGCCACGGATCGGACGGGAGGCGCGGCTGCGGCCCGCCCCGCGCCTCCCGTCCGACCGGTGGACGCGCCGGGCGGCGGGCCGCTGGGGCTGGCTGGGTCGCTCGCCGACGTCGCGCCCGGCGGGTCGGCCATCGTCGTCGACGGCGACCGCGTGGTCGCGGTCGACAGCGCGGTGCTGACCTTCGCCGACGACGTGTCCGTCGACGAGATCGACGCGTACGTCGCGACGGGCGAGCCCCTCGAGGTCGCGGGGGCCTTCACCATCGACGGGCGGGCCGCGGCCTACATCACGCGCATCGACGGCGCACCGTCCGCGGTGATCGGGATGTCACTCCCGATGCTCCGGACGATGCTCCTCCGGGGCTTCGGCATCGCGTGGCACGACCTCTGGGGACACCAGACGCGCGCACTGTAGACATCCGCACCTGTTGGACACAGTTCTTTGTGGATGCCGGTCAATTCCCGCTCCCGCGGCGCGAATACGCTGACTTACCATGCCCCGTATCAGCAAGGTCCTCATCGCGAACCGCGGCGAGATCGCCGTCCGCATCATCCGCGCGGCCCGCGACGCAGGCAAGGCATCGGTCGCCGTCTACGCCGACCAGGACCGTGACGCCCTCCACGCCCGCCTCGCTGACGAGGCCTACGCGCTGAACGGCAGCACGAGCGCCGACACCTACCTCGTCATCGACAAGATCATCTCGGTCGCCCGCCGCTCCGGCGCGGACGCCGTGCACCCGGGCTACGGGTTCCTCGCCGAGAACGCCGACTTCGCCCGTGCCGTCATCGACGCCGGGCTCGTCTGGATCGGCCCCTCGCCGGAGTCGATCGAGCGCCTCGGCGACAAGGTCTCCGCGCGGCACGTCGCCGAGAAGGTCGGCGCCCCCCTCGCCCCCGGCACGATCGAGCCCGTCTCGGACGCGGCAGAGGTCATCGCGTTCGCCGACGAGGTCGGGCTCCCGGTCGCCATCAAGGCGGCGTTCGGCGGCGGCGGGCGTGGCCTGAAGGTCGCTCGCACGCGCGACGAGGTCGCCGCGCAGTTCGAGTCGGCGACGCGCGAAGCGATCGCCGCCTTCGGTCGCGGCGAGTGCTTCGTCGAGAAGTACCTGGACAAGCCGCGCCACGTCGAGACCCAGTGCCTCGCCGACGAGCACGGCAACGTGGTCGTCGTCTCGACGCGCGACTGCTCGCTGCAGCGTCGACACCAGAAGCTCGTCGAGGAGGCGCCCGCGCCGTACCTGTCCGACGCGCAGCAGGAGCGCCTGTACGAGTCGTCGAAGGCGATCCTGCGCGAGGTCGGCTACGTCGGCGCCGGCACGTGCGAGTTCCTCATCGGAGCCGACGGCACCGTGTCGTTCCTCGAGGTGAACACCCGTCTGCAGGTCGAGCACTGCGTCTCGGAGGAGGTCACCGGCATCGACCTCGTGCGTGAGCAGTTCCGCATCGCCGAGGGTGGCGTGCTCGACTACTCCGACCCGGAGCCGCGCGGGCACTCCTTCGAGTTCCGCATCAACGGCGAGGACCCGGGCCGCAACTTCTTCCCCGCGCCCGGCCCCGTGCACGCGTTCAACGCGCCGTCCGGCCCCGGCGTCCGTGTCGACTCGGGTGTCGTCTCCGGCGACGTCGTGTCCGGTTCGTTCGACTCGATGCTCGCGAAGCTCGTCGTCACCGGTGCCACGCGCTCCGAGGCCCTGGAACGTTCGCGCCGGGCACTCGCCGAGTTCGAGGTCACCGGCCTGCCGACCGTGCTGCCGTTCCACCGTGCGGTCGTGTCGGACCCGGCGTTCGCCACCCCCGACGACGAGCCGTTCAGCATCTACACGCAGTGGATCGAGACCGACTTCGTCAACGACATCCCGGCGTGGAGCGGCTCCCCCGAGGAACTGCCGGCGCCGACCTCGCGCGACACCGTCGTGGTCGAGGTGCAGGGCAAGCGCATCGAGGTCACCATGCCGTCGATCGTCGGCGGCGGGTCCGTCGGCGCCGCGGGTCGTCGTCCGGCCGGTCCCTCCGCTCCCCAGAAGCGCCGCTCGTCGGCGGTGCGCGGGGGCATGGCGAAGTCGGGCGGAGCCGTCGCATCGCCGATGCAGGCCACCGTCGTCAAGCTCGCCGTCGCCGAGGGTGACACCGTGGTGAAGGGCGACCTGCTCGTCGTGCTCGAGGCCATGAAGATGGAGCAGCCCGTGCAGGCGCACAAGGACGGCGTCGTGACCGGCCTGAACGCCCCGGTCGGCCAGACGATCTCCTCCGGCCACGTCCTGCTCGAGCTCGCGTAGGCGCGGGTGCGCGTGGGTCGCGTACGCGGCCGGGTCTGTCCGGCCCGTCGCCTCCCGCTCCCCCGGCGCGAACGCGCTTCGCACAACCAAAGTCACCTCGAACCGCCCAATGGTCTGGTTCGAGGTGACTTTGGTTGTGCGGTCGACACTCGAGCGCACCCGCTCACCGGATGTGGTGGAACGCGCGGACGTCCGTCGGGACCCCGACGGCGTGCAGGACAGCGCGCAGGGCCTCGGCGTCGTTCGCCTCGGGCCAGCCGAACCGCCCGAAGCCGCGGACATCTCCGTGCCGACGGAGCCGGTCCTCCCGCCGTTTCTCGTCCGCCACGACGTCGGCTGCTGAACGCCCCGCTGCTCGGAGCGCGGGGTCGCCGTACTTCGCGCGCCCGTCGAACTCCAGGACCACACCCTGCTCCGGGAACCAGAAGTCGACCCGTCCGATGAACCCGGCGGCGTCGTGGAACGCTCGCTGCAGGACCGGCCGAGGAGCGCCGACCTCGTCCAGAGCGACCCTCGCGACGGACTCCCCCGGTGAACCGGTCGCCGGACCGGCCAGGTCGAGCGCGACGGCTGCTCGATGCCGTCCGTGCGCCGCGGTCCGACGTTCGAGTTCGTCACGGAGCGCCTGGTCGCTGACGCCACGCTGCAGGGCGACGTCGAGGGCGGGAACCGCGAGGCGGAGGTCGTGTGAGATCGCCACGTCGACGGCTGTCGTGACCAGGTCGGTCAACCGTCGTCCGTTCGCGACCATGACCTGGGTCCGGAGCTCGCGCCCCTTCCCCGGACGCTTGCGGACGTGGGTGAGCGACTGGGAGGTGCTCCGGAGCGGGTCGATCACCTCGACCACGTCCGGGAACTCGCCCCGCCAGGGCAGCCCGTGGAGCGCAGCCGCCGAAGCGTGGGAGACGACGAGCCGCTCGGCGATGCCGTCGTGCACGGCTTTGATCCGCGCGATGTGTCGTTCTCCCGGCGTCGCCCGGCGCCACTCGTCGGCGTCGACGAAGCGCCCCGGTACCAGCCGGACGAGGCGACCGGTGTCGGCGTCCTTCCGTTGCGCTCGTCCTGTCCGTCCGCTCGTGTCCGCCGAGCCACCGCGGATGATCGTGAGTCGTGCCATGTCCACACGGTGTCGCAGTGAGTGTCTACCCTGGCCGCCCGGGCGCCTCCCTGTGGAGACCGCGCGCGACGGAGCCCCTGTGGAGGGGCCGGCGTCGCACACCTGGGCACAACCAAAGTGCCTCCGAGCCGCGTGTTGTCGCGGTTCGGAGACACTTTGGTTGTGCGAGCGGTTGCAGCGCCGGGGGCGCGGACCAGCGGCGCGAATGAGCGGCGCTGCGCCGGCGGACCGCCGGCGGAGCGCCAGCGGACCGGCGGCCCGCGCAGCGCGCCCCTAGGACACCAGGGGGCGCACGGACTCGGCGAGGGCGTCGACCAGGCGCCGGGCCTCGGTCGGGGTGTCGGCGACGGTGTCGATGTAGACCTTCACCTTGGGCTCGGTGCCGCTCGGCCGCACGATGACCCGGGCGTCACCGGCCAGGTCGTAGCGCAGGATGTCCGAGGGCGGGAAGCCGTCGGCGCCGTCCACGTAGTCGGTCACGTTCTGCACGGTCAACCCACCGAGCGACGTCGGCGGCGTGGAACGCAGTGCCGCCATGACCTCGCCGATGCGCGACAGGTCGTCCACGCGGGTCGCGACCTGGCCCGAAGCGAAGGCCCCGAACTCGGCGGCGAAGGCCTCGAGCTGGCCCGCGATCGACGAGCCCGACGCCGCGAGCTCGTCGGCCAGGGACAGCAGTTCGAGCGCGGCGGAGATGCCGTCCTTGTCGCGGACGACCGTCGGGTCGACCAGGTAGCCGAGTGCTTCCTCGTAGCCGAACAGCAGCCCGGGTACCCGTGAGACCCACTTGAAGCCGGTCAGGGTGTCGCGGTACTCCAGGCCGTGCCGGGCGGCGACACGGGCCAGGGCGGGCGACGAGACGATCGACGCGGCGAGCGTACCGGTCGTCCCCGCGGCGGCGGCCCGTGCGGCGGCACGCCACCCGAGCAGCCAGCCGACCTCGTTGCCGGACAGCCGACGGTAGCCGGGAGCCCCCGCGTCGGCGACGACCGGGATCGCGAGCGCGAGCCGGTCGGCGTCGGGGTCGTTCGCGATCACCAGGTCCGCGCCGACCTCGAGCCCGCGGGCGATCGCCAGGTCCATGGCGCCCGGCTCCTCCGGGTTCGGGAACGACACCGTCGGGAACGCCCCGTCCGGTTCGATCTGCTCCGGCACGACGGCCGGCTCCGCGAAGCCGGCTGCGGCGAAGACCGCGCGTGCCGTCTCCCACCCCACGCCGTGCATGGCCGTGTAGACGACGGTCGGCTGGTCGTCGACCGGGAGGCCCGGGGCCGGCACCGTCGCGGCCGTCGCGGCCACGTACGCCTCGACCAGGTCGGACCCCGCCACCGTGTAGTCCGTCGCGCGGACGAGGTCGTGCACGTCGCCGGCGGCGACGGCGTCGATCGCCGCGGCGATCTCGCCGTCGACCGGCGGCACGATCTGCGATCCGTCGTCGTCCTGGCCGAGGTAGACCTTGTAGCCGTTGTCCCGCGGCGGGTTGTGGCTCGCGGTGACCATGACCCCGGCACCGACGTCGAGGTGCCGGACAGCGAACGCGAGCACGGGCGTCGGCAGGGCCGAGGGCAGCAGCGTGACCTCGAGCCCGAGGCCGCGCATGACCTCGGCGGAGTCCCGCGCGAAGACGTCCGAGTTGACCCGGCCGTCGTAGCCGATCACGACGCTGCGCGCGCGCCCGGTGTCGATGAGGAAGCGGGCCAGCCCGGCGGCTGCCTGCGTCACGACGACGCGGTTCATCCGCTGTGGTCCGGCGCCGAGCTCGGCGCGGAGGCCGGCGGTGCCGAAGGTCAGACGGCCGGAGAAGCGCTCGCGCAACGAGGCGACCGCGTCCGCCGACTCGGCGGACGCGCCCGAGGCGGACGCGCCCGAGGCGGCGGTGACGAGCGCGTCGAGCTCGGCACGGGTCTCGTCGTCGGGATCCTGGGCCGACCAGGACCTGGCGGCGGCGAACAGCGCCTCCAGACCGGCGTCCTGCGCCGTGCCGGCGTCGTACGCTGCGCTGGCGTCCTGCGCAGCGCCGCCGTCGCCCAGGTCGCCGTCCGCGATCGCGCCGTCGGACGCGCCCTCGTGGCGGGTCACAGCGCCGCCACCACGCGGGCCAGCAGGTCCGCGATCACCGGCTCGGCCTGCTTGCCGGCCTCGAGGACCTCGGTGTGCGACAGCGGCGTCGTCTGGATGCCCGCGGCGAGGTTCGTGATGAGCGAGAAGCCGAGCACCTCCATGCCCGCCTGCCGGGCGGCGATCGCCTCGAGCGCGGTGGACATGCCGACGATGTGCCCGCCGATGGTCTTGGCCATCTGGACCTCGGCCGGGGTCTCGTAGTGCGGCCCGCGGAACTGCGTGTAGACGCCCTCGTCGAGCGACGGGTCGACGGACTTCGCCACGGCGCGCAGTCGGGCCGAGTACAGGTCGGTCAGGTCGATGAAGGTCGCGCCCTCGAGCGGGCTGTCCGCCGTCAGGTTGATGTGGTCGCTGATGAGCACGGGGGTGCCGGGCGTCCAGTGCTCCTTGATGCCACCGGCACCGTTCGTCAGGACCATGACCGTCGCGCCGGTCGCCGCGGCGGTGCGGACGCTGTGCACGACACGACGGACGCCGTGGCCCTCGTAGTAGTGCGTGCGGGCGCCGATGACGAGCGCGTGCCGACCGTCGGGCAGCCGGATCGACCGGATCGTGCCGGAGTGCCCGGGCACAGCCGAGGCGCTGAAGCCGGGGACCTGGTCCGCGGGGATCTCGGACACGGTCTCGCCGATGATGTCGGCGGCCTTCCCCCAGCCCGACCCGAGGGTCAGGGCGATGTCGTGCCGGTCGATCCCGGACTTCGACGCGATGACGGCGGCGGCGTCCCGCGCGACCTCGAACGGGTCGGCAGCGGGGTCGTTCAGCGGGTTCTCGGTGCTCATGTCCCCATGCTAGAGCGCACAGCCGACGCACCGTGCGACGCGCGCGACCCGCCTCAGTGCTCGCCGAGCGCCCGGTCGACGGCGGCCGTGATCTCGCCCTGGTCGAAGTGGTTCCGGATGACGATGACCTCGGCGTAGGTGTCCCCGATCGCCTCGACGAACTCCTGACTCGTCAGGATCACGTTCGCGTCGTCGGAGACGTCACGGACCGAGGCGACGTCGGCCGCCACCACCTCTGCCGAGAGCCCGAGGGCGACGAGCGCCTTCTCGGCGTTCACCTTGAGGATCCCGCTCGCGCCGATGCCCGCGCCGCAGATCGTCACGATCTTCACGCGGAGACCCCCGTGATCGCCCGGACCTCGTCCGCCGTGGTCGCCGCCGCGATCCGCCCGGTCACCGTCGCGTCGTCGAACAGGTTCGCGATCTCGCCGATGGACTCCAGGTGCGTGCCGACCTCGGCCACCGCGAGTCCGAGCACCACGCGCACGGGGTCGTTGTGCGGGTGCCCGAACGCCACCGGGGACGCGAGGGTCACGATCGCCAGGCCGTCGCGCAGGACCGCACCGCCGGGCCGGGCGTGCGCGAACGCCAGCCCGGGCGAGATGACGATGTACGGCCCGTGCTCCTCGACCATGCCGATCATGGCGTCGGTGTAGTCGTCGGTGGTGGCGCCGGACGCGACGAGCGCTCCGCCGACCAGCCGCATCGCGTCACGCCACGTGGGCGCGTCCGCTCCGAGGAGGACGGCGGTGTCCGGCAGCGGTGGGAGTGGCATGCGTCAGGCCTCCTGGTACCCGGCCGTGATGGTGGCGATGATCTCCTCGCGGTCCTCGAGCGGCAGGAAGGACCCGAGCGCCGCGTTGATCTGGAACGCTGCCAGGTCGTCGAGGTCGTAGCCGAAGGTGCCGGCGAGCAGCGCGAGCTCCCGCGACAGCGAGGTCCCGCTCATCAAGCGGTTGTCAGTGTTCACCGTGACACGGAACCCGAGCTGGTAGAGCACGTCGAAGGGGTGGTCTGCCAGGTCGTCACCCCACGCGGCGATGGCCCCGGTCTGCAGGTTCGACGACGGCGCGACCTCGAGCGGGATCTCGCGGTCCCGCACCCACGACGCGACCTCGCCCAGGCTGGCGAGGGTCGAGCCGTCACCGGCGTCGGAGAGGGCGACGTCCTCGAAGATGCGCACGCCGTGCCCGAGGCGGAGCGCCCGACCGTCGACCAGCGCGGAGCGGATCGAGGCGAGCCCGTCGGCCTCGCCGGCGTGCACGGTGACGGGGAACAGCTCGGACGCCAGGTACTCGAACGCGGCCCGGTGGTTCGCGGGCGGGAACCCGGCCTCGGCCCCGGCGATGTCGAACCCGACAACCCCGGCATCACGGTGTCGCACGGCGAGCTCCGCGATCTCGAGCGACCGGTCCGCGTGGCGCATCGCCGTGACGAGCTGGCCGACGCGGATGCGCCCACCGGCGGCGTCGACGGCTTCCTCGATGCCGGCCTGCACGGCCTCCACCGCCTGGTCGAGCGTGAGCCCGCCCTGCAGGTGCTGCTCCGGGGCCCAGCGGATCTCGCCGTACACGACGCCGTCGGCGACGAGGTCCTCGACGAACTCCTTCGCGACGCGGTGCAGCTGCGGCGCCGTCTGCATGACCGACGTGGTGACGTCGAACGTCTTCAGGTACTCGACGAGCGACCCGGAGTTCGACTGGTCGGCGAACCACTGGCCGAGCTCCGCCGGGTCGGTGGTCGGGAGCGTCACACCGGCCTCGGCCGCGAGCTCCACGATCGTCGCGGGACGCAGCCCACCGTCCAGGTGGTCGTGCAGCGAGACCTTCGGCAGGTCGTTGATGACCGCTCCGGCGTCGGGCAGGCGGTAGGTCGGGGCGTCGGCGCTCATGCGCACCAGGCTATCGGTGGTCACCGACGACGCGCAGGCACCTGTGCACGACACACCGCGAGGCGGGCGGGAGGCTCCCCCGGCCCGACGACGCGCGTCGGCCCCGCCCGGTGGCGGTACGTGTGCACGTGCGAGCGCCGGCCACGCCAGCTGACGGTCCGCGCCCGCGTACGGGCATCGCGCCCCGGTGTGTCGGGGCGCGATGCCCGTACGGGGGCGCGCAACGCAGACGCGAGCACGAACCACGCAACGCACGAGCAACGCGCGCCCGTGCCCCGCCCCGGACGTCAGCCCGTGATGCGCTCCCGCACGATCGGACCGCGCTCGACCACGGCGTCGGGAGCGCCGATCGCCCAGGCCCCCTCGAGCGAATCGAGCGCCCGGTCGAACCGCGCCGGCTCGTCGGTGTGCAGCGTCCAGAGGGGCTGGCCCTCGGTCACGGTGTCGCCCGGCTTGACGTGCAGCTCGATGCCGGCGCCCGCCTGCACCGGGTCCTGCGCGCGGGCACGACCGGCACCGAGGCGCCAGGCGGACACGCCGAACGGCAGCGCGTCCTGCTGCACGAGCACCCCGGACGACGGCGCGGTGACGACGTGCTGCTCCCGGGCGACCGGCAGTGCGGCGGACGGGTCACCGCCCTGTGCCTCGATCATCCGGCGCCAGGTGTCCATCGCGCGGCCGTCGGCCAGTGCCGCGGCCGGGTCGGCGTCGGGCAGGCCGGCGAGCGTGAGCATCTCGGTCGCCAGCGCCACGGTCAGCGCGACGACGTCGGCGGGCCCGCCGCCCTCGAGGACCGAAACCGACTCCCGTACCTCGAGCGCGTTGCCGATCGTCAGCCCGAGCGGGACCTCCATGTCGGTCAGCAGTGCCGAGGTCGCGACCCCGGCGTCGTTGCCGAGGTCGACCATGGTCTGCGCGAGCTCCCGGGACGCCTCGTAGGTCGGCATGAACGCGCCGGACCCGAACTTCACGTCGAGCACGAGTGCGCCGGTGCCCTCGGCGATCTTCTTCGACATGATGCTCGACGCGATGAGCGGGATGCACTCCACCGTGCCGGTGATGTCGCGCAGGGCGTAGAGCTTCTTGTCCGCGGGGGCCAGGCCGGAACCCGCCGCGCAGATGACCGCGCCGACGTCCTGCAGCACCTGCATCATGCGGTCGTTCGAGATGGACGCCTGCCACCCCGGGATCGACTCGAGCTTGTCGAGCGTGCCGCCGGTGTGGCCGAGACCGCGGCCGGACAGCTGCGGCACGGCGACCCCGAACGAGGCGACCAACGGCGCGAGCGGCAGCGTGATCTTGTCGCCGACCCCGCCGGTGGAGTGCTTGTCGACGGTCGTCTTGCCGAGCGAGCCGAACGACATCCGCTCCCCCGACGCGATCATCGCGAGCGTGAGGTCCTTGATCTCCCGCCGTTCCATCCCGTTCAGGAAGATCGCCATCGCCATCGCCGCCATCTGCGGGTCCTCGACGTACCCGCGCGTGTAGGCGTCGACGAGCCAGTCGACCTCGGCGGTGCTCAGGACTCCGCCGGAGCGCTTGGTGCGGATGAGGTCGACGGTGTCGAACGGCTCGACGGCCATGTCAGTGCTCCTGCTGGTAGGTGGCGAGGGTGCGCGGTCCGAAGGCGTCCGGCAGGACCTCGTCCATGGTGCGGATGCCCGAGACCGTCTCGAGCAGCATGCCCTCGGACGAGTGCTCGAACAGCAGCTGGCGGCAGCGCCCGCACGGCATCAGGGTCGCCCCGTCGCCGTCGACGCACGTGAAGGCCACGAGCTTGCCGCCGCCGGTCATGTGCAGCTGCGACACGAGCGAGCACTCGGCGCAGAGCGTCACGCCGTAGGACGCGTTCTCGACGTTGCAGCCGGAGACGATCCGACCGTCGTCGGTGAGCGCAGCGGCCCCCACCGGGAACGACGAGTACGGCACGTAGGCGTGCCGCATCGCGGCCGTGGCGGCGTCCCGCAGGGCGCTCCAGTCCACGTCGTCGGTCGGGAGGCTCCCCACCGGCACGGCCGGAGCGCCGCCGGTCGCGCCCAGGGCCGTGGCCGGGTCCGTCCAGGCCGTCGCGTCGGTGGTCGCGGGGGTCTCGTCGCCCGCAGCGTGCGTGTCGGTCATGTGCCGTGCCTCCTGGCCGTCAGCTCTTGATGTAGGGCTTGCCGGACGCGGCGGGACCGCGCGACTGACCGACCAGGCCGGCCACGGCGAGGATCGTCACCACGTACGGCAGCATGAGCAGGAACTCGCTCGGCACCGGCGAGTTCGGGATCACGCCGAGCGCGTTCTGCAGGTTCGACGCGAAGCCGAACAGCAGCGCCGCGAGCGTCGCCTTGATCGGGTCCCAGCGGCCGAAGATCACGGCGGCCAGGGCGATGTAGCCCGCGCCGGCGGTCATGTCCTTGGTGAACGGCCCGACCGCGTCGAGCGTGAAGTACGCACCGCCCAGACCGGCGATCGCCCCGGCGAGCGAGACGTTCCAGAACCGCGTGCTCGTGACGTTGATGCCCACCGTGTCGGCGGCCTGCGGGTGCTCGCCGACCGCGCGGAGGCGCAGGCCCCAGCGGGTCTTGAACAGACCGAAGGTGACGACCGCGACGGCCACGTAGGCCAGGTAGACCACGACCGTCTGCTCGAACAGCACCGGTCCGATGATCGGGATCTGGTGCAGCAGCGGGATCTCGAGCCGCGGGAAGCGCACGCCGATGTTCAGCGTCTGCTCGTTCGGTGACAGCACCTGCGAGTACAGGAAGCCGGTCAGGCCGGAGACGAACGCGTTGATGACGACACCGACGATGACCTGGTCGACCAGGTACTTGATGCTGAAGGCCGCGAGGATGAACGACACGAGCACACCCGCGACGAGCGCACCGACCAGGCCGACCCACGGCGACCCGGTGATCGAGGCGATGAGTGCCGAGGTGAACGCCCCGGCGAGGAACTGGCCCTCGATGGCGATGTTCACGACGCCGACGCGCTCCGAGATGACGCCGCCCAGGGCACCGAACACGAGCGGGACGCTCAGGCTCAGCGCGCCGAGGAGCAGACCCGGGATGGCCAGCGACGCACCCGCGGCGGACCACGCGAGGAAGCCGATCACGAACACCACGGCGAAGACCGTCGTGACCCAGAGCGGGACCCGGCGGTACGAGCGGGTCTCGACCACGGCGTAGACCGTCAGCATCGCGAGCAGCACGATGACGACGATGCCGGTGGCCGTCGCCGGCAGCGGGACGTCCGGCAGCGCGAAGAAGTCACCGCCGTTCGCCAGGCGGAACGTGGTCGTCCCGGAACGCGGCAGCAGGCCGAACAGGACGATCGCGACGAGCGTGAAGACGCCGTACCCGATCGCGAGCTTCCAGCTGCGGGTGGTCTCGACCGGACGGCCGGCGAGCGGCGACGCGGGGGCCGCGGTGGGGCTGAGGGTGCTCATGCTGCGACCGCCTTCTTGCTGTTCTTGCTCGTCTTCGCGCGACCGCGGGCACCCGGCTGCGGGATCCGGAAGATCGCGCGGACGAGCGGCGGCGCCGCGATGAAGAGGACGATGAGGGCCTGGATCACGCCGACGATGTCGATCGGGATGCCGTTGGCGGCCTGCATGGCGTAGCCGCCGTTCTTCAGCACGCCGAACAGGATCGCCGCCCAGAACACGCCGAACGGCTTCGACCGGCCGAGGAGCGCGACCGTGATCGCGTCGAAGCCGATGCCGGCGTCGATGCCCGACGTGAAGCCGGAGGTCACCGCGCCCTGCACCTGGTACGCCCCGGCGATGCCGACGAGCGCACCGGAGATGACGAGCACCCAGATGGTCAGGGACGGCACGCTCATGCCGGCGACGCGGGCCGCGCGGGGGTTCTCGCCGATGGTGCGGAACCGGAAGCCGAGCGACGACTTGTTGACGAGCCACCACACCACGACGACGGCGATGATCGCCACGACGAAGCCGAGGTCGACGCCGTACCGCGGGCCGAACAGCGCCGGGAGCAGGGCGCTGTCCTTCGTCGCCGGCGAGATCGGGTTGCTGCTGCCCGGGGCCTGCAGCAGGCCGGGGGTGCGGAGCAGGTAGCTCACCAGGTACAGCGCGATGTAGTTGAGCATGATCGTGACGATCACCTCGTGCGCACCGGTGCGGGCCTTGAGCACGCCGACGATGCCGCCCCAGACCGCGCCGCCGACGATGCCGGCGACGATGGTCAGGGGGATGTGGACCGCGGCGGGCAGGTCGAACGAGAACCCGACCCACCCGGCGGCCGCGGCGCCGATCAGGATCTGTCCCTGACCGCCGATGTTGAACAGGCCGGCGCGGAACGCGAGCGCGACGCCGAGGCCGGCCGCGACGAGCGGGACCGCGTAGTCGACCGAACGCGTGAGCGGGGCGATCGCCTGCTGGAACGAGTCGGCGCCGAAGTTGACGACCGAGCCCTGGAACAGCGAGGAGTACGCGCCGCCGACCGCGGTGCCGACGGCCTGCAGCATGTCCGTCGGTCGGGCGAAGAAGTACCCGGCCGTGGTGCGGACGGTCTCGTCCGTCAGGGCGATGAGCACGCCGCACGCCACGAGGGCGAGCACGACGGCGAGGACGGTGACGAGCACCGAGCCGTTCAGCACGCTGTGCAGGGCCGCCTGCCAACGGTCGCTGCCGTCGGCGCCGTCGCGACGCTCGGAGTCGTCGGCCGAGTCGGTCATCAGGTGCGGGGTGGACTCGACCTCCTGCAGGCGGTCGTCGGTGACGGGCGCCTCGGGGGTCGCGGGCTGCTGCGCGTCGTCTGGCCGTGGGGTGGTCACGCTGCCAGCTCCGTTCCTTCTGGGACCTCCCCGGCCATCATGAGGCCGAGGACGTCGCGGGGGGTGGTCGCGGGGACGATGCCGACGATGCCGCCGCGGTACATCACCGCGATGCGGTCGGCCAGCGCCACGACCTCGTCGAGCTCGGTGGAGACGACGATGACGGGCACACCGGTGTCGCGGGTGGCGACGATGCGCTTGTGCACGAACTCGATCGAGCCGACGTCGATGCCACGCGTGGGCTGGGCGGCGACGAAGAGCCGCAGGTCACGGCTCAGCTCGCGGGCGAGCACGATCTTCTGCTGGTTGCCGCCGGACAGCCGACCGGCAGCGGTCGTGCGGGCCGGCGTGCGGATGTCGAACTCGGCGATCTTCTCGTCGGCGAAGGCGTCGCGCTCGGCCGACCGGATCGTGCCGGCGCGGACGAACTCGGCGTGGTCGGCGCGGTCGAGCATGAGGTTCTCGGCGATCGTGAACTCGCCGACCAGGCCGTCCTCCTTGCGGTCCTCGGGCACGAACCCGACGCCGGCGTCGAGCACCTGCTTGACGCTGCGACCGGTGAGCTCCTTGCCGTCGAGCGTGATCCGCCCGGCGTGTGCGGGTTCGAGGCCGATGATCGCCTCGGTGAGCTCGGTCTGGCCGTTGCCCTGCACCCCGGCGATCGCGAGCACCTCGCCACGGCGCACCGTGAACGAGACGTCGTCGACGAGCACGATGCCGGACGGGTCGGTCACCGTCAGGTTCTCGACGACCAGGGCGTCCGCCCCGCCCGTCGACGGCTCCTTGTCGACCACCAGGGACACCGCACGGCCGACCATGAGCGCGGCGAGCTCGTTGTTCGTCGCGGTCGGTGCGGCCTCGCCGACGACCTTGCCCAGGCGGATGACCGTGATGCGGTCGGCGACCTCGCGGACCTCGCGCAGCTTGTGGGTGATGAAGACGATCGCGGTGCCGGCCTCGCGGAGCTGGCGCATGATGCCCATCAGCTCGTCGGTCTCCTGCGGCGTGAGGACGGCCGTCGGCTCGTCGAACACCAGCACGGAGGCGTCACGGGACAGCGCCTTGATGATCTCGACGCGCTGCTGCACGCCGACGGGCAGGTCCTCGACCTTGGCGTCGGGGTCGACGTCGAACCCGAAGCGGTCGGAGATCTCCTGCACGCGGCGGCGGGCGCCGGCGAGGTCGAGGCGACCGCCGAAGGTGGTCTGCTCCTGGCCGAGCATGACGTTCTCGGCCACCGTGAACACGGGCACGAGCATGAAGTGCTGGTGCACCATGCCGATCCCGGCGCGCATGGCGTCACCGGGGCCGCCGAAGTCCTGCACCACGTCGTCGAGGAGGATCTCGCCCTCGTCGGCCTCGTACAGGCCGTACAGGACGTTCATCAGGGTGGACTTGCCGGCACCGTTCTCGCCCAGCAGGCAGTGGACCTCACCCGGCTCGACGGTGAGCGAGATGTGGTCGTTGGCCACGAGGGCGCCGAACCGCTTGGTGATGCCGCGGAGTTCGAGCTTCATGTCGGGAGTCTATTTCTGTCTCGCGTGCGCCACGCGGGCACACGAGAACGCGGGCGAGGGATTCCTCCCCCGCCCGCGTCCAACGGGTTAGGACTGCGTCTTGACCTTGATCGAGCCGTCGATGATGCCGGCCTTCACGTCGTCGAGCTCGCCCTGCAGGCCCTTGTCGACCTTGGACTCGAAGTCGTGGAACGGGGCGATGCCGACGCCGTCGTTCTCGAGGGTGCCCACGTACGGGTCCTTCGAGAACTTGTCGTCAGCCGCCTGCTCGACGACGTCCTTCACGGCCGGGCGCATGCCCTTCTCGACCGAGGTGAAGGCGATGTCCTTGTAGCGGGGGTCGGCCTCGTAGAGGTCGCTGTCCGCACCGATCAGCACGGAGCCGTTGTCGGCGTCCTTGATGGCCTCGGCAGCGGACTGGTAGATCGGACCACCGACGGGCAGGATGACGTCGGCGTCCTGGTCGAGGAGCGTCTGCGCAACCGACTTGGCCTGCGTGCCGGCCTCGAAGCCACCGGTGAAGGAACCCTTGCCGGTGTCGACGTTCCAGCCGACGACCTTGACGTCCTCGTCCTTCTGCTCGTTGTAGTACTTCACACCGTCCGCGAAGCCGTCCATGAAGATGGTGACGGTCGGGATCTGCATGCCACCGAAGGTGCCGACGACGCCGGTCTTCGAGTAGGACGCCGCCGCGTAGCCGGCGAGGAACGCCGCCTGCGAGGTGTCGAACGTGATCGGCTTGACGTTGTCCGCGTCGATCGAGTTGTCGTCGATGATCGCGAAGTTCGTGTCGGGGTTCGCCGCGGCCTGCTTCTTCGTGGCGTCGGCCAGGTTGAAGCCGACGGTCACGACGAGGTTGCAGTTCTGGCTGATGAGCTGCTCGATGTTGGCGTCGTAGACGGTCGCGTCCTTCGACTCGGCCTCCTTGACGGTCGCGCCGATCTCCTCGGCGGCGTCCTTCATGCCCTCGTAGCCGAGCTGGTTGAACGACTTGTCGTCGAAGCCTCCGGCGTCGGAGACCATGCAGGGCTGGAAGTCGGTCTTCTTGGCGGTCGTCGACTCGGAAGGCGCCGATGCGCATCCAGCGAGGACGGCGACGGTGCCGGCGAGCGCGAGGCCGCTGAGGACGACCTGTCGGGTACGAGATGTCACGGGTGTGTTCCTCCGGGGAGCGGTGCCCGGACCACGTGCGTTCCGGGCGATCGTGGCGACAGTACACGACCGTCGAGCCGGTACAGGACCCGTTGCGGGGGTCCCGGACATCGGTTACGGGATCGCGACCCCGCCGAAACGCGCCCGTAACGCGGGGTCACCCACGGACCCCCCAGTTCGAGGGGGGTGTCGATGGAGCGCTACAGGACGTCGCCGCGGCCGCTGATCTTCAGTGCGTCCACCACACCCTTGACCCGCTGCGCGTTCGCGCTGGTGGTCACGAGCAGGGCGTCCGGGGTGTCGACGACCACGATGTCCTCGACGCCGATGAGCGAGATGAGGCGCTGGCTGTGCGACACCACGATGCCGCTCGACGAGTCGGCGAGGATGCGGGCACCGTCCCCCAGCACGGCGAGGTTGTTCGGCCGACCGCCGGACTGCAGCTTGGCGAGCGAGGCGAAGTCGCCGACGTCGTCCCAGTCGAAGTCACCCGGGACGACCGCCATGCGACCGGCCGCCGCCGCGGGTTCCGCGACGGTGTAGTCGATCGCGATCTTCTCGAGCCCGGGCCAGACGGCGTCGACGACGGCGCCACGGGCCGAGGTGTCCCAGGCGTCCGCCAGTTCCTCGATGCCGGCGAGCAGCTCCGGCTTGGTCCGACCGATCTCGGCGAGCAGCACGTCGGCGCGGGCGATGAACATGCCCGCGTTCCACAGGTAGGTGCCCTGCTCGACGTAGGACCGGGCGGTGTCCAGGTCGGGCTTCTCGACGAAGGAGCGGACGGCGTGCGCGGTCGGTGCGCCCTCGATGCCGAGCGTGTCGCCGTGCGCGTGGATGTAGCCGAAGCCGATGGCCGGCTCGGTCGGCGTGATGCCGATGGTGGTGACGTAGCCGGCCCGGGCGGCGGCGACCGCCTCGCGCACCGACCGACGGAAGCCCCTGGCGTCGCCGATGACGTGGTCGGCGGCGAACGACCCGATCACGACGTCGGGTTCGCGCCGCACGAGGATCGCCGCGGCGAGGCCGATGGCGGCGGTGGAGTCCTTCGGCTCGCTCTCGAGCACGACGTTGTGGTCCTCGACGCCGGGCAGCTGCGACTCGACGGCCACCCGGTGCGCGCGTCCGGTCACGACCATGATGCGTTGGTCGCCGGCGAGCGGCGCGAGGCGGTCCCACGTCTGCCGCAGCAGCGAGGTGCCGGAGCCGGTCAGGTCGTGCAGGAACTTGGGTGCGTCGGCGCGCGACAACGGCCACAGTCGCGATCCGATGCCCCCGGCGGGGATGATCGCGTAGAAGTCCTCGAGTGCGTCTGCCACGTGCTCACCGTACCGGTGCTGCCGGGCGGCACCTGGGTGCTTCCCGCACGCTTCCCGCACGTGCGGTGCGGGAGCCCGCACACGTGCGCCGCGACCCGCCCGCCGGGCGCGGACCGTGCCTCCAGTGCGCCCACCGACCGCCTGCCCGTCCGCCGCCCGCTTGTTCACCGCCTGCGTGCTCGGCGTTCACGTCGGCGGCCCCACGACGACACACCGTGCGCGGAACATGGCCATCGCCATGAACGCACGCAGCGTGGAGCGCGGCACGTCCCCCCGGACCGTCGCCGTCGTGACCGAGAGCTTCCTGCCCACCCTCAACGGCGTGACCACCAGCGTCCTGGCGGTCCTCGACCACCTGGAACGACGTGGTCACCGCGCGGTCGTCATCGCGCCGGACACCCCCGGACTCGCGCAGTTCCGGTCCCGCAGCGCCGTCGAGCGCTACCGCTCCTTCGACGTCCACCGCGTCCCCGCGGTCGCGTACCGGCAGTTCCCGGTGGCGCTCCCCCACCCGGTGCTCGACACGATCCTCGCCGCCTCCGGCGCCGACGTGCTGCACGCGGCGAGTCCGTTCCTGCTGGGTGGGCGCGCCATCACGGCGGCCGGGAGGCTCGGCATCCCCTCCGTCGCCGTCTTCCAGACCGACGTGGCCGGGTTCGCCCGCCGCAACGGTCTGACCGCGACCGTCCCGTTGGTGCGGAAGATCCTCGGTCGCATCCACGCCGGCGCCTCGCTGACGCTCGCGCCGTCGAGCGCGACCGCCGCGATGCTCGCCGAGGACGGCGTGCCCCGCGTCGCCCGCTGGGGCCGCGGGGTCGACACCGAACTGTTCCACCCCGCACGCCGCACGTCCGGGCACGTCCGGGCGCTCCGTCGCCGTCTCGCCCCGAACGGCGAGACCATCGTCGGCTACGTCGGCCGCCTGGCACCGGAGAAGGAGGTCGAGCGGCTGGCCGGACTCGGCGGCATCCCGGGCATCCGCGTGGTGGTCGCCGGCGGTGGACCGTCGCGGGCGGTGCTCGAACGCCGCCTCCGGCACCTCGACGTGACGTTCACCGGTCCGCTGCGCGGTGCCGCGCTGGCCGACGCGTACGCGGCGCTCGACGTCTTCGTGCACACCGGTCCCGCCGAGACCTTCGGACAGACGCTGCAGGAGGCGCACGCCTCGGGGCTCCCGGTCGTCGCCCCGGCGTCCGGTGGTCCGCTCGACCTCGTCGCGCCCGGACTCGACGGCGAGCTCTACGACGCCGACGAGCCGCAGGGGTTGCGGCAGGCGGTCCTGCGGCTGCACCACGACCGCGGCCTCGCCGAGCGCATGGGGTCCGCGGGTCGACTGCGCGTCGAGGACACCACCTGGGAGGCCGTCGGCGACCAGCTCCTGGCGCACCACGACACGGCACGGACCATCGGCGCGCCGCCCGTCGGACGGGGCCTGCGGACCGGTCGGGACGAGAAGGTCAGCGCCCGCGCATAGGATGGGTCGTGTTCCACACGAACACGAACGGCAAGGGCTCGCCGATCGGGCGAGCCCGTCCTATGGAAGGACGAGCTCATGGCTGAGCACTCCGGCGGTGGCACGGCGACCGCGGTGCCCGACGTCTCGATCGAAGCCCCGCGGGCTTCTCGGACGCCGCAGGGCACGCTGTACCGCGGTTCCACGGGCATGTGGTCCTGGGTCCTGCACCGGATCACCGGTGTCGCGATCTACTTCTTCCTGCTCGTGCACATCCTCGACACCGCGCTGGTGCGCGTGTCCCCCGAGGCGTACAACGCGGTGATCGGCACCTACAAGACCCCGATCATGAACCTCGGCGAGATCGCCCTCGTCATGGCGATCGTGTTCCACGCGCTGAACGGACTGCGGATCATCCTGGTCGACTTCTGGTCGAAGGGACCCAAGTACCAGCGCGCCATGTTCTGGATCGTGATGGTCGTGTGGGCGATCCTCATCGCGGGCTTCCTCCCGCGCCAGCTCATGAACCTCGTCGCGGACTTCAACTGAGGGGCACGAAGATGACCACACAGATCGTCGAACCTCCTCGCTCGGCAGCAGCAGCCCGACGCACCACCAACTGGGAGAAGTGGGGCTGGATCTACATGCGCGCCTCGGGCGTCCTGCTCGTCGTGCTGATCTTCGGCCACCTCTTCGTCAACATGGTGGCGGGCGAGGGCGTCAAGCAGATCGACTTCGCCTTCGTCGCCGGCAAGTGGGCCGACCCGTTCTGGAAGGTCTGGGACTCGCTCATGCTGGTCCTCGCCCTGATCCACGGGTCGAACGGCATGCGCACGATCGTCAACGACTACGTGTCGAAGCCGGGCGTCCGCAAGACCCTGCTCGGCGCGATCCTCGCCGCGTGCACCGTGCTGATCGTCCTCGGACTGCTCGTCTGCTGGACCTTCGACCCGTGCCCCGCCGGCGCAGCCGCTGCAGACCTGCCGTCCTTCTGCCCGGCGCAGTAGCACCACCACCGCTGCTGACCGCCCGCCCACCGTCTACGGAAAGACCCCTGTGACCGAGACCACCGTGCACCACCACCAGTTCGACATCGTCATCATCGGCGCCGGAGGCGCGGGCATGCGTGCCGCGATCGAAGCCGGCCCGAAGGCGAAGACCGCCGTCATCTCGAAGCTCTACCCCACGCGCTCCCACACGGGTGCCGCGCAGGGCGGGATGGCCGCGGCCCTCGCGAACGTCGAAGAGGACTCGTGGGAGTGGCACACCTTCGACACGATCAAGGGCGGCGACTACCTGGTTGACCAGGACGCCGCCGAGATCCTGGCGAAGGAGGCGATCGACGCCGTCATCGACCTCGAGAACATGGGCCTGCCGTTCAACCGCACGCCCGAGGGCAAGATCGACCAGCGGCGCTTCGGCGGCCACACCCGCGACCACGGCAAGTCGCCGGTGCGTCGTGCCTGCTATGCCGCCGACCGCACCGGCCACATGATCCTGCAGACGCTGTTCCAGAACTGCGTCAAGCTCGGCGTCGAGTTCTACAACGAGTTCTACGCGCTCGACCTCATCATGGTCGACGTCGTGGGCGAGGACGGCGTGACCCGGAAGCAGCCGGCCGGCGTCGTCGCCTTCGAGCTGGCCACCGGTGAGCTGCACGTCTTCCACGCCAAGGCGATGATCTTCGCCACCGGCGGCTTCGGCAAGATGTACAAGACCACGTCGAACGCCCACACCCTGACCGGGGACGGCGTCGGCATCGTCTGGCGCACGGGTCTGCCGCTCGAGGACATGGAGTTCTTCCAGTTCCACCCGACCGGGCTCGCCGGACTGGGCATCCTGCTCACCGAGGGTGCCCGCGGTGAGGGCGCGATCCTGCGCAACGCCTCGGGTGAGCGGTTCATGGAGCGCTACGCGCCCACCATCAAGGACCTCGCGCCCCGCGACATCGTCGCCCGGTGCATGGTGCAGGAGGTCGCGGAGGGCCGCGGCGCCGGTCCGAACAAGGACTACGTGCTGCTCGACTGCACGCACCTGGGTGCCGAGGTGCTCGAGACGAAGCTGCCGGACATCACCGAGTTCGCGCGCACCTACCTCGGTGTGGACCCCGTCGTCGAGCCCGTGCCGGTCATGCCGACCGCCCACTACGCGATGGGCGGCATCCCGACCAACACCGACGCACAGGTGCTCTACGACAACACCACCGTCGTGCCCGGCCTGTACGCCGCCGGCGAGTGCGCCTGCGTGTCCGTGCACGGTTCGAACCGCCTCGGCACGAACTCGCTGCTCGACATCAACGTCTTCGGCAAGCGGTCCGGCAACAACGCGGCCGAGTGGGTCAAGACCGCGGAGTTCCTCCCCCTGCCCGAGGACCCGGCAGCGAACGTGCGCGGCATGCTCGACCAGCTCCGCGCCTCCACCGGCACCGAGCGCGTCGCCGCCCTGCGCAAGGAGCTGCAGGACGAGATGGACCGCAACGCGCAGGTGTTCCGCACCGACGAGTCGCTCGCCCGTGTCACCGAGACCATCCACACGCTCCGCAACCGCTTCATGCAGGTCTCGGTGCAGGACAAGGGCAAGCGCTTCAACACCGACCTGCTCGAGGCGGTCGAGCTCGGGTTCCTGCTCGACCTCGCCGAGGTCGTGGTCTACTCCGCGCGCAACCGCAAGGAGAGCCGCGGCGGGCACATGCGCGACGACTACCCGAAGCGCGACGACGAGAACTACATGCAGCACACCATGGCGTACCTGACGGGTGACCCGCACTCGTCGCTCGCCGACGACCACATCACGCTCGACTGGAAGCCCGTCGTCGTGACGCGCTACGAGCCGATGGAGAGGAAGTACTGAGATGACCGACACCCTGGTCTCCGACGCACCCCGCACCGACACCGTGCAGGACGCCCCTCCCGGATCGTTCCCCGTCACGGTGATCATCCGCCGCTTCGACCCGGACGTCGACGACGAGCCGCGCTGGCAGGACTTCGACGTCATGATGCTCCCGACCGACCGCATCCTCGACGCCCTGCACAAGATCAAGTGGGAGCAGGACGGCTCGCTCACCTTCCGTCGTTCCTGCGCACACGGCGTGTGCGGCTCCGACGCGATGCGCATCAACGGGCGCAACCGCCTGGCGTGCAAGACCCTCATCAAGGACCTCGACGTCTCGAAGCCGGTCTACGTCGAGGCGATCAAGGGCCTGCCGCTCGAGAAGGACCTGGTCGTCGACATGGAGCCCTTCTTCCAGTCGTACCGCGAGGTCCAGCCGTTCCTGCAGTCGTCGTCGGCGCCCACCCCGGGCAAGGAGCGCGTGCAGTCCGTGGCCGACCGCGCCCGCTTCGACGACACCACGAAGTGCATCCTCTGCGCGGCGTGCACCTCGTCGTGCCCGGTCTTCTGGACCGACGGGCAGTACTTCGGCCCCGCCGCGATCGTCAACGCGCACCGGTTCATCTTCGACTCCCGCGACGACCAGGCGAACGTCCGCCTCGACATCCTCAACGACAAGGAGGGCGTCTGGCGCTGCCGGACGACCTTCAACTGCACCGACGCCTGCCCCCGCGGGATCCAGGTGACGAAGGCGATCTCCGAGGTCAAGCAGGCCATCATGCGGGGTCGGGCGTAGTCCCGGCCCGGTCCGGGGTCCGGCTGCGGGTCGACCGGTAGGCTCCCGTCCATGACGTTCGCGGACACCCGCCCCATCCTGGACCAGCTCGGCTACACGATCCGGTACGTGCAGCTCCCCGGCGAGACCCTGCACGAGCCGCCGGTCGAGGGGGCGCTCCGCGTCGTCCAGACGGACGCCACCGGCTACGCCCTGGAGGTCGTCGACTACGGCACCGCCCGCCGGCTGGCCCAGGCCACCGGCGAGGAGGACGCCGTCGAGATGCTGCGCCGGTTCCTCAACCGGCCGTTCCCGGAGCCGCGGGACATCCGGCGGCACGAGCTCGACGGGCTGCGCGACCGTGCGGCGAGCACCTACCCGCAGCTCGCCCAGCAGGTGGCCCAGGCGGGCGCACAGGGTCTGACGATCCAGATCCCGGCCGGCGTGCCCGTCGACCGCATCGGTGGTCCCGACGGCTACCTGCTGCACCCGCTCGACACCCCGCTGCCGAGTCGCTCGCTGCCGCCGCACGTGGCGCAGTCCCCGGAGACCCACCGCTACGTGGTCGACCGCCCGTTCCTGGTGGTCGTCCGGTTCGTGCAGCCCTGGTTCGAGCAGCCGGGCGGCGCGCTCCGCTTCGAGGTCGCCGACCCGTCCACCACCGTGCGCGACCTGGTGGTCGACGGCTCGCTCGTCCGTCTCCGGGTGGTCTGACCCCTCCGACACACGAGAACAGCCCGCTCCACGCTCGACGCGTGGGGCGGGCTGTCCTCGTTCCGGCAGCTACTGCTGGTCGGGGCGGTCGTACTGCGCGCCGGCCGGGCTCGACGGCAGGCAGCCGAAGACGATGGCGGCGGCGCCGACGAACAGCGCGATGAGCCAGAACGGACCGGCCAGGTTCGCGTCGTGCACACGTCGCCACCCGAGGGCGATGCTCGGCACCAGGGTCGCCAGGGACCACAGCACGAACAGCCCGAGCAGGACGAACGCGAACGGCGACGGTGCGGCGCTGCCCGAGGGGTTGCCGTACTCGTCGATGGTGGAGCTCGACACCAGCGACGCGATGAGGATCGCGTAGAAGCCGCCGAACAGCACGATGGTCACGATCGCGTTGGCGAGGATCCAGTACCAGAACTCGCTCCGGCTGGCGCGGCCGTCGAACCGGGCGTACTTCTTGAAGAACCGGACGAACGCGTCGAGGAACCCGGCGCCGTACCACGGGGCCCAGAGCGGCGGTGCGCCGTCCGGGCCGACGGGGATCGGCTGCTGGAACTGCGGGTACGGGTCGGCGTAGCGCTGCGGGTACGGCTGCTGCCCGTAAGGCTGCTGACCGTACCCGGGCTGCTGCCCGTACGGCTGCTGCCCGTACGGCTGCTGGCCGTACCCGGGCTGCTGACCGTACGGCTGCCCGTACCCGGGCGGCGGACCCTGCGGCTGCTGCCCGCGACCCGGTTGCCCCTGCGGCTGGTCACCGTCGGGCTGACCCCACCGGGGCGTCCCGTCGTTGCTCATCGGCTCGAGTCGGGGCGGTCGTACCGCGCGCCCTGCGGGTTCGAGGGCAGCAGGCCGAAGACGATCCCGACGATGCCGACGAAGAAGGCGATGATCCACAGCGCACCGGGCAGGTTCACGTCGTGCAGTCGACGCCACCCGAGGGCGAGCGTCGGGACGAGGATCGCGAGGCCCCAGAGCAGGAACAGGATGCCCACGATGACGAACAGCGCCGACGGTTCGGTGACGGTCGATTGGACGCTGGCGGACGTCGCGGTCGACGTCGACACGGTCGAGCGCTCCGACGTGGCGAAGCCGATACCGTACAGGATGCTGAGGACGATGGTGACGATCCCGTTCGCCAGGTACCACCACCAGAACTCGCTGCGGCTGGCACGTCCGCTGAACGTGGCGTACTTCTTGAAGAAGCGGCCGACGGCCTTGCCAAACGAGATCCCGTACCACGGCGCCCAGAGCGGCGGTTCGCCGTTCGGACCGGTCGGCGGCTGCTGACCGTACTGCGGAGCGCCGGCGAACTGGGCGTTCGGCTGGTTGTTCGGATCCTGCGGGTACTGATCGCTCACGTGGTCCCCCTCGAGTGTTGGCTGATGTTCACGTTCGAGTCAACCAGAACCCCTGAGCGGCCGTCAGGACCGTTCCGACGACGTCACCGCTGCAGCGGACGGTCGTACTGCTGCCCCTGCGGGTTCGAGGACATCAGCCCGATGATCAGCGAGAACAGGATGCCGATCGGCGGGATGATGAAGAACAACGCGAACAAGCCGCTGAGGTTCACATCGTGCAGCCGTCGCACGGTCAGGGCGATGAACCCGAGGGCGCACGCGAGGCTCCAGAGGCTGCCGAGCCCGTCCGAACCGTCGTCGACGAACGGCAGCACGTCGAAGCCGCTGCCGAAGATGCCGGCGGCCGCCGAACCGATGAGGTACCAGAGCGCCCAGAACCAGTACTCCGACTGGCTGGCCCGACCGTCGAAGCGCACGTACTTCTTCCAGAACCGCACGAACGCCTGAGGGAAGGGGATGCCGTACCAGGGCGCCCAGAGCGGTGGCCCGGCCTTCCCACCACTCGGCTGTCCCGGCCCGGGCTGCGCGGACTGCCCGGACGGCCCCGGAGGCTGCTGACCCCACGGCCGCTGGCCGTACGGACCCGGCTGCTGGCCGTACGGACTCGGCTGCTGCCCGTACGGACTCGGCTGCTGCCCGTACGGGTCCCGGGGCGGGTACTGGTCACTCATCGGGCGTTCCTTCCGGCGCGGGTTGTCGGTCCACACAGAGTGTGGCACTCCCCCGGCCCGCAGAGCGTCATCCGCCCGGACGACACCTGACCCGACCGCCCGGTCAGGGCAGGAGCGCGAGCTTGCCTCCGGGGTGCCCGGACTCCAGCAGTTCCGCCGCCGCCTTCGCCTCGGACAGGGGGAAGGTCCGCGCCACCGGGACCTCGAGGTGCCCGGCACCCGCGAGGTCGATGAGTCGCTGCCGGACGGAGTCACGGAACGCCTTGCTCTCCGGCTGTGCGCCGCCGATCGCCCGGATGCCGTCGGACTCTGCCCGGCCGGGTGCCGCGATGGTCACGATGCGCGAGCGGTCTGCGACGAGCGCGAGGGAGACGTCCACCGCCTCGTCGGTGCCGACGCAGTCGAGCGCCACGTCGACGCCGTCGCCCGTGCCGTCCGCGACCAACGCTCGGACCCGCTCCTCGAGCCCGTCCCCGTAGGCGATCCACTCCCCGCCGAAGTCCGCGACCACGTCGGCGTTGCGTTCGGACGCGGTCCCGATCACCCGGGCCCCGAGCAGGCGGAGCTGCTGGAGCAGGCTGACCCCCACTGCTCCGGCGGCGCCGTGCACGAGGACGGTGTCGTTCCCGGAGGCCCGGGTGACCCGGAGCATGTCGGCTGCGGTGGTCCCGGCGAGGAGGAGGTTCGCGGCCTCGGGGAAGCCGAGCGACGCGGGCTTCGCGAACACGTCGCGCGCGGGCACCGTCAGTTCCTCGGCCCACCCGCCCTGGACGCGGAACGCGAGGACCTCGTCACCGACGGCTCCCCCTCCGGAGGCGATCTCCGTGTCGGGCCCGATCGCGCTGATGGTGCCGGCGATCTCGTAGCCGACGGCGATCGGCAGGTCGGACGGGTCACCCTGGCGGGTGTGCTTCGTGTCAGCGGGGTTCATGCCGGCGGCGCGGACCCGGATGGTGACCTCGCCGGGGCTGGGCGTGGATACCGCTGTGTCGGTGTACTCGAGGACCTCGCTGCCGCCGAACCGCGGTGCCACCCAGTGCTTCGTCATGCACCGGACGGTACGCCGATGGGCTGCTGGCGTGACGAGCCACGATTGATCGAGCGGCAATCGGTTCGGGCATCCGTGCGCTGAGACCGGTGGCAGCAGAGTGGCCCCGAGCTGGATCAGTCCACTCCGGACTAGACGCTTCCGACGCGCTGCCCCTCGCTTGGGTCCGGGAACGGAGAAGAGCTCGGGCGGTTCGTTGCCACAAACGGCCTAGGCAGGTTCGCGTCGCTGCAAGAAGTTCGCGTTAGACGGTCAACAGTGAAGGCCTCCACTTGATCGGAGGGACAAGACTTTCTTCGGGATTGCCTCAATCTCATCTCACGTGCGAGCCGCACGTTCCAGCAGTTCCTCGATCGAAACGTCCCGCACCCACGCCGTCATGCACATTGCGACGCTCGCCGACAGCCCGCGCGACGACACGATGCAGTCCGTCCTCCGATCGCCACGTGACGATCAGCTCGGACGCGTCGTCAACTGCGTCGACGCCTTCCGGCCAGGTGTAACGATCGGGAGCAGCGTCCCACGGTTCCGACACGAGCTCCGGTCGCGACTTGATCAGCAAAGAGCGTTCCGCGTCACCCTGGTGACTGAACGTCGTCAGCAGGCGAGCAGAACCCCTGTCCCGTTTGAACATCGCGAGCGGATTGGACTGGATTCCGATCTGCGTCTCGAGGTCACCGTACGGCAGGAGCACTCCGGCTCCCGGGCGATCCCAGGGAGGCTCGTCGTGTCGGGTTGGGGATTCCCGATCGCCGCACCGATGGCTCGGCCGTGGGCTGTGGTCCTCACCTGATGAACGCCTCACTCCTGAGCATCGGGAGTCCCTAGCCGGCACTGAGTGTGCATCCCGTGCGCTGCCAGCCACTCCATCGGCCAGGGCGCGGAGACGATGTCGATCACCTGCTCGAGTGGCAGGGCGCGTACCCAGGCGAGGCGATACGCCGCGCTCGCTGCCGGTATCCCGAAAGCCCGGACGATGTGCACGTCATCGTGCCCCCAGGAGAAGACGTAGGTGCCACCACCGTCCGCCTGTAAGGTCACGGCGTCCGGCGCAGTTGCCCTGCCAGGGAACCACGGGCCCGACGAACGTTGGCTGCCATCCCTGATTGCGATGAAGCGCTCGACGTCGTCGACGTGCGAGAACTCCGCCGCTGTGGACTCATACGCTCGGTCCCGATCGACAAGTCGATACCCGTCCGAGCAGGATTCAACCCGGCTGGAAGTCTCGATGTTGCCGTAACCGAACATCTCCTTCGGCTGACGATGAATGCCGGGTAGGCGAGACCAGTCCGGTTTGGAATTCCCGACGAACGCTCCGAGCTCGGCGGCATGGGGAAGTTCAGCACACGACTGACTCATGGGATGACCACCGCCGTTCGGACAAGCGTCGGACGCCAACCGAGGTCGGATCTCCGTGCCGATACAGGCGCAGAAGTGGTAGGGCGAGTCGCGCTCGCGGCCATGCCCGTCTGCAGACAGACGGGCATGGCGGACACCCAGGGCCACGGAAGGACGAATCGAGTCATTCTGGACTGCACGCTCCACACTTGTTCACCCGGAGAAGACCCACACGGCGCGAGCGTTCGCGGCGTAAGCCTTTGCCAAGAAGGAAAAGGCATCCGACAATTACTCCGTTCTCATTGGCGTGAAGCCGACCGTGACACCATTGCCGTCAATCCCCGTGCCTCGAGGAAGCCGTCGGATGGCATCCGCTGCGTACGGACCCCGTACACGCCATTCTAATCGAGCTCCTTCAGCCAAGGCAGTGATCTGACCCTCGGCCTGCTCAATCATCCTGTGAACCCACTTGCTTCAGTGATCACTAGACGGGTCCGCGAACGCAATTCATCGGTCGAGAACCTTCGCATCGAAGAACACCTGCTGCTTTGCCGCTGGAGGCCCTCGTTACATCTTCGAAGGATCAACGATCTGCGCCTGGAGGCCACCGCCGGACTAGGCAAAGGCGGGGTCGATCCGACTGACCTCGATCGAACGGCCGTGGCCCCTGAGCGATGCGGTGTCGATGTCGAACACGGAGTCGAGTCCCGCCCGATGCGCTGGAGTCGGCAGTTCGGCAGGGAGCCAAGGACTGCCTACCGTGCGGCCGAAGACGCTGCTGCGGCGAACGCTGCGCGGGAATCAGCCGCAAGCGCGCACGATTCGACCACCGCGATGGGCACGCGCGCCACGGTGGAGAACAGCAGCGCCGATCCCGTCGGGAGCGCGCCGCCGAACCGGGCTCGGTGTTCCGCTCCTGAAACGACCCACCGGAGGACGACACCGTCGCTGTCCGGGTGCAACGCGAACCCTTCGGGAAGCTCCTCTTCGCGGTCGAGGAGCCAATGTGCGACCGGCAGACCACGGGCCTCGCGCAGGTGTCCGCTGGCGTCCGCGACGATGCACCGTTCCGCATCAGCCGCCGACTCGAACTCTGTGCCTGTCAGCGCGCCCGTCCCTCGGTCTCCGCGCCACTCGACCACCGAGGTCTCCGACACCGCGAACCGCCGAACAGTCTCGAAATCGCCGTACTGGACCTTGTGCGGCTCGACGACGACGCGGTCGTGCCCGGCCCGCCGCAGGACACTTTCGAGGAGTTCCAAGTGGCGAAACACTCCCGGAGGGTCCTTGGTCATGACAGGACTCCAAACCCCTTGGGGTCAGTTCGGGAAGAACCCCTGTCCCGTGTGAAGATCGCGAGCGGATCCGACTGGATTCCGATTCGCGTCTCGACGTCACCGTGATGCAGGAGCACTCTCGCGCCCTTGAGGATCCCAGGGAGGCTCGTCGGGTCGGGTTGGGGATTCCCGATCGCCGCACCGATCGCTCGGCCGTGGGCTGTGGTCCTCACTTGACGAACGCCTCTCTTGTGGTCATGGGACCCAGCCCGGCTCTCGGGTCTCCTTCGAGGAACTGGGCAGCGTCGACCGCCGCACCGGCGGGAGCGATGATCTGCACCTCCTGCAGACGACCGTCCGGCTGTCAGAAGGGTCCTCGACCAGGCCCAGTCAGAACGGGCATCAGACCTGCGCTAGTGCCCGAGGAGCTTTTTGCGGAGCTCCTTGTACCGTACGGACCCTTGTACGCGGCTCACGAAATCGCCGACGGCCGCGGAGCGGTCCGAGTAGTCGTCGACAGATTCCTCGGTGCTCCGTTCGTTCGTCGTGGAGACCCGCCATACGTCTGCTGTCTCGTAGATGCACGGGGTGTTCGCATCGTTGGACGGCCGCCGCATCCAGCAAAAGGGAGCGCCCGCGGCCTCGGCCAAGGCGAGTTCGCGCATCACGTCGATGTCATCCATGAATTCGTCCTGTTCTCAGTGCAGAGGAATTTCGCGGAGTACGCCGAGGACCTGGAGGATCTCGACCGGCAGCGGCAGTTGTACCTGCACTCCGCCGCCCGGAGAGCCGAAGCGTCCGACTGCGGCGATCTCACCACGATACGCATCGAGGGATCCGAGGTCGTGGTTGGTAGCCGTGAGCGGTACGAGCTGGAGGCCCGTCACCAGCTGGTGACGGGCCTCCAGTCAGGGAGACGCGGGCGTCGTCAGGCGCGCGCCTGGCGCACCCGGTCGGCGAACGCCGCGTGCAGCGGGTGCTGCGCGTCGAGCCCGGTGATCTGGGTGACCACGTCGGCATCGGATGCGTCCGAGGCCAGCAGTGCCTGCAGTTCGACGCTCTGCTCGTCGTCCGCGACGTCGAAGCGGAGTGCCGCACCCATCGCGTCCAACAGCGCAGTCGGTTCCGTGCCGTCCTCGGCCAGCGCGGCGGCGGGCGAGACGAAGCGCTCGTCGCGCGACAGCTTGCGGAGCGGCTGTCGGCCGACGCGCGTCACCGTGTCGGGCAGGTGCTCGTTCTCGAACCGCGCGATGATCGCCCGCACGTAGGCGCGGTGGACCTCGGGGTCGAGCTCGTGCCGGCGGACGAGCAGGTCGCTCGTCTCGGCGAGCACGGACTCGAGCGCGGAACGCACCGCCGGGATCGCGATGGCGTCCGAGATCTTGTCCGCCCCAGCGAGGAACCCGTGGTACGCGACGGTGGCGTGCCCGGTGTTCACCGTGAAGAGCTTGCGCTCGATCGACGCGGCGAGCCCGTCGACGTAGTGCGCACCCGGGATCGCCGGCTCGTTGCCACCGAAGGGGGTGCGGTCGATGGCCCACTCGAAGTAGGTCTCGACGGTGACGTCGAGTCCGCCGCCCTCGGGCTGCGCGGGCACGATGCGGTCGACGGCGGTGTTCGCGAAGACGGCCTTGGCCAGGGCGGCGTCGCGGCCGTCCTCGGGCAGGGCGTCGACGATGAACTCACGCAGCCGGTCCGTGGCATTCAGGGCGTTCTCGCACGCCATGACGGCGATGGGCGCGGCACCGGCGTCACGGGCGACGAGGGCACGGGCGATGACGGGCGCGATGAAGCGCAGGACGTTCGGGCCGACGGCACACGTCACGACGTCGGCGGCGGCGATCTCCGCCACGACGCCGTCCTCGTCCTGCGCGCTGTTCAGGGCGCGGAATCCGGTGACCTCGTGATCCTGGGCACCGGCGCCGACCTCGTGCACGGTGTACGAGTCGGCGGCGGCCAGGGCGTCGATGAGCGGAGCGGCGACGTCGGCGAAGACGACCTCGTACCCCGCCTGGTGCAGCAGGAGCCCGACGAAGCCACGGCCGATGTTGCCGGCGCCGAAGTGGACGGCGGTGCCGTGTTCCGCGCTCACTCGTTGACCTCGCCGAGGATCGACAGGATGGCGCTCGTGTCGGCGGCGTCGGTGAGCTTCTGGACCTCGTCCTCGTCGGAGAACACGATCGCGATCTTGGACAGGATGTCGAGGTGCTCGTTGTTCACGCCGGCGATGCCGACGACGAAGCGCACGGGGTTGCCGTCCCAGTCGATCGGGGTGGCGTAGCGGATGAACGACAGGGCGGACGACTTGATGGCGTCCTTCGCGTCGTTGGTGCCGTGCGGGATGGCGAGGAAGTTGCCCATGTACGTGGACACGCTCTTCTCGCGCTCGAGCATCGCCGGGTAGTAGTCGGCCGTGACCGCGCCCGCAGCCTCGAGGATCTCGGCCGCCTCCTTCATCGCTTCCGACTTGGTCGGAGCGGTGTCCTCGGTGTGGATGCGGATCTGGCTCTCCTGCAGGACGGGCATCGGGGGTTCTCCTTGTGTTCGAGGACGTGATGGAGGGGACGGGTCAGACCCGTCCCCTCCGATACTGCACTTCGTTACTGGTTGTGGCGTTACTGGTTCTTCAGCTGCTCGACGACCTGGTCGTACTGCGGCGCGTTCATGAAGTTGCCGACCGACACGTGCTGCGCGTTCGGGTTCTTCTGCTTGGCGCGCTCGGTGAGCTCCTCCTGCGTGATGATCAGGTCCTCGTCACCGGACAGGTTCGCGATCGCCTTGTTGGAGACCGTCACCCCTTCGATGCCGGCCTTCTTGATCTTGTTGCGCAGGACGCTGGCACCCATGGCGCTCGAGCCCATGCCGGCGTCGCAGGCGAAGACCAGGTTCTGGACCTTCGTCGCGGTCGCCGTGCTCGCCGAGCCGACGCCGCCGAGGGAGGCCTCGGCCTCTTCCTCGTTGGCCGGCGAGTTGTTGCCGAGCAGACCGGCGGTCGCGGCGTTGGCCTCGCGGCCCTTGTTCGCCTGGAGCTTCGCCATCGCGGCGCTCATGTCGCCACCGTTGCCCGACGCCAGGTCACGCTTGCGGCTGGCGAGCAGGAAGAAGGACGCGACCGCGAAGGTGACCGCGGCGGACAGGACGACCGACAGGATGACGCCGACGTAGCTGTCCTTCGACGTCGCGGTCAGCACCGCGAAGATCGAACCGGGCGACGCCGGGGCGACGAGACCGGAGTTGAAGAGCACGTTGGTGCCGACGCCCGTGGCGCCACCGAGGATGACGGCGACGAACAGGATCGGCTTCTGCAGCACGTACGGGAAGTAGATCTCGTGGATGCCACCGAAGAACTGGATGAGGATCGCACCGGGAGCGGTCGAGCGGGCGATGCCGACACCGAAGAAGGTGAAGGCGAGGAGCAGACCGAGACCGGGGCCGGGGTTCGCCTCGAGCAGGAACAGGATGGACTTGCCCGACTCCTCGACCTGCTGCGCACCGAGCTGGGACAGCACGCCGTGGTTGATGGCGTTGTTGAGGAAGAACACCTTCGCCGGCTCGATGATGACGCTCGCGAGCGGCAGCAGGGAGTTGTTCACCAGGAACTCGACGGCGACGCCCAGGCCCTCGGCGATGGCCTTGAAGACCGGCGCGAGCCAGAAGAAGCCGAGGAGCGCGAGGCCGAAGCCCAGGATGCCGGCCGAGTAGTTGTTGACGAGCATCTCGAAGCCGGGCTTGATCTTGCCGTCCCAGATCTTGTCGATCTGCTTGATGAGCCATGCGCCGAGGGGGCCGCAGATCATCGCGCCGAGGATCATGACCGTGCCGGCGGCACCGAGGATGACACCCATCGCCATGATCGCGCCGACGACGGCACCGCGGGTCTCGTAGACCATGCGGCCGCCCTGGAAGGCGATCGCGAGCGGGATGAGGTAGGTCAGGATCGGGCCGACGAGGCCGACGTTCGCGACGCCGTCCGTCTCTCCGAACCCGCCGAGGATGCCGACGGGAGTCCAACCGGTCTCGATGAAGAAGGCCGTGATCAGACCCCACGCGATGAAGATCGCGATGTTGGGCATGACCATGCCGGAGAGGAACGTGCCGAACTTCTGAACGGCGACGCGTGCGCCGCCCCGCGACTTCGCGGGAGCGTCGGGCGCTGCAACGGACGACGTTGTCATGTGCGGTGACTTTCTGTGTGGTGGAGCTGCTGCGTGGTGATGGGAGGGGTGGTGCCGGGGGTGGTGGGTCAGGCGGCGTGCGCTGCGGCCGCGGCGGACCTGGCGGCCGCCGCCGTGCTCGCGGCGAGTGCCGCCGTCGCCATCTCGCGGGCCTGCTCGAGCGTGTGACGACCGAGTTCGGCGCGCACGTCGGCCAGGGCCGCGGGGGTCATGGACAGGGTGGTGGCGCCGAGACCGACCAGGACGACGGCGAGCAGCGGGTCCGCCGCCGCCTCGCCGCAGATCCCGACGGCCTTGCCGGCGGTGGCCCCGGCGGTGCCGAGCTGCGCGACGAGGCGCAGGACGGCCGGGTGCCACGGGTCCTGGTAGGACGCGACGCTTCCGAGCATGCGGTCGGCGGCCATCGTGTACTGGGTCAGGTCGTTCGTGCCGATGGACACGAAGTCCGCGTTCTGGAACACCTGCTCGGCCATCAGGGCGAGCGACGGCACCTCGGCCATGACGCCGGCGGTGCGGATGCCGAGCTCGCGGGCCAGGGTGACGAAGTACTCGGTCTCCTCGGCATCGGCGACCATCGGGGCCATGACCCACAGGTCGGCCTCGGTCGCGGCGTCGGCCTGGGCGAGCGCGGTGAGCTGGTCGCGCAGCACCTCGGGGTGGTTCCGCAGGGCACGGAGGCCACGACGACCGAGCGCCGGGTTCTCCTCGTCCTTGTCGGTGAGGAACGGCAGCGGCTTGTCGGCACCGGCGTCGAGCGCGCGGACGACGACCTTCTTGCCGGGGAACGCCGCGAGGAGCTGGCGGTACGACTCGGTCTGCTGCTCGACCGTGGGGGCCGTCGGCGAGTCGAGGAAGAGGAACTCGGTGCGGAAGAGCCCCACGCCCTCCGCACCGAGAGCAACGGCGCCGGCGGCGTCGGCGGGGCTGCCGAGGTTCGCGAGCAGCGGCACGACGTGGCCGTCGGCGAGGGCGCCGGCGGTGAGCGGGGCGGCAGCGGCGGCGAGCCGGTCCGCGATCCGCTGGTCGACCTCGGCCACGAGCGACTCGGACGGGTCGGTGACGACCGTCCCGGCGGCGGCGTCGACGACGACGTGGACGCCCTCGGCGAGCTCGTCGGCGCCGGTCACGCCGACGATGGCGGTGATGCCCTTGGCGCGGGCGAGGATCGCGGTGTGCGAGGTCGGACCGCCGTCACGGGTGACGAGCGCCAGCACCTTGTCGAGGTCGAGCAGCGCGGTGTCGGCGGGAGCGAGGTCACGTGCGACCAGGACGAAGGGGGTGTCCGACTCGGGCACACCGGGAGCGGGGACGCCCCGGAGCTTGGCGATGATGCGCTGGGCGACGTCGTCCAGGTCGGCCGCGCGCTCCCCCATGTAGCCGCCCATGCCGACGAGCAGGTCGCGGAACTGGGCGAAGGCCTCGAACACCGCGCGCTCGGCGTTGGTGCCGGCGGCGATGCGGGTGTGGACGTCGTCGAGCAGCGTCGGGTCCTGCGCCATGAGCGCCTGCGCCTCGAGCACGGCCTGGGCGTCGCCACCGGCGAGCTGTCCGCGCTTGTTGAGGTCGTCCGCCACCGCGGCGAGCGCGTCGTGCACGGCCTGCTTGGCGTCGTCCGCCGACCCTGCGAGCGCGTCCTTCGACGGTTCGCCGAGCGGGTCAGCCATCCGGAGCACGGGGCCGTGGGCGACGCCACGGCCGACGCCGGTGCCGAGCAGTTCGGACATTCGAGACTCCTTCATCTCACACGCGCTTGCGGTGGGGTGGTTCGTTCGGTGCGCAGCGGCACGGAAGCGGACCACGCCCGTGCGGCTGAGAGCACACTACCCCGATCCGCGTTGACAAACAAACACATCCGGGGATAAAAATGCAGAAACAGATGCCCGTTTGCGTCTGGCGGATCGACCGCGGCCGTCGTCGTCGCCGACCACGTGCCCGAGCATGTCCGTTCCGTTCCGACCCGAGACGACGAGGTCCGATGTACGCACCAGAGCGCCACCAGCGCATCGTCGAACAGGCGCGCGCGCACGGGCGGGTCGACGTCAAGGACCTGGCCGAGCTGCTGGCCGTGACGCCGGAGACCATCCGGCGCGACCTGACCAGCCTCGAACGCCGCGGACTCGTCCGCCGTGCCCACGGCGGGGCGATCCCGGTGGAGCGCATCACCCTGCACCCGGGCGTCGGCGACCGCGGCGGCATCAACCAGACCGAGAAGATGGTCATCGCCGAGGCCGCGCTCGAGGAGCTGCCGGAGAACGGCTCGGTGATGATCGACGCCGGCACCTCGACCATCTGCCTGGCCGAGATGCTGCCCACCGACCGCGGGCTCACCGTGGTCACCCACTCGCTCCCCGTGGCCTCGGCGGTCGCGAACCGTCCGGGCATCGACCTGCATCTGCTCGGCGGGAACATCCGCAGCGACTCGCTGGCCGGCGTCGGCACCTGGACGCACCAGCTCATCGGGATGGTGAGCGTCGACGTGGCCTTCATCAGCATCAACGGGATCACCCCGGAGCGCGGACTGACGACGCACAACATGGCCGAGGCCGCCGTGAAGTCCGCCATGATCAAGTCCGCTCGACGGAGCATCCTGCTCGCCGACCACACCAAGTTCGGGCGCGAGGAGTTCGGCCGCGTCGCCCCGCTCGCGGCGATCGACACGATCATCACCGACCCCGCCGTCAACCTCGACCTCGTGCGCGAGGTCGAGGCCGCCGGCACCGAGGTCTTCTGGCCCGGTCGACCCTGACCGCGCGCCGGACCCGTCCACCACGCGCTCGCTAGCATGAGCGCACCACCCATCGACAGGAGTTCATCGATGTCCGAAGCCACCCGCACCGTGACCGTCGCCAGCGCATCCGGCCTGCACGCTCGCCCCGCCTCCCTCTTCGTCCAGACCGTGACGGCGTCCGGGCACCAGGTCACGATCGCCAAGGGCGACAAGTCCGGGAACGCCGGCAGCATCCTCGCCCTGCTCGGGCTCGGCATCGAGCACGGCGACGAGGTCACCCTCACCGTCTCCGGCGACGACGCCGAGACCACCGCGGACAGCCTGGTCGAGTTCCTCGGGACGGACCACGACGCGGCCTGATCGCGCAGGTCGCGTCCGGGACGCGACCACCTGACGGACAGGAGGCACGGTGCCGGCTGGCACCGTGCCTCCCGTCCGTCCTGGGGGCGTCCAGGGCTGTCGGCACCCGCCGATAAGGTGTTCTGCATGACACGCCTGCGCCTCGCATCCGTCAACGTGAACGGCGTCCGCGCCGCCTTCCGCAAGGGCATGGGCGACTGGCTCGCCACCCGTGACGTCGACGTGCTGGCCCTGCAGGAGGTGCGCGCGTCGAGCGACGACCTGGCGGCGCTGCTCGGCGACGAGTGGGACATCGTGCACGACCCGGCGACCGCGAAGGGTCGGGCCGGCGTCGCGATCGCCTCACGTCACAGCGCACACGTGCACCGTGTCGCGCTGGGTGCGGACGACTTCGACTCCGCCGGGCGCTGGCTCGAGGCCGACTACGAGATCGGTGGCACGACCGTCACCGTGGTCTCCACCTACGTGCACTCGGGCGAGGTCGACACCCCCAAGCAGGACGAGAAGTGGAAGTTCCTCGACGCGATGACCGAGCGCCTGCCCGCGCTCCGCGAGCACAACCCGCTCGCCGTCGTCGTGGGCGACCTCAACGTCGGGCACGACCAGCGCGACATCAAGAACTGGAAGGGCAACGTCAAGCGAGCCGGCTTCCTGCCGCGCGAGCGTGCCTACTTCTCCCGCTTCTTCGGCGAGCAGGGCACCGAGGTCGAGGGCGCCGACGGTTCCACCGGCTCCGGACTCGGTTGGGTCGACGTGGGCCGCGCCCAGGCCGGTGACGTCGACGGCCCGTACACGTGGTGGTCGTGGCGCGGTCAGGCCTTCGACAACGACACCGGCTGGCGCATCGACTACCAGATGGCCACACCCGACCTCGCCGCGAAGGTCACGGAGTACACGGTCGACCGCGCTGCGGCGTACGACCAGCGATGGTCCGACCACGCCCCCGTGGTCGTCGACTACGAACTCTGACCCTCTTCTCTCGCTTCACCTGACGCACCGGAGCACCACCATGACCACCACCCGCATCTTCTCGGGCATCCAGCCGTCCGCCGGCTCGCTGCACCTCGGCAACTACGTCGGGGCGCTCATGCAGTGGAGGACGCTGCTCGACGACCACGACGCCATCTACTGCGTCGTCGACATGCACGCCATCACCTCGCCGCAGGACCCGGCCGAGCTCCGGGCGAACACCCGGGCGACCGCCGCGCAGTACATCGCGTCCGGCATCGACCCCAGCCGGGCGACGCTCTTCGTGCAGTCGCACGTGCCCGCGCACGCCGAGCTCGCCTGGGTGCTGAACACCCTCACGGGGTTCGGCGAGGCCAGCCGGATGACCCAGTTCAAGGACAAGTCGGCGCGTCAGGGCGCGGAGGCCGCGTCCGTCGGGCTCTTCACGTACCCGATCCTGATGGCCGCGGACATCCTGCTCTACGACACCAAGGTGGTCCCGGTCGGCGACGACCAGCGCCAGCACGTCGAGCTGACCCGCGACCTGGCCGGCCGCTTCAACTCGCGGTTCGGCGAGACCTTCGTGGTGCCCGAGGCGCGGATCCTCACCGACACCGCGCGCATCTACGACCTGCAGGACCCGACCAACAAGATGAGCAAGTCGGCCGCGTCCGACAACGGCCTCATCCGCCTGCTCGACGACCCGAAGCGCACGGCGAAGAAGATCCGGTCGGCCGTGACCGACACCGAGCGCGAGATCCGGGCGGACCGGCAGGCGAAGCCCGGCGTCACGAACCTGCTCTCGATCCTGTCCGCGTTCACCGGTACGTCCGTCGCCGACCTCGAGACGTCGTTCCAGGGCAAGGGCTACGGCGACCTGAAGGGCGAGGTCGCCGACGCCGTCGTGGCCGAGCTCGAACCCGTGCGTGCGCGGACCCTCGAGCTGCTCGACGACCCGGCCGAGCTCGACCGGCTGCTCGCCGTCGGCGCCGACCGCGCCGAGTCGATCGCCCGCGAGACCCTCGCCCGGGTCTACGACCGCATCGGCTTCGTGCCCCGGGCGCGCGGCTGACGATGCAGCCCGTCACGCTGGAGTCCGCGCGGGTGCGGCTCGACGTCCCCACCCGCGCGGACACCACCGCGATCACCGACGCCTGCCAGGACCCGGACGTGGTCCGCTGGACCACGGTCCCGACGCCGTACCGCGAACAGGACGCCCGCACGTTCGTCGACGCCCTCGTCGGTCCGGGCTGGGCGTCCGACCGCGAGTACACCTGGGCGATCCGTCGGGCCGGCTCGACCTGGCTCGAGGGCGTCATCAGCTACCGCACGGCCGGGCGCGACCTCGGCTTCTGGTTGGCGCCGCCCGCCCGCGGCGCCGGCCTGATGCACGACGCAGTCGAACTCGTCGTCCAGTGGGCCTTCGCCGGTGGGGCACCCGACGTCTACTGGGAGTGCTACGCGGGCAACACCGCATCGGCCGCCGTGGCCCGTGCCGCCGGGTTCTCGTTCACGGGGACCGGCACGGCCCGCATCCCCGACCGCGACGGCGGCCCGACGACCGCGTGGACCGGACTCCGTCGCAGCGACGGCGCTCCGGCGTCGGACCTCCCCTGGCCGTCCGCGTCCTGAGGGACCCCGCAGGCCGTGGTGACACGTCACCCTTCGCCCGCCGGTAGGCTCGGCCCGTGAGCGACACGGCACGACCCTCCGAGGTCCGGGCGATGCGCCGCGGGCTCGAACTCGCGGCCCTCGGGCCCGCCGTCGGTGACCACGCGCGCGTCGGTGCGGTGCTCCTCTCCCCCGACGGCGACGTCCTCGCCGAGGGGTGGCACAAGGGTGCCGGCACCCCGCACGCCGAGGTGGACGCGATGGCGAAGGTCGACCCGGAACGCCTCCGCGGCGCGACCGCCGTCGTGACGCTCGAACCCTGCAACCACACCGGCCGGACCGGACCGTGCGCACTCGCCCTGCTCGAGGCCGGGGTCGCCCGCGTCGTGTACGCGATCGACGATCCCGGTGCCGAGGTGCACGGCGGTGCCGATCGCCTGCGCGCCGGCGGCGTCGACGTCGTGTCCGGGGTGCTCGCCGACCAGGCGGAGTCGTTCCTGGAGCGCTGGCTGCTGTCGGTGCGGCTCGGGCGTCCGTGGGTGACCGTGAAGTGGGCGTCGAGCCTCGACGGTCGGGCCGCCGCGCCGGACGGTACGAGCAAGTGGATCACCGGGGCGGCCGCTCGGCAGCACGTCCACGAACAGCGCGCCGCGCACGACGCGATCCTGGTCGGCACCGGAACCGTGCTCGCCGACGACCCGAGCCTGACCGCCCGCGGGGACGCCGGTGAGCTCCTCGCCGACCAGCCCCTCGCCGTCGTGCTCGGCGACCGGCCCGTCCCGGCAGACGCCGCCGTGCGTCGACACCCACGCGGACTCGTCACCCTGCCCGGCCACGACCTCGGTGCCTCGCTCGCCGCCCTGCGTGGGTACGGCGTGCACTCGGTGTTCGTCGAGGGCGGCCCCACCGTCGCCTCGGCGCTCATCGCCGCCGGGCTCGTCGACGAGTACCTGGTGTACGTGGCCCCGGTCCTGCTCGGCGGACCCCGAGTGGCCCTCGGCGACCTCGGGGTGGGAAGCATGCCGGACCGTCGTCGGTTGGACGTACTATCGACCACCGCCCTGGGCCCCGACCTGCTGGTCCGCGCTCGACCGCAGGGCGACCCGCACCACCGGCTCCCGCACGAGCCGAGCCAGCAGCAGCACCACCACGCGACACCCGGGTCGGCAGACGGCCCCACGAACGACCGGAGCACCACATGAGCGACGCGCTGACCTCCCCCACGCCCGGCAGCCCGGTCCACTTCGAGGTGTCGACGAACGTGCCGACCACCCACGGCACGTTCGAGATGCGCGCCTACCGCGACCTCGTCACCAGCGCCGAGCACGTCGCGATCATCGCGCCCCTGCCCGACGGGTCGCTCCCCGCCGACGGCACCCTCGTCCGGGTGCACTCCGAGTGCCTGACCGGCGAGGCCTTCGGATCGCTGAAGTGCGAGTGCGGCCCGCAGCTCGACGCGGCGCTCGACACCATCGCGGCGGAGGGCGGCGTGGTCGTCTACCTGCGCGGCCACGAGGGGCGCGGCATCGGCCTGATCAACAAGCTCAAGGCCTACCGCCTGCAGGAGGACGGTCTCGACACCCTCGACGCGAACCTCGCGCTCGGGCTGCCCGCCGACTCCCGTGCCTACGGCGGTGCGGCCGGCATCCTCGCCGACCTCGGAATCACGAGCGTCCGGCTGCTGTCGAACAACCCGGAGAAGCGCCGGCAGCTCGAGGAGCACGGCATCGCGGTGGAGTCGCTCGTGCCCCTCGTCGTCGGCGTCCAGGCGCAGAACGCCGGGTACCTCGACACCAAGCGCGACCGGATGGGTCACCAGCTGCCGGCGCACCTCGAAGCGGGTGCGGGCGCCTGAGTCCCGACCACCAGGCGACTCCGGGCTGATTCGCAGCCATCCGGCATCTGCCGTATGATCGGGTCTCCCGTCACGAGCGGGTCCCTCCCCACCGAACGCACCCGACCGGTGTCCGCGCCACCCCGCGCGAACTGGTCGGTGTCCGCCGTTCCGGCCCCCTGCGCTCCCGTCCGGGAGTGCGCAGCACGGAAGACCGCACCGCACCCATGACCGCCGCACCGGCACCAGCACACCCCACCCCCGACGGCCAGGCACCGGCCGGCAACCCCCGTTCCCGCGTCGTCATCGCCAGCCTGGTCGGCACCTCGATCGAGTTCTACGACTTCTACGTCTACGCGACGGCCGCGGTCCTCGTCTTCCCCACCGTGTTCTTCCCGAACGAAGACCCGACGGCCTCGCAGCTGTCGTCCTTCGTCACCTTCGCGCTGGCCTTCTTCGCCCGCCCGATCGGTTCGGTCGTCTTCGGACACTTCGGCGACCGCGTCGGCCGCAAGACCACGCTGGTCGCATCACTGCTCGTCATGGGCACCGCCACGTTCCTGATCGGCTGCCTGCCGACCTTCGACTCGATCGGCATCTGGGCCCCGGTCCTGCTCGCCGTGATGCGCTTCGCCCAGGGCGTCGGGCTCGGTGGCGAGTGGTCCGGCGCGGCCCTGCTCGCGACCGAGAACGCGCCGAAGGGCAAGCGCGGCGTGTTCGGCTCGATGCCGCAGCTCGGCGCCCCGATCGGCTTCCTGCTCGCCAACGGCCTGTTCATCGCGATCAACGCGGCGATGCCGGCCGCTGCCGACGGCACCCCGAACGCCGACTTCCAGGCGTGGGGCTGGCGCATCCCGTTCCTGCTCTCCGCCGTGCTCGTCGTGGTCGGCCTGTACGTGCGCTTCAAGCTCGTGGAGTCCCCCGTGTTCCGCGGTGTGCAGGAGTCCGGCACGGTCGCGAAGGTCCCGCTCGGCCGGGTGTTCCGCACCTCGTGGAAGGCGCTCATCGTCGGCACCTTCGGCATGGTCGCCACCTACGTGCTCTTCTACTTCATGACGACGTTCACGCTGTCCTACGGCACCACCGGCGCCGAGGCCGGCCCGCTGGTCCCGAAGGTCGGCCTCGGCTACACCCGCGGCGAGTTCCTGACGCTGCTCATGATCGGCGTGGTGTTCTTCGGCATCTTCACCCCGATCGCGGGCATGCTGGCCGACCGCTTCGGCCGCCGCCGGACCCTCATCCCGACCACGATCGGCATCGCGCTGTTCGGCCTGACGTTCCAGATCTGGTTCGCCGCCTCGACCGGTCCGCTCACCGTGGTGACGTTCCTCATCGTCGGCCTGTCGCTGATGGGGCTCACGTTCGGCCCGATGGGCGCACTGCTGCCCGAGCTGTTCCCGACCAACGTCCGCTACACGGGGTCGGCGATCGCGTACAACGTGGCGTCCATCCTCGGCGCCTCGCTCGCGCCGACGATCGCGCTGGCGCTCTGGCAGCCCGACGGCACGATCTTCCTGGTCGGGCTGTACCTGACGATCGCCGCGGTCGTGACCCTGGTCGCGCTGCTGTTCGTGCGCGAGACGAAGTCGCAGGAGTTCACCGACGCCTGAGGCGTCACCACCTGACGGACGGGAGGCCCGGTGCCAGCTGGCACCGGGCCTCCCGTCCGTCGCGGCGCACGTCCACCCCCGCCCCCGCGCAACACGCCGTCGTGTCAGCGAGACGCCGCGGGCCCGCCGAGACGCCGCCGAGTTCGGCGGCGTCTCGCGCGCGTGGCGGCGTCGAGCGGAGACGCCGGCGTCTACCGATCCCGTCGCGACCCGACGCGCGTCAACGCAGGTTGACAGATGTCGGCGCGTCAATGTACGTTGACACCCATGGACCGACCGACCATCACGAGCCTGGCGGCCGGCGCATCCGGGGACGACCCGTTCTCGGCACTCGCCAGCGTGCGCGAGCTGCGCCGCGAGCTCGACCGCGCCGAGGAGCTCGCCGCCCGCCGAGCCCGCACCGCCGGCGCGTCGTGGCAGGAGATCGCGACCCTGCTCGGCGTCAGCCGACAGGCAGTGCACAAGAAGTACGGCAGAAACTAGGAGCACGATGAGCTTCCCCTTCGCACGCCCGAAGACCACCGACGGCCCCCGCGCCACGTTCGGTCGGCTGCTGTCCTACCTGTTCGAGAACAAGCCCGCGATGGTCGTCATCATCGTGCTGAGCGTCCTGGGCGCGGGGGCGTCGCTCGCCCAGCCCCTGTTGGTCAACCAGGTCATCACCGCCGTGCAGCAGGGCGACCCCCTCAGCACGCTCGTGTGGCTGCTGGTGGGACTGGTCATCGTGGCCGGCGTCCTCAACGGCGTGCAGCACTTCCTGCTCCAGCGCGCCGGCGAGGGCGTGGTGCTCTCCACCCGCCGCAAGCTCATCGGCCGCATCCTCAACCTGCCGATCTCGGAGTTCGACACCCGCCGCACCGGCGACCTCGTGTCGCGCGTGGGCAGCGACACCACCCTGCTGCGCGCCGTCCTGACCCAGGGCCTCATCGAGTCGATCGGCGGCGCGCTGACCTTCGTCGGTGCGATCGTCGCGATGGCGGTCATCGACCCGCTGCTGCTCGGCATCGTCGTGGTCATCGTCGTCGTCGCGATCGTCGTCGTCGGCGGGCTCAGCCGTCGCATCCGCGTGGCGTCGAAGCGCGCGCAGGAGAAGGTCGGTGACCTCACCGCCGCGGTCGAGCGCGGCATCGGCGCCGTCCGCACCATCCGCGCGGCGGGCGCGACCGACCGTGAGGTGCGCGAGGTCGACGGCCACGCGACCGAGGCGTACCGCCGCGGCCTCGACATCGCCCGGATGTCCGCACTCGTCGTCCCCGTGGCGAGCATCGTCATGCAGGTCGCGTTCATCGTCGTGCTCGGGGTCGGCGGGGCGCAGGTCGCCGCGGGCACGATCACGATCGCCACGCTCATCACGTTCATCCTGCTGCTCTTCATGATGATCATGCCGCTCGGCCAGGCGATGGGGGCGGTCGTCGCCGTCGCGCAGGCGCTCGGTGCCCTCGGGCGCATCGAGGAGATCCTGCACCTGCCCACCGAGTCGCAGGACGACGAGGCGGTCCGGCCCGCAGCAGCGGTGGCCAGCGACGACGCCATCACGTTCGAGCACGTGTCGTTCCGGTACAACGCCCAGGCGGATGCATCGGGCGCCGACGGCGCCGTCGCGTCCGACCGCGCAGATCGTCCGGGAGGCCCGGATCGCGTCGACGACGCGCGTCCGGCCGACGACGTGGTGCTGCAGGACGTCTCGTTCCGGGTGCCCCGCGGGTCGCGCGTCGCGCTCGTCGGCCCGTCGGGTGCGGGCAAGTCCACGACCCTCGCGCTCATCGAGCGGTTCTACGACCCCACCGAGGGCGTGATCCGCCTCGGTGGCATCGACGTCCGCGGCATGGACCGGCAGGAGCTCCGCGCCCAGATCGGCTACGTCGAGCAGGACGCACCGGTGCTCGCCGGCACGATCCGCGCCAACCTGCTGCTCGGCTCGCCGGACGCCACCGAGGACGACTGCGTCCGGGTGCTCGAGGCCGTCAACCTCGGCGAGGTGCTGCACCGCGATCCCCGCGGGCTCGACGCCCAGGTCGGCGAGGACGGCGTGATGCTCTCCGGCGGGGAACGGCAGCGCCTGGCCATCGCCCGCGCCCTGCTCGCCGCTCCCCCGATCCTGCTGCTCGACGAGTCGACGTCGTCGCTCGACGGGGTCAACGAGCAGAAGATGCGGCTCGCCATCGACGCCGTCGCCGAGGACCGCACGCTGCTCGTGATCGCGCACCGGCTGTCGACGGTGGTCGACTCGGACGTCATCGTCGTGCTCGAGCACGGCCGGGTGGTCGGTGCCGGCACGCACTCCGAGCTCGTCGAGTCGACGCCGCTCTACCGCGACCTGGCGAAGCACCAGCTGCTGGTGTGAGGCGGGCCCGTCCGCCGCGGGGTCAGGCGGCGAACGGGTCCGGGGTCAGCACGTAGACCGACTCGAGGTACTCCTCGATGCCCTCGTGCGAGCCCTCGCGGCCGAGGCCGGACGCCTTCACCCCGCCGAACGGGAACGCCGCGTTCGACACGACGCCGGTGTTCAGCCCGAGCATGCCCGTCTCGAGCCGCTCGGCCAGCCGCTGCCCCCGTCGGAAGTCGGACGTGAAGGCGTAGGCGACGAGCCCGTACTCGGTGTCGTTCGCCAGCCGGATGCCCTCGTCCTCGGTGCCGAAGCGCGTGATCGAGGCGACCGGCCCGAAGATCTCGGTCGTCAGGATGTCCGACCCGGGCTGCACGTCGTCGACGACCGTCGCCTCGTAGAACGTGCCCGGGCGGTCGATGCGGTGCCCGCCGGTGACGAGCCGGGCGCCGCGCGTCAGGGCGTCGTCGACCAGACCGGCAGCCTTGTCGACCGCGCGGTCGTCGATGAGCGGCCCGAGCGTCGTGCCGTCCTCGGTGCCCCGTCCGACCCGCAGGGCGTCGACCTTCGCGGTGAGCGCCGCGACGAACGCGTCGGCGATGCCGTCCTGCACGAAGAACCGGTTCGCCGCGGTGCACGCCTCGCCGACGTTCCGGAACTTCGCGAGCATGGCGGCGTCGACCGCGGTGTCCAGGTCGGCGTCGTCGAAGACCAGCAGCGGGGCGTTGCCGCCGAGCTCCATGCTCGTCTTCAGCACGTTGTCGGCGGCCTGCTTGAGCAGTGCCGAACCGACCGGGGTGGACCCGGTGAAGGTGAGCTTGCGCAGCCGTCGGTCGGCGATGATCGGCTCGGACAGGCCCTTGGCGTCGCTCGACGGCACCACGTTGAGCACACCGTCCGGCAACCCGGCGCGGCGGAACAGCTCCGCCAGGAACAGGGTGGTCAGCGGCGTCAGGTCGGCAGGCTTCAGCACGACCGTGCAGCCGGCGGCGAGCGCGGGCCCGACCTTGCGGGTGGCCATCGCGAGCGGGAAGTTCCAGGGCGTGATCGCGTAGACCGGGCCGACGGGGCGCTTGAGCACGATGCCGCGACCGGTGCCCTCCGGGTTGGTGCGGTAGTCGCCGCCGATCCGCACGGCCTCCTCCGAGAACCAGCGGAGGAACTCGCCGCCGTACACGACCTCGCCGCGGGCCTCGGCCAGGGGCTTGCCCATCTCCAGCGACATCAGGGCTGCGAGGTCCTCGATGTGCTCGCGGACGAGGTCGAACGCCCGCCGCAGCACGTCGGACCGCTCGCGGGGAGCCGTGGCCGCCCAGGACGCCTGCGCGGCCACGGCGGCGTCGAGCGCGGCCGTGCCGTCCTCGGGGCTCGCGTCGGCGACCTCGGCCAGCACCGCGCCCGTGGAGGGGTCGCGCACCGCGAAGGTCGCACCGGTCGACGCCGCACGCCAGACGCCGCCGATCGACAGCCCCGTGGGGACGCCCGCGACGCTGACGTGCTCGTCCGCGACGGTCGTCACGAGGGCGGGGTCCGTCGCCGCGTCGGACGTGGCGGTGGCGTCCGTGCTGCTCGTGCTGATCGTGCTGCTCGTGCTGATCGTGCTGGTCGTGCTGGTCGTACTGCTCACAGTTGTGCTCCTCCAGGGTTGGCGAGCCCCTCGTCCATGTCGCTGCGGTCGACGTGGCCGCCGACCGCCCGGATCTCGTCGAGTGCCCGTGCGCTGCGCTCGGGGTCGACCCCGGCCACCAGGTCCTCGTAGACGGCGACGTCGAAGCCGGCCGCACGCGCGTCGAGCGCCGATGCCCGGACGCAGTGGTCCGTGGCGATGCCGACGACGTCGACCGTCGTCACCCGACGCTCCGCCAGCAGCTCGGGCAGCGGGACGCCGTCCTCGGTCCGGGCCTGGAACGCCGAGTAGTCGGGGGTCCCCTGTCCCTTCAGGACGCCGACGTCGATCATCGCCGTGTCGAGCTTCGGGTGGTAGTCGGCGCCCGGGGTGCCGGCCACGCAGTGCACCGGCCAGGTGTCCACGAAGTCGGGGCCGTCCGGACCGGCGAAGTGGCCGCCGTTGTCGTCGTCGCCGTGGTGCCAGTCACGGGACGCCACGATGAGGTCGTACTCGTCCCCGTGTCTGCCGAGGAACGCGGTGATGCGCTCCGCGAGCGCCGCACCCCCGGTGACCGCGAGCGCACCGCCCTCGGTGAAGTCGTTCTGGACGTCCACGACGAGCAGTGCTCTTGCCATGGGTCCATCCAACACCCGCTGGCTCAGGACCCGGTGAGCCTGCCTCCGCACGAGTAGGTCGCGGCGGTCACGGCGTCGAGTGCCGGCAGCGCTGCGGCGCGCGGCGAGCCGATGGCGTAGAACGCGAAGGTCAGACGGGTGCCGTCGGCCGCGTCGATCCAGCCACCCAGGGTGTTCGCGCTGTCGATCCAGCCGGTCTTCGCGTGCACCTTGCCCCGGGCCACCGCGTTCGCGCCGGTGAACCGGCTGGCGAGGGTGCCGGACTGCCCCGACACCGGCAGGGCGTTCCCCAGCATCCCGAGTCCCTTCGCGCCGGAGGCGACCTGCACCATGAGGTGCGCGACGAACTCCGGCGACACCGCGTTCGCGGCACTCTCGCCCGAGCCGTCCTTGATCACGATGCCGGCCGGGTCGAGGCCGTACGAGCGCAGCGCCGACCGGTACACCGACGTCAGCGATGCCGCCGAGCCGTTCGACCCGGACTCCTTCGAGGACACCCGCGCGAGCATCTCCGCCAGGGTGTTGTCCGAGTTCGGGATCATCTGCCCGATGAGTGCCGAGACCGGCTGCGAGGACACCGTCGCGATCGTCTCGGTCCCCGTGGTCGCCCGCTGGACGATCTGCGCCGACGCCGCTCCCGCGACGCCCGCGTTCGCCAGGGCCGTCCGGAAGGCGGTGCCGGCGCGTCCGACGGGGTCCTCGGACCGGGGCGACGTCGCCGCGGCGGGGTCCGCACGGTCGCCGTCGACCATCAGGGCGGTGACCTTGGGCTGGTACCCGATGGTCCGCTCCGACACCGGCCACGTGGGGTCCCAGGCGTCGGCGGAGCTCCAGTAGGTGCCGTCGGCCACGATCGTGGTGATCGGGGTGCTGCCGACCTTCGTCTTCACCTGCTCCGCCAGCTGCGCCAGGGTGGGGGCTCCGGGGTAGACCGTGCCGCCACCGGCGGACAGCGTGGCGTCCCCGTGGCCGACGAGCGCCACGGTGTCCGGCGACTCCCGCGTGACGGTCGTCGGGATGCGGTGGTCCCCGCCGAGGACGGAGAGCGCGGTCGCCGAGGTGAGCGTCTTCATCACGCTGCCGGTCTGCGCGGCACGCTCGCCGTGCTCCGAGAACAGGACCGTGCCCGTCTTCGCGTCCATCACGTACCCCTCGAAGTCGCCGAGGCCGCTCGCCGAGGCGGCCGTGGCGATCGAGCAGGTCCGGAGCGCGGACGGTCCTGCGAGGTCCTCCGGTACCGCGCGGGCAGCGGGGGTCGGCGTCGGCGTCGCCGTCGGACGCATCGTGGTGGTCGTCCGCTCGGGAGCCGAGGACGCACTCCGGGTCGGGCCCGGTGCGGCGGCCGTCCGGGTGTCTGGGGTCGTTGCCGCGGCCACCGCCACCGCACCGCCCGAACCGAGCACGAGCAGCCCCACGAGTCCGCCGGCGATCCACGGCACCGGTCGTCGAGCGGCCGAGGCGCGCGCCGCGGCGACGGCGGCGCGGAGTCGCGCGGAGACGGGACGCGGGGTGGGCTGCGGCTCGGACATCGTGACCGATCCTACGGAACCGCGGCAGGAGCCTCCAGGCCGGATCGGTGACCCGTGCGTGCGGCGGGCCCGCTCAGGGAGCCGTGGCGGGGCCGTCGGCCGGGTACCGGACGCCCACCTGGCGGCGTGCCTCGTCCATCACCGCCATGATCGCGACGGTCTCGTCCGGGTCCATCGGGCCGCCGTCGCGGTGGCCCGACGTGATCATGGCCTCGAAGGCGCGGGCCTCGTGCGCGTAGCCGGCGAGCTCCTCGCGGCCGTCGAACTCCTCGACCACGGCGCCGTCGCGGTCGCGGATCCGCCAGGTGGTCGGCGTGTACCAGGTCGTGTCGAGGTCGATGCGGCCGGTCTCGCCGATGATCGATGCCGTGTTCGGGCTCCGCAGGTCCATCCCGAAGTGGATCACCGACTGCGCACCGCCCTCGTGCGTCATGACGAGCCCCATCTGCTCGTCGACGCCCTGCTCGCTCAGCGTGCCCGCGGCCACCAGCGAGGTCGGCACCCCGAGCACGTCCACCGCGAACGACACCGGGTAGACCCCGAGGTCGAGCATCGCTCCCCCGCCCAGCGCGGGATCGCGGAGCCGGTGGTCGGGGTCGGTGGGCAGGGCCTGGTGGTGCGTGGCCTCGACGACCATCGGCCGTCCGATGCGGCCCTCGGCGAGGACCTCGCGGATCATCGCCATCTGCGGCAGGAAACGCGTCCACATCGCCTCCATCACCGCCACGCCGGCCTGCCGGGCTGCGTCGACGACGGTGCGTGCCTCGTCCGCGGTGATGGTGAACGCCTTCTCGACCAGGACGTGCTTGCCGGCGCGGATCGCGAGCAGGGCGTCCTCGGCGTGCCGGACGTGCGGCGTCGCGATGTACACGGCGTCGACGTGGTCGTCGGCGACGAGGTCCTCGTAGGAGCCGTGGGCCCGCGGGATGCCGAACTCGGACGCGAACGCCTCGGCGTGCTCGAGCGTGCGGCTGCCCACCGCGCTGAACGCGATGCCCGCGGCAGTGCAGTCGCTCACGAAGGACCGGGCGATGCCGCCCGTGCCGATGACTCCCCAGCGAACCGTCATGGCCCCTGTCTACCAGGGCGGGGTCGGCGCCGGCCCGGCGTCAGCGGCGGTGCTTGCCGAGGGCCGCGTCCGGTGCCGCCATCGGGTGGTTGCGGAACCAGCGCAGGAGCTCGCGCGCCCGGCTGCTGTCCGCGCTGGCATCCCCGTCGGTCAGGAAGGCGTCGAACCCGTCGGGCAGTTCCGCGTCGGCTTCGCGGTGGAACGCCATCGTCCACTCGCCGAACCGCGGCGTGTGGATGCGCTCCTCGACCAGCAGGCCGACGTCGGTGTGCCGAGGGTCCTCGATGATGCGCTGGTAGGTCTCGAGCACGGCGGACTCGGGTCCCTCGAGCAGCTGCATGAAGCGGCCGTCCTTGTAGACGAGCATCCCCGACAGGCCGGCGGCACCGTTGCGCTGCCGCGAGTACTCCAGGAGCGCGTCGAGGCGTTCCTGGTCGAACACCTGGTTCGCGGCGCTCATGTAGACCAGGGACAGCAGCATGACGACCTCTCCTCGTGACGCGACGGGACCGTCCCACGCGACGGGAGCGGGACCGCCTCCCATCGTGGCGTGCGCCGTTCGACCGCGGCATCCCCAGAACGGGGATCGCCGACCGAGCGCGCCGCCGGGTCACTCCGGGTCGTAGGTGCGGACCCAGTCGATCTGCAGGTGGCCAGGGTCGCCCCAGTTGCCGACCTGGAACATGTAGCGGTGCGGCGTGGTCGGGACGTTCCGCGGCACGGTGAAGACGAGCTTGCCGTCCAGGTAGTACCGGATGATCTTCCCCGGGACCCACTCGGTCGTGTAGGTGTGCCAGTCCTGCCACGACACGCGCGTGTTGTAGTGCTCGGTGTCACGCTCGGACCCGGGGGTCATCGAGTGGTGGAACACCCGAGGCGATCCCTCGAACTGTCCCTCCGGGTAGTTGAGTTCGCCGTCCACCCACGCGTCCGAGGTCGGCCAGAGCATCACGGCCACCCCGTTGCCCTCGCCGCCGGTCGCCCGGGCCCGGATGCTGAACGTGCCCCCGACGTGCGACCACGCCCCGGTCGGCGTGCCGAAGGTTCCGGCGGCGCCGTGCTCGCCGTCCATCGCCACGTCCATGGACCCGTCGTGCGCGCTGATGAGCGTGCCCGACCAGTACTTGCCGCCGGTGCCGTCCGGGTAGGGCTGCCACGAGTCGCGGTAGGTGGCGGCGAACGGCCCACCTGCCGACGCCGGGGTGTCGAAGTCCTCGGAGAACGTCGGCTCGCGGTCCGACAGGTACGACGGCATGGTCGGGGCCGGGGTCGGACTCGCCGTCGTCACACCGGCGTCCAGGTCCGTCGCCGAGGTCGCACGGTCGCCGGGCACCGCGGCCGCGGTCACCGCAAGGGCTCCGGCGGCTGCTGCCACGACGACGACCGTCAGGACCCGCCTCAGCACGACGGCACCGCCGGTGTCCTGCCGACTGCGGCGTCGCTGGGCTGGTGCTCGGTCACGTGGTCCCCCGTATCGCGGACAAGGGTAGCCCCTCGTCCGAGCCGGCGTCTGTCCCTCGGTCGAGGGGCGTCGGTTCCGTCCGGAATGCGAAAACCCCGGTCAGCGCCGTGTTGCACGGAGCTGACCGGGGTGTTGTCCGAGCCGCCTGTCGGAATCGAACCGACGACCTATTCATTACGAGTGAATCGCTCTACCGACTGAGCTAAGGCGGCGCGCGCTCCGGTTCCGGAGCGGCACGAGCAATGACTATACAGGTTCACACGAGCGAACGCGAAACCAGCGCGTCGAGCTCCGCGAAGGAGCGTTCGAGCTCGTCGACGAGCTCCCCACCGGCATCGGAGGCCGACCACTCCCACCACGCGTGCCGCAGTGCGGCGAGGGCGATGACCGCCGCGAGACCGGCCCGGCGTCGGAGCCCCTCGGGGTCCGCGGCGAGCACCGGGTCCGCGCGTTCGAGACGTCGTGCGACGGCGGCCTGCACCTCCGCCTGGAACTCCTGCATCGACGCCATCCGACGGCTGAACAGTTCCGGGTTGGCGCGGAGCACCTGCTGCCGCTCCGCGACCAGGCCGCGTTCCGTGAAGAACGCCTGGGCTGAGTGCACCAGCAGGGCGCCGATGTCAGCCACCAGCTCACCGCTCGGCCCACCGTCCACGAAGGCCTGCAGTGCGGCGTCGTCGGGCAACCGGGGGTCGTCGCCGAGGATCGCCTGTTCCTTGTTCGCGAAGTAGTTGAAGAACGTGCGGGGCGACACGTCGGCGCGGCGGGAGATCTCGTCGACCGTGACGGCGCCGAGGCCGTCCTCGACGGCGATCCGGAGAGCGGCCTGCTGGATCGCGAGTCGGGTGGCGTGGCGCTTCCGTTCACGCAGACCGGGTTCGGGGTCGGGCATGCCGTGATTGTCGCATGCGGCACCGGGTCGCGGGTCCGGGGGCATGGGTCGCGGGCCCGGGGGCACGGCTCGCGGGCCCGGGGCCCGGCTCTCGTGGCACGGGGTGCCCGGCACCGGCCCGTCACCGGCTCGGCGGGGCGCCGGCCTGGAGGCACGGGTCGCCTCGCCCGGGTCGCCGCCGCCCGTCAGCGGCGCGCGCGGGCGATCGTGACGAGCAGGGCTTCCAGCGCCAGCAGCGCAGCGACGTTCGCAGCGATCCGCTGCCGGGCGAGGGCGACGGCGTCGAGCACCTCGAGCGCTGCGGCGGGCGGGACCGTCGGCAGCGCGTGGTCGAGCTGGTTCCGCATCGCGAGGTTCACCGGCTCGGCCGGGGCCCCGAGACCGAGCAGCAGCAGGTCGCGGTAGAGCGACGAGACGTCGACCAGGATGCGGTCCAGACCGTCGCGCAGGCTGCGGGTCGCCCGGCGCTTCTGGTCCTCCTCGAGGGCACGCAGCTGGGATCGGAGCGCCGGCGGGATGGTGCCACCGGGTTCGACGCCGAGCGACCGCAGGGCGGCGTCGCGCTCCTCGGAGTCGCGCTGCTCGGTGATCGACTTGGCGTCCTCGTCGGCGACCGCGAGCAGGTCGGCGGCAGCCATGACGGCGTCGCCGACGCTCCGCACGCCGAGCACCGTCGTCAGCGTGCGACGTCGGCGGTCGCGGGCGTCCTCGCTCGTGGCGAGTCGCTGGGCCATCCCGATGTGGCTCTGGGCCTGACGGGCCGCGTCCATCGCGAGCACCCGGTCGACACCGGTCCGTGCGACGAGCAGGTCGGCGACGGACTCGATGCCCGGCACCCGGAGACGCACCGAGCGGACGCGCGACCGGATCGTCGGCAGCAGGTCGGCCTCGCTCGGGGCGCAGAGGATCCACACGGTGCGTTCCGGCGGCTCCTCGAGCGCCTTGAGCAGCAGGTTCGAGGTGCGCTCGGTCATGCGGTCGGCGTCCTCGATGATGACGACGCGGTAGCGCCCGACCGACGGCGAGTAGTGCGACGAGGTGACGAGCTGCCGGATCTCGTCGATGGTGATGATGACGCGCTGCGTGGTGAGCACCGAGACGTCGGGGTGCGTCTTCGCGGTGATCTGCCGGAGGGTGTGGTCGTCGTCCGGGCCGTCACCCACGAGCGCCGCGGCGAAGGCCGTCGCGACGTTCGAGCGGCCCGATCCGGGCGGGCCGGTGATGAGCCACGAGTGGGTCATGCCCCCGGTGCCGTCGGTGGACTCCGCGGCGTTCCGGAGCGACGCGACCGCTTCTTCCTGTCCGGTCAGGCCGTCCCACACGCTCACGGGACCATCCTCGCAGCGACCACCGTCATGCGGGGTCGACCTCGACGAGCGGCGCGACCGCGGCACGGATGCGGCGCTGGACCTCGTCGGTGGACTCGGCGGCGTCGACCACCAGGAAGCGCCCGGGCTCGGCGTCGGCCATGGCGCGGAACGCGTCGCGCACCGACTGGTGGAACGCCTCGGCCTCGGACTCCAGCCGGTCGAAGGTGTCGCCTCGCGCCGCGGCCACCCGCGCACGCCCGACCGTGACGTCGAGGTCGAGCAGGATCGTCAGGTCCGGGGCCAGACCGTCGGCCGCCCAGGTCGACACCGAGCGGATCTGGTCGGCACCGAGGCCGCGGCCGACGCCCTGGTACGCGACCGAGGAGTCGATGTAGCGGTCCTGCAGCACGACCTCGTCACGCGCGAGCGCCGGCCGGACCACGGTCTCGACGTGCTGTGCGCGGTCCGCCGCGTAGAGCAGCGCCTCGGCACGGGGCGCCACGTGGCCGCGCTCGTGCAGCACCATCTCGCGGATGCGGACCCCCAGGTCGGTGCCGCCGGGTTCACGGGTCCGCAGGACGGTGCGACCGTGTCCGACGAGCCACGCCGAGAGCAGCTCCGCCTGGGTCGTCTTGCCCGCACCGTCGCCGCCCTCGAGCGTGATGAACCGCCCGGTCACTTCTTCTTGGCCGCCGTCCGGCGGGCCGGGGTCTTCTTCTTGACCGGCCCCTTGGCCCGCTTGTCCGCGATCAGCTGCACGGCACGCGCGTGGTCGACCGCCTCGACGTCCTCGCCCCGCGGGATCGTCGCGTTCGTCTCGCCGTCGGTGACGTAGGGGCCGAACCGGCCGTCCTTCATCTTGATCGGCTTGCCGGAGACCGGGTCGGCGTCGAACTCCTTGAGCGCGGCGCTGGCGGTCCGGTTGCCGCCGTACTTCGGCTGCGCGAAGAGCTCGAGCGCGCCCGGCAGGTCGATGTCGAAGATCGCGTCCTCGCTGGGGAGCGTCCGGGTGTCCGTCCCCTTCTTCAGGTACGGACCGTAACGGCCGTTCTGCGCGGTGATGTCGTTGCCCGTCTCCGGGTCCTGCCCGACGACGCGCGGCAGGTCGAGGAGCTTGAGCGCGGTCTCGAGGTCGACGGTCTGCGGGTCCATCGACTTGAAGAGCGACGCGGTGCGTTCCTTCGGAGCGGCGGCCTTCTTGGTCGTCTTCTTCGCCGGAGCCTTCTTCGCCGGGGCCTTCCCCGCCGTGGCGGTCGTGCCCGCGGCGGCCTCGGCCGTGGCCGTGGCGTCGGTCGTCTCCGCTGCCGCGGGGGCCGCCTCGACGACCTCGCCGGTCTTCGGGTCCACCGTCGGCTCGGGTTCGGGCGTGCGCTCCGTGACGTAGGGACCGAAGCGGCCGTCCTTCGCCAGGACCTCCTTGCCGGTCTCCGGGTTCACGCCGACGACGCGGTCGCCGAGCACGGGGGCGTCGACGAGTTCCTTCGCCTTGTCCACGGTGAGCTCGTCGGGGGCCAGGTCCTCGGGCACGTTGACCCGTCGCGGCTTCTCCGGGTCATCGCTCGGCACCTCGATGTAGGGGCCGTAGCGACCGATCCGCAGGGTGAGGCCCGGCGCGAGTTCGACCGAGTTGATCTCACGCGCGTCGATCTCACCGAGGTTGTCGATGACCGTCCGGAGGCCGCGCTGGTCGTCGTCGCCGCCACCGAAGTAGAAGCCCTTCAACCAGTCGACGCGGTCTGCGTCACCGCGGGCGATGCGGTCGAGGTCCTCTTCCATCTCGGCGGTGAAGTCGTACTCCACCAGCTCGCCGAAGTACTCCTCGAGCAGACGCACCACGCTGAACGCGATCCAGTTCGGCACGAGCTGGGTGCCGCGGAGCGACACGTAGCCACGGTCGATGATCGTCGGGCTGATGGTGGGGTAGGTCGACGGGCGCCCGATCCCCAGCTCTTCCAGCGTCTTGATCAGGCTGGCCTCGGTGAAGCGCGGCGGCGGCGTGGTGTCGTGGCCCTTCGCCTCGACGTCCGTCACGGCGAGGTGCTCGCCCTCGGAGACGTTCGGCAGGGCGACGTCCTGGCCGGCACGCTCGGAGGACTCGTGGCGGTCCTCGTCACGGCCCTCTTCGTAGGCGCTGAGGAAGCCACGGAACGTGATGACCGTGCCGGAGGCGGTGAACTCGGCGTCCGTGCCGTTCGCGGTCGAGGCGATGCCCTCCACCGACTCGGTCGACGCGATGCCGAGCACGATCGACGCGGTCGATCCCTTGGCGTCCGCCATCTGCGACGCGATGGTGCGCTTCCAGATGAGGTCGTACAGACGCCACTCGACACCGGTCAGGGTGCCCTGCAGGTCCTGCGGGGTGCGGAACGAGTCACCGGCGGGGCGGATGGCCTCGTGTGCCTCCTGCGCGTTCTTGCTCTTGCTGGCGTACAGCCGGGGCTTGTCCGGCACCGTCGCCGCACCGTACAGGTCGGCCGCCTGCTTGCGCGCCGCGTCGATCGCCTGCTTCGAGAGCGAGACGGAGTCGGTACGGATGTAGGTGATGTAGCCGTTCTCGTACAGGGTCTGCGCCGCGCGGGCGGTCTGCCGCGGCGACAGCCGGAGCTTGCGCGCCGCCTCCTGCTGGAGGGTCGAGGTGGTGAACGGCGCCGCCGGGCGACGCGTGTACGGCTTCGAGTCGACGCTGCGGACCGTGGCGTCGCCGGCGCGCTCGAGGACGGTCGTCAGCGACGCCGCTGCGGCCTCGTCGAGACGGACGACGTCACCGCTGAGCGTGCCGCGGTCGTCGAAGTCACGGCCGGACGCGACCCGGGTGCCGTGGATCCGCGCGAGTCGGGCGGAGAAGGAGGACTCGCCGGCCTTCTCGAACCGGGCGGAGAGGTCCCAGTAGTTGGCGGAGACGAAGGCCAGGCGCTCGCGCTCGCGGTCGACGACCAGACGGGTCGCCGCGGACTGCACGCGGCCGGCGGACAGGCCCGGGGCGACCTTGCGCCACAGCACCGGTGAGACCTCGTACCCGTACAGCCGGTCGAGGATGCGGCGGGTCTCCTGCGCGTCGACGAGGGAGGTGTCGAGCTCGCGGGTCGCCTCCTGCGCGCGCTGGATCGCCTCCTTGGTGATCTCGTGGAAGACCATCCGCTTGACGGGGACCTTCGGCTTGAGGACCTGCAGGAGGTGCCACGCGATGGCCTCACCCTCGCGGTCTTCATCTGTTGCGAGGTAGAGCTCGTCGGCGTCCTTCAGGGCACGCTTGAGTTCGGAGACCGTCTTCTTCTTGGCGTCGGACACGACGTAGTACGGCTCGAAGCCGTTGTCGACGTCCACCGAGAACTTGCCGAGCGAGCCCTTCTTGAGCTCGGCCGGGAGGTTCTTGGGCTCGACGAGGTCGCGGATGTGTCCGACCGAGGCCTGGACTTCGTATCCGTCACCGAGGTATTGCGCGATCGTCTTCGCCTTCGCAGGGCTCTCGACGATCACGAGCTTCTTCGTGCCTGGCACGTGTCTCCTTGATCGATGGTGCTGATCGGCCCTGTCCACGAACGTGTCCGGGTCGACCGTGACATCGGTGACCGCGGGCCGACAGGCACACCATACACATAGTGTTCGGACGGGTCGCCCGCCGGACCGGCCACCGCGACCGCGCTGGCTGCGAACGGACCGCTGCCGATCCGGACGCGCACGCGGGCGGTCGTCGCGGCGACGTCGCAGGCGTCGAGGGCCGCTCCGTTCGCGCCGGCGACACGGGATGCGACGGCGCACGGCGCGCCGGGGAGGAGCCCGGTGGCGGTGGCCGCCGCCCCGGTCGCCGCTGCGTCCGCCGCGGCTGCCGCCCGCTCCGTGAGGACGCGGTGCCCGGCAGCGGCGAGCGCCGTCGAGGCGAGCAGGACCGCCACCCCGAGCACCGCCGCGAGCAGGACGGTCGCCGAACCGTCCTCGCCGCCGCGTGCCACGTCACCCTCCCCCGGCGGCCGCACAGCCGGTGGCGCGGAGCGTCAGCGCCGCGAACGGACCGGCACCCGTGCGAGCGGCGTCGACGCAGACCAACCCGCTCTCGCGGCGGACCGCGAGCGTGGCGCCGGGCGCGATCCGGGAGGCCGCGGCGAGTCCGGTGTCGTCCCCGCGTCCGACCGCCCGGGCCGCGGTCGCCGCCGCCGTCGTGAGCCGCCCCTGCCTGTCGACGACGAGCACCGCCGCGACGAGCGTGGTGAGCACGACGGCCACCACGGGGAGCGCGACGGCGAACTCGACGGTCACGGAGCCGCGTTCACGACGAGAGGGCGCCACGGACGAGGTCGGTCAGGATGGTCTGCACCTCGCCAGAGCGCATCACGGCGACGAGGACCCCGGCGAAGGCGACGGCGGCGAGGATGACGACGGCGTACTCGGCCGTCGCCGATCCCTGCTCGTCCCGCAGGCGTGACCGCCAGCGGGCACTCCAGCCGTCGCGCCGACTGCTCGGTGCGGGGTGGGTGGGGTCCGGTGTGCTGTTCATGGGTTCCGTCCTTCCTGTTGCGGTGGGACCAGCCTGTCCGGGATGCCGGGTCGGCCGCGTGCGCCGTGGACGTTCTGTGGAGAGGTCACCCGATGCCCACCGCGGTGGAGGACAGGACGCCCACCACGACGGGCACCACCCCCACCAGGACGAAGGCCGGCAGCACGCACACCCCGAGCGGCAGCACCAGTCGGACGGCGAGCCGCTCGGCGGCGGCCAGCCCGTCGGCGGCTGCCTCGTCCCGCACGTCCTCGGCGGCGCGTCGGAGCAGTCCGGCGGCGGGGACGCCGGCGCGGCGGGCCAGGTCGAGGACGTCGTGGAGCCGGGCGGCCTCAGCGGGTGGCGGTGCGGCACCGCCGGACGCCTCGGCGACGGCCGCGCCCGCGGTCGTCCACGATCCCCCTCCGGCGACGGCGACGGCCCACGCGTCGAGGAGCACGCCGGGCACGTGGCCGTCGGGGGTGGCGGACCGCACCAGTCGTGCCGTCCAGCTCCGGCCGAGCGTGACCAGCACAGCGGCGAGCGCCGTGCACGCCCAGCCGGCCGGTGAGCTGACGAGCACCTCGACCGCTCCTGCGCCCCAGGCCGCCCCGAGACCGAGGCCGAAGAGCGGCAGGGCGAGCACGACCCGCGCGCTCATCCGCGGTCCGGCGAGCGCGACGCGGACGGCGCGGTCGGACGCCGCCGTGCGGCGCAGCGCCCCGGCGAGCGCGCGGAGCGTGTCGACCACCGGCGCTCCGGTGCGGTCGGCGACCCGCAGCACGACGGCGATGTCCCGCTCGGCGGGACCGCCGTGCGTCGGGAGTCCCCCGACGAGCTGCCAGGCCCGCGGTGGCGGCACGCCGGCCGCGACCAGGGTCGCGACCCGATCGAGCGCCCCCGCGACGACCGACGCACCAGAGGACCCAGAGGCCCCCGAGGCAGCCGAGCGGGGCCGACGTCCCGCGGCGGACGCGCGAGGCGCAACCGGCGCGCGGGGCGCACCCGACGCGCGGGACGCGCGCACCGCACCACGCACCCGGCCCACGCCGCTCCCCCGAGCCCGAGCCCGA
>NZ_JAIXIG010000013.1 GCF_020297365.1 Curtobacterium oceanosedimentum
CGGGCTCGGTGGGCTCGGGGGCCGGGGTCTCGGCCTCCTGCTCCGTGCTCGGGGCTGCCTCGGGCTCCTCGGCGTCTGCTGCGGCGGCGTTCGCGTCACCGGACTCGGACGACTCCGAGCCGGAGTCGGACGAACCGGAGTCCGACGAACCCGAGCCGTCGCCGATCTTCACGAGCGGGGTGCCGACCTCGACGGTCTCGTCCTCCGGCACGAGGATCTCCTCGACGACGCCGGAGATCGGAGACGGGATCTCGGTGTCGACCTTGTCGGTCGAGACCTCGAGCAGCGGCTCGTCGACCTCGACCCGGTCACCGACGTTCTTCAGCCATCGGGTCACCGTGCCCTCGGTGACGCTCTCGCCGAGCGCCGGGAGGTTGACGGATTCGCTCATCGGGTGGACTCCTCTTCGCGGGGGATTGCAGTGGTGGTTGGTGTCATTGTCACAGTGCGCGGACCGGTGCCGGTCACAGCGCGTGCAGCGGCTTGCCCGCGAGGTGCAGGAACGCCTCGCCGAGGGCTTCGTTCTGGGTCGGGTGGCCGTGCACCAGGGGCGCGACGTCCTCCGGGTAGGCCTCCCAGTTCACGGCGAGCTGTGCTTCGCCGATGAGCTCGCCGACGCGGGCACCGATCATGCTGACGCCGACGACGGGGCCGTCCACGACGCGCACGACCTTGACCGAACCGGAGGTCCCGATGATGTGGCTCTTGCCGTTGCCGGCCAGGTTGTACTCGTAGGAGTCGACCTTGTCGGCGCCGTACTGCTCCTCGGCCTTGGCCTGCGAGAGACCGACCGACGCGACCTCGGGGTCGGAGTAGGTGATCTTCGGGATGTTCTTGTCCTCGATGACGACCGGGTTGAGCCCGGCGATCTCCTCGGCGACGAAGATGCCCTGCTGGAAGCCGCGGTGTGCGAGCTGCAGGCCGGGGACGATGTCGCCCACGGCGTAGACGTTCGGCAGGTTGGTGGCGAGGCGCTCGTTCGTGGTGACGAACCCGCGGTCCATCGCGACGCCGACCTCGTCGTAGCCGACGTTCTGCGTGACGGGGCCACGGCCGACCGCGACGAGCAGGACGTCGCCCTCGAAGGTCTTGCCGTCCTCCAGGGTGACGACGACGCCGTTCTCGTGCTGCTCGACGCCCTGGAACCGGACCCCGAGCGAGAACTCGATGCCACGCTTGCGGAACGCGCGCTCGAGCTGCTTCGACATGGACTCGTCCTCGGCGGGGACCAGGTGCGGCAGGCCCTCGACGATGGTGACCTCGGCGCCGAACGACTTCCAGACGCTCGCGAACTCGACGCCGATGACGCCGCCGCCGAGGATGACGACCTTGTTCGGGACGTAGTCCATGCGGAGCGCGGTCTCGGACGTGATCACGCGGCCGCCGATCTCGAGCCCGGGCAGGGACTTCGAGTACGAACCGGTGGCGAGCACGATGTTCTTGCCGGTGACGGTCTGGTCGCCGACCTGCACGGTGTTCTGCGAGGTCAGGCGGCCCCAGCCGTTCACGACGGTGATGCCGCGGGCCTTGATCAGGCCCTGCAGGCCCTTGTACTTCGAGTTGATGACGCCCTGCTGGTAGTCGATCACCTTCGGCACGTCGACGCCGGCGAACTCGGCGATGACGCCGTACTTCTCGGCGTCCCGCGTGCCGTCGGCGATCTCCGCCGCGTGCAGGAGCGCCTTCGTGGGGATGCACCCGCGGTGCAGGCACGTCCCTCCGAGCTTGTCGCCCTCGATGAGCGCGACGCTCATGCCGAGCTCGGCGGCCCGGAGCGCTGCGGCGTATCCACCGCTCCCGCCACCGAGGACCACGACGTCGTAAGTCTGTTCCGTCACCTGGTGCAACTCCCTCGTGCGTGTCGGGCCGATCGGGCCCACTGGACACCGCGGGGAGCGGCGTCCGACGGTCGGACCGCATGGTTCCGGTCCCGTCCCGTGCAGTACCGGTGGGCGGCGCGTCGGTGCGCCGGTCCCACCGGTACCAAACCTACTACTCGGACTGGAGGTCTTCTGCGAGGGCCACGAGGGTCCGGACCATCACGCCCGTCGCGCCCTTGCCCAGCCAGCCGTAGCCGCCGCCCTTGTTCTCCGACGGACCCGCGATGTCGAGGTGCGCCCAGGGGACACCGTCGCCCACGAAGCGCTCCAGGAACTTGCCCGCCAGGAGCATGCCGCCGGCCGGGTTGCCCACCGTGGCGTTGACGATGTCGGCGACCTCGCTGGCCAGCCGGGCGTCGAGTTCCTCGGGGAGCGGCATCGGCCAGATCGGCTCGGCCACACGCTCGGCCACCGCGCGCAGCGTGGCGACGAGGTCGTCGCTGCCCATCAGGCCCGTCGTGCGGTCACCGAGTGCGACGACCTGGGCGCCCGTGAGCGTCGCCACGTCGACCAGCGCGTCGGGCTGCTCGAGGGACGCCGCGGCCATGCCGTCACCGAGGACCAGGCGGCCCTCGGCGTCGGTGTTCGTGACCTCGACCGTGGTGCCGTTCTTCAGCGTGAGGACGTCACCCGGGCGGGTCGCGGTGCCGGACGGCATGTTCTCGGCCAGGGCGAGCCAGGCGGTGACGCGCACGTCCAGCCCCAGGCGCGCGGCGGCGACCGTCGCGGCGAGCACGGTGGCGGCGCCGGTCATGTCGGTCTTCATGCCGAGCATCGAGGCGGCGGGCTTGAGCGAGAGGCCGCCCGAGTCGAAGGTGATCCCCTTGCCGACCAGGGCGAGGTGCTTGGTGGCCGACTCCGGCGCGTACCGCACGACGACCATGCGGGGCGGGCGGGCCGAGCCGCGACCGACGCCGAGGATGCCGCCGAAGCCCTGCTCCTCGAGTGCGTGCTCGTCGAGCACCTCGACGGTGAGCGGCAGGTCCGAGGCGAAGCCGGTCGCGACGTCGGCGACGTCCTGCGGTCCGAGGTCGCCGGCCGCGGTGTTCACCAGGTCGCGCACGAGCGACGCGGCGTCCGCCACGATCGCGGGGCGCACGGCGGCGTCGGCGGCGACGTCGGCCGGGGCGACGACCTCGATGCGCTGGTCACCGCGGGCGGGTGCCTTCGTGCCGGCGCCCTTGTGGCGGGTGAAGGCGTAGGCGCCGAGTGCGGCACCCTCGAGTGCGGCGTCGACGAGCTCGGCGGAGTCCGTCGGCAGCGCGAGCGTGATCGAGTCGACCTGGGGGAGCTGGCGGACGGCGCTGCCGGCGGCGGCACGGATCGCCGCCGCACCCGTCGCGGACCCGAGGCCGATCAGCGCGACCGACCGCGCACCGACGCCGGTGGCGGGCAGGCGGACGAGCTGGTCCTTCGCCCCGGTCACGCCGATGGCGGCCAGGTCGAGGCCCGCGAGGGCGTCGACGGCTCCAAGCGCGCTCGGCGCGAGCGAGGCGCCGGAACCGGTCGCGTCGCCCGACCCGGTCGGTGCCGGATGCACCCCGACGACGAGCACGTCGGCGGTGGTGGTCTCGGGGGCGGAAGTGGTGGTGGAGAGCGTCGGTCGGACCATGCCCCAACCCTACCGACGGGCTGTTCGCTGTCGGCGTCGTCACCACGCACCGGGGACGTCAGGGGGCCCGCCTAGCATGGGGACGGTGAACCACCCCGAGGAGCTCTACACGTTCGACGCTGACGCCCCGACCGTGCCCGCCGGGCTGCACCTGGTCGCCGGGCTCACCGGCTTCGCCGACGCCGGATCGGCCGTCGCGCAGGTCACGACCGCGGTCCTCGAGGACCTGGAGACCGAGCTCGTGGCCGAGTTCGACCCCGACGCGCTGCTCGACTGGCGGGCCCGTCGCCCGGTGATCACCTTCGAGCACGACCACATCGCCGCCGTCGAACCGCCCCGACTGGCCCTGCACCTGGTGCGCGACGAGATCGGTCAGCCGTTCCTGTTCCTGTCGGGCTACGAGCCGGACTTCCAGTGGAACCGCTTCGTCGACGCCGTCACCGGACTCGCCGCCGAGCTGCAGGTCGCCGACACCACGTGGGTGCAGTCGATCCCGATGCCGGTCCCGCACACCCGGCCGATCAGCCTCACGGTCTCCGGCACGCGTGCCGATCTGGTCGAGCAGATGAGCGTCTGGAAGCCCGAGACCCAGGCACCGGCGAACGTCCTGCACCTGGTCGAGCACCGGCTCGCCGGCTCCGGTGCGCAGGTCACCGGGCTCGTGCTGCTCGTCCCGCACTACCTGTCCGACACCGAGTTCCCCGACGCCGCGGTCGCCGCGCTGTCGGGCATCGCCGCCGCCACCGGGCTCATCTTCCCGACGGACGCCCTGCGCGAGTCGGGCCGCGAGTTCCGCAACCGCGTGGACGAGCAGGTGCTCGGCAACGCCGAGCTGCAGCGCCTGGTCTCCGTGCTCGAGGAACGGCACGACACCTACATGGAGGGGAACCCGGTCGCGTCGCCCCTGACGGGCGTCGACGGCGAGGTCCCCACCGCCGACGCGATCGCCGCCGAACTCGAGCGCTTCCTGGCCGACCGCCGGACCCAGGGCGACACGACCGACTGACGGTCGGGGTCCCAGCGTCCCCACGGGGCGGTCTGGAGGCGCGGTGCGGGCCCGCGCCGTGCCTCCAGACCGCCCTGCGGTCGCCTGCACGACGCGACGCGCGTGGGCGACGGCCGTCGCGTATCGACGTCGGCGGCGTCGGTAGCCTGGTGCGGTGAACTCCCGTCGTGCCTTCCTGATCTGGGGCGTCGCGGTGCTCGCCTACGTCCTCGCCGTCGTGCAGCGGTCCTCGCTGGGGGTTTCGGGTGTCGACGCGCAGGACCGGTTCGCCGTGTCCGCCGCCGTGCTGTCCACCCTGGCCGTCGTGCAGATCGCCGTCTACGCGGGACTCCAGATCCCGGTGGGCATCGCCCTCGACCGGGTCGGCCCGCGCCGCCTGGTCCTGCTCGGCGCCGCGCTGCTCGTCGTCGGGCAGGCGGTCGTCGCGGTCTCGCCGTCGATCGCACCGGCCATCGTGGGGCGGGTGCTCGTCGGCGCCGGCGACGCGATGACCTTCATCTCCGTGATCCGCCTGGTGCCGATGTGGTTCAGCGGGCGCATCCTGCCGCAGATCTCGCAGTGGACGGGCAACCTCGGACAGATCGGGCAGGTCCTGTCGGCGTTCCCGTTCGCCGTGCTGCTCCACTCGGTCGGCTGGACGCCGGCGTTCGGCGTCGCCGCGGCAGCGAGCGCGGTCGGACTCGTGCTCGCCGCGGTGTTCGTGCGGAACGGTCCCGTGCCCGTCCGGACCGACACGATCCCGCTGCCGCACTCCTGGGGCGCGGCCTTCGGCACGTTCGGGCACGCGCTGCGCCGTCCCGGCACGCAGCTCGGGTTCTGGTCGCACTACGTGACGCAGTCGTCCGGCACGGTGTTCTCGCTGCTCTGGGGCGTGCCGATGCTCCGCGGGCTCGGGTACACGCCGGGTGAGGCGGCGGGGTTCCTCACCGTCATCGTGGTCGTCGGGTTCGTCGCCGGTCCGGTGCTCGGGGTGCTGTGCGCCCGCTTCCCGATGCGCCGCTCGAACCTGGTGCTCGGCGTGGTCGTGCTGCTCGCGGTCATCTGGACGGCGATCCTGCTGTGGCCAGGGCACCCCCCGACGTGGCTGCTCGTCCTGCTCGTCGTCGCGATGGGCATCGGCGGTCCGGGTTCGCTCATCGGGTTCGACTTCGCCCGCACCTTCAACCCCGTCGGCTCGCTCGGGTCGGCGAACGGCGTCGTCAACGTCGGCGGCTTCCTGGCGGCCTTCGTGATGATGTACCTGATCGGCGTCCTGCTCGACCTGACCGCGCGCGCCACCGGCCAGACGGTGTTCGCCTGGGACAACTTCCGGATCGCCCTCACCGTGCAGTACGTCGTGGTCGGGTTCGGGGTCGGGATGCTGCTGCACGCACGGCGCCGGACCCGCCGCGTGCTGCACGCCGAGGAAGGAATACGTGTGGGCCCGCTCTGGGTTGCACTCGTTGCACGCCTGCGGAAGCGGCACGTGCAATAATGAACCCGGACCCGTTCGGGACCCCTGTCTGTCGGAACACTTCGGTGCGCCGGTGAACTCGGGGGACTTGACATGGGTCCTCGTGCTGCCCGGAACGGTGGACTCGTACGACGCGGGGGACTGCGCCGCGGGACCTGGGCGGCGAGGGAGGCCACGACCCCACGAACGTGGCACGACGAGAGAGGTGATCGCATGGCTGCCCGGAGCACGACGATCGATCCCACGAAGGACACCGAACCCGAGGGCGCGGTGGCGCAGGACGCCGCCGACGCCGAGGGGACCGCCGCGCCGAAGAAGCGCGCCACCAAGGCGCCCGCCGCGAAGGCCCCTGCCAAGAAGGCCCCCGCCAAGAAGGCTGCCCCGAAGGCGAAGAAGACCGACGCCGTCGACGAGGCCATCGCCGCCGACGAGCCCGTCGAGGAGCCGGTCGACGAGACCGAGGAGTCCGACGACAAGACGGCGAAGCCGGACGCCGCGGCCGCAGTCGCCGCCGGCGCGCTCGTCATCTCGCAGACCGACGACGACGAGGCGCCGGTCTACTCGACCACCATCACGGGTGCGACCGCCGACCCCGTGAAGGACTACCTCAAGCAGATCGGCAAGGTCGCGCTGCTCAACGCCGAGCAGGAGGTCGAGCTCGCGATGCGCATCGAGGCCGGCCTGTTCGCGGAGGACAAGCTGCAGCACGCGACGGGGCTGTCGAAGCCCGCCGAGCGTGAACTGCGCTGGGTCGCCCGCGACGGTCAGCGTGCGAAGTCGCACCTGCTCGGCGCGAACCTCCGACTGGTCGTCTCGCTCGCGAAGCGCTACACCGGTCGCGGCATGCAGTTCCTGGACCTCATCCAGGAGGGCAACCTCGGTCTGATCCGTGCGGTCGAGAAGTTCGACTACACCAAGGGCTTCAAGTTCTCGACCTACGCGACGTGGTGGATCCGCCAGGCGATCACCCGCGCCATGGCCGACCAGGCCCGCACGATCCGCATCCCCGTGCACATGGTCGAGGTCATCAACAAGCTCGCCCGCGTGCAGCGCCAGATGCTGCAGGACCTCGGCCGCGAGCCCACTCCGGAAGAGCTCGCCCGCGAGCTCGACATGACCCCGGAGAAGGTCGTCGAGGTGCAGAAGTACGGCCGCGAGCCGATCTCGCTGCACACGCCCCTGGGCGAGGACGGCGACTCGGAGTTCGGTGACCTCATCGAGGACACCGAGGCGGTCGTGCCGGCCGACGCGGTGGGCTTCACGATGCTGCAGAAGCAGCTCGAGAGCCTGCTCGACTCCCTGTCCGAGCGCGAGGCGGGCGTCATCCGCATGCGCTTCGGCCTGGGCGACGGCCAGCCGAAGACCCTCGACCAGATCGGTGACACGTTCGGCGTGACGCGTGAGCGCATCCGCCAGATCGAGTCGAAGACGATGGCGAAGCTCCGCCACCCGTCGCGGTCGCAGTCGCTGCGCGACTACCTCGAGTAAGCCGGCATGCGCTTCTTCATCCCGATCCTGATCGGGCGGATCCTCCGTGCCCTCGCCCGTGCGCGGGGCGGCGGGTCCGCCTACCCGGGCTTCATCGTCCTCAAGCTCGTGCCGGACTTCCTGCAGCACGTGACGAAGCAGTTCCCGAACGGCGTCGTCTTCGTGCTCGGGTCGAACGGCAAGTCGACGACGACGCACATGATCTCGGACATCGTCCGGGCGCACGGGCTCCGCGTCTTCACGAACCCGTCCGGGGCGAACCTGCCGCAGGGCATCGCTTCGGCGCTGCTCTCCGAGGTCTCGCTGACCGGCAAGCTCAAGGCGGACATCGGCATCCTCGAGGTCGACGAGGCCTTCGCGGTCGAGCTCGCCGGCATCCTGTCGCCGTCCACGGTGACCATGCTCAACGTGCAGGTCGACCAGCTCTACCGGTTCTTCGAGACCGAGCGGGTCGCGACGATGATGCTCGACACCGCCGCACTGTCGACGGCGAACGTCATCACGAACCGCGACGACCAGTTCCTCGACGCCTACGCGGGCGTCGCCGGTCAGCGGGTGCTGCGCTTCGGTGCGAGCGCCGAGGTCGTGGCCGCGGCCCCGAACGGGCTGCAGAACGCCGACGACTTCGACCGGCGTGACGCCGTGCCGAACACCGCCGACGCCGAGGTCGTCGTCAACACCGGCGACGGCGCCACACTGCGCTTCGCGGGCACCGACATCCCCGTGCGCCTGCCGGCCCGCGGCCTGCACTACGCGGTCGACGCGGCAGCGGCCACGGCGACGGCGAGTGCCGCGCTGGGCGAGCAGTTCCGCGCCGACGCCGTGACGAAGGCCTTCGGCACCATGAAGCCGGCCTACGGCCGCGGCGAGCGGCTGCCGATCGCCGGCGAGTCCGCCGAGTTCACGATGTTCAAGAACGCCGCGAGCCTGCAGCTCAACCTCGACGCCCTGCCCGACCAGCCCGAGCAGGTCCTCATGGCGATCGACGAGGGCACGCCGGACATCTCGTGGATCTACGACATCGACTTCTCGAAGCTCGACCACGTCGACGTCGTCTCCGGCGACAAGGCCTGGCAGATCGCGATCGCGCTGGAGCACGCCGGCGTCCGCATCGGCCGCGTGGAGCCCGACGTCGAGGCGGCGATCCGCCACATGGAGCAGCTGGGTTCGACGACCCGTGGGACGAAGAACTTCATCGTCAACTACGAGATCATGATGATCGCCCGGAAGGCCCTCGGCCACCCGGACATGGAGAAGACCGCATGACGGCCGACCGGCTGACCATCCTGCACGTCTACCCGCGCCAGATGGGTGTGTCGGGCGACCGGGGCAACGTCGCGGCGCTCGTGCGGCGTGCCGAGGCCGCCGACATCGCGACCGAGGTCGTCGAGTACGCCCCCGGTGACGTGCTGCCCACCGAGGCCGACGTCGTCGTGATCGGCAACGGTCCGCTCAGCGCCATGCGCTCGCTCGGCGCCGACGTCACGCGCGTCGGTGCGGCGATCCGCGAGTTCGCCACCGCCGGGGTGCCCGTCGTCGCCGTCGGGGGCGGGTTCGACCTGGCCACCAACGCGGTCGTCCCGACCGAGGGCACGCCGATCGACGGGTTCGGCGTGTTCGACGCCCGGGCCGTCCGCGGCGCGGAGCGCCGGGTGAACTACTTCGTGCTCGAGACCCGGTACCCGCTGCTCCCCGGAGCGCCGAAGCGCCTCGCGGGCTTCGAGGACCACGCCACCCGCATCGAACTGGCGCCGGGCGTCAGCCCCTTCGCCGACGTCATGTCCGGTGGTGGCAACCAGGCCGAGACACCGGTCGAGGGTGCGATCGTCGGGAGCGCCTTCGGCACGCACACGCAGGGCCCGATCCTGCCGCTCAACCCGCAGTTGACCGACGCCGTGCTCGCCGCGGCGACCGCGCGGCTCGGACGTTCGTACGAGCCCGACCCGGAGCGGACCGCGACGATCGACCGGTACGCGCGCGAGGCGCGGGCGACGGTCGACCGCTACGTCGACAAGGCGTTCAAGCGCATCGCCTGACGGTGGTCGGTCCCGACCACACGACAGACGGGAGGCCCGGTGCCAGCTGGCACCGGGCCTCCCGTCTGTCTGCGGTCGCGTCGGCGAACGCTACTTCGACTCGTAGAGTCGGCTGCTCTCGTCGTGCCACTCGATGGCGGTCGCCGCGAGCTTGTCCTTGAACTCGGCGCCGTGGTGGGCGCAGAAGTACAGTTCGCCGCTGGCCATGGTGGCGCGGATGTAAGCCTGTGCCCCGCAGCTGTCGCAGCGGTCGGCAGCCGTGAGCTGGTGGCTGCTGACTTCGTCGATGGAGAGGTCCTGCACGGTCTGGGTCATTGCTGTGCTCCTCACGGATTGCAGGTGGTGCGGGTTGGTTGGACCATTTCAACACGTGATGCCTGGGAGTGGCGCATTGTGGTGCCCCGTTTCGCTCAGCGCGGATCGGCTGTCCCCAGTGCGAGTGTCCCCGCGCTGGGTGTCGGTGCTGCTCGGTAAACTCGCCCGGTGAGCTCCGACTACTCCGCACGCCATCTCTCCGTCCTCGAGGGGCTCGAGGCGGTCCGGAAGCGTCCCGGCATGTACATCGGGTCGACCGACTCCCGCGGGCTCATGCACTGCCTGTGGGAGATCATCGACAACTCGGTCGACGAAGCCCTCGCCGGACACGGTGACGAGATCGGTGTCGTGCTGCACCCGGACGGCTCGGTCGAGGTCCGCGACACCGCGCGCGGCATCCCGGTGGACGTCGAGCCGAAGACCGGTCTGACCGGGGTCGAGGTCGTGTTCACGAAGCTGCACGCCGGGGGCAAGTTCGGGTCCGGTTCGTACGCGGCGTCGGGTGGTCTGCACGGCGTCGGCGCCTCGGTGGTGAACGCGCTGTCCGAGCGCCTCGACGTCGAGGTCGACCGCGGCGGCAAGACCTACGCCATGTCGTTCCACCGCGGCGAGCCCGGCACGTTCGACGACTCGGCGGGTGTCGGGCCGGACGCGCCCTTCTCGCCCTTCACCTCGGGCAGCGAGCTGCGCGTGGTCGGCAAGGTCAAGAAGGGCGTCACGGGCTCACGGATCCGGTACTGGGCCGACCGGCAGATCTTCACGTCCGACGCGCGGTTCAGCACCGACGACCTGGTGACGCGCGCCCGGCAGACGGCGTTCCTCGTGCCGGGGCTCGGCATCACCATCACGGACGCGCGCCCGGCGTCGATCGAGGCAGCGGCCACCCGCGCCGAAGCGACCGGCACGCAGGTCGCGGCGGGTCCGGTGGTCGAGCGCTTCCGGTACGAGGGCGGCATCGGCGAGTTCGTCGAGCACCTCGCCGTGGACGCCCCGCTCACCGACGTCTGGCGCATCCAGGGCACCGGGACCTTCACCGAGACCGTGCCGATGCTCGACGACAAGGGCCACATGGTCTCCACGTCGGTCGAGCGCTCCTGCGAGGTCGACCTCGCCCTCCGGTGGGGCAGCGGGTACGAGACCGTGTTCCGCAGCTTCGTCAACATCATCGCGACGCCGAAGGGCGGCACGCACCAGGCCGGCTTCGAGTCCGGTGTGGTGAAGGCCGTCCGCGCCCAGGTCGAGGCGAACGCCCGCAAGCTCAAGGTCGGCCAGGACAAGCTCGACAAGGACGACGTGCTGGCCGGGATGACCGCCGTGCTCACCGTCCGGCTGCCCGAACCGCAGTTCGAGGGGCAGACGAAGGAGATCCTCGGCACCCCAGCGGTCCGCAAGATCGTCGACCAGGTCGTGTCGAAGCGCATGACCGAGATCCTCACCTCGACGCAGCGGACCGAGAAGGCGCAGTCGGCCGCCCTGCTCGAGAAGGTCGTGTCCGAGATGAAGACCCGCATCTCGGCTCGGGCGCACAAGGAGACGCAGCGACGGAAGAACGCGCTCGAGAACTCCTCGCTGCCGACGAAGCTCGCGGACTGCCGCTCCCAGGAGACCGAGGGCACCGAGCTGTTCATCGTCGAGGGGGACTCGGCCCTGGGCACGGCGAAGCTCGCCCGCAACAGCGAGTACCAGGCGCTGCTGCCGATCCGTGGCAAGATCCTCAACGTGCAGAAGGCGTCCGTGTCGGACATGCTCTCGAACGTCGAGTGCGCGTCGATCATCCAGGTCATCGGCGCCGGCTCCGGCCGCACGTTCGACATCGACCAGGCCCGCTACGGCAAGATCATCATCATGTCCGACGCCGACGTCGACGGCGCCCACATCCGCACGCTGCTGCTCACGCTGTTCTTCCGGTACATGCGCCCGATGATCGAACAGGGCCGGGTCTTCGCCGCGGTGCCGCCGTTGCACCGGGTGGTCGTCGTGAACCGTGGCAAGCCGAACGACACGCTGTACACGTACTCCGAGCAGGAGCTGCAGACCGTGCTGAAGAAGCTCGAGCGGACGGGCAAGAAGTACCAGGAGCCGATCCAGCGCTACAAGGGCCTGGGCGAGATGGACGCCGACCAGCTGGCGGAGACCACGATGGACCGCGCGCACCGCACCCTGCGCCGGGTGAACGTGACCGATGCCGAGAGCGCCGCGAAGGTGTTCGAGCTGCTCATGGGCAACGACGTGGCCCCGCGCAAGGAGTTCATCCTGGCCGGCGAGGGTCTGGACCGCGACCGCATCGACGCCTAGCGCGCGCAAACTCACGCGCTGAGCGACAGCCCACGCGGCCGCGAGCCCGTGAGGTGTCGCTCAGCGCGAAACCGCGCCGCGACCGCCGCGACGCCGCAGCCGCGGCCACGGCCGGCGCCGCCGCCGCCTACGCCTCGCCGGCGGTGCCGTCGAGCGTCGCGGCGCTGCCGCCGATCGAACCGATGACGGCCTCGAGCGGCGCTCCCGACCCGTCGCGCTTCGACAACCAGTCGGGCAGGGTCCGAGCGGCCCCGTCGGTGCCGACGGCGTGCGGCGGCGCGATGCCGGCCCACGCCACGGTCAGGCCGTCCTCGCCCTTCAGGAAGGCGTGGGCCCGGACACCCTGGGTGGCACGGCCCTTCGCGGGGAACTCCGACAGCGCGGAGACCTTCGCCCGGCCGGCATCGGTGCCCGGCAGCGCGGTCGAGGTGGTGGACACCGTGGCGACCACGGCGTCGTCGGAGCGGGCGACGGAACCGAACCAGATGATCGACGCTCCGGACGCCACGGCGACCCCGGCGACGCCACCGGCGGGCAGCCCCTGCGCGCGGACGGCGGACGCGGGGAACCGCAGCAGCTGCGCGTTCGAGGTGATGAACACCAGGTCGTCGGACTCCGGCGCCTGGGCAGCGCCGACGACGTGGTCGCCGGGCTTCAGCCCGATGGCCACGAACTCCGGCTTGTCGGGCCACGCACCCGGCACGACGCGCTTCACGACACCCTGCGCGGTGCCGATCGCCAGCGAGTCGTCGGACGCGCCGGACAGGTCGACCAGGGCCACGACCGTCTCGCCCTTGGTGAGCGCGAGGAAGTCGGTGACCCGGACGCCGGCGTCGAGTCGGACCGCTGCGGGCGGCACGGCGGGGACGTCGACGGGGGAGAGCCGCAGCACCCGGCCGGTCGACGTGAGCGCGCCGATCTGCCCGCGCACGGTGCTCACGACGGCGGAGCGGACGGCATCGTGCTTCGAGCGCTTCGGCACCCGCACGATGCCGAGCTCCGAGGTCGGGATGTCGACGCGGATGAGCCGCCCGGTGGTCGAGAGCAGCACGCGGCAGGGGGAGTCGGCGATCTGCAGGGACTCCGGGTCGACGGCGGCCTTGCGACCGCCCTTCACCGGGGCGTCGGCCTCGGTGAGCAGCGTGCGGCGCGGGGTCGCGAACCGGTCCGACACCTCGGTGAGCTCGAGCGCGACCTGCGCGCGGAGCCGCTCGTCGGACGCCAGCAGCTCTTCGAGGGCGGCGATGTCGGCGAGCAGCTGGTCGCGCTCGGCCTCGAGCTCCATGCGCGAGAACTTCGTCAGGCGGCGCAGGCGCAGCTCGAGGATGTACTCGGCCTGCACCTCGGACAGGTCGAAGACGTCGCGCAGGCGGTTGCGCGCCGCTTCGGAGTCGTCCGAGGTGCGGATGACCTGGATGACCTCGTCGATGTCGAGGATCGCGATGAGCAGCCCCTCGACCAGGTGCAGCCGCTCCTTGCGGCGTGCCAGCCGGTACTGCGACCGGCGGGTGACCACGTCGAGCCGGTGCTGCACGTAGACGTCGAGCAGTTCGCGCAGCCCGAGCGTCCGCGGCGACCCGCCCACGAGCGCGACGTTGTTGATGCCGAAGCCGTCCTCGAGCGGGGTGTGCTTGTAGAGCTGCTCGAGCACGGCCGTGGGGTTGAAGCCGCTCTTGATGCCGATGACGAGCCGCAGCCCGTGGTTGCGGTCGGTCAGGTCGTTGACGTCGGAGATGCCGACGAGCTTCTTGCTCTGGACACCGTCCTTGATCTTCTCGATCACGCGCTCGGGACCGACCAGGTACGGCAGCTCGGTGACGACGAGGCCGACCTTGCGCGGCGTGAGGTTCTCGACGCTGACCTTCGCGCGGGTGCGGAACGAGCCGCGGCCGGTGGCGTAGGCGTCGCGGACGCCCGAGAGCCCGACGATGGTGCCGCCGGACGGCAGGTCCGGACCCGGCACGAACTCCATGAGCTCTTCGAGGCTGGCCTGCGGGTGCAGGAGCAGGTGCTTCGCCGCCTCGACGACCTCGCCCAGGTTGTGCGGCGCCATGTTCGTCGCCATGCCGACCGCGATGCCCGAGGCGCCGTTGACGAGCAGGTTCGGGAACGCCGCCGGCAGCACGCCGGGCTGCATGATCTGGTTGTCGTAGTTCGGGACGAAGTCGACGACGTCCTCGTTCAGGCCCTCGGTCATCGTCATCGACGGTTCGGCGAGCCGGGCCTCGGTGTACCGGGCGGCCGCGGGGCCGTCGTCGAGCGACCCGAAGTTGCCGTGGCCGTCGACGAGCGGCACACGCATCGTGAACGGCTGGGCCATGCGCACCAGGGCGTCGTAGATCGCGCCGTCGCCGTGCGGGTGCAGCTTGCCCATCACCTCGCCGGTGACGCGGGCGCTCTTCACGTGCCCGCGATCCGGCCGGAGCCCCATCTCCGCCATCTGGTACAGGATGCGACGCTGGACCGGCTTCAGGCCGTCGCGGGCGTCGGGCAGCGCCCGCGAGTATATGACGGAGTACGCGTACTCGAGGAAGGAGCCCTGCATCTCCTCGGAGACGTCGACGTCCTCGATGCGCTCACCGTCGGGCAGGCCGACTGCGTCCGTGCGTGCCATGGCACCTTTCTGGGAGAATCGGTGGAATGGGAACCAGCGTACCGACGGCCCCCGACGCCGCCGCGAACCTCGCCGACGTCTTCCCGAGTTGCCTCGTGGCACTCGGCGCCGCGGACGGCGCGTGGGTCCGGGACAACGGCCTGGAGGCCCGGATCGCCCTCCGCCCCGCCCGTTCCGCGATCGTCGTGCTGGTCGACGGCCTCGGCTCGGTCGCGCTGTCGGCGCGCGCGGGGCACGCCCGCTGGCTCGTCGCCGCGAGGGGCACCGGCACGGCGAAGAAGCTGCGGAGCGGGTTCCCGACGACGACCGCGGCAGCGCTGAGCACCCTGACGACCGGACGTCCGCCCGGCACGCACGGCGTCGTCGGCTACAGCGGCTGGAACCCGGGCACCGGGGCCGTCATGAACCTCCTCGCTGGCTGGGACACCGAGGTCCCGTCGGACTGGTTCCTGGCCGAGACGCTGTTCACCCGCGCGGCGGAGCTCGGTCTCGACCCCGTCGTCGTGGGGCCCGACCGCTACCGCACGTCCGGCATGACCGCGAACGTGCTCGGGGGTGCACGGTACGTGTCCGCCGACTCGATCCCCGACCGCATCGACGCCGCGCTGACCGCGACGGCCACCGGTCGCGCGCTCGTGTACCTGTACGTCCCGGAGCTCGACTCCATCGGGCACAAGCACGGCTGGCAGTCCGACCGGTGGACGGCGGCGCTCGAGCTGCTCGACGGCGAGCTCGCACGGCTCGACGCCCGATCGGCCTCGGACGTCGGGCTGCTCGTGACGGCTGACCACGGCGTGCTCGACGTGCCCGAGCACGCGAACATCGCCATCGACCCGATCCTGCTGACCGACGTCGTCGGCGTCGCGGGCGATCCACGGTGCCGGCAGCTGACCGTCGCGCCCGGCACCGACGTGCGCGGCCTCGTCGGTGCCTTCCGTGCCCGCTACGGCAAGAAGGCGTACGTCGCGAGCCGCGACGAGGCGATCGAGGCCGGCTGGTTCGGGCACGTCGACCCCGCGGTGGTCCCGCGCATCGGCGACGTCGTCGTGGTGGCGCGGGGTTCGTGGGCGTTCAACGACGACCGCGACGTGCGCGAGGGTGACGTGCCGCGGCGCATGGTCGGCCAGCACGGAGCCCTGTCGGACGAGGAGACCATGGTGCCGCTCCGACTCGCGGGCGCGTTCGCGCAGTAGGTCCGACGCCGGACCTCCGTGCGGCCGTGGAGTGGGTGCCGGCTCAGGCGGGGTCGTCGTCCGGGCGGGTGCCGAAGACGATCTCGTCCCAGCTCGGCATCGACCGGCGGCTGCGCTTCTTGCGCTCCGACCGGCTCTCCGGCTCCGGCGCGGACGCCGGGCGGGTGTCGGCCGACTGCGGCGCGGTGTCGCCGTCGGTCTCGTGCTCGAAGCCCTGCAGCGGCACGTCGACGACGCTGATCGAGGTCCCGCGGGCGGGTTCGTCGCGCTGTTCGCCGAAGGACGCGGCCTCGCGCTCCCCGCGGCGACGACGGAGCGCCTCGAGCAGGTCGGCGGTCTCGTTGCCCGGCGCACGCTCCTCGACCGCGGCCTGGCCGATGCGGGGCAGCGGGGCGCGGAGGGGTGCGCGGTCGGCGGGCTCGGCCTCGGCAGCCGGCTGCTCCGGCTCGTCGACGCGGAAGGCACCGGAGTCGAAGCGCGTGCCGTCGTCGTCCTGCTGCTCGTACTCGACCGCACGCAGGCGCGGCGCGATGCCCTCGTCGTCGGTGTGCGACAGCCGGTGGGCGTCCCCGTTGTCCGGGACGAGCGTCGACGTCTTCGGGTCGAAGCGCCACTGGGCGTCGTGCTCGACCTCGGCGGCGGTGTAGCGGACGCGCACCTGCCAGCCGCTCTCCGGGTGCTTCCAGGAGCCCCAGGTGATCGCGGTGGCCTCACCGGCCTCGAGCTTCGCGGTGATCGCGGGGCCGAAGGTGTCGGGCGACTCCTCGTCGACCGGCGTGACCGGGACGCGGTGCGAGGCGTCGAGGATGAACGCGCGCTCCGCCAGGACCGGGCCCTCGAAGCGGCGGACGTACTCGACGTCGACGTCCAGGGCGGACGCGACGTCCGCGGCGTCGGCTCCGCCGCGGATGCGCGCCTGCACGTCCTTGGGGGAGACACGCTTCTGCGGTCCGGCGTCCGGGTTCGCCTGGCGCACCTGTCCGGCCAGCGACGACGTGACGGGCAACCGGAACTCGGTGCCGCCGTCGGTCGCCAGGAGGAGTGCGCCGGCCTCGACTCCGATGACTCTCACGTCTTGCATGGTTCCGCCTTCCCAGCGACGCGTGCGGTCGTGCGTCGTACCCCGGAAGTATGCAGCGGTCGTGCACGGAACCCGGGGAGGCGCACGGCGTGCCGCGGACTCGTCACGGGCCGGTCCGGCACCGGCGTCGACTCCGCCGGTGACGGGCAACGGGTGTCGGGAATGTCCGGACGCTCCGCCGGGTTGCAGCGCCATGACGACCCGCCGCAGCGCTCGGTTTGCACTCCGGCGGGACGTGGTGCAAACTGTCGCCGCCGATCACCCGGCGACGACCTCTCGATACGAGAAATGGATGGGCATGGCCACCGATTACGACGCCCCCCGGAAGACCGACGACAACTCCGACTCGGAGTCGATCGAGGCCCTCAAGGAGCGCGTTCCCGACAAGATGTCGGGGGTCGTCGACGATGATTCCGACAACCCCGGCAGCTTCGAACTCGCCGGGCAGGACCTCAGCGACGTCGACCTCGACGTCGTCGTGCTGCCCCCGCAGGTCGACGAGTTCACCTGCGTCGAGTGCTTCCTGGTGAAGCACCGCTCCCAGCTCGACCACGAGTCGAAGCTCGGCCCCGTCTGCATGGAGTGCGCGGCACTCTGACCCACGGACCACGAACGGCCCGTCACCCCTCGCGGGTGGCGGGCCGTTCGCCGTTGCACACGACGTGCGCACGTGTCGGACGGGAGGCCCGTGGCGGCGCCGCCCCGGGCCTCCCGTCCGGTGGTTCCCGCGTCAGGAACGCAACGCCGCGACGACCGCTTCCGGGTGCCGCGTGCTGACCAGCCAGTAGGGGGTCGGGTCGGCCTCGTCGCGGACCTCGACCTTCACGACCCCGCGCACGTACCCGCGGAACAGGGTCCACGCCCGCGCGTCGAGCGCCGGGCCGCGCTGCTCGGTGGCAGCGGCGCCGTCGAACGCCTCGGCCGTGCCGACCAGTGCGCGGGGGAGCCGTGCCCGGCCCGCGCGGAACTCGGAGTCGGTGACCTCGATCGTCGGGGCGAGCACCCAGAGCAGCACGAGCACGCCGATCTCCATGCCGGCGGCCACGAGGACGCCGGCCAGGACGCTGATCGGCAGGAAGACGAGCAGGGAGGCGGGGATCACGAGGGCCGTCGCCAGGTACAGGGCCGGCGGCGCCCAGAGTCGTTCGCGGTACGGGGTCACGGGGTCCATTCGATCACGGACGAACGAGGTCACGGAACGGTCACGGTCTGCACTACCCTCGACACGTGACCGAACCAGTCGACGTCCTCTGGACCGGGGAGCACGCTCCCGGCCACGCCCACCCCGGCGACGCCGGAGCCGACCTCGTCTCCACCGAGGCCTTCGTGCTGCAGCCGGGCGAGCGACGCCTGGCGGGCACCGGACTGCGGATCGCGCTGCCCGAGGGGTACGCCGCGTTCGTGGTCCCCCGCAGCGGCCTGGCGGCGAAGCACGGCATCACCATCGTGAACGCGCCGGGGACGATCGACGCCGGGTACCGCGGCGAGGTCAAGGTCGCACTGCTCAACACCGACCGGACCGAGCCCTACGAGGTGCACGTCGGCGACCGCATCGCCCAGATGATCGTGATGCCGGTGCCGCGCGTGACGTACACCCGTGTCGAGGACCTGCCCGAGAGCGTCCGCGGACAGGGTGGATTCGGTTCGTCGGGCTACGGTGACCGGAGCGGCGCCGTGACCGGCGCCGCCGACGACGTTCAGGAAGGAACGCGCGCATGAAGTTCGGCCGACGCAAGCGTGACGAGGTCGAGGTGGCGGACGCCGTCGCCGACGAGGTCGAGGTGGCGGAGACGTCGCCCGAGGTCGACATCGCGACGGACGCCGACGCCGACCTCGACGAGGTGGACGCGGTCGCCCCGACGGGCAAGTCCGCCCCCGAGGACCGCGCCGAGAACGGCCCGCACGACGAGACCGAGGCGAACCTGGTGCGCCCCTACGTCGACCTGGGGGGCGTGAAGGTGCTCCCGCGCGAGGGGCTGCACCTGCGGCTCGAGGTCGAGGAGGGCTCGCAGCGCGTCGTCGCGGTCGGGCTCGACTACGACGACTCCACCCTGCAGGTCCAGCCCTTCGCCGCACCGCGGTCGACGGGACTGTGGCACGAGATCCGCGCGCAGATCGCCGAGCAGATCGAGCGCCAGGGCGGCGTCGTGACCGAGGTCGACGGCCCGTTCGGCCCCGAGCTGCGGGCCTCGGTGCCCGTCGCCGTCGACGGTGACGGGGGAGCGGCCGGCTCGCGCCCCGCTCGGTTCGTGGGTGTCGACGGTCCGCGCTGGTTCCTGCGCGGCGTGATCGCCGGCAAGGCCGCCGAGCAGCCCGACGACGCGGCCGACATCGAGGAGCTCTTCCGCAGCGTGGTCGTCGTGCGCGGCACGACGCCGATGCCGCCGCGCGACCTCATCCCGCTGCACATGCCGAAGTCGACGCAGTCGGCCGTCTGACGACCACCCCACGCCCGACCTGACCCCGCCTGGAGGCACGGTGCCGGACCACGACGACACCACACGACCCGCAGACGGGCCGGCCCCGACGTTCAGCGCGCAGTTCCGTGACGCGGTCCGCAACGCGGGCATCGCCCGGGTCGCCCCCGGCGAGGCGCCGTCCGGCCGGGCGCTGCTCGGCGCCGTCGGTGGCGTGCGCGGGCTCGCCGAGTCGGTGCTGCCCGGCTTCGCGTTCCTGATCGTCTACGCGATCACCAAGGAGCTCGTGCCGAGCGTCGTCATCCCGGTGGCCGTCGGCCTGGTGTTCGTGGTGCTGCGGCTGCTGCAGCGGCAGTCGATCACGATGTCGTTCGCCGGCATCCTCGGCGTGGCCGTCTCGGCAGGGCTCGCGCTCATCACGGGCCGGGCGGAGAGCAACTTCATCCCCGGGATCGTGATCAACTCGGTGTGGCTCGTCGGGCTGCTCGTCACGCTGGCGATCCGGTGGCCGCTCATCGGACTCGTCGTCGGGTTCCTGCTGCCGGCCGACGAGGACGGCTCCCACGTGCACTGGCGTGCCGACCCGGTGCAGCGCCGCGTGCTCACCGTCGCGACCTGGATCTGGGTCGGGCTGTTCGCCCTGCGGCTCGCGGTCGAGGTGCCGCTGTACCTGACGGCGCAGGTCGAACTGCTCGCCGCGGTCAAGCTCGTGCTCGGGGTCCCGCTGTACGCCGCCGTGCTCTGGGTCACCTGGCTGCTGGTCCGTTCCGTGTTCGTGCGACGGGACGACGCCCCCGCGGTGTAGCGTTGTCTCGACATCGAGACAGTTTTCCCGAGGGCGCGCTCGCGCTCCCGGGATTAGGTTTGCCTTGCTGGTGGGACGGTCCACGGCCCGCGAGGATGAGGGCAAACCGATCAGTAGGGAGGCGGCACGGTGGCTGCAGTCAATAGCTTCGGCTCGAAGGACACACTGTCGGTTGGGGGTGTCGACTACGCGATCCACCGGATCGACACGGTTCCCGGTCACGAGAAGTTGCCGTACAGCCTGAAGGTGCTGCTCGAGAACCTCCTCCGCACCGAGGACGGCAAGAACGTGACCGAGGCGCAGATCCGTGCCCTCGGCTCCTGGCAGCCCCAGGCCGACCCGGACACCGAGATCCAGTTCTCGCCGGCCCGCGTGGTCATGCAGGACTTCACCGGTGTGCCGTGCATCGTCGACCTCGCCACCATGCGCGAGGCGATGGCCGAGATCGGTGGCGACCCGAACAAGATCAACCCGCTGTCGCCGGCCGAGATGGTCATCGACCACTCCGTCATCGCCGACCTGTTCGGCAGCACCGACGCCCTGCAGCGCAACACCGACCTGGAGTACGAGCGGAACGGGGAGCGCTACCAGTTCCTGCGCTGGGGCCAGACCGCGTTCGAGGACTTCAAGGTCGTCCCGCCGGGCACCGGCATCGTGCACCAGGTGAACATCGAGTACCTGGCGAAGGTCACCTACACGCGCGACTCCGACGGCGAGACCTACGCGTACCCGGACACCCTGGTCGGCACCGACTCGCACACCACCATGGTGAACGGCCTCGGCGTGCTCGGCTGGGGCGTCGGCGGCATCGAGGCCGAGGCCGCGATGCTCGGCCAGCCCGTCTCGATGCTCATCCCCAAGGTCGTCGGCTTCAAGCTCTCGGGCGAGATCCCCGCGGGCGTCACGGCGACCGACGTGGTGCTCACCATCACGCAGGAGCTCCGCAAGCACGGCGTCGTCGGCAAGTTCGTCGAGTTCTACGGCGAGGGCGTCAGCGCCGTCCCGCTCGCGAACCGCGCGACCATCGGCAACATGTCGCCCGAGTTCGGCTCCACCGCCGCGATCTTCCCGGTGGACGACGTCACGCTCGACTACCTGCGGCTGACCGGTCGCGACGAGGCACAGATCGCCCTGGTCGAGGCCTACTCGAAGGCCCAGGGCCTGTGGCACGACGCCTCCGTCGAGCCGAACTACTCCGAGTACATGGAGCTCGACCTGTCGACGGTCGTGCCGTCGATCTCCGGCCCGAAGCGCCCGCAGGACCGCATCGAGCTGTCGAAGGCCAAGGACCAGTTCGAGGTCGACCTCGCCAACTACGCGAGCATCGACCACAGCGAGGCGGACAAGGCCGTCGCCGACACGTTCCCGGCGTCGGACCCGGTGGCCGCTGCCCCCGGTGACGAGCACGCGGTCGACGACCAGCAGGACGCCCCCGCCTCCGAGGTCCCCGTGCACGCGTCCAGCGCGCCCGGCACGGTCTCGAAGCCGACCTCGGTCGCCGTGGCGGACGGTGCCCCGTTCACCATCGACCACGGTGCCGTCGCGATCGCCGCGATCACGTCCTGCACGAACACGTCGAACCCCTCGGTGATGATGGCCGCCGGCATCCTCGCGCGGAACGCCGCCGAGAAGGGCCTCACCGCGAAGCCCTGGGTCAAGACCACCCTGGCCCCCGGGTCGAAGGTCGTCACCGACTACTACGAGAAGGCCGGTCTCACCACCTACCTCGAGCAGCTCGGCTTCTACACGGTCGGCTACGGCTGCACCACCTGCATCGGCAACTCGGGCCCGCTGCCCGAGGAGATCTCGCAGGCCGTGCAGGACAACGACCTCGCCGTCACCGCGGTGCTCTCCGGCAACCGCAATTTCGAGGGGCGCATCAACCCCGACGTCAAGATGAACTACCTGGCGTCGCCGCCGCTGGTCATCGCGTACGCCCTGGCCGGGTCGATGCACTTCGACTTCGACAAGGACGCCCTCGGTCAGGACCACGACGGCAACGACGTCTACCTGACCGACATCTGGCCCGACGCGGCCGAGGTGCAGCAGGTCATCGACGAGTCGATCGACACCGAGATGTTCACCCACGAGTACGGTTCCGTGTTCGAGGGCGACGACCGCTGGAAGAACCTGCCGACCCCGACGGGCGACACGTTCGAGTGGGACCAGGAGTCGACCTACGTGCGGAAGCCCCCGTACTTCGAGGGCATGACGATGCAGCCCGACGCGGTGTCGGACATCTCCGGCGCCCGGGTGCTCGCCAAGCTCGGCGACTCGGTCACGACCGACCACATCTCGCCGGCCGGCTCGATCAAGGCGGACAGCCCGGCGGGCAAGTACCTCGCCGAGCACGGCGTCGACCGCAAGGACTTCAACTCCTACGGCTCGCGTCGTGGCAACCACGAGGTCATGATCCGCGGCACGTTCGCGAACATCCGCCTGCGCAACCAGCTGCTGGACGGCGTGGAGGGCGGCTACACCCGCGACTTCACGACGCCCGACGGTGCGCAGTCGTTCATCTACGACGCCTCGCAGCACTACCAGGAGCAGGGCATCCCGCTCGTCATCTTCGGTGGCAAGGAGTACGGCTCCGGGTCGTCCCGTGACTGGGCGGCCAAGGGCACGAACCTGCTCGGTGTCCGCGCCGTCATCACCGAGAGCTTCGAGCGCATCCACCGCTCGAACCTCATCGGCATGGGCGTCGTCCCGCTGCAGTTCCCGGCGGGCGAGACCGTCGAGTCCCTCGGGCTCGACGGCACCGAGGTCGTCTCGATCTCCGGCCTGACCGAGCTGAACGAGGGTCGCACCCCGAAGACCGTGCACGTCACCGCGACGCCGAGCGAGCACTCGCCCGCCGGCAAGCAGACGGTCGAGTTCGACGCGGTCGTCCGCATCGACACCCCCGGTGAGGCCGACTACTACCGCAACGGCGGCATCCTGCAGTACGTGCTCCGTTCGCTCGTCTGAACGACATGAGCACGGGTCGCTGACGCGACCGCACGACGGACTGGAGGCCCGTGGCGAACCCGCCACGGGCCTCCAGTCCGTCTGCCGCTCGCGCGCATAGAGTGGGCCGACAGCCCCACGAAAGGAGCGCCCGTGAGCCTGCTCGCCAGCATCACGTCGCCGCGCGACCTGAAGCGTCTCTCCGATGCGCAGATGACCGACCTCGCCGCCGAGATCCGCCGGTTCCTGGTGGCCGAGGTGGCGAAGACCGGCGGGCACCTCGGGCCGAACCTGGGCGTCGTCGAGCTGACGCTCGCGATGCACCGCGTGTTCGACTCGCCGAACGACCCCTTCGTGTTCGACACGGGGCACCAGTCGTACGTGCACAAGCTCGTGACCGGGCGCCAGGACTTCTCGAAGCTGCGCGAGCGGGGCGGCATCGCCGGCTACCCGCAGCGTGGGGAGTCCGAGCACGACATAGTCGAGTCCTCGCACGCGTCGTCGTCGCTGTCGTGGGCGGACGGCATCTCCCGCGCGTTCGGGCAGACCGGGCAGACCGACCGGACCGTCGTCGCGGTCGTCGGGGACGGCGCGCTCACCGGCGGGATGACGTGGGAGGCGCTCAACAACATCTCCGACGACAACGACCGGCGGCTCGTCATCGTCGTCAACGACAACGGCCGCTCCTACGCGCCGACCATCGGGGGCATGGCCCGGTTCCTCAGCTCCGTCCGCACCCGTCGCGAGTACCGGGCGCTGTACGAGGGGACGCAGGCCATGGCAGCCCGCTTCGGCGGACCCGGGCGAGCGGTCTACCGGGGATTGCGCGGTGGCCTGCACGGCTTCCTGTCGCGCGTGACGAACAACGAGGCGCTGTACTCGAACCTCGACATCAAGTACATCGGCCCGGTGAACGGGCACGACCAGCGGGCGATGGAGGCGGCGCTGCGGCAGGCGAAGGCCTACGGCGCACCGACCATCGTGCACGCGATCACCGAGAAGGGCCACGGGTTCGAGCCGGCGCTGCGCGACCAGGCCGACCAGTTCCACGCCGTCGGGCACATCGACCCAGAGACTGGAGAGTCGCTCGACACCGCCTCCGGGCCGTCCTGGACCTCGGTGTTCGCGACCGAGCTCGCCGCTGTCGGCGACGAGGACGAGCGCATCGTGGCCATCACCGCCGCGATGCTCCGCCCGACCGGGCTGCACCTGTTCCAGCAGCAGCACCCCGACCGCGTCTACGACGTCGGGATCGCCGAACAGCACGCCGTCACCACGGCCGCCGGGCTGGCGTACGGGGGACTGCACCCGGTCGTGGCGCTGTACGCGACCTTCCTGAACCGGGCGTTCGACCAGGTGCTCATGGACGTCGCGCTGCACCGGGCCGGGGTGACGTTCGTGCTCGACCGTGCCGGCATCACCGGTCCCGACGGCCCGTCGCACCACGGCATGTGGGACCTGGCGTTGCTGCAGGTCGTGCCGGGCATCCGGATCGCGGCGCCGCGCGACGCCCCGACCCTGCGCGAGGAGTTCCGCGAGGCGGTCGCCGTCGACGACGCCCCCACGGTGCTGCGGTGGTCGAAGGGCCAGGTCGGTCCGGACATCCCCGCGCTGCGGCGGCTGGACGACGGCGTGGACGTGCTGCGCGACGCGCCGGAGTCGTCGCCCGACGTGCTGTTCGTGGCCGTCGGCGCGATGGTGCCGACCGCGCTCGAGGCCGCGGCGCTGCTCGAGGCGCAGGGCATCGGCGTCACGGTCGTGGACCCCCGCTGGGTGGTGCCGGTCCCGGTGTCGCTCATCGAGCTGTCGCGCACGCACCGGCTCGTGATCACCATCGAGGACGGCGTGCGGGTCGGTGGCGTCGGGACGCGCCTCCGCCAGGACCTGCGAGCGGCCGGTGTCGACACCGGGGTGAACGAGCTCGGGCTGCCCGACGCGTTCATCGACCACGCGACCCGGTCGCAGATCCTCGCCGACGCGGGGCTCACGGCGCAGGCGATCGCCCGTGACGTGATCGACCAGGTCGTCGGGACGAAGCTGCCGCAGGCGAAGCCCGCGCGCTCCCGCGAGTCCGCCGCGTCCGACCGCTAGGCGCGGCGCGGCCGGTGCGCCGAGGCTCCGCGCGGCGCTCGCGCGGCGTACGCGAGGTTCGCGCCCCGCTGCGGTCGTTGCGCCCCGGTGAGTCGGGGCGCAACGGCCGTGCGGGGGCGCGACGCTGTGCGGCGCGCGGTTCGGGATCGTCTGGCACAACCGAAGTCACCCCGAACCACGCGATTCCGCGGTTCGGGGTGACTTCGGTCGTGCGACGGCGCGGGACCGCTAGCGGGAGGCGGGGCCGACGATCGGCGGCTGGTGGAACGTGCCGCCGAAGACCCGCTCGGACGCACCGGAGCGGTCGAGGTACGGGCTGATCCCACCGGCCTGGAACGGGTAGCCGGCGCCGAGGATGAGACCGAGGTCGATCTCCTCGACGTGCTGCACGACGCCGTCCTCGAGCATGCGGTGCACCTCGTCGGCCAGGGCGTCCTCGAACCGGTGCTGCATCGTCGTGGCGTCGACTGGTTCGGCTTCCTTCTTCGACGGAGCGACGAGCTTGACGGCGGCGGGGTCGTACCCGGTCGCGTTGCCCTTCTTGTCGCGGGTCAGGATCGTGCCGTGCTCGGCGATCTTCTTCAGCCCGTCACCGGGGTAGAAGCGCTCGGGCCACGCGGCGTGGTGCGAGTCGAGCACGTGTGCGCCGACGGGCAGACCGACGAGTTCGAGCAGCTCGAACGGCGACATCGGCAGGCCGAGGGGCGCGGCACCCTGGGCGACGGTGTCGAACGAGGTGCCCTGCTCGACACCCCGCATCGCCTCGCCGAGCACCCGTGCGAGCACGCGGTTCACGACGAAGCCGGGCTGGTCCGCGGTGATGATCGCGGTCTTCTTGAGCGTCTTCGCGACGGCGAGGGCCGTGACGAGGGCCTCGTCGGAGGTCTTCGCGGCACGCACCACCTCGAGCAGCGGCATGACGGCCACCGGGTTGAAGAAGTGGAACCCGACCAGGCGCTCCGGGTTGGTCAGCACCGACGCCATCTCGTCGACGGAGAGCGACGACGTGTTCGTGGCGAGGATGGCGTCCGGGGCGATCACCTGTTCGATCTTCCGGAAGACCTCCTGCTTGACCGTCATCTCCTCGAAGACGGCCTCGATCACCCAGTCGGCGTCGGCGAAGGCGTCGTACGACACCGACCCGGAGACGAGCCCGTTGATGCGGTTCGCGTCGTCCGGTGAGATGCGGCCCTTCTCGAGCAGCTTCGCGACCTCGCCGGCGATGCGGGCGACCCCCGCGTCGACCCGTTCCTGCGACACGTCGGTGATGACGACGGGGACACCGAGGCGACGGGCGAAGAGCAGCGCGAACTGCGACGCCATCAGCCCGGCGCCGAGGACGCCCACCTTCGTTAACTTCTTCGCCTCGACGCCCTCGGGAGCGCCGACGGGCTTCTTCGCGCGCTTCTGCACGAGGTCGAACGCGTACATCGACGCGGCGAACTGGTCGCCCGAGATGAGGTCGGCGAGGGCCTCGTCCTCGTCGGCGAAGCGGTCGTCGAGCGACCCGGACTTCGCCGCGGCGACGAGGTCGAGCGCACGGAACGGCGACTTCGGCACGGTGCCGATCTTCGACGCGACCTGGCCGCGGGCGACCTTGACGACGGTGCCCCACGCGGCCTTCTCGAGCATGCCGGGCTCGTTCTTGCGGACGACCTTGGTCGTGCCGCTGATGACGCCGTCGGCCCACGCGACCGACGACGGCAGGAACGTGACGGACGGGATGAGCGCGTCGCCGATGCCGATCTCCACCGCTGCCGCCCCGTCCATCAGGCGGTTGTTCTTGAGCGGGTTCTCGACGATGACGCGGAGTGCCCGCTCCGGCCCGATCAACCGGGGGAGCAGCGTCGCGCCGCCCCAGCCGGGGATGATGCCGAGGAACACCTCGGGCAGACCGATGCCCTGCGCGGCGGACGAGAAGACCCGGTACGTGCAGTGCAGGGCGATCTCGAGTCCGCCACCGAGCGCCAGGGTGTTCACGAACGCGAAGGACGGCACACCGAGGTCGGCGAACTTCCGGAGTGTCGCGTGCCCGAGCGCGGCGAGCTGGTGGGCGGCCTCACGCGACGGCACGGCGGCCGCCTGGGAGAGGTCGGCGCCGGCGGCGAAGCAGTACTCCTTGCCGGTGATCGCGACGCCCTGGATCGTGCCGGCCGAGGCCTCGGTGCGCAGGGTGTCGAGCACGCCGGACAGCTCGCGCAGGGTGCGCGGGCCGAGGGTGTTCGGCCGCTTGTAGTCCTTGCCGTTGTCGAGCGTGATCAGCGCGAGCGTGCCGCCCGAGGGCATCGTGACGTGCTTGACGTACGAGTGCGTGACGACCTCGTCCTCGCTCAGGGCGGTCAGCAGGTCGTTGTCGACGATGGTCATGGTCAGGCCGCCTTCCGTGCCGCGGACTTGCTGAAGTTCGGGTTCTCCCAGATGACGGTGCCGCCCTGGCCGAGCCCGATGCACATCGTGGTGATGCCGTACTTGACGTCCGGACGCTCGGCGAACTGCGCCGCGAGCTGGTTCATCAGCCGGACGCCGCTGGAGGCCAGCGGGTGCCCGACGGCGATCGCGCCGCCCCAGGCGTTGACGTTCGGGGAGTCCTGGTCGATGCCGTAGTTGTCGAGGAACGCGAGCACCTGGACGGCGAACGCCTCGTTGATCTCGAACAGGCCGATGTCGTCGATCGACAGACCGGCCTTCGACAGGGCCTTGTCGGTGGCGGGGACGGGACCGACGCCCATGACCTCGGGCTCGACGCCGGCGAAGGCGAACGAGACCATGCGCATCTTCGTCGGCAGGCCGTGCTGCTTCGCGCCGTCCTCCGACGCCAGCAGGCTCATGGTGGCGCCGTCGTTCAGGCCCGCGGCGTTGCCGGCGGTGACCCGTCCGTGGGGCCGGAACGGCGTCTTCAACGCGGCCAGGGCCTCCAGGGTGGTGCCCGGACGCGGCGGCTCGTCCGCCGACACGATGTCCCAGCCGTCGCCCTTGTTGACCTCGACCGGGATGACGTCCGGCTGCAGCTTGCCGGCCGCCCAGGCGGCCGCGTAGCGCTGCTGGGACTGCACGGCGAAGGCGTCGGTGCGGTCCTTCGTGATCGCGGGGAAGCGGTCGTGCAGGCGCTCGGCGGTGGCACCCATGACCAGGGCGTCGCTCGAGACCATGCGCTCCGCGACGAAGCGCGGGTTGGGGTCGGCGTTGAAGCCCATCGGGTGTCGGCCCATGTGCTCGACACCGCCGGCGATCGCGACGTCGGCGGCGCCGAACGCGATCGCGCCCGCGAGCGTCGTGACGCTGGTCATGGCACCGGCGCACATGCGGTCGATCGCGTAGCCCGGCACCGACTTCGGCAGCCCGGCGAGCATCCCGACGGTGCGGCCGAGGGTCAGCCCCTGGTCACCCTGCTGGGTGGTGGCCGCAACGGCGACGTCGTCCACCGCCGCGCCGTCGAGCTGGGCGTTCCGGTCGAGCAGACCGCGCATCGCGTGCACCGCGAGGTCGTCGGACCGCGTCTTCCAGAACACCCCCTTCTCACCGGCTCGTCCGAACGGTGTCCGCACGCCGTCCACGAACACGACGTCTGATGCCTTTGGCAATCCGGGCCTCCAGATCCTCTTCGATCGGGCCGGAACGCTGGTCGCTCCGGCCGGGCCGGGCAGCGCCCGGCGACCCTCCCGACGCTATGCCCCCAGCCTGGGCGGCCGCATGCCGGTTGGGCAGTTCCTACGACGCCGCGTCGTCCGTCGCGGTGGGCCGCTGTGCAGCAGCGACAAAGGCCGACGCGATGATCGAGGCGAGTTCCTCGACCTGCCACGGGCGGGCGTCGTGCTCGGCGAGGGCGGCCCCCACGAGCTCGGTCGACGGCGGCGAGGGCGGGGCCCAGGACACGAGCCGCAGGGTCTCCGGCGTGAGCAGGTTCTCGAGCGGGATGTCGAGCTCCTCGGCACGCTTCGTCACCGCGGCACGCGCGGCCTTGTAGCGGCGGTCGGCTGCCGGGTTGCGGTCGGCCCAGGCGCGGGGCGGCGGCAGGGTCGCCTCGCCGGCAGCACGCAGCCGGGGCAGGTCCTCGGTGGTCCGGCCCTCGTCGACGGCGGCCCACCACCGGTCGAGCTCCGAGCGGCTGGCGCGCCCCGTGAACGACTTCAGGGCGCCGAGCGCGGCACGGGACTCGGGCGCGGCTGCCGCGGCGGCGACGATCGCGGCGTCGGGGATCGTGCGGCCCGGCGCGATGTCGGCCTCGCGTGCGTAGGCGTCGCGGGCGAGCCAGAGCGACCGGGCGATCGCCAGGGCCCGGGCACCGCGCAGGGCGTGCATGCCGGAAAGCCGACGCCAGGGTTCGGCACGCGGCGGCTTCGGCGCGCGGTGCAGGACCGCGTCGAACTCCTCCTGCGCGATCCGGGTCTTGCCGGCAGCCTCGAGCTGCTCGGCGAGGGCGTCGCGCAGGTCGGGCAGCAGCTCGACGTCGAGCGAGGCGTACACGAGCCACGACTGCGGCAGCGGGCGGGTCGACCAGTCGGCGGCCGAGTGCGCCTTGGCGAGCGTGATGCCGAGCAGCTGCTCGACGACGGCACCGAGGCCCACGCGGGGGAACCCGGCGATGCGCGCGCCGAGTTCGGTGTCGAAGATGCGCGTCGGGACGAGGCCGACCTCCTGCAGGCACGGCAGGTCCTGCGAGGCGGCGTGGAAGAGCCACTCCTGGTCGACGATGGCGGCCTGCAGCTCGGAGAAGTCGCCGATCGGGATCGGGTCGAACAGGAACGCTCCGGCTCCGCGGCGGAACACCTGGATGAGGTAGGCGCGCTGCGAGTACCGGTAGCCGCTCGCTCGTTCGGCGTCGACGGCGACCGGGCCGTGGCCGGCGGCGATCGCGGCCACCGCTTCGAGGTACTCCTCGCGCGTGTCGATGACCTTGACGGCCTCGTGCGACGCCTCGAAGGCCGGGCCGGCGGGCGCTGCGGCGGCCGGGTCGGCAGGCGCGACGGGCGCGGCGGAGCCAGCGGGCGCGGCGGCGGGCGCGGCGGGGCCAGTGGGCGCGGCTGCGGCCGGGTCGTCGGGTTCGGTCACTTGGCGAGCCTCCTCGGGGCCAACAGGGTCACGCCGTCCGATGCGGGAGGCAGACCGGCGAGCATGGCGACGATGTCCTGCCATGCTCGGACGTGCGCGGTGAGGTCGTCGCCGCGGGGCGTCCACGATGCGCGGAGCTCCAGCTGTGCGCCGTCGCCCTGTGCGGCGAGGTCGCCGTACCCGCGCGAGATGATCTTGGTGGCCGTGCCCGAGGCGTGGTCGTACGTCGCGCCGTGCGACTCGAGCGCGTCGACGAGCCAGCTCCAGGTCACGTCGGCGACGAACTCGTCGACGCCGATCTCCGGTTCGAGCGGGGCCTGCGCGAACGAGACGACGCGGAACGCGCCGCCCCAGCCCTCGGGTTCTTCGGGGTCGTACAGGGCGATGAAGCGCCCGGTGCCCAGGTCCGACTCGACCCCGTGCGCGGTCCCGGACACGTCCGCCGCCAGGGCGATCGAGAACGGTGCGATGCGGGTCGGCGAGGGGATCTCGGTGATGGTGGTCTCGGCGCGGCCACTGCCGCCGGACACGAACGCGCGGAGCCGCGCGAAGGCGTCGGGCTCTCGGGTTTCGGACACACATGCAGACTAGGCTCCGGCCCATGTCCCGATCCGCGCGACCCGCCGAGGACGTCGTCCAGGAGACCGCTCGATCGGCCGGGTTCATCGCGCTCGGCGCCGGTCTTGCCGCCGCCGCGGTGGGGACGGCCGTCATCGGAGGCTTCGTCGCCGCCGTCGCCCGTGCCGTCGTCACCCCCGACCGCAAGCGGAACGAGCGCGTCCCGATCCACGCCGTCGACACGGGCAGCAAGACCGTCACGATCGAGCGCACCGCGGACACCGAGCTGCAGGGTCGCTACTCGCTCTGGTTCGGCGGCGGCACCGGCCACATGCGCGTCGGTGAGGTGCTCGGCACGACCGAGACCACCGTCACGCGCCGCATCATCGCGATCGACGCCGGAGACGCGACGGCCGCCCGCCGCGGTCGCTGGGGCGGCTGGTTCTACCTGACCCCCGGCGAGCTCGACGTGCCCGTCGAGGACGTCGACATCCCGACCCCGAACGGCCCCGCCCCGGCGTGGGTCGTCCGCGCCGACGACCCGGCAGCGCCGTGGGCCGTCCTGGTGCACGGCCGTGGCGTCACCCGCGCCGAGACGATCCGCGCCGTGCCCGTGTTCCGCGCGGCCGGCTACTCGGTCGTTCTCGCCTCGTGGCGGAACGACGGTGTCGCCCCGCCGAGCGTCGACGGCCGCTACGGTCTCGGCAGCACCGAGTGGGAGGACATCGACTCCGTCCTCCGCTGGCTCACCGCGCAGGAGGCCCAGAGCGTCGTGCTCATGGGCTGGTCGATGGGCGGTGCGGTCGTGCTGCAGACCCTGCTCCGCTCACGCTTCGCCGGCCTGGTCGACGGCATCGTGCTCGAGTCCCCGGTGGTCGACTGGCACGCCGTGCTGAAGTCGCAGAGCCAGCTGCTCCGCCTGCCCCGTCCGGTCCGCAAGGTCGCACAGCGCCTGCTCCGCACGCCCGTGCTGCACCGACTCGCCGGACTGCAGCGGCCCGTCGACCTGCGGGAGCTCGACATGGTCACCCGCGCCGACGAGCTCACCGTGCCGATCCTGCTGCTGCACAGCGACGACGACGGGTTCGTGCCGTCCTCGGCCTCGCACGAACTGGCCCGCGCCCGACCCGACCTGGTGCGGCTCGAGATCCAAACCACGGCCCGGCACACCAAGCTCTGGAACCACGACGCCGACTGGTTCGACGCCCGGATCCTCGCGTGGCTGACCGAGGTGGTCCAGCGGCGCGGGGCGGCCAGCGCGCGGTAGACGCGACCGAAGGGCGAACGGGAGGCGCGGTGCCGGCTGGCACCGCGCCTCCCGTCCGTCGTTGCGTCCGTTCGGTCGCTTGGTGAGCAGAAATGGTCGGGTCGCGATCACGCACCCGACCATTCCTGCTCACGAAGGGGGTGGTCCGGCCGGAACGTCACGGTCTTCATTCGCTCGCTCTCACTGATCGCTTCCTGCTCCCTCGTCGGGCGGTTCGCGAGTCTGCCGGAGCTTGCCGACCGAATCGATCACTTCGTCGAAGAGCGCGGACGAGCGCTCATCTCGTGGGCGTACGCATCTGCTTCGGTCTTGTAGATCTCGCCCCATGCGATGCTCGGAGGCATGGCACGGACAGGCAGATCGACGTCAGGGAGACAGATCTGCACGAAGTGCGGGAAAGTGGGGAAGGTCCCGAGGTCCTCGTCTTCGAAGCGACTCCAGAGCAACAGCTCCCCGACACCCAGCGGGTGGCCGAGCTCCTGACCGTTCAGCGGCGGATCGCAGCTGACCATCAGCGCATGGTGACCGTTCGGGAGCTCGATCGGTCGTTCCACTTCGCACCGGAAGACGGACGAGAACCGCTTGCTGTCCATGGACGAGAGGAAGAAGACTTCTTGCATCTCAGAACTCCGGGTTGATGCCGCTGACGCGATCGAACTGGATCGTGCCCTTCTCGATGCCGTTCGGGAGGGGCCGCGCGACGTTCCTTCGAGCAGGAACCGCCCTGATCCCGCGGTGATCGGGCGCGGTCTTCGCTGACGGTAGCCCTGCGACGTCGCGGGCGGCCAGCGTGCAGCGTCGGCTGCTGTCGCGCGAACTCCTCGAGACGAGTCGCCGGTCGGCGCGGCTGCGCTGGGCTGTGCGTCAGGTCGGAGGTCATCCGGTCTCCTCTGTCGCCTCGGCCTGGGGCGAGAGGCCGCCCACGCTCATGGCGGCGAGGACGTCGGTCCCGCCGGGCGTGAACGCCGTGATTCCGACCGAGGTGTCAGCCTGCACGAAGCAGAGCCCCATCTGCTCGTCGCCGAGCGGCACGAGCGCACGGGCGAACCCGTCGAGTCCGCGCACGTCGAAGCCCTTCTCGGCGGCCATCGTGTACTTCGTCAGGAAGGTCCGTGCTGTCGACAGCGCGCCCTGTTCGAAGATGCGGACCCGTTCGTCGGCCGGACACTGCGATGCCACCTCGAGCGCCAGTCCCGCCCCCGGAGCGTCTGATGCGCGGAGCCGCGAGCACAGTTCCTGGACAGTGATGTGGACGAGACCGACGGATCGGTCGATCGCCGTGGCCGCCACGAGCGTTCGGTCCGTCGCGCGCAACACGACCGTCACGAGTTCATCGCCGTGCTCGACCTGGCAGATCAGGACGAGTTCGTCCCCGAGGGCTTCGAGCGGGTTGATGAACGGTACGAGGGTCGGTTGCTTCTTCGAGTAGGTCCGCCGGATGACCGCTGCGAACGACCGTGCGGACACGTCGGAGACGAGCACATCGGTGTCCGGACCGACAGCGTGAAGGACCGCGACGACACGGTCCGGCAGCTTCGCGGTCGATTCGTTGGTGACCGTTCGGAGATGGCGAATCGAGATCTCCGGGGGCGCGCCCATCACCGTCGGATCTCCGCGGACGACGGGCTGTGCCGGTGCCGGACCTCGCCGTCGGGCAGGGCGTCGATGTCGACCCGTGCGCGCCCCGGTTCGCTGTAGTGCCAGGACGGACCTCGGCGGTTCGGCCAGCCCTCGAGCAACGCACCCGAGGCGAACCGGATGGCGATCCGCCCGCCCGTCACTGCACCGTCCGACACGACCTCGGTGTGCAGCGCGAGGAGGCCGAGCAGGGACGGTTCGTCACCGGGATCGAGGAACGCGTGCTCCCCGTCAGCGCCGGTCAGCGCGAAGTCGGTCTCGAACCGGAGCGACGCACCGCTCGAGAAACGGATCGTCACGTCTGGTCCGATGCTCATGAGGTCGACGGTGTCGCCGGCGATGTCCAGCGCGAAGGGTCGACCCGGAACCCGCACCCTCAGAGCTTCTTCCGCACCGGGGCTCGTACTGCCCTCCAGCGGATCGACACGAACCGGGCGACCCTTCGGCCCAGAGAAGTGCCAGGACTCGAACCCAGCGTCGGGACCGGCGACGAGGGTCACTCCATCAGCGAAGAACAGCGTGAGCGTGTCGCCCTCGACCGAACGCCGATCGAGTTCTCTGCCGAACAGCTGCAGGATGGGGAGCAGCGAGTCCTTGCGCTCCGGATCGACGACCACGCTGCCCCGTGATCGGTCCGTGATGGTGAACGCAGATTCGAGCTGCACGCTTGCGCCGTCGGTGAAGCGTAGGTCGAGCCGGAAGTCGACGCCGATGAAGTCGAGGGTGCCCGCTCCCTCGACGGTCGTCGCGAACTCGCTGGGTTCTGTCGTGTCACGGGTCATGATCATCCACTCGTCCGAAGTCGTGCGCGTTCGTGCCTGGAACAGGAGCCGACCCGTCCGGGGGAGTCCATCCGGCATCGCATCTGCGACCTTTCCCTTCTTCATCCAGATCGATCCGCCAGATCCTCGGCCCGGTCAGTCGGACTCCGCGGATCGCTCGCGCCTGGCTCTGCAACGTCCGTGATGCCGACGAATCCAGGTGCACGCAGCAGATCCTCACCAGATCACGCAGGCGGGAGGAGAGCGGATCACGAGCCGAAGAGCTGGCGTGACGTCGGGGTCGGTCGATAGCGCAATTCTTCGAACGCCGGTAACCAGGGCGCGAGGTCTTCATGTGCACGGACGGCTTGCTCGAGAACCATCGGTGACCTGATCTTCCGCCGTGGGATCGACTCGGCTTCGTCCTCCGTGGCCGGGCGCTGACGCGAGTCGTGGAAGTCAGTCACCCAGACGCCGTTGGTCTCGGCAGCACCGTAGGTGAAAGCAGGAAGGAAACGGTCCGGATCAGACGGTGAGCTGCCGACGATGGTCCACATTCCTGGTCGAACCCGGGCGTCGAACGTCAAGGTAGCGAAGAGAGGGGCCGCCGTCCGTGCTCTCGCGACTTCTTCAGGCGTCGGAGACGCACTGACCGGACAGTCGAACACGACCACGTACAGCGCGCGCGTGGTTTGGTCCACCACGTGCGCAATGTACGCGCGGCCATCGCCGAGGGGGATGGCGAGGAAGTCACCGGGCTTCACATCGTTGGTCGTCAACCTGTTCCTCTCTCGATGCGATGACACACACGCGGAACGCCGTTGCGGCGATCTCCTCCCGGGGATCGACGAGGGCGAGGTCAGCTCGACCCTGCTTCTCCGGGGTCGCTCTCCACCGGGAGGGAGATGAACAGCTCGCCACCGCCGAGAGCGGTCGCTCTGACCGGCGGCGTCCCTGGACCGGAGTAGTGCCACGACTCGTAGTCGTCGTCAGCGTGCGCTCGAAGCGTCGTTCCCGATGCGAACTCGATCCGGAGCGTGCTCCCGTCGATCTGCGCTGCCGAGACGCTCTGTGTGTGCAGGTGGAGTGCTGGGAGCAGGGAATCCTTGTCCTCCGGATCCACGGACACGGTCACGCCATCGGTACCGGCCACCGTGAACGGGGTCTCGAACGAGACCATGCTCCGGTTCGAGAACGCGAGGGTGAGCCTGAAGTCGACCCAGATGAGGTCGACGGTCTCCCCGACGAGTGCGAGGTGGACGTCGTCAGCGGTCAGTTCGGCCATCCGAGGTACTCTCCCTGGTGATCACTGGGAACATGGCTGTCGGGCTTCGAACCGGGTTTTCCCGTACGGGGATCGAGCCATTGGCCGTAGTCGTTGCTGTAACGGCTGTAGCCGTTCGGATACCGATCGGTCGGATCCATCACCCGGATCATGTTGGCATCATCATGCATGTTCGGGTTCGCAGCTGACGCCGGATCCTGCGCGACGAGCCCGCGGTTGGTCCGAGCCGGGCCGATGTCCCAACCAGCAGGGATGTCGTAGGTCGTCCCCTGCGGCGTCACGACGAAGGTCCTGCCGCTGGACGGGAGGACGTTGACCGGCGGCGTCGGGGGCAGGTCATCGAGCTTCGCCACCGACGTCGGCAGGTTCACCTTCGACATCGTGCCGCCGGTCGCCGCCGACGTCGCCGCACCCTCGGCCGCGTTCCGGAGCAGACCACCGGGAGTCACGGGCTGGCCACTCGCCGCGTAGGTCGCGACGTTCTCGGCCGCACCTTCTGCTGCGTTCTTGACGAGCTGCTTGCCGATCAGGGACACCGCGCCACCGCCGACGGCGCCGAACGCACCGCTCACGGCGACCTGCCCCCAGTTGACCTCTCCGGTGGTGGCCTTCTGGATGATGGTGTCGGCACCGGCGCCGATGAGCATCATGCCGACCGGACCGCCGACGCCGGTGGCGACGAGCACACCGCCGGCGACGACCATCGCGCCGCCGGCCACGTACTCCCAGTTGTCTGCGAACCAGTCACCGGTCGCGGCTGCGGCACGGGCGAGCGGCCCCTGCTGCGCCGCCGCGTAGGCCTCGAGCTCCGCGTCGGTGATCGGCGCGAGGCCGAGCGGGTCGATCGCGTGCAGCGGGTCGTTGCCGGCGAACGAGTACGGGTTGCCGGCCCAGGCTGCTCCTGCTGGCGCGCTGACCGGGTCGACTGACAGGAAGCCGCGCGACGACGGGTCGTAGGCACGCGCCCCCATCCACTCGAGGCCGGCGACCTGCAGCGAACCGTCTGCGCCGAGGGCGATCCCGCCGGGCAGGCCGGAGCCGCCGAGGTCGGCGAGCGTCTGCCACGGATCGGCGTCGTCGGCTGCTCTCGTGGTGCGTCGACCGCTGGTGGCCCACCCGTCGTCCACCCCGGTGAGACCACCGGGAGCGCGGACGACCGGGGTGTCGCCGACGGCCAGGAGGGTCGGTGCCCAGGCGGCGGTGTCCCAGTCGATCGGGACGCCGTCGACACCGGCGAGTTCACCGAGGGCGTCGACGTGCAGGTCGGTCGTGGTGCTGCCCGCCGCGGTGGTCTCGGTCACGCTCGTCAGGCGCCCCTGGGGGCTCCAGGCGTAGTTGGTCGTGCGGTTCCCGGGCCGGATCGCCCGGGTGCGACGACCGGCACCGTCGTGGGCGTACTCCACCTCGGGCGAGCCGTCCGCGGCGTCGACACGGGTCAGCTGACCGGCGGCGTCGTACCGGAATCGTCGAGCGGATTGGTCCGTCCGTTCCTCGGTCAGACGACCAGCGACGTCGTAGACCCAGTCCGTGCGACCACCGTCGTGGACGGCGGCCACGAGCTGCGCGGCATCGTCGTGCTCGTAGGTGGTGCTCCCATCGGGTCCCTCGACGCGGGTGATGCGCCCGTCGGCGTCGCGTTGGATCGTGCTGGTGTCCGTGCCGTCCGCGTCGATGCGCGCGTGCCGGACCATGTGTCCGTTCGCGTACTCCCAGGTCTGCAGCTGATCGCCGGCGCGGGCCTGCAGGAGCCGCCCCGTCGCGTCGTGCTCGTACCGGACCTCGCCGAAGGCCGAGTGGTCGACGCGGACGACCCGTCCGGCCGCGTCGTGCTCGTACCGGATCGTGGACCCGTCAGGGGACAGCACCGAGGTGCGGAGTCCGTCGGCGTCGTGGGTCCACCGGGTCTCGCGCGCACCGGTGGCACGTCGGACGAGCTGGCCCAGTCGGCTGAACTCGAGGACGTGGGTGGTGGGGGAGTCCGCACGGGTCTCGTCGGTGATCGTCACCGTGCGAGCTCGCGCATCGCGGTCGATGCGGCCGATCAACCGGTCACCGGCGAACTGCGCCGATTCGCGTCCGGCCGCGTCGTACTCCCACCGCAGGACGCTGCCGTCCGGGTCCGTCTGGGTGAGCTGGCGCCCGGCCGCGTCGTAGGTCGCGATCGTCGTGCGACCGAGCTGATCGGTGGACGAGGCCACCTTGTCGAGCTGCGTGTACGTGCGGACGGTCACCCCGCCCAGCGGATCGACGGTGCGGACGAGTCGTCCACGCTGGTCGTACTCGTAGCGGGTGGTGCCGCCGAGCCCGTTCACCGCGGCGACGAGCTGTCCGGCGGCGTCGTAGCGGAAGGTCCGCTGGCCGAAGCGGGTGTCGCGCGCCGACACGACCCGACCGACGCGGTCGTACCGGTACCGGGCGGTGCCGACCCCGGGGACGTCGGCGTGGACGACCCGACCCTGGCGGTCGTACTCGGTGCGCGCGACCTCACCGGTCGGCAGGGTGCGCGCGACGACCCGCGAGTCGGCGTCGTAGGTCAGCGTGGTGCGTGCGCCGGCGGGGTCGATCGCGACGACCGGGCGGCCGCACGCGTCGTACTCGTACCGGGTCGTCCGGCCGGCTGGGGTGGTCACGCCGACGACACGTCCCGCCAGGTCACGTTCGATGCGGGTGAGGCCGCCGTCTGCGTCGACGAGCTCGACCGGTCGGCCGCAGGCGTCGTACGTCGTGAGCTCGGCGGACGCGTCTGCGTGCTCGAGCCGGGTCGGACGGCCGAACGCGTCGGTCGTCACGGACACGGCATCGAAGGCGTCACGGACCGTCGCGACCCCGTCCGCGCGCGAGCGGCTGACCTCGGTGCGGACTCCGGTCGGGTCCACCGTCGCACCGAGTGCTCCGCGTGCGTCGTACTCTCGCTTCCACGTGCCGCCGGCCGGATCGACGACGGCTTCGAGCCGGGAGAGGGCATCGTGCACGAACGACCACTCGGCACCGTCGGGCAGGGTCATCGTCGACACGTTGCCGAACGCGTCGAAGTCCTTGGTGATGACGCGACCGAGCGGGTCCGTCGTCGACTCGACCTCGCCGTGCGGACCGTACGTGACCTCGGTGCGGGCTCCGGTCGGGTCGATCGTCGCCGTGACCCGACCACCGGCGCCGTGCTCGAACCGCCACAGCCCGCCGTCCGGGTCCTCGCGCGCGGTGAGCAGTCCGGCGGCGTCGTAGCGGTACCGGGTCCGGTTGCCGAGCGGTGTGACCGCCTCGACGATCCGACCTCCGCCGTCGCGGACCAGCCGCGCGGTGTCGCCGACGGCGTTCTCGACACCGACGAGCTCGCCGGACGCGTCGTGGTGGAACGTGACGACGACGCCGGTCGGATCGGTGCTCCGGACGAGCAGTCCGTCCCGCCACTCGAGCTCGGTCCGGCCGCCGACGGGATCGACGACGGTCGACGGGTTCCGGTCATCGCCCGCGTAGGAGTACTCGACGACCCCACCGTCCGCGGTGACCACGGTCGTCAGACGGTCCTGTTCGTCGTACCCGAAGGTCAGGTCGGCGCCCTCCGGTGTCACGGTCCGGACGCGCCGTCCCCGCTCGTCGTACCCGTGGACCGTCACCTGACCATCGCGCTCGGTCACCGAGACGAGGTTGCCGTGCGGGTCGTACGACATCGACTGGCGGCGCCCGTCGGTGTCGATGATCCCGACGACGCGGCCCCTGCGGTCGGCGATCCAGGTGTTCGTGTGCGCCCCGTCGACGTCGGAGACCGAGGTGACCCGTCCCGGCAGGTACGAGAACCGGACCCGGCGTCCGAACGGTGTGCGCTGCTCGACCACCCGGCCGCGGTCGTCGTAGGTGTTCTCGCACTCGACGACCCCGGTCGCCGCGGTCACCCGGTCGATCAGCCCGTCCGCGTTCCAGCGGTACTGCCGCGCGCCGACGGCGTCGGTCACCCGGACCAGCCGGCGGGCGTCGTCGTAGTGGTACTCGACGCGGCGCCCGTCCGATGCCGTCACCGACGCCACACGGTCGGCGGTGTACTCGACGTCGACGAACCGTCCGAAGACGTGCGCGAGCCGCGTGATCCGGTCCTGCTCGTCACGTCGGACGGTCACGGTGGTGCCCGCTCCACGATCACTGCTCAGCCACAGCCCCGACGGCGTGAACGCCCACCGACCGCCGGCGTTGTCCTGGACGACGAGTGAGCCGTGCTCGGCCCGGAGCCACAGGTCCTCGCCGACGCCGCGGGCCCACCCGGCGCCCTGCCGCGGGAAGTCGACCTGGCGACCGTCGTCGAGCACCACCGAAGCGGCTTCGTCGCCGAGCTCGAGCCGGACGTCCAGGATCGACGACCATCCGAGCCCGAAGACCCCGGTGTGACCGTCGAGCGAGTTGTACATGCGCGTGAGCCGGAGCGACGCGGCCTGCCCCGCGAACGACAGGTCGGTCTCGGGCTCGAGGAAGTTGCCGGTGGCCGTGTTGACCGGGTCGTCGGCGAACCCGTTGGTCGGGGGCGTCCCCATCGCCGAGAACGGTCCGATGGTGAAGTCGTCACGTCCGGCGTCGATCCCCGCCGCGGACAGGGCCGCCGCGATCGCCGCGTCCGACAGCGTCGCGGGCCCGGCTCCACCACCGGCGGCCTCGAACTGCGCGGCGACGGTGCCCGCCCAGTCGGCGTCCTGCCCGTTCGCGGTGAGCCAGTCGTTGACGGCGGTCAGCAGCGACTGGGCGTTCAGCGTGCCCCAACAGGGGTTGCACTCGGCCTCGTAGTCGGCCAGGGCGTTGCGGAACGTGGAGACGGCGCCCGACAGGTCGGAGTCGAGCGCGCGGGTGGTCGCCTCGAAGGAGCGGAGGTCCGCGGGGACGGCCGACGACGTCCCACCGCTGGCCCCACCGCCCGCGGGGATCTCGCGGCCCTTCACGCTGACCTCGTCCGCCTGCAGCTGCGGCTCCGGCTCGGGCTCCGGCGGCTTCGGGTCGTCGCCGCCGCCGAACCACGTCGAGATCTCGTGCCCGGCGCCGACGAAGAAGTTCTCCTCGCGCTCACGCTTGCGGGCTTCCCACTCCTTCGCCTGCTTCCGCCGGTCGTCCTCGTCCTTCGCAGCATCGCGGAGTTCCTGCACGAAGCCGGACAGGCTCTGCAGCGACTCGACGAGCTTCGTCGCGCTCCGCGAGGCGATGTCGGCGTTGTCCGCGAAGACCTCGGAGAAGTACCCCCGGAACTCCGCACCCGCCGTCGTCACGGACGACGACCGCGAGCCGGACTGGCCCCCGATCGCCGACGCGAGCGCCGTCGACGCCGACTTGAGTGCATCCGCCGCGCTGTACGAGTAGCCGGTCGGATCGTTCCCGTGGATCTTCGCCATCGTCATTCCCCCCAGATGTTGACGGCCTCATCCTGTCACGGCGCGAGCGTGAGGTACCAGAGAACGGCCTGCGTGCCGAGGGCGTGACGGACGGGAGGCCCGTGGCGGTGTCGCCACGGGCCTCCCGTCCGCCATCGCGTCGCGTCTACGCGACCGTCGCCTGCACCTGCCGCTGCACGCGGCCGAGCATGCCCACCATCCCGCGGATCCGCAGCGGGCTGACCGCCTCGGACAGCCCGATCGTCAACGGGTAGTCCGTGGGCACGGCGAGCACCTGCGACACGGTCAGCCCGGACAGCCCCTGCGCCAGGATCGAGGCGAAGCCGCGTGTGGTCGGCGCCTCGCGCGGAGCCGTGGCGTGCATCCGGACGACGTCGGCCGCGTCGCCGTCCTCGCCGACCGTCACGGTGATGAAGACGGGGGACTGGCACTCCTCGACGCGTTCGAGCTCGTCCTCGTGCCCCTGCAGCCGCTCGGGCAGCGCGGGCAGCTCGTTCGAGAACTCGAGCAGGAGCTGCAGGCGGTCCTTCTGCCCGAGGGCGAGGAAGTCGTCGCGGATCTCGGCGAGGGTGTCCGGCAGTGGTGCGTCGGCGGTGCCGGTGCCGGCGTCGGTGCTCGCGCTCATCGGCCCGCGACCGTTCCCGGCTCGGTGCCGACGGCGATCGGGACGCGCACGGCACTGCCCCACTCGGTCCACGAGCCGTCGTAGTTGCGCACGCTGTCGTACCCGAGCAGGTACTGCAGCACGAACCAGGTGTGGCTCGACCGCTCCCCGATGCGGCAGTAGGCGATGACCTCGTCGGCGTCACCGATGCCGGCGCCGTCGCGGTACACGGCGTCGAGCTCCTCGCGGGACTTGAACGTGCCGTCGGCGGCGGCGGCGGTCGCCCAGGGGATGTTCACGGCGGTGGGCACGTGGCCGGCTCGCAGGGCGCCCTCCTCCGGGTAGTCGGGTGCCGTGGTGCGCTCACCGCTGTACTCGGGTGCACTGCGGACGTCGATGAGCGGCTTGCCGAGGTGCGCGAGCACGTCCTCCTTGAAGGCGCGGACGGGCTCGTCCTGGCGCTCGACCACGGGGTAGTCGACGGAGGTCACGGCGGTCGCGTCGGTGGTCAGGGCGCGGTCCTCGGCGATCCACTTCGCACGACCGCCGTCGAGCAGGCGGACGTCCTGGTGGCCGAACAGGGTGAAGACCCAGAGGGCGTACGCGGCCCACCAGTTGTTCTTGTCGCCGTAGATCACGACCGTGGTGTCGCGACCGATGCCCTTGCCGCCGAGGAGCTCGGCGAACGCGGCACCGTCGATGTAGTCGCGCTGCACGGGGTCGTTGAGGTCGGTGTGCCAGTCGATCTTCACCGCGCCGGGGACGTGCCCGGTCTCGTAGAGCAGGACGTCCTCGTCGGACTCGACCACGACGAGGTCGGGTGCACCGGTGCCGGCGTCGAGCCGCGCCTGCAGCCACTCGGTGGAGACGAGGCGCTCGGGGTGCGCGTAGGCGGCGAACTTCTCGGACGGGTCGACCGGTGCGGTCATCGGGGTACCTCCAGGTGATGCGGGGGAGCGCGGTGCAGGCACCGGACTAGGATCGGGCGTCGGTGCTCTGGGCAACGGTACGCGGACGTGCCGTGCGCCTGGTCCAACGTGACACCGCACGTCTTGCTTCCCGGAAGGGTCCCCGATTGCCCGCTCACCTCGTCGACCGTGATCCCCAGGTGACCCCGCAGCAGATGGCTGCGGCGCTCGTGCCCCCGCCGCAGTTCGCGGGTGCGTCCTTCGACTCGTACCGGCCGGACCCCGACTACGCCTCGCAGGCATCGGTCCGCGACGCCGTCGCCGCGTTCGTGGCCGCCGGTCCCGCCGACGCCCCGCGGCGCGGGCTGTTCGGCCGCCGTAAGCAGGCAGCCGAGCCGGCCGCCAAGTCCGGCGTGTACCTGGACGGCGGGTTCGGTGTCGGCAAGACGCACCTGCTCGCCGCCGCGTACCACGCGGCGTCGGGACGCAAGACGTTCGGCACCTTCATCGAGTACACCGCGCTCGTGGGTGCGCTCGGGTTCCAGGGCACCGTCGACCTGCTCCGCGGCACCGCCCTGGTGTGCATCGACGAGTTCGAGCTCGACGACCCGGGCGACACGATGGTGATGACGCGGCTCATCAAGGAGCTGACCGAGACCGGCACCCGGTTCGCCGCCACCTCGAACACGCCGCCCGGCGCCCTGGGCGAGGGTCGGTTCGCCGCGCAGGACTTCCTGCGCGAGATCCAGGCGATGTCGGACCGGTTCGACACCATGCGGATCGACGGCCTCGACTACCGCCGTCGCGCGGTGGACGAGTCCGCCCGCACGGTCGACGACGTCGCGGGAGCGCTGCCCGCCGGGACGACGACGCTCGACGACTTCCGGGCCGTGGTCGCGCACCTGGCGAGCGTGCACCCCTCGAAGTACGTCGCCCTCGTCGACGGGCTCGACGCGGTGGGCCTGACCGACGTGCAGGCCTTCACCGACCAGACCGACGCACTCCGCTGGGTCGCGCTCGTCGACCGCCTGTACGACGCGCAGGTGCGGATCGTCGCGTCCGGCACGCCGCTCGACCAGGTGTACCCGCAGACGATGCTCGACGGCGGCTACCGCAAGAAGTACCTGCGCGCCGCGTCGCGCGTGGTCGCGTTGTCGCGCGCGGTCGACTGAGCCACCTGACGGACGGGAGGCGCGGGGCGGCACCGCCACGGGCCTCCCGTCCGGCGCGTCCGGCGTGCCGACAGGGCTGTCGGACGTCGCTTCCGGCATCCGGAAACAGACCGTTCACACGGGAGCCCCACGCGTTACATCCGCGAAACAGACCGTGCTCCCTCGTGAAACGTCGCCTCGCCAGACTCGGTGGCACCCGAGGCGGTCCACGAGCCGCTCGTGCAATCGAGAGGTGAACAGATGCTTGATCAGGGCAACACGACGTTCGTGTTGGTCATGGCGGCGCTGGTGTTGTTCATGACACCCGGCCTGGCCTTCTTCTACGGCGGCTTGGTGAAGGCCAAGTCCGTCATCTCCATGATGATGATGTCGTTCGGCGCGATCGCGCTCGTGAGCGTCCTGTGGGTGCTCTACGGCTACGCGATCGCGTTCGCCAACCACGGTGACAACGCCGCGGTGTCCGGCGTGGTCGGCTTCTTCAGCATCGACTGGAACCTGCTCGGCCTCGGCCAGGCGTTCGAGGAGGCACAGTCCTCGGACATCCAGGCGGCCTACCCGTCGATGGCCTTCGTCGGGTTCCAGGCGACGTTCGCGATCATCACCGTCGCGCTCATCTCCGGCGCCATCGCCGACCGTGCCAAGTTCGGCGCGTGGATGATCTTCGCCGGCGTCTGGGTCACGGTCGTCTACTTCCCGGTCGCCTCGTGGGTCTTCAACCTGACCTCGGGCTGGGCCGCCACCTGGGGCGTCATCGACTTCGCCGGTGGCACCGCGGTGCACATCAACGCCGGTGCCGCGGGACTGGCCCTGGCGATCGTGCTCGGCAAGCGCGTCGGGTTCGCCAAGGGCGCGCACAAGCCGCACAACCCGCCGTTCGTCCTGCTCGGTGCCGCGATCCTGTGGTTCGGCTGGTTCGGCTTCAACGCCGGCTCCGAGGGTGCCGCCGACGGCATCGCCGCCATCGCCTGGGTCAACACGCTCGCCGCCCCGGCCGCCGCGATCCTCGGCTGGCTGCTCATCGAGAAGCTCAAGGACGGCAAGGCCACGTCCGTCGGCGCCGCCTCCGGTGCCGTCACCGGCCTCGTCGCCATCACGCCGGCGTGTGCCGCGCTGACCCCGGGCTGGGGCATCGTCCTCGGCTTCCTGGCCGGCGTCATCTGCTGCTTCGCCATCGACTGGAAGTACCGCCTGGGCTTCGACGACTCGCTCGACGTCGTCGGCGTCCACCTGGTCGGCGGCATCGTCGGCACGCTCTTCCTCGGCTTCTTCGCCAACGACAGCGGCCTGATCTACTCGGGTTCGTTCGAGCAGCTCGGCAAGCAGGCCGCCGCGGCACTCGTCGTCGGGATCTACTCGTTCGTGCTCGCCTTCGTGATCGGGTTCGCGATCGAGAAGACCATCGGCTTCCGGGTCAAGACCGAGGACGAGGTCGCCGGCATCGACACCGCCGTCCACGGCGAAGAGGGCTACGTCCTCTACGAGCAGACCGACGACACCCCGGTGCGCGTCCGCTAGACACGCTCCACCACCGCACGACGACGGGCCCCGCGCAGACAGCAGCGCGGGGCCCGTCGTCGTGCGGGTCGCGTGGTCGACGCGACCACGGACGGGAGGCGCGGTGTGGGTCGGACCGGTGGGGAGCCTCCAGTCAGGTGGTCGCGTCAGCGACGCGACGGTTCTGATGGTTCCGTCGGTTCCGACGGTTCCGACGGTTCCGTCGGTTCCGTCGGTTCCGTCGGTTCCGTCACCAGGCGTAGTCCTCGGGCGAGGTGTCGTGACCAGGGAAGATCTCGTCGAGGCGGTCGAGCGCGCGCTGGTCGAGACGGATGTCGACGGCGCGGACGGCCGACTCCCACTGCTCCATCGTGCGGGGCCCGGTGATCGGCGCCGTCACGCCGGGCTGGTGGAGCAGCCAGGCGAGGGCCAGCTCGCCGGGTGTGTGCCCGAGCTCCTTCGCGAACGACTCGTACGACTGCAGCTGGTCGCGGTGGGCGTCGACGTACTCGGCGCTCCGACCGGACAGGCGCCGCGAGCCGTTCTCGGTCTTCTCGATGACGCCACCGAGCAGGCCGCCCTGCAGGGGCGACCAGGGGATGACGCCGAGGCCGTACTCGCGTGCGGCGGGCAGGACCTCGCGCTCGACGTCACGGACGACGAGGTTGTAGATCGACTGCTCGCTGACCAGACCGAAGGTGTTCCGGCGCTTCGCCGCCTCCTGCGCCTGGGCGATGTGCCACCCGGCGAAGTTCGACGAGCCGACGTAGAGCACCTTGCCCTGCTGCACGGCGACGTCGATCGCCTGCCAGATCTCGTCCCACGGGGTCGCACGGTCGACGTGGTGGAACTGGTACAGGTCGACGTGGTCGGTCTGCAGGCGCTGCAGGCTGGCGTCGAGCGACCGGCGGATGTTCAGCGCGCTGAGCTTGCCGCCGTTCGGCCAGTCGACCATCTCGCCGTAGACCTTCGTGGCGAGGACCGTCTTCTCGCGTCGGCCGCCGCCCTGGGCGAACCAGCGCCCGATGATCTCCTCGGTGGCACCCTTGCCGACCGAGCCGCCGTAGCCGTTGGCGGTGTCGAAGAAGTTGACGCCGAGCTCGTGGGCCCGGTCCATGATGGCGTGCGAGTCGTCCTCGCTGGTCTCCGGGCCGAAGTTCATCGTTCCGAGCACGGCGCGGGAGACGGACAGGCCGGTGCGACCGAGGTGTGTGTAGTCCATGGGGACGGTCTACTCGTGACGCGCTGGTGGTGCCAGGCCCAGGGAGTGCCGGTCAGCGGTGGGGAGAGTAGTCAGGGTGCAGCACTCGAGAGGAGCACCCCATGCCAGCGAAGGACGAGATCCCCAGCACCCTGCAGCGGTCGCCGGAGCACGCGCAGGCGATCTTCGCCGAGACCCTCGACTCGGCGGAGGAGTCGTACGGGCCCGGCGAGCGTGCCCGCCGCACCGCGTTCGCGGCGGTGAAGCACGAGTACGAGAAGGTCGGCGACCACTGGGAGGAGAAGGAGTCCTCCGGTCCCTCGGACTCCGGCGCGGCCGGCTCCCGCGGGGACGGGCAGACCCAGGGCGGTGTCGACGCCAACGCGACGAAGGCGCACCTGATGGACGTCGCGAAGCGCCTCGACATCAGCGGGCGCTCGAAGATGGACAAGGGCGAGCTCGTCGAGGCCATCAAACGGGCCAACGACCGGGCGACCGCCGCAGCGCGCGACTGACCTGTCGAGCCGACCGGGCTCGATCGTGCGGCGCGTGCCGTGCATGCCGCGCTGGGCATGCGGGATCGGGGTGGAGGGGTAACGTGCCGACCGTGAACATCCCAGCTCTCCGCGGCAGCCGGATCCTCGGGTTCGGACACCACCAGCCCGAACGCGTCCTGACCAACGACGAACTCTCGACCATGGTCGACACGAACGACGAGTGGATCCGCACCAGGACCGGCATCGTCACGCGGCGGATCGCCGGTCCCGACGACACCGTGACCTCGATGGCCATCGAGGCCGGACGCCGCGCCCTCGCCGACGCCGGCGTGGCACCGTCGGCCGTGGGGCTCGTCGTCGTCGCCTCCACCACCCACCAGGACCGTGCGCCGTACACCGCCGGTCGGGTCGCCGCCGCACTCGGCATGACGAACGGGCCCGCACCGATCGACATCAACACCGCGTGCAGCGGCTTCGAGTACGCCCTCGCCCTCGCCGACCAGTCCATCCGCGTCGGGACGTCCGACGTGGCGCTCGTCATCGGGTCCGAGGTGCTCTCGGGCATCGCCGACTGGACCGACCGTTCGACCTGCGTCCTCGTGGGCGACGGTGCCGGTGCCGCCGTGCTCGGCGCGTCGGAGACCCCGGAGATCGGACCGGTGTCGTGGGGGAGCGTGCCGCACCTGCTCGACGCCGTCCGGGTCGAGGGCTCGCCGGGGCGGTTCAACCAGGAGGGCCGCTCGGTCTACCGCTGGGCCATCACCGAAGCCGAGGGACACGCTCGCAAGGTCGTCGAGGCCGCGGGACTCACGCTCGACGACATCGAGGTGTTCGCGTTCCACCAGGCGAACCTGCGGATCATCGAGCCGCTCGTGACCGCGCTCGGCGGGGAGTCGAAGTTCGTCGTGCGTGACGTGGTCGAGTCGGGGAACACCTCGGCGGCGAGCGTGCCGCTCGGGCTGTCGAAGGCGTGGGAGCGGGGGGATCTGCCGGAGGGCGTCCCGGCGCTGCTGTTCGGCTTCGGTGGGGGGTTCGCGCACGCGGGGCAGGTCGTCACGACGCCCGTGCGGTCGTTCTAGTCGGGCGGTCGGGCCGGTTGCTGCGTGGGCGGTGGCTGGCCGGGCGTCGGGCTGGCCGGGCGTCGTGCTGGTCAGCCTGGCCGGGCGTCGTGCTCCTCGGCATGACCAGCGGACTCGCCGAGGTCGCTCGGTCCGGCGGCTGGTTCGTCTGGCTGGGCTGGGGTCGGCGTGAACAGTTCCGTCCGCTCAGCCGGTTCTGCACGGCTGCTTCGGCCCGCGCGTTCGGGCAGGTGCCATCAACCGGCGGGCGTCACCGCTCGGCGGTCGGCCCGCCCTGGCCCGGCTCGGTCCACAGCTCGTCGTCCTTGCCCGTGCCGCGCTTCCACGGCAGGGCGCGACGGGTGCGCTCGGCTGGCGGGGTCACCGTCAACACGACCGGGAAGTGCGCCGGCGGCATCCCGAACCCGGTCCGCGAGGCCTGGATGACCTTCCGCCCGAGCGCATGGTTCCCCAGACCCCCCACGGCAGCGCCGATGCCGAAGGGCAGTGCGCGCCCCACGACCGAAGTGCCCTGCCGGACGGCGAAGCGCTTGATGAACTGGTCACGGACCTGGCCCCCGATGCCGTTGACGACCTGCTTCGGCAGCGACGACGTCACGAGCTCGCCCCAGAACGCCGTCCGTGCCGGTCCGCCGGTCGCCTGACCGGCGAGCTGCTTGATGAGCTGGGTGCCCGGCGCGCCGAGGATCATCGCCATCACGAGCGTGCGGGATCGCTCCGGGTCGTCCAGGGCGATGCCGTGCACCTCGGTGATGGACTGGGCGAAGAGCGCCGTGGTCTCGAGGAAGCCGACCGTCTCCGCACCGCTGAGCCCGAGCGCAGCCACCATGCCGACGCCGGGGATCACCGCGCTCGCTCCGACCGCCGCCCCGCCGGTGGTCACAGCGGTCAGGTACTGCCGCTCCAGGATCTGGATGACCTCGGCCGGGGTGGCGTCGGGCTTGCGGCGACGGATCGCAGCGACGTGTGCGACGACCACCGGCCGCTGGACACTGATCACGCGGTCCAGCCACTTCACCCATCCGGAGGGTTGCAGCTGCTGCGTTCGGCTGTCGGACATCTGGGTGGGGGAGACCGGGGCTGTCGGCATGGGCACGATCGGCTGGTCCTTCGGGGCGCGGGCCATGTGCACACCGTACGCCGACAGTGTGGGAGGCTCGCCAGGTGGACGAGCAGACCCCGGGGACAGCGGTCGACGTGGCCCGTCGGGCCGCCGGGTTCCTGAACGAGCGCGAGGTCGCGGCGCTGGCCCCGGACGTGCTCGTGCTCGATCCGGCCTCGGCGCTCATCGGCAGGGACGTCTCCGTGGGGACCGGGACCGTGGTCCACCCCTCGGCGACGCTGGAGACCCGCGCGGGTGGCTCTGTCGTCATCGGGTCAGGGGTGCGGATCGGTCCCGGGCCGGTGACCATCGTGGCGACGGCAGCGAGCGTGCGCATCGCCGACGGGGTCGAACTCGGACCGGGGCCGGTGACGATCGTCGCGACCGGCTCGGACGTCGAGATCGGGAGCGGAGCACGTCTGACCGCCGGGTGTCTCGTCGAGGCGCCGTCGACGATCGGCACCGGTGCGCAGGTGCTCGGGCCGGTCTCCGTGCGCGACGTCGTGCTCGGCGCTGGCGGCGACCACCACGAGCCGGATCCGGACCGGCGCGGCGGTGTGGTGAAGGGCGCGGGTCTGGTGCGGGTCGGCCGGGGCGAGGTCGTCGTCGGTGGCAGCGCGGAGCCCCTCGTGGTTGAGCGCCAGCGGACGTACCACCCCGGCGCCCCGCACACGGCCGACTGAACGATCAGTGGCACGGGACACCAGCCCGTCGCAGCGCAGCCCGGACACGGTCCGGGTGCATGAGGTCCGACCACGACAGCCGCACCACCGCACGGACCTCGGGGAAGGACCGGACGAAGTCCTCCCGCCGCTTCTCCCGCCAGTGCGCATCGGCGGTCGAGCGGCCGTCGAGCATCGCAGGGTCCTCGTACTTGCCCCGTCCGTCGACCTCGACCACCACGCCGTGCTCGGGGAACCAGAAGTCCACGATCGCCGAACCACCGCCGGCCCGAGCGAACACGTGCTGTTGCACCGGTTCTGCGACGCCGAGCTCCCGGAACCGCACCCGGCACACCGACTCCGCCGGCGATCCCGACAGCGCCGACCCCATCCTCACAGCGATCCCCGCCTTGGTGCGTGCCGACGTCAGCGCGCCGTGCTCGGTCTGCAACTCGGTGGGTGTGGCGGTCCGCCGAGCGAGGGCGGCGTCCACCACCGCGAGTGACTCGAGCAGCGGTCGGGTCGCCGCCACGTCCACCGCGGTCCGCGCGGCGGTGGTCGTCGGGATCGAGTCGCGGTCGAGCAGGACCGTCGGTGGCCGCCCGGCGGCGCCGTGGCGGACGAACCAGGCAGAGACCCGGGTGTGCGTCGTCGTCGGATCGCACACGTGCACCTTCGGAGGCGGCGTCCCGACCAACGGGAGCGCCAGGACCGCGGCCGCCGACAGGTGGGACACGGCATCGGTGGCGCGCAGACGGTGGAGCGATGCGCGGACCAGGACGTGGTGTTGCTCGCCCGGATGGAGCCCCTCGAGCGCGTCGACGCCGATCAGGACCCCGGGTCGGAGCCGTCGGAGGCGACCGCGGTGCACGTCACGCTCGAGTGCTCGTCGCTCCGCGCCGGTCGTTCCGGTCGTCCGGATGAGTTCGATCTCGCTCGCTCTGCCCATGCATCCAGGCTCCGTGAGCGACGCCGTCGGGATGACCCGGGAACGACCATCTGTGCAGACGCACGCCCGACGAACGCCCTGTGGAGGAGTCAGCTGGGTCGGTGCGTGGACATGTTCCGACGATGCACCAGTCGAACATCCGGTGGGCTGTCGTCGCATGCGCTCGCACAGGATGCCGGTGCATGTTGCGACGATGCACGCGGCGATCGACTCGTGGGATGTCGCAGAACGGGTGCAGGCCCCCGCAACCCCCTACGCCGCGGCGAGCTCCGCCCGCAGCGGCAGGTCCTGCCCCTCGAGGATGAGCTGCGCGCCCACCGCCGTCCGGGCGTTCACCACGACCGGCGCGAGCAGGTTCACGGTGGTGCCGGACGCCCCCGGGTTCGCGACGACGAGCAGCATCGCGTCGGCGGGATCGGTCAGCCCGAGCACGTCGGCCTGCTCGTCGGACAGCTCGGGCGCGTACGCGGGCAGGTGCACCGCGGCGTCGAGCAGGAACAGGCGTGCGCCGTCGCCGACCAGGGTGAACAGCCCGTCGGCGCCGTCGACCGGCGTCAACGTGAACGACGGCGCGGCGGCGAGCCCGAACGGCGGGACGGCGAAGGTCAGGGCGATGCTCATCGGAGGTAGTCCATCAGGGTCGGCTGCAGGACCTTCGCGGTGACGGCGAGGGCTGCCTGGTAGTTGGTCTGCTGCACCTGCAGGTCGAGCACGGCCTTCGCGAGGTCGACGTCCTCGATGCCGGCGCGGCGGTTCTCGAGCGACACCGTGGTCGACTTGAGCGACTCCTGGGCGCCGAGGGCGGCGGCGTGCCGGACACCGACGTCGGCCTGGGCGCCGCGGAGCGTGCCGAGTGCCTGGTCGACGTCACCGATGCGAGCGTTCACGTTCACCCCGTTCTGCAGGTCACTGACGATGGAGTCGACCACGGCGAAGACCGACGAGGCGCCGGACCCGAACGCGGCCGCGGCTGGGGTGTCGACCCGCACGGTCGTGTCGTCGCCGACACGGCGGGTGACGTCCGTGCCGGACGCCGCCCACCCGGTGGCCGGGTCGTACGCGGTGGCGGCGGTCGAGGCACCGGCGAACACCCAGCGGGTGCCGTAGGTGGTGTTCGCCCGGGCCTCCAGGTCGGCTGCGAGCGACCGGAACTGCGTGACGAACGCGTCGCGGTCGGTGTCGCTCATGGTCCCGGTGTTCGCGGCCTGCACGGTCAGGTCCCGCACCCGGTTGAGCACCGAGTAGACGCTCGACAGCGCGCTGTCCGTGGTGGCGAGCCAGCCGACGGCGTCGTTCGCGTTGCGTGTGTACTGCGCGGCGGCGGCCTGCTCCTTGCGCACCTGCATCGAGGACGCCGTGCCGACCGGGTCGTCGGAGGGCTTCTGGACGGCCCGCAGTGTGGTCGCCTGCTCGGTGGCCTCGGCGACCCGGGCGGCGCCGGCCTGCAGCCGTGCCGAGGCCGCGGCCATCGACATCTGGGTGGTGACGCGGGTGATCACGATCAGCCCCTCCCGACGAGTCCGACGCGGTTGATGATGGTGTCGAGCATCTCGTCGACGGCGGTCAGGACGCGTGCCGCGCCCTGGTACGCGTGCTGGTAGCTCAGCAGGTTCACGTTCTCCTCGTCGAGGTCGACACCGGCGCTGGACTGCTGCTGGGTGCGCGCGTTGGTGAGCGCGAGTCCGGTCAGCGTCGACTCCGTCGTGGCCGACCGGGAGGCGGTGCCCACCCCGGTCACGAACGTCGCCCAGACCTGGTCGGCGCCGTCGGACGACGCCCCGAGTCGCGCGAGCGCGTCGGCGAACGAGTCGTCGAGTTCCCCCGCCGCGTTCCGCGTCGCCAGGCCGCTCGCGTCCGTGGGGACGACGCTGAGTGCCTGGGCAGCGGGGACGCCGGCGCGCAGGGCGAAGAACGGAGCGCCGGTCGCCCCGGTCGACGTGCTGCCCGCGGCGTGGACCGCGTTGACGGTGGCGGCGAGCCGGGTCGCGACGGCGTCGTACGAGGCGGACGCCTCGGCCAGCGCGCCACCCGTGCCGGTGCCGGACGCCGGGGCGAGGACCGCGAGTGCACCGCCGATGGAGCCACCGCTCAGCCCGACGGCCCCGGCGGTGCCGGAGGTCCACGTCAGCGTGACGGCGGCACCGTCGGCGAGGCGCTGGCCGCCGCCGAGGGCGACCGAGCGGGCGTCGGTGCCCTGCACGAGCGGGTTGCCGCCGAGCAGGACGTCGACCGTGCCGTCGGCGTTCGTCCGGGTGGTGCCGCCGGCGAGGGTGGCGATCTGCTCGGTGAGGCGGTCGCGCTGGTCGAGCAGCTCGTTCGCGCTGCCGCCGGACGCCAGGGCGGTGCGGATGCGTCCGTTCAGGTCGGCGACCCGGCCCGCGGCGTCGTTGAGCTGGGCGACCTGACCGGCCACCGCGCCGTGCACCGACGACCACTGGGCGTCGACGGCCTGCGAACCGGTCGCCAGGGCCGCGACGACGGTGCCCGCCGCGCCGAGCACCGCGCTGGCGGCACCCGGGTCGTCGGGGTGGCTGGCGAGCTCGCTCCACGAGGACCAGAAGGCGTCGAGCTTGGCGCTCAGACCGTTCTTGCCGGGCTCGTGCAGGCCGGTCTCCAGGGCGGACAACGCGGTGGCACGGGCATCGGCGTACGCGGACGACCCGGCGGCGACCCGCACGCCGGCGTCCAGCGTCAGGGACGCCAGGCGGGCGATGCCGTCGACCGAGACGCCCTGGCCGGCGAGCGCCGCGGTGCCGCGGACGAACCCGGTCTGGGCCGCGGGGACGGAGCTCTGCGTGACCCGCTGCCGGGTGTAGCCGTCGGTGCCGGCGTTGGCGATGTTCTGTCCGGTGACGTCGATGCCGGCGCGGGCCGCGGCGAGCCCCGAGTAGGCGGTGGCGAGGGAGCCGAAGGTGCTGACCACGGTGCTACAGGCTCCCGTCGAACAGTCGGGCGCCGTCGGAGCCGGAGCCCGAGGTGCCGGAGGCGTCGTAGGTGGCGGCCCCGGACACGGTGCCGGCCAGGGTCTCCTCTGTGGCCAGGGCGGCGGCGCGCAGGAACCGGTCGTTCTCGTCGCGCAGGGCACCGATCTGCGTGGTCAGCTCGACCATCGCGGTCAGGTGGGCGGTGAGGATCTCGCCCCACGGGCCGTTCGGCGCGGCGGCGACGACCTCGCGCAGGGGAGCGTCGGCCGCGACACCCCACTCCTCGGCGACCTCGGCGCTCTGCGCGGCGCGCTCGAGCCCGGTGCTGCGGAGCCGGTCGAGCACCTGCTCGACCTCGCGACTGGCGTGCGACACCCAGCGGGAGCGGCCCGCGGTGAGCAGCAGCTGCTCCTCCTCGAGCTTGAAGGTGAGCAGTTCGAGCAGCTCGCGTTCGCGCCAGAGCACGGCGGACAGGTCGTTCACGCTCATCAGCTCCTCCCGGGTGGTGGTGGTTCGGGGTCGGTCTCGGTCCGTCATCCTGCGGACACCGGGACCTATCGACTCGGTGGTCCGAGCCGTAAGCCATGGTCTCGAGTGTGCGCCCGCTGTACTCCGTGTCCTCGTGGGCGGTGACCCCTGTCGGGGGACAAGAACGATCGTTCCCGTGCCCCGGTCCCCCCAAATGCCGACCGGGATCAGGCCCGGAGACCCCCGCACTGGGGACGCACGAGCCCCCACTCAGCGCATTGCCAGCCGATACATTCAGAACGCACCCCGGGGGACACCCGGAACCGCGCCCGAGTCACGCGGTGTGCACCGCCCGGAGGGACCCGGGCGGGTCATCGGCGTACGCACCGGCCCGACCGAGGCCGGCGTCCGTCGCGCCCACGGACGGGTGAGCCGACACCGTCAGTCAGGTCGACCAGGGGATGAGCATGCACCGCACCGAACGCAACGCGATGATCGTGGAGCACCTGCCACTCGTGGGCTACATCGTCGCCGACGTCCGTTCCCGTGCCACCCACCTCGACCGCGACGACCTCGCCGCCGTCGGTTCGCTCGCACTCGTCGCCGCCGCCGACGCCTTCGACCCGACGCTCGGGGTGCCGTTCGGCGCCTACGCCCGCACCCGCATCACCGGCGCGATCGCCGACGACATGCGCTCGTCGGACTGGGCCTCGCGCGGCACCCGCAAGCGCATCCGGGAGACCCTCGCCACGCAGGAGGCCCTGTCCGCCCGACTCGGTCGGACGGTCGGGGCCCAGGAGATCGCGGACGCCATGGGCGTGGACCGGCAGACGGCCGTCGACGCGATGAGCGACGCCGCCCGGACCGTCGCGCCCCTCGACGAGACCGTGCACGACCTGGTGGCGGCCGACCTGCCGCTGCCGGGCGACGACCTGCTCGAGACCGAGAAGCGCCGCTACCTCCGCGCAGCGGTCGAGGCCCTGCCGGAGCGCATGCGGTTCATCGTCGAGGCGGTGTACTTCGGCGACCGCTCGGTGACCGACGTCGCGGCCGAGCTCGGCATCACGCACTCGGCGGTGTCGCAGCAGCGTTCCGAGGCGATGCGACTGCTGCACGACGGCCTCGCCGCGCACTACGGCGACGGCACGACCGTCGAACCCGCCAGCCGCACGACCGCCGCCCGCCGCAGCGCCTACCTCGCCCGCGTCGCGACGAACGCCGCCGCCGGAGTCGCCCGTGCCGTGCACGACGCCGCACCGGGGACGGCCGTGGCGGCGGGCTGAAGCGTCGGCGGGAGACTTTTCCGCCGATCCCCTAACGACTCCCGGCAACCGGTCGAGAGTCATCCACGTCAGCCCACGGACGGGCCGGCGTACGACCCAGATTCACGGAGGAACACACCATGGGTATGTCCATCAACACCAACCTCTCGGCACTCAACACGTACCGGAACCTCAACGCGACGCAGAACGACCTGTCGAAGTCCCTCGAGAAGCTCTCGACCGGTCTCCGCATCAACCGCGCCGCCGACGACGCCGCCGGTCTGTCGATCTCCGAGGGGCTGAAGTCCCAGGTCGGTGGCCTCACGGTCGCCGCCCGCAACGCACAGGACGGCATCTCCGTCGTGCAGACCGCTGAAGGTGGCCTCACCGAGACCCACTCGATCCTCCAGCGCATGCGCGACCTCGCCGTCCAGGCCGGTAACGACTCGAACAACGCTGACTCGCGCGCGGCGATCACCACCGAGGTCGGGGAGCTCCAGAAGGAGCTCGGCCGCATCTCGAGCTCGACGAACTTCAACGGCATCAACCTCCTCGACGGCACCGCTGGTACCGCCGGGGACGGCAAGCTGACCTTCCAGGTCGGTGCGAACGCCGGTGCGTCGTCGAAGATCGAGGTCGACCTCGGCAAGGCGAACGTCAAGAACATCGCGGAGAACCTGACCGTGACCGCTGGGACCGACGCCGACGGCGCAGCCGTCCCGGCGAAGATCAGCTTCGCGAGCAACACGGCGGCGCAGGCTGCGATCACCACGATCGACGCCCAGATCAAGACCGTGTCCGAGGCACGTTCGAGCATCGGTGCAGTCCAGAACCGCTTCGACCACGCCATCAACGTGACGAACGTGGCCAAGGAGAACCTCACCGCTGCCGGTTCGCGCATCACCGACGTCGACATGGCGCAGGAGATGGTCAAGTACACGCGTGACAACATCCTGAGCCAGGCCGGCACGTCGATGCTCGCGCAGGCGAACCAGAGCACGCAGGGCGTGCTCTCGCTCCTGCGCTAGCACCCCTGACGCCGCTCACCGGGACCGGTCGTCCCGGTGGGCGGCGTCGTCCGCATCCGATCGCCACCGCACACCGGCAGGGAGCCACCGATGTCGTCCGTCTCCTCGGGGAACAGCCTGGCCATCGACGGCCTGGTCAGCGGTCTCAAGACGACCGACCTCATCAACTCGCTGATGAGCGTCGAGGGCGTCCCGCAGACCCTGCTCAAGAACAAGCTCACCAGCACGAACTCGTTCATCTCGTCACTGCAGACGATCAACGGGCTGGTCCAGGGGCTCGCCACGAAGGCCGCGGACGCCGCGAAGGCCACCTCGCTCGACCTGTTCACCGCCACGAGCTCCGCGCCGAGCGTGACCGCGGTCACGGGCACCGGAGCGGGCGCCGGGTCCATCAGCTTCACCGTCGGCTCGACCGCTTCGGCCCAGGTCGGCGTGACCGCCGCGATGTCGACGTGGTCGTCGGAGGCGCAGCCGATCACCGTCGTCGGGGCGGACGGCAGGTCGACCACCGTGACGCCGAAGTCGGGATCGCTCGACGACGCCGTGTCCGCGCTGAACGCCTCGGGCGCCGGCGTCACCTCGACGAAGGTCTCGGCCGGCACCGACGCCGACGGCAACCGCCTCTACCGACTGCAGCTCACCGCGGCGAAGACCGGGGCCTCCGGTGCGTTCCAGGTGTACCGCGGCGGCGCCGACGCCGTGGCGGCCGGTACCGCGACGAACGTCCTGACCGAGACCGGTGCGGCCGTCGTCACCACCGCGAAGGACGCCAGCGTCACCCTGTGGGCCGGCACCGCGGCCGCGCAGACGGTCACGAGTGCCACGAACACCTTCAGCGGACTCGTGCCCGGACTCGACGTCACGGTGTCCCAGGTCACCAGCGAGCCGGTGACCGTCACGGTCGGGCAGGACACGACGAAGGCCCAGGGCGTGGCGTCGGGACTCGTCGACGCGATGAACGCCATCGCGTCGTACTACCGCACGAACACCGCGGTGACGAGCACGACGAGCGTCACGTCCGGCACCACGACGACCAAGGCCGGCATCCTGCTCGGCGACGGCGCGTCCCGCGAGGCCGTGCAGCGGCTGGCCAGCACGATGTCGGCCCCGGTCGACGGGAAGTCGCCGTCGACGATCGGCATCGTGATCACGAAGGACGGCAGCTTCACCTTCGACGCCGCGGTCTTCCAGAAGGCCCTGGCGACCGACCCGGACGCCACCCAGGCGATGCTCTCCGGGGTCGCCGCGAAGGTCGGGGCCGCGGCCACGGCGTCGTCGGACAAGTACACCGGCTCGATCACCACCACGATCACCGGGCAGCAGGCCGTCGCGAAGGACCTCACCACCCAGATCGACAGCTGGACGGACCGGCTCACCTCGCGCCGTGCCGCCCTGCAGACCCTCTACTCATCCTTGGAGACCAGCCTGAGCAAGCTGCAGTCCCAGTCCAGCTGGTTGGCCAGCCAGCTGGCATCGACATCGACGGCGCGCTGACGGGAACGACCATGACCTTCGACTTCCAGGCCGCCGCCTTCCGCCAGGCCGCGCAGCCCCGCACCGTGACCGACCAGCGTCGCGCCCAGTACACGAACGAGGCCGTGCTGTCCGCGACGCCGGCCCAGCTCGTCACGATGCTCTACGACCGGCTCCTGCTCGACCTGCACCGCGCCGAGGCCGCCCAGGTCGCGACCGACTGGGAGGCGGCCCGCGAGCAGCTCCTGCACGCCCAGGCGATCGTCGGCGAGCTCTCGAGCACCCTGCGCATCGACGTCTGGGACGGCGGCGAGGGGCTCCTCGCCGTGTACAACTACGCGTCGACCTCGCTCATCACGGCGAACGTGCACCGCGACGTGCAGGCCACGCGCGACTGCATCCGCATCCTCGAGCCCCTCCGGCAGTCCTGGCACGAGGCAGCGGCCTCGCTGCCGGCGACGCCGGCAGCGCAGCAGGCGACCGGAGGAGCCCTCGGTGTCGCCTGAGCAGACGACCGAGCGGGTCGCCTGGGAGGCCCTGCTCACCGCGCTCGAGCAGGACGCGGCCGGGCAGGCGGCCGGCTCCACGGCCGCAGCCGACCCGTCCGCCGGTGCCGGGTGGTCGGCACCGACCGGCCTGGGACCGGTGCCGCGCGACCTGGTGGGGCGGGCCTCCCGGCTGCTCGCCGCGCAGCGGGACCGCCTGGCGTCGCTCGAGGCGGACCGTCGCGCGACGCTCGAGCACCTCGGCGCGCTGCGTGCCGTCGACGCGACGCGGGAGCCCCGCGTGTCGGTGTACCTCGACGCCTCGGCCTGACCGGTCCGACGCACCACACGTGCGACAGCGCACCCGTCGATCGACGGGTGCGCTGTCGTGTCCCGGGTCCCGCCGGCACCCACCGCCCCCCGTTCGGGGCGAGCGCTAACGCCTCGCACGACGCGCTCCGATAGCGGCCCACGAGCACGGATCGCTCACCAACCGGCCAGGGATCGGCCACCACGCACGGCGACGTCGACCGCACCGTCGACACGCCTTGACGAGGGGACCCCCGTGTTCGATTCCGTGACGAGCGTCGCGCTGCAGAGTGCCCTCGACGGTCTGTCGATGCGCCAGAAGGTGATCGCGAACAACATCGCGAACATCAACACGCCGAACTACCACGCCGAGAAGGTCCGGTTCGAGGACGCCCTCGCCGCGTCGATCGTCGACGGCGACGGCAGCACCACCCCGACGGTGGGGCGGAGCCTCGAGCCGACGAACACGAACGGCAACAACGTGAACCTCGACCAGGAGACGCTGTCGAACATCGACACGGTCCTGCGCTACCAGTTCGCGACCCAGGCGGTCGGCGGCGAGGCCACGAGCCTGCGCACGGCGATGCGGACCAACTCGTGACGACCTTCGACGCGATCGGCATCGCGAGCACCGGCATGACCGTGCACCGGAAGTGGCTCGACGCCGTGTCCGACAACATCGCGAACGCGAACACCGTGACGTCGATGGACGACACCGCGTTCCAGGCGCGGTACGTCGAGGTGCAGGAGGGCAACGGCGTCTCCGGCGCGTACGTCAAGGGCGCCGCGTTCGGCAGCGCCGCCGGCCGTGTCACCTACGACCCGGACCACCCGCTCGCGAACGAGGAGGGCTACGTCCGCATGCCCGACATCGACCTCGGCACGCAGATGGCGGACCTCATCATGGCCCAGCGCGGCTACCAGGCGAACGCCGCCGTGGTGGACCGTGCCAAGACCGCCTACGAGGCGGCACTGCAGATCGGGAAGAACTGATGCCCATCGACGCCGTGAACGGTGTGACCACCAACGCGATGACCTCCGCGCTGACGAACGTCAGCGGGACGAGCAGCGACGCGACCGCCCGGACCGGCGGTGCCGCACCCACCGACGGCAGCGGCTTCGCCGCGAGCCTCGGCAACGCCGTCGACGGGCTGCAGGCGCTGCAGAGCGACTCGAAGACCCTGGCCCTGAAGGCCGTCACCGGCAACCTCGACGACGTCCACGACGCCACGATCGCCGCCACCCGCGCGCAGGTCACGCTCGAGCTCGTCGCCGCCGTCCGCAACAAGGGCGTCGACGCCTTCACCGAGATCATGAGGATGCAGGCCTGATGCCGCTCGCCGTCAAGAACGCCCTGGCTCGCCTGCGGGCGTACGTGCAGGGCTTCTCCGCCGCCCAGCGCACCATCGCGATCCTCGCGATCGCCGCGCTCGTGCTCGGCGGGGTCGCGCTCGCGTCGTGGCTCGGGCGGTCGTCGTACGCTCCGCTGTTCACCGGGCTGGCCGCCGCCGACGCGAGCTCCATCACCGACCAGCTGCAGACCGACGGCGTGCCCTTCGAGCTGACCGACGGCGGCGCGACCATCCTCGTGCCGCAGGCGCAGGTGTACTCCGAGCGGCTCAAGGCGGCGTCGAACGGCCTGCCGTCGTCGAACGAGGGCGGGTACTCGCTGCTCGACGACATGGGCGTGACGAGCTCGGAGTTCCAGCAGGACGTCACGTACAAGCGCGCGATGGAGGGCGAGCTCGCCAAGACCATCTCGGCGATGGACGGCGTCGAGACGGCGACCGTGCAGCTCGCGATCCCGGAGAAGTCCGTGTTCGTCTCCGAGGAGAAGGACCCGACCGCGTCGGTGTTCATCGCCACCGACAACGGCACGCAGCTGAGCACCGACCAGGTGCAGGCCGTGGTGCACCTGACGAGCGCCGCGGTCGAGGGCATGCAGCCCACCGACGTCTCGGTCGTCGACGCGAAGGGCCAGACGCTCTCCGCCGTCGGCACCGGCGCGACCGGCAGCGGCGCCGACCAGGCCGCCGACTACGACGCCGCGACGAGCAAGAAGATCCAGGACCTGCTCGACACCACCCTGGGCGCGGGCAACGCGAGCGTCGTCGTCTCGGCGACGATGAACCAGGAGTCCGGCACCCGCACGTCCGAGCGCTACACGACCCCGACCTCCGGCCCGGTCGCGCTGAACGAGTCGAGCGCCACCGAGGAGTACGGCGCCGGAGCCGGTGCCGGGCGCGGCGCGACGGGCGTCCTCGGCCCCGACAACATCGCGGTGCCGAACGGCGACGCCGCGGACGGCGCGGGCGACGACGGCTACAAGAACGAGACGGCCACCAAGAACAACGCGGTCGACCACACCACCGAGACGACGCAGATCCCGTCGGGCGCACTCGACCGGCAGACCATCTCGGTCGCGCTCAACTCGAAGGCCGCCGCCGTGCAGAACGCGAACCTGCAGAGCATCAACGACCTGGTGTCCGCCGCCGCGGGGATCGACCGCGACCGTGGCGACCAGGTGCAGGTCGCGACGATGGACTTCGACACGAGCGCGTCGGACGAGGCCGCGAAGGCCCTCGAGGCACAGGAGAAGGCGGACCAGCAGGAGGCGCTCTGGTCGTCGATCCGCACGGCCGGCATCGTGATCGGCATCGTGCTCGCCGTCATCGCGGTCATGGTCGTCATCGCCCGCCGCAACCGCCGACAGGAGCGCGAGGCCGTCGACCTGGGCGAGCTCGACGCCTTCGCCGGTGAGACCTTCCAGCTGCCGCTGGCGGTGGACGGCGCCGACGAGCGCGCCACCCTGGGCGCCGGTGACGCCCCGACCGCCGTGCTCTCGGCCGTGCCCGCCGGCGACCCGCCCACCGAGGTCCTGACGACCGAGGAGATCTCGGCCGAGCGCCGCCGCCAGGACATCTCCGCGCTGGCCGAGCGTGACCCGAAGCGCACCGCCGACCTGCTGCGCGGGCTCCTGGACGACCGGGCGGGCGTGTGAGCGCCCTCGTCCCGAGCGCCGGCGGCCCCGGCGCCCCGGCGGACCGCGCGCTCACCGGTGCCCAGAAGGTCGCGCTCATCCTCATGCAGATGGAGACCGACCGCGCCGCCGAGGTGATGAAGCAGTTCACCGAGATGGAGGCCGAGGAGATCTCGGCCGAGATCGTCCGGATGCGCCGCGTCGAGGACACCGTCGTCGACCGCACCATGACCGAGTTCCACCGGCTGACGATGAGCGGCCGCATGCAGAAGCGCGGCGGCAAGGACACCGCGCTCGGGTTGCTCGAGGCCTCGTTCGGCGCCGAGCGCGCCGCCGGGGTGATGGACCGGCTGGCGTCGAACCTCGCCGGTCAGTCGTTCGACTTCCTCGACGACGCCGAGCCCGGCCAGGTGATCACGCTGCTCGAGGGCGAACTGCCGCAGACCATCGCCCTCGTGCTCGCGCACCTCAAGCCGGGTCAGGCCAGCGCCGTGCTCGCCGGGGTCGACGAGCGCGTCCGCACCGACGTGGCGCAGGCGTTCGCGACGATGGGCAGCGCGACCCCCGAAGCCGTCGGCATCGTCGCGGGCGTGCTCCGACAGCGCGCCGGCGCCGTCGTGTCGCCGCGCGAGAGCGTCGAGGTCGTCGGCGGCATCGCGCCCCTGGTCGACATCATCAACCGGTCCGACGTCGCCACCGAGAAGGCCGTGCTCGACGGGCTCGAGGCCCGCGACCCGGAGCTGGCCGAGGACATCCGGTCCCGCATGCTCACCTTCGAGGACATCGTCAAGCTCGAGGCGCGCGACATCCAGCAGGTCCTGCGCGGCATCGACTCGAAGCTCCTCGCGACCGCCATGAAGGGCGCGGCGGGGCCGGTCGTCGAGACCATCCGCGCGAACGTGTCCGAACGCAACCGTGCGCTGCTCGACGACGAACTGCAGGCCATGGGCCCGGTCCGCGTGTCGCAGGTCGAGGAGGCCCGCGCCGAGGTCGTCCGCTCCGTGCGCGAGCTCGAGGCGCAGGGCGTCGTGACCGTGCACCGCGCCGAGGAGGACGAGCTCGTTGACTGACACCGCAGCAGCCACCGGCACCGTGCAGCGCGTCGCGTACCCGGTGATCGGGGACCGCGCCGGCCGCGAGCGCGCCACCGGTGCGGACGTCCGCGGGCACGCCGCCGGCTACACGGCGGGACTGCGGGCCGCGCAGGCCGAGACCGACGCCCTGCGTGCCCGGCTCGAGGCCGAGCACGCCGCTCGGATCGCGGCGCTGCAGGCGGACACCGCCCGCCGGGTCGCGGTCCTCGACGCCGCGTCCGCCGCGATGCTCGCCACGGTCGCGCCCGTCCTGGCGGACGCCGAGGCGTCCGTCGCCAGCGCGGCCATGGACCTGGCCGAGGCCGTCGTCGGGTACGCGATCCGCGCCTCCCGGCCGGTGGACGGCACCACCGACGGACGGGCGCAGGGTGCGTCCGGCGCCGAGGACACCGTCCGGCGGGCGCTCGCATCCCTGGACCGCACCGTCCCGGTGGCCGTCCGACTGAGCCCCGGCGACGCGGCCCGCGTGGCCGACCTGGCCCTCGCGGTGCCGGTGGTCGCCGACCCGGCGCTGCGCGACGGCGACGCCGTCGTCGACCTGCCGGACGGACTGCTCGACGCGCGGATCACCACCGCGCTCGACCGTGCGCGCACCGCGCTCGGCGTCGCCGCGACCGCCGCCGTCCCGAGCGGAGCCGACCGGTGACCGCCACGCTGCTGCGTCCGCGCGGGCTCGACGAGGCCCTGCGGCAGGCCGCTCCCCAGCGGGTCGGCGTCGTCACGAGCGCCGTCGGGCTCGGCCTGACGATCGCCGGTCTCGACGCCCGCGTGGGCGAGGTCGTGGTGGTCGGTCCGGAGGACGGCGAGCAGACCGCCGTCGAGGTCGTCGCGACCGACGCGTCCGGTGTGCGGTGCATGCCGCTGGGCCGGCTCACCGGGGTCACGGCGGGCACCCCCGCGCGTCCGACCGGGCGGCCGGTGCTCGTGCCGACCGGCGCCGGGCTGTTCGGGCGGGTGCTCGACGGGCTCGGGCGACCGATCGACGACCGCGGTCCGCTCGACGCCGACGCCTGGGTCCCGCTCGACCACGACACCCCGAACGCCATGGCGCGGACCCGCATCAACACGCCCATGCAGCTCGGCGTCCGCGTGCTCGACACCCTGACCACGGTCGGCCGGGGCCAGCGCATGGGCCTGTTCGCCGGGTCCGGCGTCGGCAAGTCCTCGCTGCTGTCGATGATCGCGCGGGGGAGCGACGCGGCCGTCAACGTGATCGCCCTGGTCGGCGAGCGCGGCCGTGAGGTGCGGGAGTTCCTGGAGGACGACCTCGGACCCGCCGGTCTCGCCCGCTCGATCGTCGTCGTGTCGACCTCCGACGAACCCGCCCTGATGCGCCTGCGCGCCGCGTTCGTCGCCACCCGGATCGCCGAGTCGTTCCGCGACGCCGGCCAGGACGTCGTGCTCATGATGGACTCGCTCACCCGCGTCGCGATGGCGCAGCGCGAGATCGGGCTGTCCGTGGGGGAGCCGCCGGCAACACGGGGCTACCCGCCGTCGACGTTCTCGGTGCTCGCCGGGCTGCTCGAGCGAGCCGGCACCGACCGGGTCGGCAGCATCACCGGCATGTACACCGTGCTGGTCGACGGCGACGACCACAACGAACCGATCGCCGACGCCGCGCGCAGCATCCTGGACGGGCACGTCGTGCTCGACCGGAAGCTCGCGATCACCGGACACTTCCCCTCGGTGGACGCACTCGGGTCGGTGTCGCGCGTCGCGTCGAAGGTGACCACGCCCGAACAGCGTGCCGCCGCCACCGTGCTGCGCAAGGTGATGGCCGCCCGCCGTGCCGCGCAGGACCTGCTCGACGTCGGCGCCTACCAGCGGGGCTCGAACCCGCTGGTGGACGCGGCCGTCGACCACCAGGGCGCGATCGACGCGTTCCTGCAGCAGGGCATGGACGAACGCGCGACGGCCGCGGCGTCCTGGCAGGGCCTCGGCGCCCTGGTCGCGCGCTTCGGAGGGATCGCCTGATGGCCCGCCGCTTCCCGCTCGCCGGACTGCTGCGCCTGCGGCACACCGAGCAGGACCGCGCCGCCGCCTCGCTGGCGGCCGCCAACGAGCGCGTCCGCGACGCCGCCGACGCCCGGATCGCCGCGCGCCGGAGCCTGGCGGACAGCGAGGACGTCCGTCCGATCGAGGACGCCGCGACCCTGAGCGCCGTCGCCGCAGCACGGGCAGCGACCCGCGGCATGCTCGAGGAGCTCGACGCCGTGGTGCAGTCCCGTCGCGCCGACGCCGACCGTGCGCAGGAGGCCTACGGTGCCGCGCGCCGTGCCGCCGTCGGGCTCGAGAAGCTCGAGGGCAAGCACGCCGAGCAGCAGGCGGCCGAGGAACTGCGTGCGGAGCAGGGCGCCCTCGACGAGATCGCGGCACGACGCCGCACGGAAGGTGGTTCTCGATGAGCGTCGAAGCGGTGCTCTCCCGGATCTCGGAGATCCGGTCGCAGATCGACACGCTGCGCGGCGGGACGGCGACGGCTCCGTCCGCCGCACCGGCCGGGTCGGGCGGCGCGGGTGCCTCGGCCTTCGCCGACGCCCTGGCGACGGCCGACGGCACGGCCTCGACGACCGCGGCCGGTTCGGCCGGTGCAGCTGCGACCGTCCCCGCCGCGGGTACGCGGACCGCTCCGGCCACCTCGGTCGACGCGGGAGCCGGCACCCTGGCGACCGGCAGCGGCGCGAGCGGTGCCGACGTCGTCGCGGACGCGGAGAAGTACCTCGGGGTGCCCTACGTCTTCGGCGGCACCACGACCGCGGGCATGGACTGCTCGGGGCTGGTGCAGACGGTGTTCAAGGACCTCGGCGTCACGATGCCCCGCGTCGTGCCGGACCAGGCGAAGATGGGCGTCGAGGTCGGGTCCCTGCAGGACGCACGGCCCGGCGACCTCATCGTGCCGAAGGGTGAGCAGCACATCGTCATCTACGTCGGCGACGGCAAGGTGCTGCACGCGCCCCGTCCCGGCAAGGACGTCCGGATCGTCGACAACTGGTACGCCCCGGGTGACATCGCGACCATCCGACGCATCGTGCCGAGCCAGACGCCGACGCCGGCGACGACCGCGGTGTCCGCCGCCTCGAGCGCGACGGACCTGCAGGCCGCAGCCCTCCGCGCGATGGTGCAGGCCGGGAGCGCAGCATGAGCATGACGATCGCGACCCAGCCGTCCGTCCCGACCGCCGCGGGCACCATCCGTGGTCCGGCCGCGGACCCGGCAGCCGCCGGGACGTTCGGCGCGGCCCTGACCGCCGCCGTCGCCACCGAGCGGCAGACCGGCGACGGGGCCCGCCAGCGGGAGGACACGGACGGCACGAGCCCCGAGGCCTCGACGGCCGTGCCCCTCGGCACCCGCACCGGCACCGGCACGGCCGCGGGTGCGCCCGCGACCACGCCGGACCCCTCGGGTGCCGCGGGCGAGGCGATGCCCGCCGGTGCGCAGGCGCTGTTGGTCGCCGGCCTCGTGACCACCCCGGTCGCACCGACGGCGCCGAGCACCGGCGACGCGGCGGACCGACCAGCCGCCGGGACGCCCGACCCCTCGGCCGAGGACCCGCGCGCGGTCGTCGTGTCCGCGGTGGTCGCCGACGCCACGCCGACGCCCCCGGCCGGCGAGGGCAGGACCGGGTCGTCGGTCGTCGGGGCCCCGGCCTCCGCCCTGGTCCCCGCCGCTGCCGGCGCCACAGCTGCCTCGACCGCCGCTGCCGCTGCCGCTGGCACTGCCACTGCCACTGTCGCTGCCGACACCGCGCAGCAGGGGTCGTCGGTGGGCGCCACACCTGCAGCCGTCGCCACCACGACGTCGGCCACCACGACGACGACACCGGGGTCGCCGGCCGCACCCGCACCCGCAGCTGCGCCCGCCGCGACCGCCACCGACACCGCCGGCACGGCCCCCGCACCCGCCGCATCCCCGACGTCCACCGCTCCCGCGGCCCCCACGACGGTCCCGACGCGCGCCGACGACGGCGTCACCGTGGTCCCGACCCCGGTCGTCGTCGCGGCAGCAGCCGCGCCGGCAGCCGGCACGGCGCCCCGGACCGGCCACGCGACGGAGCAGCAGGTGTCGACGCCGGGTGATCCGGGCCTCCTGGCCGTCGTCCCCACCCGCGGCGGCGAGACGCCCGCCGTGGTGTCGACGACGCCCACGACCGCGTCGGTCGCACCGACCCCGTCGGCGCCGCTCGCCCAGCAGCTCACGCGACCGGTGTTCTCGCTCGCACAGGCCGGACCCGGCGAACACGTCGTCACCGTGCAGGTCGTGCCGGACACCCTCGGACCGGTCACGGTCCGCGCCCACGTCACGGCCCACGGCATGCACGTCGAGCTGTTCGCCGCGTCCGACGCCGGCCGCGAGGCCGTCCGCCAGGTGCTCCCCGACCTCCGCCGCGACGCGGCGAGCGCCGGTGGGAGCACCACGCTCGACCTGTCGTCGCAGAACCAGCCACGGGACCCGTCGGGTCGCGACGAGCGTCCGGCCGCGCGTGCGCTGCCCGGCGACACCGGTCTGGAGGCGCGGGTCGCCCCGCGCGCCCAGCCCACCACCTCCACGCCCTCCATCCGCACCGCGGGACTCGACGTCCTCGCCTGACCGGCTCACGAACAGGAACCCCACCATGCCCATCGACGGCATCACCGGCAGCGTCGACCCGACCGCGCAGGCTGCAGCCCTGGCCGCGAACGCGGCGACGAAGAAGTCCCAGACGATGGACTCCGAGGTCTTCATGAAGCTGCTCGTCACGCAGCTGCGCAACCAGGACCCGTCCTCGCCGATGGACACCAACCAGATGATCAGCCAGCAGACGCAGCTCGCGATGATGGAGCAGATCACCAACCAGACCACGACCGGCAACGAGAACTTCTCGTTGCAGATGCGGATCGCCGCCGCGAACCTCGTCGGCAAGCAGGTCAGCTACACCGACGCCGACACGGGCAAGTCCGTCACCGGCACCGCCTCGGCCGTGTCGTACGCGAACAGCGTGCCCACGGTCACCGTGAACGGGAAGGAGGTCGCCCTCGACGTGATCTCCGGCATCACCACCACCACGGGCTCCTGACGCTCCTCCTGCTCCGTTCTCCCTCGTTCTTCCTCGCTCTTCCTGCCTCTCCGAAAGGACGCACCATGCTCCGCTCGCTCTACTCCGGGATCTCCGGCCTCCGCTCCCACCAGCAGATGCTCGACGTCACCGGCAACAACATCGCCAACGTCAACACCGTCGGCTTCAAGGGCTCGACCACCGTCTTCCAGGACACCCTGTCGCAGATGACCCAGGGCGCCGGCGGACCGCAGACCGGCGTCGGCGGCACCAACCCCGCGCAGATCGGCCTCGGCGTGCAGGTCGCCGGCGTCTCCACCAACTTCGCGCAGGGCTCCGCCCAGGCCACCGGCAAGGCGACCGACCTGATGATCTCGGGCGACGGCTTCTTCGTCACCCGCCTGGGCAACGACACCGTCTACACCCGCGCCGGCGCGTTCGACTTCGACGCGGACGGCCGCCTGGTCACCGCCGACGGCAAGATCGTGCAGGGCTACCCGGCCACGAACGGCGTCGTCAACGAGAACGGGCAGCTGTCCGACATCGTGCTCCCGCTCGACGCCGCCGCGCCCGCCGTCCGCACCACCGCCGCCGGCGTCGCGGGCAACCTGCCGTCGGAGACCGCCGTCGGCCAGACCATCACCCGCGAGGCGACCGTCTACGACGCCTCGGGCGCCAAGCACACCATGTCGCTTGCGTACCGACGCACGGACGACGGCTGGGACGTGACCGGCCGCAACGGCCAGGGCGCCGTGGCGACCACGTCGATCACCTTCGGCACCGACGGCAAGATCACCTCCGGCGGGACGTTCGCCGTCGGCGGGATCGCCGTGGACATGCGTGACCTCACCGGCTTCGCGTCCCTGAACACCGCCGCGATCGGGTCGCAGAACGGCCGCGAGGCCGGCGCGCTGCAGGGCTACGCCATCGCGAAGGACGGCACGGTCACGGGCACGTTCTCGAACGGTGCGTCGCTCGCCCTCGGCCGGATCGCCCTGGCGACCTTCGCCAACCCGGCCGGCCTCGAGAAGACCGGCGCCTCGGGCTACCGCGCGACGGCGAACTCGGGCGGCGCGACCGTCGGCGGCCCGGGCACGGCCGGTGTCGGGTCGCTCGCGGCGGGCACGCTCGAGATGTCGAACGTCGACCTGTCGCAGGAGTTCACGAACCTGATCGTGGCGCAGCGCGGGTTCCAGGCGAACGCGCGCATCATCACGACCTCGGACGAGGTGCTGCAGGAGCTGACGAACCTGAAGCGGTAGCGCGGGGCGGGGCGGGCGCGTTCGCTTCGCTCGCTCGTGCGTTCGCTTCGTGAGCAGGAATGGTCGGGTCTTCTCCGGGGGACTCGACCATTCCTGCTCACGATGCGCCGTAGGGTGGGCTCGAGCGCGACGGAGCGGTGGTCGAACGGGGGCGTCTGGCCGTCCTCGAGCACTTCCGGTGGATCGACGGGCACGCCGACACGTGGGCGGTGCTCCGCCGCCCCGACTCGCTCCGGGCGGTCGTCGACGGGCTCGCCCACCTGCTCACGGACGACCGACCCGACGTCGTCGTCGCCGTCGAGGCCCGCGGCTTCGTGCTCGGGCCGGCGGTCGCCCTGGCGCTCGGTGTCGGCTTCGTGCCGGTCCGGAAGGACGGAGCCGTGTTCCCCGGGCCGGTCGTCACGGCGACGACCGAGCCGGACTACCGCGGCAACCGTCGCACGCTGGCGCTCCGGCAGGACCTGATCGGCCCCGGGGAACGGGTCGTGCTGGTGGACGACTGGATCGAGACCGGCAGTCAGGCGCGGGCAGCCGCCGGGCTCGTCGAACGGTGCGGCGGGACGCTCGTGGCGGTCGACGAGGCCGCGGAGGCAGCGCGCTCGGTCCTGCCACCGGTGCGGTCGCTGGTACGCGCGCAGGAGCTCTGAGCCCGCCGACGTCGACGGCTCGGCCCGCCTGCGCGGCGGGCGGCTCGGAGGTCGTGTCGTTCGTCACGCCGACGGCGACCAGTGCCGCGGGCGCTCGATCCACCGGGGGAGCGACGTGGCACCGTCACCCGACATCGCGTTCACCTGCGACTGGGTGAGGAAGAGCGCTGCGGACAGGTCGGCACCGTGGACCAGCGCGTCCCGGAGATCGACCCCGAGCAGGTCGGTGTCGGTCAGGTCGACGCGCCGCAGGTCGGCCGCGATCGCCGATGCGCCACGCAGGTCACGCCCGCGCAGGTCCCCGCCGCGCAGGTCGAGGCCTGCGAGGTCGACACCGGGGCGGAACGCTGTGTCCGGTGTCGCTCCGGCGCGCGTGATGGTGCGGACCTCCTGGCTCACCTCGACCAGGAGGTCTCGGACCTCGGTGTGCAGCGCATCGACGTCGAGCCGTCGGAGCGACGAGGACCCGGCGTCGATCGTGGTGCGGATGCGGTCCCGGAGCGCTTCGACGTCCTCGGCGGCGTCCGGCGTCACCGCGCGGTCCACCGCGTCGGCCAGGTACCAGAGCATCTCGTGCAGGCGGCGGACGACCGCGAACACCGCGGACATGTCGCGTGCGGTCTCCGGGCGACCGCGCCAGCTGATCCCGTCGAAGAGCGTCCTCGACACGGACTGCCCCGCCCCGAAGCAGTCGAAGACGGTGCATCCCCGGAACCCGCGTGGGCGGAGGACCTCGTGGATCGTGCAGGAGAAGTCACCCGCGAGGTTGTGACACGGCGTCCGGGCGGGTTTGTCCATCGGGAAGTCGGCGGAGCGCTGGAACCCGAGGAGGGTGCAGCACAGAGCGGAACAGTCGGCGCAGTCCGCGCGGAGGGTCGAGCGGTCGGTGGGCATGGAAGGTCGTCCTTCGTGTGGTCGTGAGATCGTGTGCCGGGAACGGGGAACTCCACGTGGGGTTCCCCTCCTGGGCGCACGGGACCACCCCCGCGCTGCTGCGGGGTGTGCCGGTGCCGCTGTGTGACCGCTGGGTCACGGACGATGATGGAGGATCACTGCTCGCAGGCTACGGCATCCCGACCCCGTTGCGGAGCAGCGCCTCGGGATGGGCGACACCTGTCGCGTAGGCTGACCGCATGACCCGGATCACGACCCCGTTCGACGCGACCACCACCGCAGCGCAGGTCCTGCACGACCTCGACCTCACCGGATCGCGCGTCATCGTGACGGGCGGGGCCGCCGGCATCGGCGCCGCCACCTCGGAGGCCCTCGTCCGTGCCGGCGCGTCAGTGGTCCTCGCCGTGCGTCGGCCCGAGCAGGGGGAGCGGGCGGCCGGACGGCTCCGCGACGCGGTCCCCGGCGCCGCGGTCGAGGTCCGCCCGCTGGACCTCGCCGACCGCGGATCCGTCCGCGCGTTCACCGATGCGTGGACGGGCCCGGTCGACGTCGTCATCGGGAACGCGGGCGTCATGGCCACCCCCGAGCGCCGCACGCCGGAGGGGTGGGAGCTGCAGTTCGCCACGAACCACCTGGGCCACCACGGTCTGGTCACCGGGCTCCGCGACGCCCTGCTCGCCGGGGCGGACCGGCGCGGTCGGCCGACACGTGTCGTGGCGCTGAGCTCGGCGGGACACCACACCGCCGGCGTCGACCTCGACGACCTGATGTTCGAGCGTCGGCCCTACGACCCGTGGGTGGCCTACGGGCAGTCGAAGACCGCGAACGCGCTCTTCGCGGTGGAGGCTACACGCCGCTGGGGCGCGGACGGGATCGTCGCGAACGCCGTGCACCCGGGCGGGATCCTCACCGACCTGTCGCGGCACCTGTCGCACGAACAGGCGCTGGCGATCGGCATCGTCCACGAGGACGGTTCCCCGGCCGAGGGCTTCGGGACCCCGGAGCAGGGCGCCGCGACGTCCGTGCTGGTGGCGGCGTCGCCGCTCGTCGAGGGGGTCGGCGGTCGGTACTTCGAGGACTGCGCCGAGGCGGTGCCCGCCACGGACGACCGCCCGCTGGTGGGCGTGCGGCCCTGGGCCCTCGACCCGGATGCCGCCGAGCGGCTCTGGGACGCCAGCGACGCCCTGCTCGCCCTACGGTGAGGTCGGCGGCGTGACCTGTTCCATGCCGCTCAGCCGTGCCTCTTCGGCGTCGTACCCCGCCCGGACCTGGCGCAGCACCAAGTCGTCGATCTCGTCGGCGTCGCGGAGCCGCAGCAGCGTCGACGCCTTGTGCTGCACGAGCGCGAGTTCGAGGGCGACCGCGTTGTCGTGCCGCTGCAGGGCCGGGTGGTCGTCGTCGTCCCCCTCGCGGGCGTCGATGACGTCGAGGTGCGCCTCGTAGTCCTTCCGCAGGCGGTCGACCGTGGCGCGATCGGCTCCCGTCGACCGGGCCAGGCGGGGGAGCGCGGCGAGCGCCTCCTCGATCGCCGTCCGCTCGGCGTGCCGGCGTTCCTCGTCGACCGACTCGTCCTCGGGCAGTGCGGCCCGCCTGAGCACCGCCGGCAGCACGAGGGCCTGGCCGACGATCGTCACGATGACGACGCCGGCGGTGACGAAGACGATCAGGTCGCGCTCGGGGAACCCCGCACCGGATTCGAGGGTGCGCGGTACGGCGACGGCCATCGCCAGGGAGACCGCGCCCCGGAACCCGGCGAAGCCGCTCACCAGACGGTCGCGGTGTCCCTCGCGCGGCTCGCCCCCGGTGCGTCGGGTGACGAGCCAGATCGTGCCGCCGGCGGCGTTGAGGAATGCGAACCGCACGAGCACGAGCACGACCGCGACGGCCAGGACGATCCCGGTCGCCCGCAGCAGGTCCGCCGGGTCGAGCGCCCGTGCGGCGACCATCGCCTCGATGCCGACCAGGACGAACAGCGCGCCGTTCAGCAGGAACGTCAGGAACGACCAGAACGCGCGGACCTGTTGCCGGGTCTCGGCCCGGTCGAGCTTCGGGCCGACCTGGCTGACGACGATGCCGGCGGCGACGACCGCGAGCACGCCGGACGCGCCGACCGCCTCGGCGGCGAGGAACGCCGCGAACGGCACGAGCAGGGTCACCAGGTTCTCGAGCACGACGGTGTCGACCCGGCGCAGCACCAAGGTGCCGATCCAGGCCGCGGCGAGCCCGGCGGCGACCCCGCCGACGTACGAGAGCACGAGCATGCCGGACACGCTCCAGAACGTCAGCTCCTGCGTGCCGACCGTGACGGCGACCGCGATGCCGTAGACCACCAGGGTCGTGCCGTCGTTGACCAGGCTCTCGGCGCGCAGCACCGTGACGTTCCGCCGCGGCAGCATCTTCGTGAGCACGCCCACCGCGGTCGCGTCGGTCGGGGCGACCGCGGCGCCGAGCACCCACGCGGGGCCCCACGGCAGACCGAGCAGGTGCAGCAGGACCGCGACCGCGCCGGCCGTCACGACCACGAGCAGGGTGCCCATCAGGACGATGCCACGCAGGTTCTTCCGGATCTCACGGAGCGACGTCGTCAGGCTCTCCCAGTACAGCAGCGCCGGCAGGAACAGGAGCAGGACGGCCTCGGCCGGCAGCTCGACGCCGGCGAACTCCGGCACGAGCCCGAGCAGCGCGCCGAACACGAGCAGCAGCACGGGTGGAGCGATGCGCAGCCGGTCGGCCAGCCCCGCCGTCAGGGCGATGGCGAGGCCGAGCACGACCACCAGTTCCGGTCCCAGCACGTGCACTCCGATCGTCGTCCGACCCTCCAGTGAACGCCGTTCCCGAGCGCGGGGCATCCAGTGAGCAGAAAAGGCCGGGTACCGCGGCGCCAGGCGGCGTTTCCTGCTCACTCGACGAACGATGAACCACGAACCACGAACCACGGACGACCGGCGAGCCGCCGCCCCGTCACGCCGAGCGCGGCCGCCGCACCACCCGCCGCCACCACGCACGCCACGGCAACGAGGTCACCAGCGCCGACCCGATCACCACCGTGCCGAACCACCCCACGACGACGCCCGGGATCGGCACGAGCAGACTCGCCCACAGCAGCACCGCCAGCACCCCGAGCACGTACGCCGCCCCGGCCTTCAGGTACCGCAGCCGCTTGAGCCCAGCGGCCTGGTCGACCCGCGAGGTCAGGCGAGCCAGGAACACCGCCCCGACCCCGATCGCACCGATGGCGACCGCGGCCTGCTCGAGTGCCCCGAGCCCGTCCGACCCGAGCGGCCCGGACCCCGACAGGCTGTACACGCCGTCGAGGATCTCGAAGAGCATGAACACGACGAGCCCCCGCTCGAACACGACCGTCGACGCGTAGAGGTGGATGCGCCAGGCTCCGCGGCCGACCCCGATCGACGCCGTGTCCGCGGCACCGCCCCCGGCGCCGGGATGCAGCGCCCACGCCGCGGTCCGCTTCGACACGAGGTACGCGGCGATGCCGGCCACCCCGCCGAGCGCGACCGGCAGCAGCGCACCGGCGGCCCACCCGGAACGCGCGCCGACGAGCACGGAGGTCACGACGACCCCGGTCGCAGCGGTGACCAGCGACCAGACGCGGGGTCGCGCGACGGTGGCGAGCCGCGCCTCCAGTCGGCCGAGCCAGGACCTGCGTGACGCGCGGTCGGTGTTGAACAGGTACTCGGCGAAGACCTGCCAGATGAAGGCGGCGCCGAAGGCGGCCAGGGCCGGCCGGACCTCGGCCAGGTGCGCGGAGAACGAGCCCGGCGCGAAGACCGCCTGTTCGACGGAGCTGGCCGGGTCGGTCGCGTCACCGACCGCGACGGCGGCCGGCGGCAGGAGCAGGCGCATCGCGAGCACGCCCGCGACGATCCCGAGCGACAGGAACAGCCGCCGGGCGGGGGAGTGCAGCCGGCCCGCGATGCCGGCCATGGGCACGGACGAGTCCGCGGCCATCGCGATCTCGAGGAACGCCAGGGCGACGAAGGCGAGTGCTGCGGCGGGGCCGAGCACCAGCCAGGCCGCCGCGGCGGCCGCGATGGTGATGAGCAGGGGGACGGTCAGGAGTGATCTCGTGGCCATGCCCCCATGCAGCACCGGTCGCCTGGGCGGGTGGTGGAGCGCTCCTGGGCATCGTCCTGGAGGCCCGTGGGGACGCCGTCAGACGGGTGACGGCCCGTCCCCACTTGCGGGGACGGGCCGTGGCCGGGTGAGCAGAAGACGTCGGGTCTCGCAGGGGGACTCGACGTCTTCTGCTCAGTCGTTGCGGGGAATCAGTCGTGGAACGTCTCGATGGACGCACCGAGCGAGTTGAGGCGCTCCTGCAGCTGCTCGTAGCCGCGGGCGATGATGCCGACGTTGCGCAGGACGCTCTCGCCCTTCGCGGCGAGCATCGCCAGCAGGATCACCACGGCGGGGCGCAGCGCCGGCGGGCAGCTGATCTCCGCGCCGGAGAAGTGCGTCGGGCCGGTGACGTCCAGCCGGTGCGGGTCGCGCAGGGTGACGCTCGCGCCCAGGCGGGTCAGGTCGAGCAGGTGGATCGCGCGACCTTCGTACACCCAGTCGTGCACGAGCGTGGTGCCCTCGGCCATCGCCGCGATGACGACGAAGAACGGCAGGTTGTCGATGTTCAGCCCGGGGAACGGCATCGCGTGGATCTTGTCGATCGGCGCGTGCAGCTCGGACGGGTGCACGGTGATGTCGACGAGCCGGGTGCGACCGTTCGCCGCCGGGTACTCCTCGGTGACGTCGAAGCGCAGACCCATCTCGGCGAGGGTGGCGAGCTCGATCTCCAGGAACTCGATCGGCGCACGGGTGACCGTCAGCGTCGAGTCGGTCACGATGCCCGCGGTCAGCAGGCTCATCGCCTCGACCGGGTCCTCGCTCGGCCAGTAGTCCACGACCTCGTCGATGCGGCTCTTGCCGGTGATGCGGAGCGTGGTCGTGCCGATGCCCTCGATGCGCACCCCGAGCAGCTCGAGGAAGAAGCAGAGGTCCTGCACCATGTAGTTGGGGCTGGCGTTGCGGATGACGGTCTCGCCGTCGCGGGCCGCCGCCGCCAGGATCGCGTTCTCGGTGACGGTGTCGCCGCGCTCGGTCAGCACGACCGACTTGGTCGGGACGGCCTGGTTCGCGACGCCGACCTCGTACCAGCCGGAGGTCGCCTCGACGTCGACGCCGAAGGGGCGCAGGGCGATCAGGTGCGGCTCGACCGTGCGGGTGCCGAGGTCGCAGCCGCCGGCGTACGGCAGACGGAACGACTCGAACCGGCCGCTGAGCGGGCCGAGGAACATGAGCACGCTGCGGGTGCGGCGGGCGGCGTCGGCGTCGATCGCGTCGAGGCGCAGGTCGTCCGGTGCGACGATCTCGAGCGTCTCACCGTCCTCCGACCACGTGACGCTCGCACCGAGACTGCGGAGCACGTCGATGATCCGGTCGACCTCGACGATGCGGGCGACCTTGTGCAGACGGGTCACGCCGCGGTTGAGCAGCGACGCGCAGAGCAGCGCGACGGCGGCGTTCTTGCTCGAGTTCACCGCGATGGAGCCGCTGAGCTTGCGACCGCCCTGCACCCGCAGGTGGGCACGCTGAGGGGCGCCGCCGATCGACACGATCTGCTGGTCGAGCGCGTCGCTGATGCGCGTGAGCATCTCGAGCGACAGGTTCTGACCGCCCTGCTCGATGCGGTTGATCGCGCTCTGGCTGGTGCCGACGCGCTCGGCGAGCTGGGCCTGGGTCATGCTGCGACCCTTGCGGGCGCCGCGGATCAGGGCGCCGACCTCGCGCAGGGGTGCTGCGGTCGCGGCGGTGGTCGGCGTGTCGACGGTGGTGGTGTCGGTCATGCGCGCCACGCTAACACGCTCATGAGATAAAACGAGGGGTACAACACCCAGGATTCTCGGATGCGGATCGGGAATACACCGTTCATGAGACTTTGCGTGCGGCAGGCCGGGTGCGACGGCAGCGGTCATGACGGCACCGGGGCGACGGCCCCTAACGCACCGGCACCACCCGCCGATAGTCCTCGGTGCAGGCCCACGGACGGGCCAGCATCCCGCCCCACGGACGGCGGCGGGACGATCGAGAACCAGGACGGGCCATGATCGTCGTCACACGACTGAACGGCAGCGGATTCGCTGTCAACCCCGATCTCGTGGAGCGCATCCAGGAGACGCCGGACACGACGCTCATCATGGTCGACGGCGCGAAGTACATCGTGCGCGAGTCGCTGGCCGACGTCATCGACCTCATCGCCGCGTACCGCGCCCGCATCGTCGGCATGGCCTACGGCACGGACCTGCCCGCGGCGCGCAACGCGACCGGCCCGCAGCCGACGCTCGCGCCCGTCGCCCCGCTGCGCACCGCCCAGCAGCACGGCCGCGCACAGGACGGGGGTCGTTGACGTGGACATCGCGACCATCATCGGCATCCTGCTCGCCTTCGGCGCGCTCTTCGGCATGGCCCAGATGGAGCACGTCGAGATGGCGGGCCTGTTCCTGCCCGCCCCGATGCTCCTGGTGTTCGTCGCCACGATCGGCTGCGGCATCGCGAGCACGACCATGAAGGACGCCCTGGCAGCCTTCACGATGATCCCCAAGGCCTTCACGGGCCGGGTCACCCCGCCGCAGACGGTCATCGACGACGTCGTCGGGCTCGCCGAGACCGCCCGGGCGAACGGCCTGCTCGCCCTGGAGCAGGAGGCCGACAAGCACGACGACCCGTTCATGCGGAAGGCGCTGCAGAACATCGCGGACGGCACCGACGGCGACGAGCTGCGGATCCTGCTCGAGGACGAGATCGAGTCGAACGCGGCCCCGATGCGCAGCGCGAGCGCGTTCTTCATGGGCCTGGGCGGCTTCGCCCCGACCGTCGGCATCATCGGCACGGTCGTCTCCCTGACCCACGTGCTCGCCAACCTCGGCAAGCCGGACGAGCTCGGTCCGCTCATCGCCAGTGCCTTCGTCGCCACCCTGTGGGGCCTGCTCACCGCGAACTTCCTGTGGCTGCCGTTCGGCGGCAAGCTCCGGAAGCTCGCGCAGTTGGAGTCGGACCGTCAGACGCTGCTGATGGAGGGCCTGCTGGCCGTGCAGGCCGGCAGCCAGCCCCGCCTGCTCGGTGAGCGGCTGAAGGCCATGGTGCCGCCGGCCGCGCGCGTCGCCGCGGCGAAGGGCGGGAAGCACGACCCGGCCGACGAGCAGCAGCTGGCGGCCTGACGATGAGCGCGAACCCCCGCGGGCGCGGTCGCGGCCGCGCGAAGAAGTCGCACGACGAGGCCGAGCACCCCGACGAGCGCTGGATGGCGTCGTACATGGACATGATCACGGTGCTCATGTGCATGTTCCTGGTGCTGTTCGCGATGTCCACCGTGGACCAGCAGAAGTACATCCAGCTGAAGAACTCGCTCGCCACCGGGTTCGGCGAGGTCGAGTCGCAGAAGATCGACACCGCGAGCGGCACGGTCGTCACGAAGGACCAGGTCGAGGACGGCTCCGGCTACTCGACGGACGAGTCGCAGGCCGACCACTCGACGGCGTCGTCCGGCGTGGAGGACACGAACGTCGACCCGGCGTCGACCGTGGTGCCGGCGACCGCGTCCGAGCGGGACGTCGCGGCGGCGAAGCGGGAGCTCGAGGACCTGACCCGGCTGGAGCGCCGGATCCAGCGGAACCTGCAGGGCGCCGGGCAGACCGCGAACGTGCAGTTCACGCTCGACGCCCGCGGGCTCACGATCCGACTGGTCGGCAGCGAGACGTACTTCGGCACGAACAGCGCCGACCTGTCCGACCAGGCACGGTCGATCATGGACGCGATCGCACCCGTCCTGAGGACGAGCCGCCACGACGTCAGCGTCGAGGGCCACGCGGACCAGCGGAACTCGACCGCACCGTACGCCACGAACTGGGAGCTCAGCGCGGCTCGCGCGACCGGGGTCCTGCGCGACCTGGTCGAGCGGGGCGGCATGCCGGGGGCGAACGTGCAGAGCGTCGGGTTCGGATCGAGCCGGCCGCTGGCGAAGGGCGGCTCGGACCGGGAGCTCGCGCTGAACCGACGCGTCGACATCGTGGTGCTGTCGAACGCCGACCAGGACGTCAGCGCCCTGATGCCCGCGCTGGCGAAGGCGCAGGACGGAGCACGCCAGGGCTGACGCACGCACACCGGGGCCACGGACCCGGACCGCCCCACTACGGGGTACAGGACTGACGGGCACCCCACAGGTGACCGATAGACGCCCCCGTGACCGACACCCTGCCCGCGACCGGAGCGCCCGCGCCCGAGGTGTACGACTTCGCGCGCCCGTCGACGCTCGCCCGCGAGCACGCCAGGGTGCTCGAGCTCGCCTTCGAGACGTTCGCGCGGCAGTGGGGCACGCAGCTCACGGCGAAGGTGCGCGCCGTCAGCCAGGTGACCTGCGAGCAGGTGCAGATGACGACGTACGACGAGTACGCCGCGTCGCTGCCCGCGCTCACCGGCATGGTGCTGCTGCCGATCGCGGAGATGGCGCCGAAGGGGGTCCTGCAGGTCCCGCTGGACGCTGCCCTGACCTGGGTGTCGCACGCCCTCGGCGCGTCGAAGCCGCTGCCCACACCGGACCGCACGTTCACCCCCATCGAGCAGGCCCTGGTGCGGAAGATCGTCGAGGACGCCCTCGACGACCTGCGCTACTCGTTCGGTGGACTGCTCGTGCACGAGGTGACGACCGGCGGGTTCCAGTTCAACAGCCAGTTCGCCCAGGCCGCCCAGAAGGGCGACCTGATGATCGTCGCCTCGTTCTCGATCCGGGTCGGTGACCGCATCGCCCCCGGCACGCTGGCGCTGCCGGCCGAGGCCGTCCTGCCGCAGCTCGGCGAGGCCGCGACCCACGTGTCGCCCGCCGACGCCCGCGCGCAGCTCGACGCGCAGCTCGAGAGCGTGCCCGTCGGCGTGAGCCTGCACTTCGCCCCGGCGACGGTGCTGCCGTCGCAGGTGCTCCGCCTGGCCGTCGGCGACGTCCTGCCGCTGCCGCACCCGCAGCACCGCCCCCTCACCATCGCGGTCGACGGCGAACCCGTCGGCACCGCCGCGGTCGGCGCGAACGGCTCGCGCCTCGCTGGCATCGTCGTCACCACCACGAGCACGGAGCAGCACTGATGACCGAAACGACCACCCTCCACACCGCGGCGGCCGAGTCGCTCGCGGCGCAGCTCCCGACGGCGGCCCCGTTGAGCGCGGTGCTGCTGCCTGGAGGCGCGACACCGGTCGTGCTCGACGCGGCCACCGACGCGGTGGTCGCCTCGTTCGTCGGCGGCCTGTCGGCCGACCTGGCGCTCGTGCTCACCGACCTCGAGGGCATCACGGCGGCCGGCGGCCCCGACCAGGGCATCGTCGCGGTCACGGACGTGCTGCGGCCGTCGCTCGAGGCCGCAGCCGGGGTGCTCGGCGTCGGGGTGCTCGGCGACGCGAGCCGCGGGTCGGCGTCGTCGCTGCTGGCCGACCCCGACACCGTGGTGTTCGAGCTGACCGCCGCCGGCGCTCCCGCCGGCTGGTTCGGCATCCGGGTGCGCGAGAACGGCACCGTGTCCGCCCCCGCGGCCACGAGCGTGCCGGCCGGCAACCTCGGCCGGATCAACAACGTCGAGATGACCCTGACGGTCGAGATCGGCCGCACCCGGATGTCGGTGCGGGACGTGCTCGGCATGGAGCCCGGCGCCGTCGTCGAGCTCGACCGCAGCGCCGGTGCCCCCGCCGACGTCCTGCTGAACGGTCGCCTCATCGCGCACGGCGAGGTCGTCGTGGTGGACCAGGACTACGCGGTGCGGATCACGCGCATCCTCGACGTCGCCGAGAGCGTCTGAGCCCGCGCCCGTGGACACCCTCGTCGTCACCGTCCGCGTCGCGCTCTCGCTCGGCGTGGTGCTCGCCCTCATGTGGGTGCTGCACCGTGCCAGCCGGAAGCGCTTCGCCGGCAAGCCCTCCGGTCGCCGCGCGGCGTCCGTCGAGGTCGTCGGCCGGCAGAGCATCGGCGGCAAGGCGAGCGTCGTCGTGGTCGACGTCGAGGGGGAGCGACTCGTGCTCGGCGTGTCCGAGCAGGGCGTCAACCTGCTCACCAGCGGGCAGGCGCCCGCGCCGGAGCTCACGATCGTGACCGGACCGGTGGCGCTGCCGGTGCGACCCGCACCGTCGGCCGACGCGTTCGGTCGGGAACTCGCGCAGCAGGCGGACGCCACCACGGGCCTCCAGACCGGTTCGACGGACGCGACTGGCGCGACCAGCGCGGTCGCGCCGCTGCCGATGCGCCCGCGCAACCGCCGCCAGCAGCGCGTCGTGCCGAGCGCGCAGCAGCTGCAGGGCTCGATCCTGTCGGTCGACACCTGGCGCCAGGCCGCGGCCGCGCTGCGGAACCGGCGGGCCGGGTGACGGCGGCGGGGCCGCACGGGCTCGCACGGACGGGACGGCTCGTCGCCCTCGTGCTGCTCGGGCTGGCGGTCGTCGCCGGGTTCCTGGTGCTCACCACGTCCGGGGCACACGCCGCCGGGGTCGTGGAGCCGACCGCGCCGACCACCCCGACGGCCCCCGCGAGCGGCGACTTCAGCGTCAGCGTCAACGGCCCGGACGGCACCCCGTCGTCGGCGGTCGTCACCCTGATCGGCATCACCCTGCTGAGCGTCGCCCCGGCGCTCATGCTCATGATGACGTCGTTCACCAAGATCTTCGTGGTGCTCGCGATGACGCGGAACGCCCTGGGGCTGCAGTCGATCCCGCCGAACCAGGTGATCGCCGGTCTGGCGCTGTTCCTGTCGCTGTTCGTGATGGCACCGGTGCTCGGGCACATCAACGACGACGCGCTGCAGCCCTACCTGGCCGGCAAGGTGGACTTCGCACAGGCCGTCGAGATCGGCACGAAGCCCCTGCGGACCTTCATGCTGCACCAGACCCGCGACGAGGACGTCGCCCTGATCACCCGTGCCGCCGGGCTCGACAACCCGGAGTCGATGGCCGACGTGCCGATGACGACGGTGATCCCGGCGTTCATCATCTCCGAGCTCCGCAGCGCGTTCATCATCGGGTTCGTCATCTTCATCCCGTTCCTGGTGATCGACCTCGTCGTCTCCGCGGCCCTCATGTCGATGGGCATGATGATGCTCCCGCCGGTCATGATCTCGCTGCCGTTCAAGATCCTGCTCTTCGTGCTGGTCGACGGCTGGGGCCTCATCATCACGTCGCTCATCGAGAGCTACCACGTTGTCTAGGGGGCACGCATGAACCAGCAGGCCGTCATCGACCTCGTGCTGCAGGCGCTCCTGGTGTCGGGCAAGCTCGCCGCGCCGGTCCTCGTGACCTCGCTCGTCGTGGGCTTCGCGATCTCGCTGTTCCAGTCGGTCACGCAGATCCAGGAGGTCACGCTCTCGTTCGTGCCGAAGGCCGTCGCCGTCGCGATCGCCCTGGTGGTCTGCGGCAACTGGATGATCTCGGAGATGATCGCGTTCACGCACGTCGCCTTCGACATGATCCCGAAGCTGCTCGGGCACGCCTGATGGAGCTCAGCGTCGACGCCGACCGTCTGGAGGCGACCATGCTCGCCGGCGTCCGGCTCGTCGCGTTCTTCGTCATCGCGCCGCCGTTCTCGTACCGCGCGTTCCCCGGCACCGTGAAGGTGATCCTGGGTCTGGGACTCGCCATCGGGGTCGCCCCGCGCGTCGCGATCGGCTACGAGCAGCTCGCGACCGGCCCTTTCCTGCTCGCCCTGCTCACCCAGCTCGTGGTCGGGCTGTCGCTCGGGTTCCTGGTCTTCCTGGTGTTCGCCGCCGTGCAGTCCGCCGGCGCGCTCATCGACCTGTTCGGCGGGTTCACGCTCGCGCAGGCGTTCGACCCGCAGTCGCAGGTGAACGGTGCGCAGTTCACGCGCCTGTTCCAGATGACGGCGCTCGCGCTGCTCTTCACCTCCGGCGGCTACCAGATGATCATCGGCGGACTCGTGCGGTCGTTCGACGCGGTGCCGCTCACCGGCGAGTTCGCCGTCGACGGGCTCGCCGCGATGCTCGTCGCGGCGATGTCGCAGATGTTCCTCGCGGCGTTGCAGATCGCCGGCCCCCTGGTCGTCGTGCTCTTCCTGGCAGACGTCGGCCTGGGGCTCCTGACCCGGGTGGCCCCGGCGCTCAACGCGTTCCAGATGGGGTTCCCGATCAAGATCGGTCTGACCGTCCTGTTCGCCGGTGCGCTCTTCATGGCCCTGCCCTCGGTGGTGTCGTCGCTGACCGGCGACGCCGTCGAGGCGATCACGGGACGGGGGTGACGACGTGTCCGACAGCGGAGAACGCTCCGAACAGGCGACCCAGCAGCGGATGCGCGAGGTCCACGAGAAGGGCCAGCTCGGTCGTTCGCAGGACCTCGGCGCGTGGATCGGCATCGCGGTCGCCGCGCTCATGATGCCGGCCGCCATCGGCAACGCGGCCGCCGCCGGCGAGGAGCAGCTGCGCGGCGTGCAGCGGGTGATCGCGCAGCCCGAACTCGGCGCCGTGCGCGCCCTGCTCGCCGACGCCCTCGGGTCGATGGCGGCGACGCTCGGGCCGATGCTCGCCGTGGTCGCGGTGGCCGTGCTCGCCACGGCGGTGGCCCAGGGCGGCGTGCACCTGCGCAAGATGACCCCGCAGCCCGAGCACTTCGACCCCGTCGCCGGGCTCAAGCGGGTCTTCGGCACGCAGGCCCTGTGGAACGGCGCGAAGGCCCTGCTGAAGACCGCCGTCGTCGGGCTCGTGCTGTGGTTCGCCGTGCAGGGACTCATGCCCGTGCTCATGACGAGCGGGTCGTTGCCGCTCTCCGCCGTGCTCGAGGCAGCGGCTGCCGGTTCGGGCACGCTGCTCCGCGCCGCCGTCGTCGCCGGGCTGGTCCTCGCCGCGCTCGACGTGTTCGTGGTCGTCCGCCGCAACCGCAAGCGCACGATGATGACCAAGCGCGAGGTCAAGGACGAGTCGAAGCGGACCGAGGGCGACCCGCTCGTGAAGTCGCAGCGCCGGGGGCGGCAGCTCGCCATGAGCCGCAACCGGATGATCCAGGCGGTCGGCACCGCCGACGTCGTCATCACGAACCCCACGCACTACGCGGTCGCCATCACGTACGAGCCCGGCCGGTCCGCGCCGCGGGTGGTCGCGAAGGGCGCCGGCCCGGTCGCCGACGTCATCCGCGCCCGCGCCGAGCAGGAACGGGTGCCGATCGTCCGTGACGTGCCCCTGACCCGCGCCCTGCACGCCGCGTGCGAGCTCGGCCACGAGATCCCGGTGGACCTGTACACGCCGGTGGCCCGCGTGCTGTCGTTCGTGATGGCGCTCCGGGCCCGTGGTTCGGCGGCCGGCACCCACGCGGCGCCGAGGCCGACCACGCCCGACGAGGTCGCGACCGTCCTCGACCCGGCGACCCTGTCCGGTGACCTCCGCCCGCGCCGACTCCGCACACCCCGCCCCGAAGCCGCCCCGTCGGCACCGTCCGTCAGAGAGGGAGCCCCCGCATGAACCGCAAGGACCTGCCGAAGCTCGTCGTCCCGGTGTTCATCGTCGGCATCATCCTGCTGCTGATCCTGCCGGTGCCGTCGTTCCTGCTCGACTTCCTCATCATCATCAACATCCTGTTGGCGCTGGTGATCCTGCTCACGACGCTGTTCGTCAAGAAGCCGCTCGACTTCTCGGTGTTCCCGTCGCTGCTCCTCGTCGCGACGCTGTTCCGTCTGGGACTCAACGTCGCGTCCACCCGGCTCGTGCTCGGTGAGGGCTTCGCCGGCGACGTCATCCAGGCGTTCGGCCACGTCGCCGTGTCCGGGTCGATCATCATCGGCGCCGTGATCTTCCTGATCCTCATCGTCATCCAGTTCGTCGTCGTCACGAAGGGTGCCGAGCGCGTCGCCGAGGTCGGGGCCCGCTTCACGCTCGACGCGATGCCGGGCAAGCAGATGGCGATCGACGCCGACCTGAACGCCGGGCTCATCACCGACGAGCAGGCGAAGGACCGCCGCGCCGCGGTTTCGGCGGAGGCGGACTTCTACGGCGCGATGGACGGCGCGTCGAAGTTCGTCAAGGGCGACGCCATCGCCGGCATCCTCATCATCATCATCAACCTGGTGGGCGGCATCGCGATCGGCATGCTGCAGAACGGGCTGTCCGCCACCGACGCCCTGTCGAAGTACGGCATCCTGACCATCGGCGACGGCCTGGTCACGCAGATCCCCGCCCTGCTCATGGCGGTGTCGACGGGCATGATCGTCACCCGCTCCGGCGCGGAGTCGGAGATGGGCGCCTCGGCCGCCACGCAGCTGTCGCAGTCGCGCAACGCCCTGATGATCGCCGGCGTGGCCGCGATCGCGATGGGCTTCATCCCCGGCATGCCGATCCTGCCGTTCCTGCTCGTCGGCGCGACGCTGCTGTTCACCGGCTGGCGCATCGGCCGGAACGTCGCCCGCGCCGAGGCCGACGCCGCCCGGCAGCAGGCACTCGAGGCGAGCACCCCCTCGGCGGACACCCCGGAGGACCTGATCGAGCAGATGCGCGTGCACGCCCTCGAGATCCTGCTCGCCCCCGACCTGGTGGACATGGTGTCCGGCGCCTCGGACGACCTGCTCGGCCGCGTCCGGGCGCTGCGCCGCAAGATCGCCGTGGACATGGGCATCGTCGTGCCGCCGGTCCGCACGCGCGACTCGATCGACCTGCCGCCGTCGACCTACGCGATCCGGATCGCCGGGGTCGAGGCCGGCCGGGGCACCGCGCCCGCCCGCAGCGTGCTCGCCCTCGGCGACCACCTGGACGGTCTGCCGGGAGCCTCCACGGTGGAACCGGTGTTCGGCCTCACCGGCAAGTGGGTGCCGGCCGAGCTGCGCCACGCGGCCGAGATGACCGGCGCGACGGTGATCGACCGGGTGTCCGTGCTCGTCACGCACCTGCAGGCCGTGATCGGCGACAACGCGGGACGCCTGCTCACCCGCGAGGACGTCAAAGTGCTGACCGAGGGCGTCAAGCAGGTGAACCCCGCCGCGGTCGAGGAACTCGTGCCCGGCATGCTGTCGATGGCGGAACTGCAGCGGGTGCTGCAGGGGCTGCTCGCCGAACGGGTGCCGATCAACGACCTCGGTCGGATCTGCGAGGCGCTGACGCTGCGCGCCAAGGTGTCCACCGACCCGGAGGGACTCGTCGAGGCAGCCCGCGCCGCGCTCGGCCCGGCCCTCGCCGCACGGCACACCGACGCCGGCACCCTGCGGGTCATCATGATCGACCCCCTGCTCGAACAGTCGATGCTCGAAGGCCTCCGCCCCTCGGAGCAGGGCAGCCAGATCGTCCTCGACGCCCACCGCATCGAGCAGGTGCTCGGGTCCGTCCGCGATGCCGTCCGCTCCGTCGAGGACCAGGGGCTCTCCGCCGTCCTGGTCTGCGCCCCCCAGCTCCGCCCGGCCGTGCACCGCATGGTCGCCGCCCAGTCGAACGGGCTCCCGGTGCTGTCGTACCAGGAGGCCACCGCCGCGGGCTCCACCATCGAGACCGTGGGAGTCGTCCGTGCCGCCGACCCGATTGCAGCGTAGCGGCGCCACGCTCGCGGAGGTCCGCGACGCCGTCCGCTCCGAGTTCGGGGCGGGCGCGCGCATCGTCGCCGCCGAACGGGTCACGGCGCCCCGCCTCGGCGGCCTGCTCCGCAGGGCCCACGTCGAGGCCACGGTCGAGGTGCCCGCACCGGGGGAGCTGCCCACCGCCCGCGTCGTGATCGCGGACACGCCCGTCCAGCGCGCCGGGATCGCCGCGCTCCTCGCCGACGCCGAGGAAGCCGAGGCCCGGATCGCGGGCACCGACGGCACCGCGACCACCCGCGCCGACGCGTTCGCGTCGGTGCTCGACGGGTTCCAGGCCGACGGCATCACGGGGAGCGCGCCGCGCCCGGCGCCGCCCGCGCCGGAGCCGGACCGGTCCCCGGGGCTCGACCCGCGCCTCCAGGCCGCCGTCGACACCCTGCCCGGAGGCCCGACCCACCTCGTCGACGCCGCCCCGGTCCGGCCCGTGGTGCGGTCGACCACCCCGGCCGTCCGCTCGGCGGACGGCGACCTGGTGCTGCTGGTCGGCCGACCGAACGACGTCGACGCGGCCGCCGGGCTGTTCGCCGTGCGGCACACGCTGCGGCCGACGGACGCGGCGGACCGGCGGGCCGCGATCCTGGCCCGGGCCGACGGCGTCCGGGACGGACGCGCGGTGCTCGCCGTGGCCGCGTGGGACGACCGGGCCACCGGTGACGCGCTGCAGGCCGACCAGGTGTGGGTGGTCGTCGACGTCGGACGGAAGCCGGCCGACTCGGCGGCGATGGTGGCGGCGGTCGAGGCGCGGATGCCCGTGGCCGGCGTGGTCGCGATCGGTGCGGGTGAGACCGCCACGCCGGAGTCGGTGGACCTGCTGGGGCTCCCGGTCCTGTCGCTAGGCTGACCGGGTGCTGGTACTCACGCGGAAGGTCGGCGAACGGATCCTCGTCGGGGACGACATCGTCATCACGGTGCTGGACTCCCGGGGCGACGGCGTCCGGATCGGCATCGACGCGCCCCGCGGGGTGAAGATCCAGCGTGAAGAGGTCGTGCGGGCGGTGGCCGAGGCCAACGCCGAGGCGGCAGCCGTCGGCGACGACGCCGAGGCGCAGCTGCGTGCGGCGCTCGGTGGGCGTCGTGGGCCCGCTGCGGGCCGGACGGCGTCCGGGTCGTCGGACCCGGAGCCGACCGACTCCTAGCGAGCAGCGGTCGTCGCGACGACCGTCAGGGCTTCGGCTTCTTCTCCTGCTCGGGCAGACGACCGGCGGCGGCCTCCGCCGCGAACCAGGCGCGTGCCTCGTCCTGGCGGGCCTGCTCGGCACCGAGTGCGATCGGGGCGCGCACGTGGCCGGGCTCGTAGCCGAACGCGTCGAGCAGCTGCGGGACGATCGGACGGACGCGGGCGACCAGCCGGTCGACGTAGGCCGACACCGCGCGGGCGCGCTGCGCCGAGAGCCGTCCGTGCAGCAGGTGCCAGTCCAGGTGCTGCTCGAGCAGGCCGAGCGCGAACAGGTCGCGCAGCCAGACGAGCGTGCGACGGGTGTCACCCTCGGGGACCGCGTCGAGCGCCTCGGTGAAGGCGTCCCACTGCATGAGCTCGGCGTGCGCCTTCGACGCCTCGATCAACTCGTGCTGCGACCGGTTGAGCAGCCGGGCCGCGCGGGCACGGTCCTTGCCGGCGGACGCCAGTCGCAGACCGATCTCGGCGACCATCGTGTCGACCCGGCCGGCGAGCAGCGCACGCTGCGTCCGCGGGTCCTGCAGGTCGGCGACGCTCGCGGCCAGGGACCCACGGTCGGCCACGGTCTGCCCGAGACGGCGGATGCCGCTGGCGTCGGCGAGCTTGCCCGCGGCGATCGACGCGACGAACTTCGCGGTCGAGGCGGCGTCCTTCGGGGCCTTCGCGCGGAACTCGGTGAGCAGGCGCTTGCCGACGAGCTGCAGCAGCACCGTGTTGTCGCCCTCGAACGTCACGTACACGTCGAGGTCGGCGCGGAGCCCGGTCAGGCGGTTCTCGGCCAGGAAGCCCGCGCCACCGCAGGCCTCGCGTGCCTCTTGCAGGGTGTCGAGCGCCGACCACGTGGACATCGACTTGAAGGCGGCGGCCTGGGTCTCCAGGTCCTCCCGGCGCTCCGGGGTGTCCTCGCGCCCGCTGAAGACGTCGTCGAAGGTGCGCAGCAGCTTCTCGTGCGCGAAGGACTGCGCGAACACCGTGGCCAGGCGCGGGATCAGGCGTCGCTGGTGGCGGCCGTAGTCGAGCAGGACACCCTCGGTGCCGTCTCCGGTGGGGAACTGCCGACGCTGCATCGCGTACGTCAGGGCGATCTGCAGCGCGAGCTTCTGCGCGACGACCGCGGCGCCGTCGAGCGACACGCGGCCCTGCACGAGCGTGCCGAGCATGGTGAAGAACCGGCGACCGGGCGAGGCGATCGGCGACGAGTAGGTGCCGTCGGCGGCGACGTCGCCGTAGCGGTTCAGCAGGTTCGTGCGGGGGACCCGGACGTGGTCGAAGGCCAGGCGGCCGTTGTCGATGCCGTTCAGCCCGCCCTTGGGTCCGTCGTCCTCGCCGCTGACCCCGGGCAGGAACGCGCCCTCGTCGTCGCGCAGCGGGACGTAGAACGCGTGCACGCCGTGGTCGACGCCGGCGGTCACGAGCTTCGCGAACACCACGGCGGCACGGCCGTGCAGCGCGGCGTTGCCGATGTAGTCCTTCCACGCTCCGCGGAACGGGGTGTGGATCTCGAACTCCTGCGTCTCGGGGTCGTACGTCGCGGTGGTCGCGATGCTCTGCACGTCCGAACCGTGGCCGGTCTCGGTCATGGCGAAGCAGCCGGGCACGTCGAAGGACACGATGCCGGGCAGGAACGCGCGGTGGTTCGCCTCGGTGCCCAGGTGGTGCACGGCGGAGCCGAAGAGCCCCCACTGCACACCCGCCTTGATCTGCATGGAGGGGTCGGCGGTCACGAGCTCCTCGAACGCCGCGAGGTTGCCACCGTGGTTGTCCTGGCCGCCGAACTCGGCGGGGTAGGGCCGCTGGATCGCCCCGGCGTCGACGAGGACGCGGAGCTGTTCGAGCACGCGGGCACGGTGCTCGGCGATGGGCTGACCCTCGATCTTCTGCATCGCTGGGTCGAGCGCGAGCCGGCGTGAGAGTCGGCGATCCTCGGCCCAGCGACCGAGCAGGAGTTCCTCGAGCAGCTCGACGTCGATGCGGACGTCGGTGTCCGTGCCGGCCGTCGGGGTCCCGGCAGCGGGGTCGCCCGCCGCGTCGGCGTTGGGCGCGTCGACGTCCGGGGCGGCGGTGTCCGGGGTGGCGGTGCGCTGGGCGGGAGCCGTGTCGACCATGTGTGCGAGTCCTCCTGAACTGCGGTGTCCGTGTTGCAGGACCCACGCTAGACACCCCTGCCGACAGTGGGACGAACGCCGTGCGGGCGGCACAAGTCCGGGCTGTCGCCCGACCGCGACGGTCGTGGGAACCCTCCAAAGCGGTCCGGTCGAGCGGAGGGGGCGGGGCACGCCGGACAGCGCCGCGGCTCGCCGAATTGTTGAGCAGGTGTCGACGATTGTGCGTGTCGATCCGCCGCGGGGGAGGATTGCCGCCATGTCACGTACCACCCCTGCGGACCGCGGATCCCGTCCCGGACGCACCTTCTTCGGGCAACCGTTCGAGCTCTCGACGCCGTTCGCGGTCGAACTCTGGGAGCGGTTCTCGTTCTACGGGATGCAGGGCATCGTCCTCATCTACATGTACTACACGCTCTCGGACGGCGGCCTCGGGATCGACAAGGCCACCGCCAGCGGGATCATGGGTGCCTACGGCGGCTCCGTCTACCTGTTCACGATCATCGGCGCGTGGATCGCCGACCGGCTGATCGGTGCCGACCGCACGCTCTTCGGCAGCGCCGTCGTGGTGATGCTCGGGCACATCGCCCTCGCGCTCGTCCCCGGGGTCGCCGGCGTCGGGGTGGGCCTCGTCCTCATCGCGCTCGGGTCCGGCGGGCTCAAGGCCACCGCCACCACGATCGTCGGAGGGCTGTACAGCCGCGAGGACCCGCGCCGCGACGCCGGCTTCTCGCTCTACTACCTCGGCGTGAACCTCGGCGCGTTCTTCGGCCCCCTGCTCACCGGCCTGCTGCAGAGCTCGCTCGGCTTCCACTACGGCTTCGGACTCGCTGCCGTCGGCATGGCGGCGGGCCTGGTGCAGTACGCGATCCGTCGGCGGAAGCTGCCGGACGCGGTGCGCCACGTCGCCAACCCGGTCGACCGCCGCCGCCTGCCCCTCATCGGCGTCGCCGTGGGCGTGGCGCTCGTGGTCGTCGTGCTCGCCGTCCTGACCGGACTGCTGAACGTCGGCAACCTGCCCACCGTGGTCGTGGCGGTCGTCGTCCTGGCCACCATCGGGTACTTCGTGGTCATCCTGTCGAGCGGCATCACCGCCGACGAACGCTCGCGGGTGTTCGCGTTCATCCCGCTGTTCATCGGGAGCGCCGTGTTCTGGTCGCTCTACCAGCAGCAGTTCACCGTCGTGACGGTCTACTCCGACGAGCGCCTCGACCGCACGCTGTTCGGCTGGGAGATGCCCGTCTCGTGGGTGCAGTCGATCAACCCGGTCTTCATCATCGTGCTCTCCGGGGTGTTCGCCGCGATCTGGACCAAGCTCGGCGACCGGCAGCCCTCCACCCCGACCAAGTTCGCGCTCGGCACCGGGATCATGGGCGTCGCCTTCCTGCTCTTCCTGCCCTTCACCGGCACGGGCACGAACGGCACGCCGCTGCTGGCGCTCGTCGGCATCCTGCTCGTCTTCACGCTCGCGGAGCTCCTGCTCTCACCGGTCGGGCAGTCCGTCGCCACCAAGCTCGCACCGCCGAAGTTCCAGACCCAGATGGTGGCGCTGTTCTTCCTGTCGGTGTCGCTCGGCACCGCCGTCACGGGCGTGCTGTCCCGCTACTACGACCCCGCGGACGAGGCGCCGTACTTCACGGTCCTCGGGCTCGTCGCCGTGGCCGTGGGCGTGCTCCTGCTCGTGCTCGCCCGGCCGGTGCTGCGGCTCATGCGCGGCATCCGGTAACCTGAAGGAAGCCACACGGCCGACGCAACCAAGGAGTCACCACCATGCTCGAACTCATCGCAGGCATCATCATCGGCGTCGGCGTGATCGGCGGTGTGGGCTGCTGCATGGCGGTCGCCGCCATGATGAAGAGCGGCTCCGAGGAGTACTGAGTCCCTGACCCGGACTACTCGCCGCTGTCGGTCGTGACCGGCACCAGCTGACGACTCAGGACGGTCGCGCGCTCGAAGGGGCCGCGGCCGTCCTTCGTGTACGCGGGCCCGTCGAAGGCGACCGTCCACGTGCGCTGCGTCCCACCGATCTGGCTCCCGCCGGGCGACACGATCACCCCGACCGGCTCGTCGGCCCACTGCTCGCCACCCCGATCGGTGTCGACGACCTGCACGAGGGCACCGATCCCC
>NZ_JAIXIG010000014.1 GCF_020297365.1 Curtobacterium oceanosedimentum
CCGTCGCGGACTCGTCGCTCGCGGCCGCCTCGGCCGGGGGCGACCAGGTCGAGCGGTGGCGACGGGGCTCTTCGGCGTGGGCGGCGGCCTCGTCCAGGGGCTCGAGCGCGTCCGGGGACCCGTCGGCCTCGGTGGCCTGGGCGACCGCGGCACGGTCCAGCGGGGTCGACTCGGCTGCGGGCGCGGTGCCCTGCTGCGCGTCGGGGTCGGCCTGCGATCCACCGCTCCGCGGGGCGGAGGACGGGTCGATCGTGTCGACCGAACCGAGGACGTCGTCGACGGTGCGGTCCGAGGACTGCGGCGTCGGGTCCTGCAGCGGCACGGGCAGTCCCGCGTGGGCCTCGGCGGCGCGGAGCTGCCGGAGCTGGCGCCGGGTCAGCCCACCGCTGCCGGGGACGATCTCGGTGGCGGACGCCGGCGCGGCCGGGACGCCGCCCGGTGCCGACACGGCGGCGGTCTGCGCCGATGCCGGTGCGGACTGCGGGGTCCCTGCGGACTGCGCCGACCGCGGCGCGGACGACTGCGCGGGTCCGGCGGACACCGGTGCGGCGTGCGAACCCGGGCGACGCCCGGAGTCGGCGGGGGCGGCGACGGTCGGCGGCGGCGTGGCGGGCTGCGAACCGGCTGCGGCGGCACGCTCGCGCTCGCGCGCCTGGCGCCGCGACAGGGGCGGCTGCGCGTCGGACGAACTCATGCAACGCTCCGATACAGGTGGTGCTTGGAGATGTACTGGACGACGCCGTCGGGGACCAAGTACCAGACGGGGAACCCCCGTCGCACCCGGTCACGGCAATCCGTCGAGGATATGGCCAGGGCGGGGACTTCGAGCAAGCTTACGTCGCGTTCGGGCAATCCGGTCAGGCTGAGGGCGTGTCCCGGACGCGTCACGGCGACGAAGTGCGCGAGGTCCCAGAGACCATCATGGTCTTTCCAGTCGACGATCTGCTGAACGGCGTCTGCGCCGGAGATGAAGACGAGCTGGGCGTCCGGCCGCTGTTCGTGCAGGTCGCGGAGCGTGTCGACCGTGTACGTCGGCCCAGGGCGGTCGATGTCGACGCGGCTGACGGTGAACATCGGGTTCGACGCCGTCGCGATCACGGTCATGAGGTACCGGTGCTCGGCGTCGGTGACACCGGACTTCATGTACGGCTGACCGGTGGGCACGAACACGACCTCGTCGAGGCCGAACGCCCGAGCGACCTCGGACGCCGCGACCAGGTGCCCGTGGTGGATGGGGTCGAACGTGCCACCCATCACACCGATGCGTGGCTGTCCGGTGGTCTCGAGCATCGAGGGGTCGGTCAGATCTTGGTGTGACCGAACTCGTCCACGCCCGACTCGTGGTGACGGGTGGCCTCGAACTTCTGCGAGTGGCGGTACGCGACGTCGCGGAAGCTCCAGGTGACGAAGCCGAGGAAGATGAAGAACAGGGCACCGACGAGCGGGAAGACGAACGCGGGGGTCCCGGAGGCGTGCTCAGCAGCTTCTGCGAGGAGGGTCATCGTTCGGTGCTCCGTTCGGTCGGGGAAAGACGCCGTTCAGTCTAGCCGCGGATCTGTCCCTGGCCGCGCACGATCCACTTGGTGCTCGTGAGCTCCGGCAGGCCCATCGGGCCACGCGCGTGCAGCTTCTGCGTCGAGATGCCGACCTCGGCCCCGAAGCCGAACTCGCCGCCGTCGGTGAACCGGGTCGAGGCGTTCACCATCACGACGGCCGAGTCGACGGTGGCCAGGAACCGCTCGGCGGTGTCGACGTCGTCCGTGACGATGGACTCGGTGTGGTGCGTCGACCAGCGGGCGATGTGCGCCATCGCCGCGTCGACGTCGGGCACCACGCGGACGGACAGGTCGAGGTCCATCGACTCCGTTGCCCAGTCGGCATCAGTGGCCCGCAGGACACCGGGCACGATCGCCCGGGTGGCGTCGTCACCGCGCAGCGTGACCCCCGCTGCTCGCAGTCGGTCGGCGAGCACCGGCAGCAGCCGCTCGGCCGCCGCCTCGTGCACCAGCAGGGTCTCGAGCGCGTTGCACACGCTCGGGCGCTGCACCTTGCTGTTCAGCACGATGTCGACCGACCGCTGCTCGGGCGCCGACGCGTCGAGGAACACGTGCACGACCCCGGCGCCGGTCTCGATGACGGGCACCTGCGCCTCGGTGACGACGGTCTGGATCAGGTCGGCGCTCCCCCGCGGGATGAGGACGTCGACCAGTCCGCGGGCGCGCATGAGCTCGGTGGCACCGGCCCGGCCGAAGGGGTCGATGGTCTGCACCAGGTCACGGGGCAACCCGACCGACGCGACGGCGTCCTGGATGCGTGCGACGAGCACGGCGTTCGTGCGCTGGGCGGCCGATCCCCCACGGAGCACGACCGCGTTGCCCGACTTCAGGGCGAGCGCCGCGATGTCGACCGTGACGTTCGGGCGTGCCTCGTAGATCGCTCCGACGACCCCGAACGGCACGCGGACCTGACTCAGCTGCAACCCGTTCGGCAGCCGCGAGCCGCGCACGTGCTCGCCCACCGGGTCGTGCAGGCCCACGACGTGCTCGACGGCGGTCGCGAGTGCCTCGATCCGGGCCGGGTCCAGGCGCAGACGGTCGAGCACCCCGGACGACGAGCCGGCCTCCTCGCCCGCGACCAGGTCGTGGTGGTTCGCGGCGACGATCTCGTCGGTGGCCGCGCGGACCGCCGCGGCGATCGCCACGAGCGCGCCGTCCTTGACCGCCGTCGTCGCCGTCGCGAGGGCCGTCGAGGCGGTCCGGGCGGCGACGAGCGTGTCGGTCAGGGTCGGGGCGGGGGCGGTCAGCGACATGGACCGATTCTAGGTCCGCCCCTCGGTCCGTGACGGGCGGGGCGGGCGCCCGCCGCCCCTCCGGGCCCGGTCCGCCCTCCGGCCGTGCACACGTCGTCCCCCGCGTGCACCGCGACCGTCTGGAGGCCCGCCACCGGTCCCGGGACCCGCACCGGGCCTCCAGGCGGTCGCGTCCACCCCGTCGACCGACGGGGCAGACCGGTCACGACCCGTCGTCCCCGGCCTGCCGGGTGGTCGCGGATCGTCGCGCCGCCGCGACCGCGGCGACGGTCCCCGACCACCCGGTGGCGTCCCGACGGCGCGTCACGACCACCCGCTGCCACCGGCGCGGCGCGGCGGGGCCGCCGTCAGGGACGGGGTGCGGCGTGGAACCAGGTCCCGAGGTGCTCGCCGGCCAACGCCCGGTCCACCAGCGGCGTGGCGGTCACGAGCACGGCGGTACCGGCCTCGGCAGCGAGCCGGGCGGCGGCGACCTTCGTCCCCGCTCCCCCGGTGCCGACGCCGGCCGCGCCGATCGAACCGAAGGTGACCCCGGCGAGCGGGTCGCCGAAGGGCACCTCGTCGATGCGGACCGCACCGGGCTGCTCGGGCGGCGCGGTGTACAGCGCCTCGACGTCGGACAGCAGCACGAGGGCGTCCGCGCCGAGCAGCCGCGCGACGAGTGCCGCGAGCCGGTCGTTGTCGCCGAACCGGATCTCGTGCGTGGCGACCGTGTCGTTCTCGTTGACGATCGGCAGCACCCGCAGGGCGAGCAACCGGTCGATCGCCCGTTCCGCGTTCACCCGGTGCGTGGGGTTCTGCAGGTCACCGGCGGTCAGCAGGATCTGCGCGGCGACGACCCCGTGCCGGTCGAGTTCCTTCTGGTAGCGGAACATCAGGACGTTCTGCCCCGTGGCCGCTGCGGCCTGCTGCGTGGCGAGGTCGTCCGGGCGCCCCGCGAGCCCCAGGAAGGGGAAGCCGGTCGCGATGGCGCCCGAGGACACCAGGACGACCTGCGTGCCACGGCCGTACGCGGCCGCCAGGGCGTCGACGAGCGGCGCGATCTGCCCGGCCGCGTCCCCGCTGACCGAGGACGAGCCGACCTTCACCACGATCCGTCGCGCACGCGGGATGTCCTCGCGCCGGGTGACGGGGCCGAGGTCGCTGCGAGCGGTGGTGTCGGTCATGCCCGTGGTCAGCCCCTGCTGTCCGTCTCGACGTCGTCGTCCGCCCAGAGCCCGGAGACGCGCTCCTGCTCGAGCTCGGCACGGGCGGCCGCCTTGGCGTCCATCCGTTCGAAGTACTCCTCGCGCCGCTCGTTGCGGGTCGGACGCGACGTCGCCCCGATGCGGGAGTCGGTGCCGCGGGCGCTCGTGATGAGCTCGGCGGTCGAGGTGAGCGTGGGCTCCCAGTCGAACACCATGCCGCCGTCGCCACCGATGACGACGGTCGAGCCGGCGACGGCTCCGGCCTTGAACAGGCCGTCCTCGACGCCGAGCTTCGCGAGCCGGTCGGCCAGGTAGCCGATCGCCTCCTCGTTGGTGAAGTCGGTCTGCTGCACCCAGCGCTCCGGCTTCGCGCCGCGGACACGGTAGAAGCGGTGCTCCTCGCCGCCCTCGGCGCGCACCGTGAAGGGCTTCTGGTCGACCGACTTCGGGCGCAGCACGATGCGCTCCTGCACCGGCTCCGCCGCACGGGAGGCACGGGCCTGCTCCACGACGTCGGCCAGCGCGAACGTCAGCTCGCGCAGGCCCTTGCGGGACGCGGTCGAGATCGGGAACACGCGGTAGCCGCGCTCCTCGAGCTCGGCCGTGACGAAGTCGGCGAGCTCCTGCGCCTCGGGCACGTCCACCTTGTTCAGGGCGATGAGCTGCGGGCGCTCGAGCAGCGGCACCTGGCCCTCGGGGACCGGGTAGCGCTCGAGCTCGCCGAGGATGACGTCGAGGTCGCTGATCGGGTCGCGGCCCGGGTCGAGCGTGGCGCAGTCGATGACGTGCAGGAGCGCCTCGCAGCGCTCGACGTGCCGCAGGAACTCCAGGCCGAGGCCCTTGCCCTCGGACGCGCCCTCGATCAGGCCCGGGACGTCGGCGACGGTGAAGCGGGTGTCCCCGGACTCGACGACGCCGAGGTTCGGGGTGAGGGTCGTGAACGGGTAGTCCGCGATCTTCGGCTTGGCGGCCGAGATCGCCGCGATGAGCGAGGACTTGCCGGCGCTCGGGAACCCGACGAGGGCGACGTCGGCGATGGTCTTCAGCTCGAGGCTGACGTCACCGGCCCACCCCTCGGTCCCGAGGAGCGCGAAGCCGGGGGCCTTGCGCTTGGTGGTGGAGAGCGCCGCGTTGCCGAGACCGCCCTGACCGCCGGGGGCGACGACGATGCGCATGCCGGGTTCGGTGAGGTCGGCGATGACCTCGCCGGACTCGTCGTACACGACCGTGCCGACGGGCATCGGGAGCTCGAGGACCTCACCGCTCACACCGCTGCGGTGGTCGCCCATGCCGGGCTGCCCGTTCTTCGACGAGCGGTGCGGCGAGCGGTGGTAGCCGAGCAGCGTGGTCACCTGCGGATCGGCCACGAGCACGATGTCGCCGCCGTCACCGCCGTTGCCGCCGTCGGGCCCGGCGAGGGGCTTGAACTTCTCACGGCGGACCGACACGCAGCCGTTGCCGCCGTGCCCCGCGCTGAGGTGCAGGGTCACGCGGTCGACGAAGGTCGCCATGGGTCCACTCCTGGTACTGCTGGAAAGAGAACGGGAGGGGCGGGCACGTGGCCCGCCCCTCCCGCAGAGTCAGATCGTCTGGTCGCTTACGCGTTGACGATGTTGATGACCTTGCGGCCACCCTTGGTGCCGAACTCGACCGAACCGGCCGAGAGGGCGAACAGCGTGTCGTCGCCACCGCGGCCGACGTTGGCGCCCGGGTGGAAGTGGGTCCCACGCTGGCGGACGATGATCTCGCCGGCGTTGACGACCTCGCCACCGAAGCGCTTCACGCCGAGGCGCTGTGCGTTCGAGTCACGACCGTTGCGAGTGGAGCTCGCACCCTTCTTGTGTGCCATGAGTTGACTCCCTTACGCGATCTTGGTGATCTTGACGCGGGTCAGCTCAGCGCGGAAACCCTGGCGCTTCTTGTACCCGGTCTTGTTCTTGAACTTCTGGATGATGACCTTCGGACCACGGAGGTCGTCGAGCACCTCGGCGGTGACGGTCACGTTCGCGAGCTCGGAGGCCGCCGACGTGATCTTGTCACCGTCCACGAGGAGCACGGGGGCGAGGTCGATGTTGCCCTTGTCGTCCGCCTTGGCACGGTCGATGGTCAGGATCGTGCCGACCTCGACCTTCTCCTGACGGCCGCCGGCGCGCACTACTGCGTAAACCACGTGGAAATCCTTACGTAACTCTGCTTGAGGGAAGTCTCGGGTGCCCACTTCTGCACGAGCGGCTCCCGGAGGCCGGGCCCGATCGGCGACGCAGGCAGAACGGCCCGCTGACACCAGGGACCGAGAATACTCGATCACCGTGGGTCCGGTCAAACGGCGACACACGTAGCATTGCCACGTGACCGTGTTGATCGACCCGCCGACGTGGCCCGCCCACGACACACTGTGGTCGCACCTCGTCAGTGATGAATCCTACGCGGAACTCCACGCCTTCGCTGCGCGGGTCGGTGTGCCGCGCCGGGCGTTCGACCACGACCACTACGACGTGCCGTTGTCGCGCTACGACGAACTCGTCGCAGCGGGCGCCGCAGCCGTGACGGGCCGGGAGCTCGTGCTGCGACTCATCCGCAGCGGCCTGCGGGTGGCGCAGCGGGACAAGCGCGGCCGCTGACCTAGCAGGGTGGGGCTGGCGTCGCAGCGCGCACGGGAGGCACGGCGCGGGTCCGGCACGCAGCGCACGTCGCGCGGTGCGGTGCCACTCCCACGGCGCTGGTCACCGCGCGGCGCACGGCGCGTGGTGCAGCGGGACCGCGCGGCCGGCCAAAGTGGCTCGGACAGCGCGATCCGTCGGCGCCAGCCGCAGAGCCAGCCGTCGGTGCCGTCCGTCAGGCCGTCCACCGTCGCCGTCCGGCGGTGCGATCGGTCAGCGGGGTGCCGGACCGCCCCAGGGCCCCGGAGGCTGCTGCTGCGGCGGCTGGACGGTGGCCGGAGGGACCGCGTCGGCCGGGCGCACGGTGCCGGGCATGCCCGGTGACGACGCGGTGCCCCGCCCGCGCCGCGGACGACCGAGCCAGAGCCACGCCGCGGTGGCGGTCGCCAGCAGCATCACGGTGAGCGGCACGCCGTTCTGCAGCGGCCCCGTGACGACGTCGACGACGAGTCGTGCGCCGCCGGAGCGGACCGTCGCGATCGTGCCCGTGACGACCCCGACGAGCGCCAGGGCGACGGTCCCCGCGGCACCGGCGAGCACCGCGCGGCGCAGCAGGTTCGGCAGCGGGCTGCGTCGGTCGATCGGGGTCAGGAACGCCAGCGCGAGGAACGCCCCGGCGTAGTACGGGAACGGCCCCGCGAAGACCGCGGTGGTGAAGCTGCCGAGCAGGTCGGCCCCTGCCCCGTAGTGCGCGAGCGGGTTGACCAGGAGCGACGTCCCGAGCAGGTTGAACAGCCCGGAGACGAACTCCACGAGCACCAGCGCCACGACGGCGATGAGTGCGCCGGCGGTGTTCGTGACCGAGGCGCCGGGCGCGAACGCCCGACGGGGCTCGGCAGGTACGCGGGGCGGCCGCGGTGGGCCGTACGGCGCACCGGCCCCCGGCTGCCGGCCGCGGGGCGGGACCTGCCCGCCCGGTCCCGGCTGGCCGTGCTGCTGCCCCGGGCCGGGCGGTGCGGGCTGGGACCAGCCCGCACCGTAGTACCCGCGGTGCTGCTGCGGGTCGCCCGGGTTCGTCACCGTCAGTTCCCCAGGATCACGGTGCCGTCGGTGTCGTCGTCCGACTCCCCCGACGTCGTCGCCGGTGCGCTGATGCTCGGCGAGGACACCCGGCGGGAGCGGGACCGACCCTGGCCGGGCTGCTTCGGCTCGGGCAGCGCCTGGAGCACCGAGTCGAGCAACGACTCGGCGTCGGGTGCGACCGTGCGCGGTTCGCGCTTCGGTGCCGCGGCGATCGGGATGTCGAGGATCGCGACGCTGTTGTCGGTCGGGGTCACGGTGGCGCTCGAGCTCACGCGACGACGGGCCGGGGCCTTCGCCTTCGGTGCGCTCACGGGCTCGGCGACGACCGGCTCGGCGGCAGCCGTGGCCGTCGGCGCGCTCGACGCCGACTCGTCCGCCTTCGCCGCGGCGACGACGGGCTCGGCGCCGGACTCGACCACGGGCTCGGCAGCGGGTGCTCCCTGCGCCTCGGTGCTCTCGGCGGCGGCAGCGGCCTGCTGCTCGCCCCCGCGCCCACCACGGCCGCGACGACGGCGCTTCGGACCGGTCGACTGCTCGCCGCCCGCGGTGTCCGTGCTGGTCGGCGCATCGGCCGACGTCGGCGCCGTGGTCTCGGCAGCGGGCGACGCAGCGGCAGCGGCGTCCTGCTCGTCGTGCGGGATCGTCGAGGCGGCGATCCGTGACAGGGCGTTCTTCACGTCCTCGGTGATCTGGTGCGCCTGGCTCGCCGCACCGGACCCGCCGTTGCCGGAGCCGCCGTTCCCGTTCCCGTTCCCGTTCCCGTTGCCGGAGCCGCCGTTCCCGTTCCCGCCGTTCCCGTTGCCACGACCCTTGCGACGGCCCTTGCTCGGACCCGGGTCGGCGTTGTTGTCGTTGACCTTGGCGTTGACCTCGTCGAGCGACTCGCGGAGCCCGACACCGATCTTCTTGCGGGTCATCTGCACGAGGCCGAGCGAGGTGATCTCGGCGACCTGGTGCTTCGTCCGGTCGCGGCTCAGGCACTCGACCAGGCGCCGGAGCACCAGGTCACGGTTGTCCTCGAGCACCATGTCGATGAAGTCGACGACGATGATGCCGCCGATGTCGCGCAGGCGGAGCTGGCGGACGATCTCCTCGGCGGCCTCGAGGTTGTTCTTCGTGACCGTCTCTTCCAGGTTGCCGCCGGAGCCGACGAACTTCCCGGTGTTGACGTCGACGACCGTCATGGCCTCGGTGCGGTCGATGACGAGCGAGCCACCCGACGGCAGCCAGACCTTGCGGTCGAGCGCCTTGTCGATCTGCTCGTTCAGGCGGAACTCCTCGAAGGAGTCCGGGCCCTCGTACCGCACGACGCGGTCCTTGAGGTCCGGTGCGACGGCCGACAGGTACTCGTCGATGGTGCCACCGGCGGCCTCGCCGTCGATGATCAGCTTCGTGAAGTCCTCGTTGAAGACGTCACGGACGATCTTGATGAGCAGGTCCGGCTCCGAGTGCAGCATGACCGGGGCCTGGCCGCCGGCGACCTTCTTCTGGATGGCCTCCCACTGGCTGGTCAGCCGCTGCACGTCGCGGGTGAGCTGCTCCTCGGTCGCGCCCTCGGCAGCGGTGCGCACGATGACGCCCGCGTGCTCCGGCAGGACCTCCTTGAGGATCTTCTTCAGGCGCGCGCGCTCGGTGTCCGGGAGCTTGCGCGAGATGCCGTTCATCGAACCGTTCGGCACGTAGACCAGGTAGCGGCCCGGCAGCGAGACCTGGCTGGTCAGGCGGGCGCCCTTGTGGCCCACCGGGTCCTTGGTGACCTGCACGAGGACCTTGTCACCCGGCTTGAGCGCGGACTCGATGCGGCGCCCGTGGCTGGTGTCGACGGAGTTCCAGTCGACCTCGCCGGCGTACAGCACGGCGTTGCGGCCGCGGCCGATGTCGACGAAGGCGGCCTCCATCGACGGCAGGACGTTCTGCACCTTGCCGAGGTAGACGTTCCCGATCAGCGAGACGTTCTCGGACTTGGTGATGTAGTGCTCCGCGAGGATGCCGTCCTCGAGCACGCCGATCTCGATCGTCGACGAGCTGGAGCGGACGATCATCTGGCGGTCGACGCTCTCGCGGCGGGCGAGGAACTCGTCCTCGCTGACCACCTGGCGGCGGCGTCCGGCGTCACGGCCGTCACGACGGCGCTGCTTCTTCGCCTCGAGACGGGTCGAGCCCTTGATGCGCTGCGGCTCGGTGATGAGCTCCGGCTCGCGGCGGCGCGGCTCCTGGTGGTCGCGCGGCTCGCGGGCCTCACGGTCGGCGCTCGAGCCACGGCGACGCGAGCGGCGGCGCGAGCCACCCTGGTCGTCGCGGTCGTCACGGTCGCGGTCGAACCGGTCCTCGCGGTCGTACCGGTCGTCCTCGTCGCGGTCACGGTCGCGGTCCGAGCGCGGCGCGCGCTGCGGCAGCTCCGGCAGCACCGGCGCGTGGAAGATCAGGCTGAGCGTGCTCGTGGCCTTCGGCACGAACGGCTCGGCGGCCGGCGCGCTCGCGGGGGTCTCCGGCTCGGACGCGGCCGGACGGGAGGCGCGGCTGACGTCCGCCCCGTCGGTCGTGGTCGCCTGCTGGTCACCCGACACGACCGGCAGGTCACCGGTCAGCGTGCTCACGTCGTGCGGCTCGGCGCCGCCGTCGGCGACGGGGTCCACCGCGACGGGGACCTCGGTGTCGGTCGACTCGACCGGTGATGCCGGCGACGCGGGGGAATCCGGCGAGTCGGGCGAATCGGGCGAGTCCACCGACCCGGGCGACGCGACGCTGGCTGCGGGACGGGCGTCAGCGCCGCCCGTCAGCGCGAGGGTCTCGTCGACGTGGGATGCCTGCTCGGCGTTCCCCCGGGCCTCCTGGCCGGCCGACCGGGCGCGGCGCCCGCCGAACAGGCGGCCCCGGCGCTTCGGCGCGTTCTCGTCGTTGGTCGTGTTGTCGTTGTTCTGCTCCACCATGGACTGGCGCACTCCTCGGCCCCACTCGCACCCTCTCGGGCGGCGGGAATTCTGTCGTTGTGGCGGGCGGCGTCGACGCCCCCGCGCTCGTTGTCTCGTGACCGGTCTGCGCCAACTTCTCGTTGCGTCCGCGCCCGTTCCGCTCCGGGCACCCGGCCCGGGTCGGCTCGGCGTCGGAGTGACGCTGTCCCGACCACAGTGCGCTCTCACCGCACCTGATCGCCCGGGTACCGCCCTGTGCAGGCGCCACCCGGAAAGCTCTTCTCGGCGTGCGGCGGACCGCACGACCTCCAGGCATTATCGCACGGCGCATCCGGAAAGCACCGGAACCCGCATGCGATGATGACGGCGTGACCGCGTCAGCCCCCGCCCCCCGTCGTCCGATCGCGATGGCGGTCTTCCTGCTCGTCACCGGTGCCGTCGGCCTCCTCGGGGCGTTCCAGCTGGTGCTCGACGAGTTCAAGAAGTACGCCGACCCGGACACCGTGCTGTCCTGCGACCTCAACCCGTTCATCAGCTGCTCGGACGTCATGGCGAGCTGGCAGGGCAACCTCTTCGGCTTCCCGAACCCCCTGCTCGGCCTGCTCGGGTTCGTCGCACCGATCGCCGTCGCGGTGATGCTGCTCGCGGGCTTCCGGAACGGGTCGCGGTGGTTCTGGATCGCCTTCAACGCCGGTGTCTTCCTGGCCTGGGTGTTCGTCACCTGGCTGTTCACGCAGACCGTCTGGTCGATCGGCGCGCTCTGCCCGTGGTGCATGCTCGTCTGGTCCGTGACGATCCCGATGTTCTGGGTGTTCACGATCTGGAACGCCGCGCAGGGCCGGTTCGGTGCAGCAGCCCAGCGGGTCGGGCGCGCCCTGCTGCCGTTCTGCTGGACCTTCCCGCTCGCCAACTACCTGTTCATCATCGTGACGATCATCATCGTGTTCCCGAGCGTCCTGACGATCTTCTGACCCCTTCCCGATGCGCGAGCACGAGAGCGGATCGGTGCGACGCGACGCCCTGCGGGACCGTGCCCGGGTGGCTCGCGAGCAGGCCCGGGCGCGTCGTCGCCGCACGCGGACGCTCGGCATCGCCGCGGTCGTCGTCGGCGGGCTCGCCGGGGCGGCCGTCGTCGCCGTGTCGGTCGCGGGGTCGGATCAGCCGGCCGGGCCCGGCCCCCGCAACACGGCGAGCGACGGGGTCCTGCTGCGGGGGTCCCACGGCGCGATCGTGACCGTCCGGACGCCGGCGCTGCCCGACGGCGGTGCGCCGATCCCGACGGCGCAGGACCCCGCGACGACGGACATCACCGTGTACGCGGACTACCTGTGCCCGTACTGCAACCAGTTCGAGGCGGACCAGATGCCGCAGATCCGGCAGTGGGTGCGGGACGGCACCGCGACCCTCGAACTGCACCCGATCGCCCTGCTCGACCGGATGTCGCGCGGGTCCGACTACTCCACGCGGTCCGCCGCCGCTGCCGCCTGCGTGGCCGACCACGACCCCGACGCGTTCCTGGCGTTCGACACGTCGCTCCGTGCGCACCAGCCGTCCGAGGGCACGCGCGGGCTCACCGACGACCGGCTGGTGGCCCTGGCCGAGCAGGCGGGCGCGACCGACGACGACGTCGCCGGCTGCATCACGCGCCGGGAGTTCGCCGGCTGGGTGGCCGACGCCACGGACCGGGCGGTGCACGACGCCGTACCGAACTCCTCGCTCCGTGGGATCACCGGCACCCCGACGGTCATCGTCGACGGAGCGCAGTACGACGGATCCCTCACCGACGCGGCGGCGTTCGCGGCGTTCGCCCGGCAGCACGGCGACGGCCACGGCCACGGCCACGGCTCGTCGTAGGCCGCTCGGCACACGGCGACGGCCCCCGCTCCCGGGTGGGAGCGAGGGCCGTCGTGTCCGGTCGGTCGGTCGTCCGGGCTACTTCGCCGCCGCGTCGATCGCGCTGACGACGGTGCTCAGGTCGTCGAGGCGCTTGCCGTCGACGACGACCGTCGGCGTCCCGAAGCCGTTGGTGCCCGCGAGGGCCTCGTCCTCGGTCACCAGCTTGGTGGACTTGGTCACCCAGCCCTTGAACTGCTCGGTCGACACGCACTCGGCGACCTCGGAGCTGGTCGCTCCACCGGCCTTGACGAGGTCCTCGATCTCGGCGTTCGTCAGGCCCTTCGTGCCCTCGGCCGGCTGGTTGTCGAAGAACTGCTTCTGCACGTCCAGGAACTTCTCCGGCTCGTTGTCCGCGACGCACATGGCGGCGTTCGCGGCACGGCTGGCGTAGCGCGAGCCCGGGTAGGCGCGGTCGAGGATCGAGACCGGCTGGATCGCCAGCGTGGCCTCACCCGACTTCACCTTGTCCAGGATCTGGTCGGAGAAGGCGTCCTCGAACTGCTTGCAGACCGGGCAGGCCCAGTCGACGTACTCGGTGACCGTGACGGCGCCGTCGGCACCGGCGGTCGGGATCGCCGACGGGGAACCCTTCGCCGAGACGGCCGGGGTGCTCACCGGGGTGACCTTGCCGTCCTCGGCAGCGAACTGGATCGCGCCGGTGGCCATGTTCTCCGGCCCGGCCGCGGACACGGCGGGTGCGTTGTTCACGTTCACCACGACGATCGCGATGATGGCCGCGATCGCCACGATGCCGAGCCCGATGCCGCCCTGCAGGAACCACTTGTTGCGGCGCTTGCGGCGCTTCTCGGCGTCGGCACGCTGGCGTGCGACCTCACGGGCGTGCTGGCGACGCTCGTTCTTGGTGGGTCGGTCGTTGTTCGTCACGTCGTCCCCGTCGCTCAGGCGAACCAGAGCGCGAGCTCGCGCGCGGCCGACTCGGGGCTGTCCGACCCGTGCACCAGGTTCTGCTGCACCTTGAGGCCCCAGTCGCGGCCGAGGTCACCACGGATGGTGCCGGGCGCGGCCGAGGTCGGGTCGGTGGTGCCGGCGAGCGAGCGGAAGCCCGCGATCACACCGTTGCCGGCGACGCGCACGGCGACGACGGGGCCGGACTGCATGAACTCGACGAGCGGCTCGAAGAACGGCTTGCCCTGGTGCTCCTCGTAGTGTGCGTCGAGCAGGTCACGCGGCGCGGTCAGCATCTTGAGGTCGACGAGCTCGTACCCCTTGGCCTCGATCCGGCGGAGGATCTCACCGGTGAGCTGGCGGGCGACGCCGTCGGGCTTGACGAGGACGAGGGTCTCTTCGAGGTCGGACACGCAGTACTCCCTGTGTTCGGGGTCGAATGTGGTGGTCAGTCCTCGCCCATGGCCGCTCGGCGCGCGGCGTTCTGACGGTCGAGCTGACCGCCCTTGACGAAGCAGAAGACCCACAGCGCCAGGAACACCACGGCGACCGCGAACATGAACGGTTCGATGAACCCGGTGGCGAGGATGGCCGCCTGCAGCAGCCACCCGAACCATACACCGGCCCGGTTGCCCGTCAGACGTGAGGCAGCTGCGAGGACGATGATCGCGCCGATGCCGCCACCGAAGGCCGCGGCGGGCGGCAGCGTGCCCTTGCCGAACACGACGAGCATGGGGAAGAAGAACATGATCGCCTCGAGCACCAGGGCGATCGAGAGCAGGCTCTCCTGCGCCCCGCGCTCGCGGCGCGGCTTGCGGGTGCGCGGTGCCCGACCCGGCCGGGAGGCACCTGGTGCGTCCGTCACTTCGCCTCGCCTTCCCGGTGCACGAGGTCCATGACCGCGCCCACCATCACGATGGAGCCCGCGACGAGCACGAGGGCGTCCTCGGCGTCCGCCTCGTCCGCCAGGTCCCGTGCTTCCTGCAGGGCCGCGGCGAGCGTCGGTTCGACGACGACCCGGTCCTCGCCGACCTCGTCGACGACGACCCGGGCGAACTCGTCCGCGTCGAGCGCGCGCTCCCCCGGCGGCTGCGTCACGACGAAGGTCGCGACGGTGTCCTTGAGGGCGCGGACGAACCCGCGGGCGTCCTTGTCGCCCAGGATCCCGACGACGCCGACGACGTGCTCCGACGGGAACGCGACGGGCAGCGCCTCGGCCAGGGCCTTCGCACCGTGCGGGTTGTGCGCGGCGTCGACCACGACGGTCGGCTCCGTGGCGATCGGCTGGAGCCGACCCGGGCTGGTGGCCCCGGCGAGCCCCTCGGACAGGACGTCCTCGTCGAGGGCCTGCGTCCCGCGGCCGAGGAACGACTCGACGGCGGCGATCGCGACGGCGGCGTTCTCGGCCTGGTGCCGGCCGAACAGCGGCAGGAACAGGTCGTCGTAGCGCCCGGCGATGCCCTGCACGGTGACGAGCTGACCGCCGACCGCCGGGGTGACGTCGGTGACGGCGAACCCGGCCCCCTCGACGGCCAGGGTGGACTCGGTGAGCTCGGCGGCACGCTCGAGCTCGGCCAGCGCCTCGGGGACCTGCCGGCTCGACACCACGGCCGACGACGGCTTGACGATGCCGGACTTGGTGCGGGCGATCTCGGCCACCGTCGCACCGAGCTGCTTCGCGTGGTCGATGGCGATCGGGGTGAACACCTGGACCTGGCTCTGCACGACGTTGGTGGAGTCCCACTCGCCGCCCATGCCGACCTCGATCACGGCGACGTCGACGGGGGCCTCGGCGAAGCACGCCAGGGCCAGCACGGTCAGCGCCTCGAAGAAGGTGAGCGGGAGTTCGCCCTTGTCGGTGAGCTCGCGGTCGGTGATCTCGAGCACCGGGGCGATGTCGTCCCAGTTCTCGACGAAGCGGTCCGCGGCGATCGGCTGGCCGTCGACGACGATGCGCTCCCGGATGGACACCAGGTGCGGGCTCGTCATGAGCCCGGTACGCAGGCCGTGCGCGCGGACGATGCTCTCGATCGTGCGTGCGGTGGACGTCTTGCCGTTCGTCCCCGTGATGTGGATCACCGGGTACGCCAGGTGCGGGTCGCCGAGGAGCTCGACGGCACGCCGGGTCGCGGTCAGACGACGCTCGGGGGCCTGTTCGCCGATCCGGGCGTACAGGGCGGCCTCGACGCGGCGCACCTCGTCGTCGTCACCCCCGTAGGGCACGGCGTCGGTCGGTCCGGCACCGGAGGGGCCCACCGGGATCCGGATGCCGTCCTCGTCGCGGCCGTCGAACGCCTCGTGGCCGTCGTACTGGTCGTCGTCGCTCATGCGCGTCCTACCTCCACTGCCACCTTCGCACCGTCACCGACGTCGGTGGTGGTGTCCTCCGCCCCGAGGGGCACGATCTCGACGCTCGTCGCCAGGGTCTCCCCCGCGATGAGCTCCTGGTGCGCGCGGACCGCGCCGGCGGCGGTGTCGTCCACCCGCAGGGTCAGCGCGATGCGGTCGCTGACGTCCAGGTCGGCGTCACGGCGGGCCTGCTGCACGGCCCGGACCACGTCACGGGCGAGTCCCTCGGCTTCGAGCTCGGGCGTGGTCACGGTGTCGAGCACCACGAAGCCGCCCTCGTCGAGGAACGCCACGGCGACCGAGGTGTCGGCCACGGTGAGGTCGAGCGTGTACTCGCCCTCGACCAGGTCGATGCCGCCCACGGTCACGCCGGTGTCGGTCGCGGTCCAGTCGCCCCGCTTGGCGGCCGGGATCACCTGCTGCACCTGCTTGCCGATGCGCGGACCGGCGACGCGGGCGTTCACGGTGAGCTTCCGCTCGATGCCGTACTGCGCCAGTGACTCCTCGGCCTGGGCCTCGAGCACGACGCGCTTGACGTTGAGCTCGTCGCGCAGGATGTCGGCGAACGGCTCGACCGCCGTCGGGTCCCGCACCACGAGCGTCAGCGTGGCGAGCGGCAGGCGGACGCGCTTGCCGGTCGCCTTGCGGAGCGCGAGGCCCTTCGACGCGACGTCGCGCACGCGGTCCATCGCGGCGACCAGGGCGTCGTCGGCGGGGAACTCGTCCGGGTCCGGGAAGTCCGTCAGGTGGACGCTCCGCCCACCGGTCAGGCCCTTCCAGATCTCCTCGGTGACGAGCGGCGCCAACGGCGCGGCGACCCGGGTCAGGGTCTCGAGCACGGTGTACAGCGTGTCGAACGCCGCGCGGGCGTCGTCCGCGGCCACCCCGTCGGCACCGGTCCAGAACTTGTCGCGCGAGCGTCGGACGTACCAGTTCGTCAGTACGTCGGCGAAGTCCCGTACGGCCTGGGCCGCGAGCGGGGTGTCGAGCGCGTCGAGGTGGGTCCGGACGTCGGTCACGAGCACGCGGGTCTTCGCGAGCAGGTACCGGTCGAGCACGTCGGTCGAGTCGGTCCGGCGCTGCGCCTGGTAGCCGTCGGGCCCGGACGCGTTGGCGTACAGCGTGAAGAAGTAGTACGTCGACCACAGCGGGAGCATGAACTCGCGGACGCCCTGCCGGATGCCCTCTTCGGTCACGATCAGGTTGCCGCCACGGATCACCGACGACGACATGAGGAACCAGCGCATCGCGTCGGCGCCGTCGCGGTCGAACACCTCGGCGACGTTCGGGTAGTTCCGCAGCGACTTCGACATCTTCTGGCCGTCCGAGCCGAGGACGATGCCGTGGCTGATGACGTTCTGGAACGCCGGCCGGTCGAACACCGCGGTGGACAGCACGTGCATGACGTAGAACCAGCCGCGGGTCTGCCCGATGTACTCGACGATGAAGTCGGCCGGGTTGTGCGACTCGAACCACTCGCTGTTCTCGAACGGGTAGTGCACCTGGGCGTACGGCATCGAGCCGGAGTCGAACCAGACGTCGAACACGTCGGTGATCCGGCGCATCGTCGACTTCCCGGTGGGGTCGTCGGGGTTCGGCCGCGTCAGGTCGTCGATGAACGGGCGGTGCAGGTCGACCTCGCCCTCGGCGTTCACGGGCAGGCGACCGAAGTCACGCTCGATGTCCGCGAGCGAGCCGTACACGTCGGTGCGCGGGTACTCGGGGTCGTCGGACTGCCACACCGGGATCGGCGTGCCGAAGTAGCGGTTGCGGGAGACCGACCAGTCGATGGCGTTGCCGACCCACTTGCCGAACTGGCCGTCCTTGACGTTGTCCGGCACCCAGTTGATGTCCTGGTTGAGCTGGCCCATGCGGTCGCGCAGTTCGGTCACGCGGACGAACCACGACGAGACGGCCTTGTAGATGAGGGGCTTGCGGCAGCGCCAGCAGTGCGGGTAGCTGTGCTCGTAGGACGCCTGGCGGAGCAGTCGACCGGCGTCGCGCACGGCCTTGGTGAGCGGCTTGTTCGCGTCGGACCAGAGCATGCCGGCGACGTCGCCGAACTGCGACGTGAAGACGCCGCCCTCGTCGAGCGAGAGCACGACGGGGATGCCCGCTGCGGCGCAGACCTCCTGGTCGTCGGCACCGTAGGCCGGGGCCTGGTGCACGATGCCGGTGCCCTCACCGGTCTCGACGTACTCGGCGACCAGGATGCGCCAGGCGTGCTCGTAGCCCTCGGCGTCCGACAGGAAGTCGAACAGGCGCTCGTACTCGACGCCGTCGAGCTCGGCGCCGGCGACCGTGCGGAGCACGGCGGCGAGCGCGTCGTCGGCGCTCTCGTAGCCGAGCTCCTTCGCGTGCGCAGCCACGGTGTCCGAAGCGAGCAGGTACCGGGCCGAGCCGGCGGTGCCACCGTCAGCCGCGCCTCCCGGCCCGGCCGGCACGACCGCGTAGGCGATCTCCGGACCGACCGCGAGCGCGGCGTTCGTCGGGAGCGTCCACGGCGTCGTCGTCCAGGCGAGCGCCCGCACGCCGGTCAGGTCGAGCGCGTCCGCGCGCGAGCCGTGCAGCGGGAACGCGACCGTGACGGACTGGTCCTGGCGCATCTTGTAGACGTCGTCGTCCATGCGCAGCTCGTGGTTGGACAGCGGGGTCTGGTCGTTCCAGCAGTACGGCAGGACCCGGAAGCCCTCGTACGCCAAGCCCTTGTCCCACAGGGTCTTCCAGGCCCAGAGGACGCTCTCCATGAAGGTGACGTCGAGGGTCTTGTAGTCGTCCTCGAAGTCGACCCAGCGCGCCTGGCGGGTGACGTACTCCTGCCACTCGTCGGTGTACTGCAGCACGCTCTTCTTGGCCGCGGCGTTGAAGACGTCGATGCCCATGGCGTCGATCTCGTGCTTCTCGGTGATGCCGAGCTGGCGCATCGCCTCGAGCTCGGCGGGCAGGCCGTGGGTGTCCCAGCCGAAGCGGCGGTGCACCTGCTTGCCGCGCATGGTCTGGTAGCGCGGGAAGACGTCCTTGGCGTACCCGGTCAGCAGGTGCCCGTAGTGCGGCAGCCCGTTCGCGAAGGGCGGGCCGTCGTAGAAGGTCCACTCGGGGCAGCCCTCGCGCTGGTCGATGGACGCCTGGAAGGTGTCGTCGCCCTTCCAGAAGGCGAGGATCCCGCGCTCGACGGCGGGGAAGCTCGGCGAGGGGACGACGCCGTCGGCGGCGGTCGCGTCGGGACGGTTCAGGGGGTAGCGCACCGGGGACTCCTGTGGGTTCGGTTGATCTCCACGAGGACGGAGCGGACTCCGCGGTACCACCTCGCTTGCCGCACCGCCGGTGCGACCGCTCTCGTCGGGGTGGTGACGGTCCCGAACCCGCCCGGTTCTACTGACGAGGTGCTGGTGCGCCGCGCGTTCTTCCGGAAGCTCCCCGGTGATGGCCGGATCGATGCTCTTGTGACCCGAGTTTAGCGGACGGGAGCATGCTCGAGGGATGCCCGATGCTTCCACTGCTGAACGACGTCCGGACTCGCTCGTCACCGTCCTGATCGCCTTCGGCGCCAACCTGCTCGTCGCGGTCGCGAAGACCGTCGCGTCGCTCGTCACGGGCTCCGCTTCGATGGTGGCCGAGGCGGCGCACTCGTGGGCGGACACCGGCAACGAGGTCTTCCTGCTCGTCGCCGAGCGGCGGGGCGCCCGGAAGCGCGACACCGCACACCCGCTCGGGTACGGCCGCGAGACCTACATCTGGTCGATGTTCGCGGCGTTCGGCCTGTTCACCGCCGGTGCGATCGTGTCGATCACCCACGGCATCTCGGAGTTCGGCGACACCGGGCCCGCCGAGGACGTCGTGCTCAACTACGTCGTGCTCGCGGTGGCGTTCGTGCTCGAGGGCACGAGCTTCCTGCAGGCGTACCGGCAGGCGCACGGCGCGGCGACGAAGCGGCAGGTGCCCGTGCTGCGACACGTGCTGCAGTCGTCGAACCCGACGCTCCGGGCCGTCTTCGCCGAGGACGCCGCAGCGCTGATCGGCCTGGTCGTCGCGTTCCTCGGGGTGTTCCTGCACCAGGTCACGGGGCTCGCGGTCTTCGACGCGCTGGGCTCCATCGCGATCGGGGTGCTGCTCGGCGTCGTCGCGATCGTCCTGATCGACCGCAACCGCCGCTTCCTGCTCGGCGAGAGCACGTCGCCGGAGCTCGAGGACGCCGTGCTCGTCGAGCTGCTCGGACGCTCGCAGGTGGAGCGCGTGACCTACCTGCACCTGGAGTTCGTCGGCCCGTCGCGGGTGTACCTGGTGGCCGCCGTCGACCTGACCGGCAACGAGACCGAGGAGCACGTCGCGGTCCGGCTGCGCGAGGTGGAGCAGTCGCTGGAGGACAGTCCGTACATCGAGGAGGCCGTGCTCACCCTGAGCGTCCCGGGCGATGCGTCCCTGGCGCCGACGAGCGAGGACGTGCCCGAGGTGGTGCGGGACGGCACGGCCTCGGACGTGGCCTCCGGCGGGGCGGGGACGCTGCGGGCGGAGTGAGCGCGGGGCCGGTGCGGGGACGAGGTTTCGGGCTGAGCGACAGTCCTCGGCTTCCGGAGCGCGTGCGGTGTCGCTCAGCGCGGAACGGGGGCCGAGAGCCGAGCAGCGCCGCGGCGCGTCAGGCGGCGTCGAGCCCCGCCGCCACCGGCCGGAGCGCCGCCGCGACGTACTCCACGAGAGCACGGCGACCGACCCCGTCTGAAACCCACACCCCGAACGCCGCCGCGGCCGCCCCGAGCATCGCGCCGGAGACCGCCTGCGGCCGGAGCGCGCCCGGCTCCTCCCCCGTCCGCCCGGCGACGAACGCCGCAACGGCCGCGTGCTGCGCCGTCACCCGCACCGCGACACCGGCGACGAGCTCGGGACCGATGCCCATGACCTCCGCCTGCGCCAGGGCCCACGGCACCCGCTCGGGGTCGTGCTCCCGAGCCGCGGTCAGCAGCGCCTGCTCGACGGCGCGCACCGGACTCGGCTCGGTGGACGCGGCCAGGTGCCCGGGCAGCCCGGCGACGGCGGCGTCGAGCTCGAGCCACATCACGTCGGCCTTCGCCGGGAAGTAGTTGAAGAACGTCGCCCGGCTCACCCCGGCGCGTGCGGCGATCTGGTCGACGGTCGTGCGCGCGTAGCCCTGTTCCAGGAACAGCTCGGCGGCGGCGTCGGCCAGCACCTCGGCGCTCGACCGTCGGGGGCGGCCCCCGCGGCGCATCGGTTCGTCCATGGCTCCAGTAAAGCGGTAGGCTCGTCGAGCCATGATCTTGGACTCAGTACAGAAAACCCTCGCCGCCGTCGCGGGCACCACCGCGGTCCTGCTCGCCCTGACCGCGTGCACCGGCGGTGGTGCGAGCACGGGCAGCAGCACGCCCGTCGCCGGCGGGACGCTCACCTACGCCTCCGGCGACGCCGAACCGACCTGCCTCGACCCGCACGTCGGCGGCAACTACCCGCAGGCGCTGCTGGCGACGCAGTACATCGAGGAGCTCGTCGGGCTCGAGGACGGCAAGCCCACGCCCGAGCTCGCCACGGAGTGGACCACGAGCGACGACGGGAAGACCCTGACGTTCACCCTGCGCGACGACGTCACCTTCACCGACGGCACCCCGTTCGACGCCGCCGCGGTCGTGGCGAACATCGAGCACGTGCAGGACCCGGCCACCGCATCGAGCACCGGATACCTGGCGCTGCAGTCGATCACGAAGGCGACCGCCACCGACGAGCACACGGTCACGCTGACGCTGAGCCGCCCGGACAGCGCGCTGCTCGAGTCCTTCTCGCAGCCCTGGGTCGGCATGGAGTCCCCGAAGGCCCTCGAGCGCGACCAGGCGACGAACTGCGAGTCCCCCGTCGGCACCGGGCCCTTCGCGGTCACCGGCTGGAAGCACGGCGACCGCGTCACCCTGACGAAGAACGCCGACCACTGGGGAACGACGAAGCCGCGCCTGTCCGGCATCACCTGGCGCTTCCTGCCCGACTCGACCTCGCGCTACGCCGCACTGCAGGCCGGCCAGGTGGACGTCATCGACAACGCCCAGCCCGACCAGCTCAAGGCGGCCTCGGCGAAGGGCGCGATCCGCGACCTCGACGCCCCGCGCCCCGGTGCCTCGAACCGCCTCGAGCTGAACTCCGGTCACGGGGTGTTCCGCGACGAAGCGGTGCGCCAGGCCTTCATCGCCGGCGCCGAGATCGACCCCGGCCTGCAGTCGTTGTTCCTCGGCACCGCGGAGCGCTCGTACTCGGCGCTCTCGAGCGCGGAGCCGCTCGCGTACTCCGAGAAGAGCCGGTTCGCCTACTCCCCCGACAAGGCGGAGCGACTCCTCGACGACGCCGGCTGGAAGGTCGGGTCGGACGGCATCCGCGAGAAGGACGGCCAGCGGCTGACCGTGCGGTTCCCCGTCTCGACGAACCAGTCGGTCCCGGCCGAGCGCAGCCTGTTCCAGCAGATCCAGGCCTCCGAGCAGGCCGTCGGCTTCGACGTCGTGCTCGACGAACTCGACCTGTCCAGCTGGTACGCGGCGCTCGCGGCGAACGAGTACGACGTGGTCAGCGCGCCGTACACCAAGGTCGGCCCGGACGTGCTGCGGATCCTGTACGACAGCGCGAGCATCGAACCGGCACCGTCCGGCTACTTCGCCAACCTCGCCCAGCTCGACGACCCGGCACTCGACCGGCTGCTCGAGCAGGCCGCCCGCACGTCGGACGCCGACGAGCGCGCCGACCTGTACGAGCAGGCACAGCGGCTGATCCTGGCCAGCAACACGGTGCTGCCGCTCTACGACCAGCAGAACCACTTCCTGGTGCGCTCGGCCGTGCACGGCATCGAGACGACCCCCGTTTCGACGCCCTGGTTCGGCACCGCGTGGATCGACCGCTGACGCGGTGACGGACCCGACGGCCGGGAGGCCCGTCCCGCGCCCGGCGGACGGGCCGCGGACCGCAGACGCCTCGGCAGCAGGGCGCTGGGCGCGCTGGGCGGTCCGCCGTGTGCTGGGCGGCATCGGCGTGCTCTGGGCGGTCGCGACGATCGTCTTCGTCGCGATCCGGCTCATCCCCGGCGACCCGGCACTCGCGATCCTGGGCGGACCGGGGTCGCAGGCCTCGGCCGAGGCCGTCGCCCAGGTGCGGCACGAGTACGGCCTCGACCAGCCCGTCCTGGTGCAGTACGCGGTGTTCCTCGGACGGCTGGCGACCGGGCAGCTCGGCGACTCCTACGCCTTCCGCACGCCGGTCGCGACCCTGCTCGGCCAGCAGCTGCCGGTCACGCTGACCCTGGCGGTCGCGGGGCTGGTGGTCGCGTGGGTGCTGGCGATCCTCGCCGCGTGGGCCTCGACGCAGCGCGGTCGGGTCGCCGCCGGACTGACGAGCGCCCTGAGCGTCACCGCGAGCGTGATGCCGCACTTCTGGCTCGGCAGCGTGCTCATCGTCGTGTTCGCCAGCGCCCTGGGATGGGTGCCCGCGGTGAGCGACGGCACCGCCCGCGGCTGGGTGCTCCCGGTGCTGACGGTGGCCGTGCCCGTCGCCGGCTACCTGGCGGAGACCGTGCGCGACGGGGTGGTGGACGCGCAGCGGTCGGCCTTCGCCCTCGCCGCCCGGGGCCGGGGCGAGACCCGCATCGGCCTGTTCGCCCGCCACCTGCTCCGGCACGCCGCGCTGCCCGGGATCGCGCTGTCCGCCTGGGCCTTCGGTTCCCTCGTCTCCGGTGCCGTCGTGGTCGAGTCGGTGTTCGCGCTGCCCGGCATCGGCCGCGCGCTCGTGACCGCCGTGACCCAGCGGGACATGCCCCTCGTCGTCGGCATCGCGATGGTGTCCGCGGCGGCCTACGTCGTGGTGCTGGCCGTCGCCGACCTCGTCGAGCGAGCCGTCGACCCGCGCGGCAGCGCTCCGCAGGGCGCCCCGCGGCGCGGTAGCGCGCGCCGCCGTGGAGCCGGCCGACCGGCGGGCGCACGGTGAGCGGGATCGCCGACCCGGGCCTCCAGACCGGAGCACCCGGCCACCAGACCGCCGCCGGCCCCGAGCGCGTCCGTGGGGGGACGCTCGGTGTCGGCGGCACCATCGCGGGGGTGGTCGTGCTGGTCGCCGTGGTCGCGGCGGCCTGGCCGTCCCTGCTCGGCGGGGGCGACCCGCTGGCCGTCCACCCGACCGAGGCGCTGCTCGCACCGAGCGCCGCACACCCCTTCGGCACCGACGAGTCCGGCCGCGACGTGCTGGCCCGCGTGGTCGCCGGGACCCGGGCCTCGCTCGTGGTGGGCGTCGCAGCGACCCTGATCGGCGGCGGCGCGGGCGTCCTGCTCGGCGTCGTCGCGGGACTCGGCGCGGGTGCCGGACGTGTCGGTCGCCTGCTCGACGCCGTGATCGGCCGGGCCACCGAGGTCGCGTTCGCCCTGCCCCTGCTGCTCGTCGCCCTGGTCGTCATCGCGGTGACCGGCCCCGGGCCCGTGCCCGCCGTGCTCGCCGTCGGGTTCGCGACCGCGCCGGGGTACGCCCGGATCGTCCGCGGTCTCGTGCGGTCGGCCCGGAGTTCGCAGGTGGTCGAGACCGCGGTGCTGCTCGGCCGCTCCCCCGCCCGCACTGTCCTGCGCCACGTGCTGCCCACCGCGCTGTGGCCGGTCGTGGCCGTCGCGACGCTCGGCGTCGGGCAGGCCGTCGTGTGGGCCTCGGCGCTGAGCTACCTCGGCGTCGGCACGCCGCCGCCCGCGCCGGAGTGGGGCGCGATGCTCGCCGACGGGCGCACCTACCTGCAGACCGCACCGTGGATGAGCACCTTCCCCGGACTCGCGATCGTGGCGCTCGCCACCGCCGTCACGGTGCTCGGCCGTGCGGTCCGACGGACGGGTGCCGCGCGGTGACCGCCGTCCTCGACGTCCGCGGGCTCAGCGTCGCGATCGGGGGCGTCCCGATCGTGCACGGCGTGGACCTGCACGTCGACGCCGGCGAGTGCGTCGCCCTGGTCGGTGCCTCCGGCTCCGGCAAGACCGTCACGGCGCGGGCGGTGCTCGGCCTGTCGGCCCCGGGGTCCTCCGTGCACGCCGACGCCTTCACCGTCGACGGGACCGACGTGCGCGGCCTCTCCGACCGGCGCTGGCGGCGGCTGCGGGGATCGCGGGTCGGCTACGTCGGCCAGGAGGCACTGGGCGCGTTGGACCCGCTGCGTCCCGTCGGGCGCGAGGTCGCCGACACCCTGCGCCTGCACACCGAGATGGGTGCGGCCGAGCGCGTGGACGCCGTGCGCGAGGCCCTCGCCGCGGTGGGGCTCGACCCGGACATCGCGACCGACGGCCGACTCGCCGACACCCTGTCGGGCGGGATGCGGCAGCGCGCGCTCATCGCCGCCGCGACCGTCGGATCGCCCGCGCTCGTGGTCGCCGACGAGCCGACGACGGCGCTCGACGCCGGGGTCGCCGTCACCGTGATGGAGCAGCTGCGTGCGGCACAGGCCCGGGGTGCGGGACTGCTCGTGATCACGCACGACCTCGGGCTCGTGGCGGGGTGGGCCGACCGGGTCGCGGTGGTGCACGAGGGCAGGGTCGTCGAGCAGGGCGCGGTCGGCGACGTCTTCGCCGCGCCCGTGCACGAGGCCACGCGGGCCCTGGTGCGTGCGGCCGCACCGGCGGCGGCGCACGGCACGGACGCGGGCGGCGGCTCGGCTCCGGACCCCGTCGCCGAGCAGCTCGACCCGGGGTCGCCCGCCACGACGAGCGTGCTCGTGGCACGGGGGCTGTCCCGCGCCTACGAGGGCGTCCCAGCGGTCGAGGACGTGTCGTTCGCCCTCGGCAGGGGGCGCGTGCTCGGCGTGATCGGCGCCTCGGGGTCGGGCAAGACGACCGTCGCCCGGATGCTCCTCGGGCTCGAGACCCCCGACGCCGGCACGGTCACGCTCGACGACGAGCCGTGGGTCCCCCTGCCGGAACGCGATCGCCGCCCGCGCCGGCACCGCATCGCGGCCGTCGTGCAGGACCCCGGCGCCACCTTCGACGAACGGTGGACGGTCGAGCGGGTCCTCGCCGACGCGTTCTCCCGCGGCGACGAACGGCGGGCACGGGGCGCGCTGGACGACCGGGTGGACGCGGCGCTCCGGCAGGTCGACCTGGACCCGGTGCTCCGCCCGCGTTCGCCGCGCACGCTCTCCGGCGGGCAGCGGCAGCGGCTCGCGATCGCCCGGGCGCTGGCCACCGACCCCGAGGTGATCGTGCTCGACGAGCCGGTCACCGCTCTCGACGCCACGGTGCAGGACGCCGTGCTGCGGCTGCTCGAACGACTGCGCGACGAGCGCGGCGCCGCGATGGTCTTCGTGTCGCACGACCTGCGCGCGGTGCGGCGGATGGCCGACGACGTGCTCGTCGTGCACGGGGGCCGGGTCGTCGAGCAGGGTCCCGCGGCGTCGGTGTTCGACCGGCCGGCGCACGCGGTCACGGCGCGGCTGCTGCACGCGGCCGACCGCCTGGCCACCGGCCCCGCGTAGCCGGCCGTGCCGCCGCCGCCGCCGCAAGGTTTCGCCAGATGCGCCAGCGCGAGCAGCGCGCGACCGCCCGGGAGACGACCGGAGGCACGGCGCGACGTCCGTGACGGACGCGCGCCGTGCCTCCAGGCCGGCAGAGCGGCGGCGACTACGAGCCGGCGGGCTCCTTCTTCTCGTCGCCCGTCGCGGCGTCACCCGAGATGATCGGGATCTCGCTCGTCGAGAACTCCTTGGCCCAGTCGGACTGTGCCAGCTCGGAGGTCGGGTCGTTGTAGTCCTCGATGACCGAGGCGACCTCGTCCTCCGACCCGACGGTCGGACCAGAGCCCATGAGCGGGGTGGCTGCCGTCTCCTTGGTGAAGTACACCGCGACGAGACCGATCACCGCGGCCGCCATCAGGTAGAACGCGGGGATGTCCTCGGCCCAGCCGTACCCGGCGTCCTTCGCACCGGCGATGAGCGCCGAGGTGGCCAGCGGGGTCGTCCCACCGAAGAGCGACACCGAGACGTTGAACGCGATCGCCAGGGCGCCGTAGCGGATGATCGTCGGGAACAGGGCCGGCAGGGTCGACGGCATCGTCGAGGTGAACGTGACGAGCACGATCCCCAGGATGAGGAGCCCGGCGAAGACGCCCGGGCCGGTGCCGGTCTGGACGAGCTTGAGGGCCGGCCAGGACAGCAGGATGAAGCCGATGCACCCGGCGGCCAGCACGGGACGACGGCCGAACTTGTCGGACAGGCGACCACCGAAGGTGATGACGACCATCATGAGCAGCATCACGACGACGATCAGGATGAGGCCGAACGTGGCGCTCTGGCCGAGGTTCTGCTCCAGGTAGGTCGGCATGTACGACAGCAGCATGTAGTCGGTCACGTTGAAGACCAGCACGAGACCGATGCAGATGATGAGCGAGCGCCAGTTCTCGGCGAAGAGCTTGAGGAACGGCGTCTTCTGCCCCTCGCGCTCGGCGGCCTGCTCCTGCTGCTTCTGGAAGGCCGGGGTCTCCTCGAGCTTGAGACGGAGGTAGAGCCCGATCAGGCCGAGCGGGCCGGCGATGATGAACGGGATGCGCCAGCCCCAGCTGAGCAGGGCCTCCTCGGACAGACCGAACTGCAGGGCGGTGACGATCGACGCACCGAGCACGTAGCCGGCGAGCGTGCCGAACTCGAGCCAGGAGCCCATGAACCCACGGCGCTTGTCCGGCGAGTACTCGGCGATGAACGTCGCGGCGCCGCCGTACTCACCACCGGTCGAGAAGCCCTGCACGAAGCGGGCGACGAGCAGCAGGATGGGGGCCCAGAAGCCGATCGAGTCGTACGACGGGATGAGGCCGATCATGAGCGTGCCGGCGGCCATCAGGATCATCGTCAGCGCGAGGACCTTCTGTCGGCCGATCTTGTCGCCGATCGGGCCGAACACGGCACCACCGATCGGGCGGACGATGAACGCCGCGGCGAAGAAGCCGAACGTCGCGACGATGTTCGCCGCGGGGTCGCCCTGCGGCAGGAACACCTGCGAGATCGTCACGGTCAGGTAGGCGAAGATGCCGAAGTCGAACCACTCCATGGCGTTGCCGAGCGCGGCTGCCGCGACGGCTCGCTTGAGCAGCGACTCCTCGACGACGGTGACGTCGTCCTTCGTGAGATCGCGACGAGCGCGCTTCGCGGCGCCCTTCGTGCGCAACGGCCGATCGCCGTGCGAGTGGGGTGCGTTGTTCGGTGCCAAGTCGTTCCTCCGGTGTGCGGTGCGTCCTTCGGGCGTCCGGCGAGACGGCGACGTTGCAGCTCCTGCGAGCTCCGCGCTCGCCGGACAAACTCCGACAGACTAGCAGGACACGGGCCAACCCGACATCTCGGTGTGGTAAACGGTGCCCGCACGCCGACTGCGCCGGTGTCCGGGCCGCCGCTACGATTGGGGACACCGCGCGCCAGGCGCGGCACACTCAGGCACCTCATCACGGACTCGGTGCCGCACACACGGACGGAAGGTGCACGATGACCAAGCCCATGCCCGAGAAGCCCAGCGTCGACGGACTGGAGCAGGTCTGGGGGCCCGTCTGGGAGCAGGACGGCACCTACCGCTTCGACCGCGACGCCGCCGGTGACCGCAGCGCCGTCTGGTCGATCGACACCCCGCCGCCCACCGCCTCGGGCTCGCTGCACATCGGCCACGTGTTCTCGTACACGCACACCGACCTCAAGGCCCGGTTCGAGCGCATGCGCGGCAAGCACGTCTTCTACCCGATGGGATGGGACGACAACGGTCTGCCCACCGAGCGTCGCGTGCAGAACTACTACGGCGTCCGCTGCGACCCGACCCTGCCGTACGACCCCGACTTCACGCCGCCGTTCGAGGGCGGCGACGGCAAGTCCTCGAAGGCCGCCGACCAGCTGCCGGTGTCGCGCCGCAACTTCATCGAGCTGTGCGAGCGTCTGACCGTGCAGGACGAGCAGCAGTTCGAGGAGCTGTTCCGCACGCTCGGTCTGTCGGTCGACTGGACCCAGTCGTACCGCACCATCGACGACACCTCGCGGGCGAGCGCGCAGCGCGCGTTCCTGCGCAACCTCGAGCGCGGCGAGGCCTACCAGGCCGACGCGCCGACCCTGTGGGACGTCACGTTCCGCACCGCGGTCGCGCAGGCCGAGCTCGAGGACAAGGAGATGCCCGGCGCGTACCACGGCATCGCCTTCCACCGCACCGACGGTGGCGACGACGTGGTCATCCAGACGACCCGCCCCGAGCTGCTGCCCGCCTGTGTCGCCCTGGTGGCCCACCCGGACGACGAGCGGTTCCAGGACCTGTTCGGCACCACGGTCCGCTCCCCCCTGTTCGACGTCGAGGTGCCCGTGCTCGCACACCACCTGGCGCAGAAGGACAAGGGCGCCGGCATCGCCATGGTCTGCACCTTCGGTGACACCACCGACGTGGTGTGGTGGCGCGAGCTGCAGCTGCCGAACCGCGCGATCATCGGCTTCGACGGCCGCGTGCGTTCGGAGGAGCCCGCCTGGATCGAGTCCACGAAGGGCCAGGAGCTCTACGCCGAGATGGCCGGCAAGACCGTGTTCTCGGCCAAGAAGGTCGTCGTGGACGCCCTGACCGAGTCCGGCGAGCTGATCGGCGACGTCAAGACCATCCAGCACCCGGTCAAGTTCTTCGAGAAGGGCGACAAGCCCCTGGAGATCGTGTCGACCCGCCAGTGGTACATCGTCAACGGCGCGCGCGACGAGCAGCTGAAGAGCACGCTCCGCCAGCGCGGCGAGGAGATCGCGTTCCACCCGGACTTCATGCGCGTCCGCTACGACAACTGGGTCGGTGGTCTGTCCGGCGACTGGCTCATCTCGCGCCAGCGCTTCTTCGGCGTGCCGCTGCCGGTCTGGTACCCGCTCGACGCCGACGGCAACCCGGTGTTCGACCAGCCGATCGTGCCGACCGAGGCGCAGCTGCCCGTCGACCCGGCCTCCGAGCCCGCCCCCGGCTACACCGAGGACCAGCGTGGCGTGGCCGGCGGGTTCCAGGGTGAGCTCGACGTGATGGACACCTGGGCGACCTCGTCGCTCACCCCGCAGCTCGCGGGCAAGTGGGAGACCGACCCGGCGCTCTACGACCTGGTGTACCCGTACGACGTCCGCCCGCAGGCGCAGGACATCATCCGCACCTGGCTGTTCACCACCGTGCTCCGCAGTCAGCTCGAAGCCGACGTGGTGCCGTGGAAGCACGCCTCCATCTCCGGCTTCATCGTCGACCCCGACCGCAAGAAGATGTCGAAGTCGAAGGGCAACGTCGTCACGCCGCTGTCGATCCTCGAGCAGCACGGCGCCGACGCGGTCCGCTACTGGGCGGCCTCGTCCAAGCTCGGCACCGACGCGGCGTTCGACCCGCAGAACCCGAAGCAGATCAAGGTCGGCCGTCGCCTGGCGATCAAGGTGCTCAACGCGGCGAAGTTCGTCTACGGCTTCCCGCTGCCCGAGGGTGCCACGAGCGTCACCGAGGCCCTCGACGTCGACATGCTCGCCGAGCTCGGTTCGGTCGTCGAGCAGGCCACCGCGGCCTTCGACGGCTTCGACCACGCCCGTGCGCTGGAGATCACCGAGCGCTTCTTCTGGACGTTCTGCGACGACTACCTCGAGCTCGTGAAGGAGCGCGCCTACGGCACCGCGTCCGACGCGACGCACGAGACGCAGGCGAGTGCGGTCCTGGCGCTGCGCGGCGCGATCGACGTGCTGCTCCGACTGCTGGCGCCGTTCCTCCCGTACGCGACCGAGGAAGTGTGGGCCTGGACCCACGAGACCAGCGTGCACCGGGCCTCCTGGCCGACCGCGGCCGACCTGCCGACCGACGCGGCCCCCACCGGGCTGCTCGCGGCCGTCGGGCAGGCGCTCATCGGGATCCGCGGTGCGAAGACGGCGGCGAAGGCGTCCCAGAAGACGCCCGTGACGCGTGCGGTCGTCGCCGCACCCGCCGAGACGCGCGTGCTCATCGAGCGCGCGGCGGTCGACCTGGCGGCCGTCGGCCGCATCGAGAACCTGTCGTTCGTCGACGGCGACGAGCTCGCCGTCACCGAGATCGAGCTCGCGGAGCAGCAGGCGTAACGTCGGCTGTCCGGGCCGGGTCGCGTCGGCGACCCGGCCCGTCGACCGGACTGGAGGCACGGATGCAGTTGGGCACACGCTGGAACGTGGGTGGGGAGCCGCCTGCGCGACTGCCCGAGACGATGGTCGTCGCCGTGCGCGGGGTCGAGGACGAACTCGCGCAGGAGTCCGTCGACACGGCGACGTGGGGGTGGACGCTGACGTTCCTGGAGGGCAAGCCGATCGTCGAGCTCGACGACGGCACCTCGATCCACCTCGACGCCCTCGGGCGCGCACAGGTGACGAACCCGGACGACGCCGCGGAAGAGGACTAGCGCGGGCGGTTCGCGCTGCGCGGTTCGCGGTTCCGCTTCGCGGTTCGCGGTTCCGCTTCGCGGTTCGCGGTTCCGCTTCGCGGTTCGCGGTTCCGCTTCGCGGTTCGCTCGGTGAGCAGGAATGGTCGGGTCCCCGGTGGGGACCCGACCATTCCTGCTCACGACGCGGGCGCCCCCGCCGGGGAGCGCCCGCGTGATCGCCGAGGGATCAGGACTCGGCGAGCCAGGTGCGCAGGACCTCGTTCACCTCGGCGGTGTGCGTGGTGAGCAGGCCGTGCGGGGCGCCCTCGATCTCGACGTACTCCGCCGCGGGCAGGGCCTGGGTGAAGCGTCGACCGGTGGCGTCGATCGGGAGGATGTTGTCCGACGTGCCGTGCACGATCAGGGCGGGGACGGTGACCTTCGGGATGTCCTGGCGGAAGTCGGTCGGCCAGGTCAGGGGTGCTGCGGCGGACGCGATCGAGCCGGAGCCGGCAGCGACGTTCCAGGCGTTGCGGACCTGCTCCTCGGAGATGCGGGTGCCGAGGTTCTCCGACAGGTTGAAGAAGTCCTGGTAGAAGTTCGTGAAGTACGCGTAGCGGTCCTTCGCCACGTCGGCGGCGATGCCCTCGAAGAACGACATCGGGCCGGCGCCGTCCGGGTTGTCGTCGGTGATCGCCAGGAACGGCTCGAGCGAGGCGAGGAACGCGACCTTGGCGATCCGGTCCTCGCCGTGGCGGCCGATGTAGCGGGCGATCTCGCCGGTGCCCATCGAGAAGCCGACCAGGATCACGTCGCGCAGGTCGAGGGTCTCGAGGACCGTGTGCAGGTCGTCGGCGAAGGTGTCGTAGTCGTAGCCGGTGGACGGCTGCGAGGACCGACCGAAGCCGCGGCGGTCGTACGTGATGACGCGGTAGCCGGCCTCGAGGAGCATCGGGACCTGCCCCTCCCACGAGTTGCCGTCGAGGGGGAAGCCGTGGATCAGCACGATCGGCTGGCCCTGGCCCTTGTCCTCGTAGTGGAGCTCGATGTCGACGCTGTTCTCGGTCCCGACGGTGATGGCACCCATGGTCGTTCCTTCCCTCGACTTCGCGGAGAACGATCGTTCTCCGCCGATGTGGACTACAGTAGAGAACGGCCGTTCCCCTCGCAAGTCGGGCCCGGTGAACACTCAGCGAACGGGGTACGTACATGGTCACCAGCACCGTCGAACCGGATGTGCGCGCGCACATCGTCGAGGTCGCGGACCAGCTGTTCTACACGCGCGGCATCCAGTCGGTCGGCATGGACGCGATCCGGACCGCCGCGGGGGTCTCGCTCAAGAAGCTGTACGCGGCGTTCCCGGGCAAGGAGCAGCTCATCGCCGCGGTGCTCGCCGGCCGCCACGACATCTGGGAGCGCGGCGTCCACGGTGCGGTCGACGCGGCCACCGGTCCGCGCGAGAAGCTGCTGGCGCTCTACGACTTCCTGGAGTCCTGGTTCGGTGACGACACCTTCCGTGGGTGCGGCTTCATCAACGCCTTCGGCGAGCTCGGAGCCACGTCACCCGCCGTCGCCGAGATCGCGCGTGACCACAAGGACTCGTTCCAGCGGTACGTGCAGCAGCTCACTGCCGAGGTCGTGGACGCCCCGGAACAGGCCGAGGAGCTCGCCGCGCAGCTCGCGCTCCTGGCCGAGGGTGCACAGACCACCGCGGCCATCGCCGGCACCACGGCACCGGCCGCGCACGCACGCCGCGCCGCCGAGACCCTGATCGACGCCGCGACGCGCTGACACGGAGCGGCGCCACGTCCGTAGTGTGGTCGCCATGGCAACCCCGTTCGACGTCCCGAGCACCCTCCCCTACGCCCTGCCGCCCTTCGGCGACGTGCGACTCGAGCACTACCGACCGGCCTTCGACGCCGGCATGGCCGAGCAGCGCGCCGAGGTCGAGGCCATCGCCACCGACCCGGACGCACCGACGTTCGAGAACACCCTGGTCGCCCTCGAGCGGTCGGGGCAGCTGCTGACCCGCGTCAGCCACGTGTTCTTCACGCTGTCGTCGGCCGACTCCACCCCGGCACTGCACGACCTCGAAGCCGAGGTCTCCCCGCTGCTCGCCGGCCACCGGGACGCGATCACCCTGGACGCGCGGCTCTACGCGCGGGTGCAGGCCGTGCTCGACGGCGCCGAGGCCGCCGGGCTGACCGGTGAGGACCTGCGGCTCGTCGAGCGGACCCACGCCGAGATGACCCTCGCGGGTGCCGGGCTCGACGACGCGGGCAAGGAGCGCCTGACGGCGATCAACCAGGAGTTGTCGACCCTGACGACGACCTTCGAGCGGAACCTGCTCGAGGACACCAACGACTCCGCCGTGCACGTCACGGACGAGTCCGAGCTCGACGGCCTCGACGACGGTGCGAAGTCCGCCGCCGCCGGTGCCGCGGCCGACCGCGGGCTCGACGGGTGGCTCATCACGCTGCCGCTCTACACCGGGCACCCGTGGCTCGGCTCCCTGCGCGACCGCGGCCTGCGCGAACGGATCATGCGCGCCTCCCTCGCCCGCGGTCGTCGCGGCAACGAGCACGACAACCGCGAGGTCCTGCTGCGGATCGTCCGGCTCCGGGCCGAGCGCGCCGAGCTGCTCGGGTTCCCGGACCACGCCGCCGTCGTCACCGCCGACGAGACCGCGGGCACCCCGGAGGCCGTCGACGGGCTGCTGTCCTCGCTCGTCGGTGCCGCCGTGCGGAACGCCGACGACGAGCGCGCGGTCCGATCGCGCACGGTCGGGTTCGACGTCGAGTCGTGGGACTGGGCGTACGCCACCGAGATCCTGCGCGGGGAGCAGTTCGCGGCGGACAGCTCGGCGCTGCGCCCGTACTTCGAGGCGGACCGGGTCCTGCACGACGGCGTCTTCCACGCCGCCGGCGCCCTGTACGGCCTGACCTTCACCGAGCGGCCCGACCTGCACGGCTACAACGACGAGGTCCGCGTCTTCGAGGTCACCGGCGACGACGGCGAACCGGTCGGCCTGTACCTGCTCGACCTCTACACGCGTGACGGCAAGCGGGGCGGTGCATGGATGAACCCCGTCGTCGAGCAGTCCGCGCTGCTCGGCACCCTGCCCGTCGTGGTCAACAACCTCAACGTCGCGAAGCCGGCCGCGGGCTCCCCCACGCTGCTCATCCAGGACGAGGTCGAGACGCTCTTCCACGAGTTCGGCCACGCGCTGCACGGCCTGATCGCCCGCACCACCTACCCGCGGTTCTCCGGCACGAACGTCGAGCGGGACTTCGTCGAGTTCCCGAGCCAGGTCAACGAGATGTGGGTGTCGTGGCCGTCGGTCCTGGCGAACTACGCCAAGCACCACGAGACCGGGGAACCGCTGCCGCCGGAGCTCGTCCTGGGACTCAGCGAGTCGGCCGGGTTCAACGAGGGCTTCGGCACGACGGAGTACCTGGCCGCGGCACTGCTCGACCAGGCGTGGCACCGGCTCTCCGCAGCCGACGCTGCCGCGGTGACGTCCGTCGAGGACTTCGAGCGGGACGCCCTCGCCGCCGCCGGCATCGCGGTCGAGGCCGTGCCGCCGCGGTACTCGTCGACGTACTTCGCCCACACGTTCTCGGGCGGGTACGACGCCGGCTACTACGGGTACATCTGGTCCGAGGTGCTCGACGCCGACACGGTGGAGTGGTTCCGCGACAACGGCGGGCTCGACCGGGAAGCCGGACGGCGCTTCGCGGAGCGGTTGCTCGGGGTCGGTGGGGCGAAGGACCCGCTCGAGGCGTACCGGGACTTCCGCGGCCGCGACGCCGAGGTCGGCCCGCTGCTGCGCCGCCGCGGCCTGGAGTAGGCGGCGTTTCGGCCGACGAACACCACGAGAACGACAGAACACCTCGAGATCTCGAGGTGTTCTGTCGTTCTCGTGGTGTTCGCCGCTGACTGACGGGCCGGGGCGCTACGCCGACTTCTCGACGCGCTTGGCCCGGGGCCGCGGCACGATCGTCGGCGCCGCGTTCTCGAGCACGGACTCGCGGGTGATCACCACGCGGGCGACGTCGTCGTCGGAGGGGACGTCGAACATCACCGGGCCGAGGACCTCTTCGAGGATCGCGCGCAGGCCACGGGCACCGGTCTGCCGCAGCACCGCCAGGTCCGCGATGGCCTCGAGCGCGCCCTGGTCGAACTCGAGCTCGACGCCGTCGATCTGGAACATCCGCTGGTACTGCTTGATCAGCGCGTTCTTCGGCTCGGTCAGGATCTGCATGAGCGCCGCCTGGTCGAGCTGCGACACCGTGGTGACGACGGGCAGCCGCCCGATGAACTCGGGGATCAGGCCGAACTTGTGCAGGTCTTCCGGCAGGACCTCGGAGTACAGGTCCTGGTGGTCGGTCGCACTGTGCAGCGGCGCCCCGAACCCGATGCCGCGCTTGCCGACGCGCGACGACACGATGTCCTCGAGCCCGGCGAACGCGCCGGCCACGATGAACAGCACGTTCGTCGTGTCGATCTGGATGAACTCCTGGTGCGGGTGCTTCCGACCGCCCTGCGGCGGGACCGAGGCGACCGTGCCCTCGAGGATCTTGAGCAGCGCCTGCTGCACGCCCTCGCCGGAGACGTCGCGGGTGATCGACGGGTTCTCGGCCTTGCGGGCGATCTTGTCGACCTCGTCGATGTAGATGATGCCGGTCTCGGCGCGCTTGACGTCGTAGTCGGCGGCCTGGATGAGCTTGAGCAGGATGTTCTCGACGTCCTCGCCCACGTAGCCGGCCTCGGTCAGGGCGGTGGCGTCGGCGACGGCGAACGGCACGTTGAGCCGCTTGGCCAGCGTCTGCGCCAGGTAGGTCTTGCCGCAGCCGGTCGGGCCGATGAGCAGGATGTTCGACTTCGCGATCTCGATGTCGTCGCGGTCCTCGGCGGCGGTGATCTGCCCCTGCGCACGGACGCGCTTGTAGTGGTTGTAGACGGCCACGGCCAGGGCGCGCTTCGCCGGGTCCTGCCCGATGACGTACTCCTGCAGGAAGTCGAAGATCTCGCGCGGCTTCGGCAGTTCGAAGTCGCCGCTCGCGGTGTCCTCGCCGGCTTCGGCCAGGCGCTCCTCGATGATCTCGTTGCACAGCTCGACGCACTCGTCGCAGATGTAGACGCCGGGGCCCGCGATGAGCTGCTGGACCTGCTTCTGGCTCTTGCCGCAGAACGAGCACTTGAGGAGATCGCCGCTCTCTCCGATGCGTGCCATTCCCGTGCCTCCCTGGTTGGACATGCCGGCCGCGCTGGCGCACAGCCGCTGGTGCACCGCTGCTGGTGGGCACCTCGTCGTGGACACGAGCCTAACCGCAACCGGTGACATCGACCGCGATGCCCCTCCGGTTTCGCCGCGCGCGTTCGCCCAGGGCGTCCGACCCTGCTACGGTGATCCCGACTTCTCTACAACTTGTAGAACAGCTGGTGCAGAACCACCCCCGGAAGGAACCCCATGCAGAAGCGTCTCGCCACCGGCGGCGCCGTCACCCTCGGTGTCGCAGCCGTCATCGTCCTCGGCAGCGCCACGGCGGCCAGTGCGCACGTCTCCGCGACCGCGACGTCGACCGCGGCGAACTCGTACACCGTCGCGACCTTCTCGGTGCCGCACGGCTGCGACGGCTCCCCCACCACGAAGATCGAGTTCCAGGTCCCCGAGTCCGTGATCGAGGTCACGCCCACGGTCAACCCGAACTGGACCATCCGCAAGGCGACCGAGCCGTACACGGCCCCGTCCGCCGCTGCCGACGACGAGCACGAGGCGGCCGCCGAGCGCGTCACGAGCGTCACCTACACGGCGAAGACCCCCCTGCCCGCCGACGAGCGCGACACGTTCTCGCTGTCCTTCGCGCTGCCCGACGGCGAGCCCGGCGAGCTGGTCGAGTTCCCCGCCCTGCAGACCTGCGAGCAGGGCAGCGTGGAGTGGAATCAGGAGCAGCAGCCCGGCGAGGCCGAGCCCGAGCACCCGGCGCCGTCGATCACCCTGACCGCCGCCGAGGCGACGGACGACGACGGTGACGCGGCCGCCGCGACCCCCGCCGCGGAGGCCGCCGGCACCAGCGCCCCGGCCGACCCCGACCTGGTCGGCCGCTTCCTCGGCCTCGGCGGCCTGGTGCTCGGCGCCGTCGCCCTGGTCGTCGCCGTCGCCGGCACGCGTCGTCGGAGCTCCGCCAAGTGACGCAGCGCGGCTCGCGTCGGCCCCGCCCGCGGTCCTCTGCCCGGAGGCTCGTGGCCGGGTCCGTCGCGGCCGTCGCGATCGCCGGTGGTGCGGTCCTCGGGCTCGCTGGTCCGGCCAGCGCCCACAACTACCTGGTGTCGTCCGACCCGGCCGTGGGCGGGACGCTGACCGAGCTACCGGACACCTTCGCCATCACGACGAACGACCGGCTGCTCGACATCGGCGACTCGGGTTCCGGGTTCGCCTTCCGGGTCGTCGGTCCTGACGGCGAGTACTACGAGGACGGCTGCGTCGACGTCGAGGGCCCGACGATGTCCACCGCCGCCGCGCTCGGCGCCTCGGGGAAGTACACCGTCGAGTGGCAGATCGTCTCGGCCGACGGCCACACCGTCTCCGACGAGTACCCCTTCACGTGGAAGGCCCCGTCGGGCTTCTCCCCCGCCACCGGCTCGGCGGAGCCGCCGTCCTGCGCCACCGCCGGCGACGACGACTCCGGGTCCGAGGCGACCACCGGCACGGCCTCCGGGTCGAACGAGTCGCCGGCGGCCGACGCGATCTGGATCGGTGCCGGCGGCGTCGTGCTCATCGGCGCCGTCGTGGCCGTCCTGCTGCTCCTGCGCCGCAGGCCCGCGCCGCAGTCCGACGACACGGACGTCTGACCCCGACGACGGCCGCGGTCACCGCACACACGACGACGCCCCCGCACCGATCGGTGCGGGGGCGTCGTCGTTCCTGCTGGTGCTACTTGACGAGCGCCGGCAGGTTCTTGCGGCTGGTGAGGACCTGGTCGATCAGGCCGTACTCCACGGCTTCCTGCGCGGACATGATCTTGTCGCGCTCGATGTCGTGGTTGATCTCCTCCGGCGTCTTGTTGGAGTGCTTCGACAGCGTCTCCTCGAGCCAGGTGCGCATGCGGAGGATCTCCGCCGCCTGGATCTCGATGTCGGACGCCTGACCGCCACCCTGCTGGGTCGCGGGCTGGTGGATGAGCACGCGGGCGTTCGGCAGCGCGAGGCGCTTGCCGGGGGTCCCGCCGGCCAGGAGCACCGACGCGGCCGAGGCGGCCTGGCCGAGGCAGACCGTCTGGATCTGGGGGCGGATGTACTGCATCGTGTCGTAGATCGCCGTCATCGCGGTGAACGAGCCACCGGGCGAGTTGATGTACATCACGATGTCGCGGTCCGGGTCCATCGACTCGAGCACGAGCAGCTGGGCCATGACGTCGTCAGCCGACGCGTCGTCGACCTGGACACCGAGGAACACGATGCGGTCCTCGAAGAGCTTGGCGTACGGGTCCTGGCGCTTGTAGCCGTAGGCCGTCCGCTCCTCGAAGCTCGGCAGGATGTACCGATTGGACGGGGCCGGGACGTTCTGCGCGCCACCGAGCATGGGGAGGTGCATTCTCGTTTCCTTTTCTTCGGTGGTGATCAGGACCGGGCGTCGGGCTCGGCCGCGCTGGTCGGTGCTTCGCCGTCGCCGACGGTGCCACCGCCGCCGATGACCTCGGCGCTCGAGGCGCGGAGGTGGTCGACGAAGCCGTACTCCAGGGCTTCCTGCGCCGTGAACCAGTTGTCGCGGTCGTTGTCCTTGAGGATCTGCTCGATCGACTTGCCGGTCTGCTCGGCCGTGAGCTCCGCCATGCGCTGCTTCATGTCGAGGATGACCTTGGCCTGCGTCTGGATGTCGGCAGCGGTACCGCCGAAGCCACCGGACGGCTGGTGCAGCAGCACGCGCGCGTTCGGCGTGATGTAGCGCTTGCCCGGCGTGCCGGAGGACAGCAGGAACTGGCCCATCGACGCGGCGAGGCCGATGCCCACCGTGACGATGTCGTTCGGCACGAACTGCATCGTGTCGTAGATCGCCATGCCGGCGGTGATCGAGCCACCGGGCGAGTTGATGTAGAGGTAGATGTCCTTCTCAGGGTCCTCGGCGGCGAGCAGCAGCAGCTTGGCTGCGATCTCGTTCGAGTTGTCGTCGCGGACCTCGGAGCCGAGCCACACGATCCGGTCTCTCAGAAGGCGGTCAAAAACACTGGGGTTCAGTGTTGCTTCGGCCATGGAAAAGCTCCCGTTCAGTTGTCGCTTGATGTCGAACTTATCGGGTGCAACGCACCAGTTCCCGTCTGTTCGCTGTCGGCAATGCGATGGTGCGGAAACGACGGACGGGAGGCACGGTGCCAGCTGGCACCGAGCCTCCCGTCCGTCGTGCTGGGAGCGTCGAGATCGTTACTCGGCAGCCCCTGCCGGCTCCTGCGCGACGCCCGCCGTGAAGGCGGACAGGTCGACGTCGTCGCCGTTGGTGTCCTTGACGGTGACCTTCGACAGGACGGTCGCGACCGCCTTCGAGCGGGCGACCTCGCCGACCATGCCGGGGATCTGGCCGTTCTGGTCGATGACCTTGATGAACTCGGCCGGCTCCATGCCGTACTGCGCGGCGGCCTGGATGAGGTACTGGGTCAGTTCCTCCTGGGAGACCTGGATCTCCTCCTTCTCGGCGATCGCGTCGAGCAGGATCTGCGAGCGGAAGGCGGTCTCGCTGGACTCCGAGACCTCCTTGCGGTGCTCCTCGTCCTCCAGGCGGTTCTCCTGCTCGAGGTGACGGTGCACCTCGTCCTCGATGAGCTTCTCCGAGATCGGGATGTCGACGTCCTCGGTGAGCTTCTCGACGAGCTTGTCGCGAGCCGCGGCGCCCTGACCGAAGGTCTTGGACTTCGCGATCTGCTCCTTCAGGTCGGCCTTGAGCTCGTCGATGGTGTCGAACTGGCTGGCGATCTGGGCGAACTCGTCGTCGGCCTCGGGGAGCTCGCGCTCCTTGACGGCGGTGACGGTGACGGCGATCTGGGCGGTCTCGCCCTCGCGGTCGCCACCGACGAGCTTCGACTCGAAGGTCGTCGACTCACCGGCGGTCAGGGACTCGAGCGCCTCGTCGATGCCCTCGAGCAGGTCGCCGGAGCCGATCTCGTAGGAGACGCCGGTGGCCGAGTCGACCTCGTCGTCGCCGATGGAGGCGGTGAGGTCGATCTGCGCGAAGTCGCCGGTCTTGGCCGGGCGGTCGACGGTCACGAGCGTGCCGAAGCGGGTGCGCAGGTTCTGCAGCTCCTCCTCGATCTCGTCGTCCGACACCTCGACGGCGTCGACGGTGAGCTCGTACGAGGAGTAGTCCGGCAGGTCGAACTCGGGGCGGACGTCGACCTCGAAGGTGAGGACGAGGTCGCCGGTGAAGTCCGCGAGGTTCGGCAGCTCGGCCACGTCGGCCTCGGCACGACCGAGGATGCGCAGCTCCTGCTCCTCGACCGCCTGGCGGTAGAAGGTGTCGATGGCGTCACCGACGGCGTGGTTCAGGACCTCGCCACGGCCGACGCGCTGGTCGACGATCGCCGGCGGGACCTTGCCCTTGCGGAAGCCGGGGATGTTGATCTGCTCGGCGATGTGCTTGTACGCGTGGTCGATGCTCGGCTTGAGATCGTCCGGCGTCACGTTCACGGTGAGCTTGACGCGGGTGTCGCTCACCTTGTCGACGGTGCTGGTGGCCAAGGGATGTTCTCCTGTTGGTTGACGTTCGTGTGGTCGGTGTTCCTCGAAGACCTGGTCGGGGCGACAGGATTTGAACCTGCGACCTCCCGCTCCCAAAGCGGGCGCTCTACCAAGCTGAGCTACGCCCCGTTTGACTGGGCCAGGGTGTCCACGCACGCCGAACGGGCGGACGCGACGCCGATGAGTCTAGCGGTCCGCCGGTGCTCGGTTCCCGGGAGGATCGCCGTCGTCCTCCGCGGCGCGTCGCAGGTCACGCCGCCAGCGCACGCCGACCACGACCTGCACCCCGAGCGCGGCCACGGCGAGCGCCAACCCGACGACGATCCGCCAGACGTGCAGCAGTGCGTGCGCGGGCTGGTGCTGCGGGTCGCCGAACAGCTCCGGCCGCAGCGACAGGACGATCGCAGCGAGTGCCACGAGGACGAAGGACACCACCCGCGACCAGCGGATCGTGCGCTCGGCGCCGGCGTCCGGCTTCGGGATGACGCGCGTCGGCATGTCGGTGCTCGTTCGTCCGCTACGATGGTCGGGCTGCGCCTGGTGCGCAGGCGCGGGGATGTAGCTCAATGGTAGAGCCCCAGTCTTCCAAACTGGCTACGCGGGTTCGATTCCCGTCATCCCCTCCACAGCCCGCCCGGTCAGGGGCCGGCGAACTCGAGGGTGATCCGCGGGGCGTCGCCGAGATCGACACGGGAACGCTTCCGCTCCGCCGCACGCAACGGCACGAGGTACCCACCGTCCTTCGGGAAGAGCGACGTCGTCCACGTCACCGAGCCGATCGTCACACGCGCCGGGATCACACCCCACCCGTAGGTGAGCACCGGCGCGAGATCCGCGATGACCTCGGCCGCGTCCGGCGGCACGACGGCGAAGAAGAACGGTGACGGGCCGCGCCACTCGATGACCTCGCCGCGGAACTCGAGCTCCATGCGGCGATCGTACGGCCGCGGGGCCGGGCCGGGCGGGGCGGGGCGTCGAGCGGCCCGTAGCGTCGAGCGGGCCGGGCCGGGTCGGCGCGTCGCGGACGCCGGACCGGGTTTCCCTCTCGACGGTTGACGCTTCCGGTTCACGATCGCCGAGGTCTGCGAACCGGAACCGTCAAGGGCGAGGAGGAACCGATGCCTCCCCGGAGCCAGCGGGAGCAGGACGACGGACGCGCCCCGCGCTTCCAGGCCGGAGCCGGGAAGCCCGATGCGGGAGCCGCACCGTGCCGCAGCGTCGAGCGGGCCGGGCCGGTGCGTCGAGCGGGCCGGGCCGGTGCGTCGAGCGGGCCGGGCCGGGGCGTCGCGTACGCCGGACAGGGTTTCCCTTCCGACGGAGGACGGTTTCGGTTCACGATCGCCAGGGTCCGCGAACCGGAACCGTCAAGAGCGAACGGGAACTCGTGCCTCCCCCGGACCAACAGGACCATGACGACGGACACGCCCCGCGCCTCCAGGCCGGAGCCGGGGAGCACGGGGCGCGAGCCGCCGTCGGGACGAATGCGTCAGCGGTACGACGCGGCCTGTCCGTACAGCACCTTCGTGAAGGCCGACACGTACGCCGACTCGTCACCGTCCGGCAGGTTGTACGTCATGAAGACGCCGTACCCGTCGGCCTTCGTGCGCTGTGCGAGCGAGACGGCGGTGGCCTCGGGGGTGTTCTGGATGTCCACCGCCGCGGCGGAGAGCTTCGACTTCGGCAGGCCCGGGATCGTCGGCGCCGTGTAGGTGCCGTAGTACGGGTTCCAGGCGTAGTCGAGCTTCTTCCCGATCGACGGGCTCACGGTCTTCAGGGCATCGGACGACGGGCCGATGTCGTAGAACGAGATGATCTTGCCCGGCATGTCGGCACGCAGGGCGCTGATGAGCCAACCGATGGACTGGTCGTTGGGCTGCGGCGTGCCGTTCACGCCGTAGTCGGAGTACTCGTCGTCCAGGTCGACCCCGTCGAGCCCGTACTTCTCCACCGTCGCCGACACCTGCGCGGCGAAGTCCCGCGCGGCTGCCTTCGAGGTGAAGTTCGCCAGCCCGGTGCCCTGGTGGTTGCCGAGCACCGAGAGCGTCACCTTGATGCCCTTGGCCTGCAGCGGGCGGATCTGCGTCGCGGCCTGGTCGAGGGTGCGCTGCACGTTCTCGTTGTTGTAGAGGACCGCCTTGCCGTTCGCGTCCCGGTTGATGTTCGCGGCGAAGATGATCGCCACGTCGAACGCGTTCGCGCCGTTCTCGAGCGTGTACCGGCCGACGTTCGCGAGCTCGTCGTTGTTGACCTCGACGTAGGCGACGCTCGTCGGGCCGGACTTCGTGGGGACGGCGTGGTGCTCGTGGCCGTGCCCGTGCCCGGAGCCGTGCCCGTGTCCGTGTCCGTGTCCGTGGCTCGAACCGGACGGAGACGGCGCAGCGGATGCTGCGGCGGGCACCAGTGGTGCCGCGAGCATGGCGACCAGTGCGGTCGCGATGCCGAACTTCGTGGACTGCTTCATGACGTTCCTCCTTGGTTGGACAGGTCGATCAGTTGCGTGGGAAGCGGAAGGTGCGAACCTCGTAGGCATCGACGGCGAACGAGGACGCCTCGACGGCGGCGGCCGAGGCCAGCGGCTCTTCGAGCAGGGTGACCTCGGCAGCGGTGCCGAACGCGGCTCCGTCGCCCTCGGACAGGGCGATCGCGCCGGTCCCCCGCTGCCCGGACGGCTCGTACACGCGCACGACCAGGTCGCCCGAGCGGTCGTCGGCGAGCTTGACGCTCGACAGCACGACCCCGCCGGACACCTGGACGAGCGGCGCGAACCCGTGTGCTCCGGTGATCGTCCGTGCGCCCGCGTTCATCCGCACGCCGGCCTCGGTTGCCCCGAGCTGGTCGGTGCCGATGACGATGCCGTACCGGTGCGTCTGCACGCCCTGGTCGGTCTCGGGGTCGGGGAACCGCGGCGCCCGCAGCAGCGACAGCCGCACGGTCGTGGTGACGTGTCCGTCGACGGCGTCTCGGGTGGTGTCGAAGCCGTGGATCGAGTCGTTCACGAGCGCGACGCCGAAGCCGGGCTCGGACACGAGCACGTAGCGGTGCATCGAGGTCTCGAACTTCGCGGCCTCCCACGAGGTGTTCGTGTGCGTCACCCGCTTCTGCGCGCCGAACTGCGTCTCGGCGACGGTGTGCTCGGCGCGGACGTCGAGCGGGAACGCCACCTTGAGGAACTTCTCGGTCTCGTGCCAGTCGGTCACCTGGTCGAACTCGAGGGTGCGGGACCCTGGTGCCAGGACGATCTCCTGGCGGACCGTCGAGTCACCGAACGCCCGCTCGACGACCACGCGGGCGACCCCGGCGTCGTCGACCGACGCGGTCAGCCCGGTGGTCGACACGAGGTCCTCGACGCGGTTGCGGTAGTACCGGTCGACGTCCCACGCGTCCCACATGTTCGGGAAGTCCTGGTGCAGCTGCAGCAGGTTCCCCGCTTGGCCGGCCGCGACCGCCTCGCGCCCGGTCACCAGGTCGACGGCACTCGTCACGAGCCCCTGTGCGTCGACGACGACCCGCACCAGGTCGTTCGCCAGCACGTACCCGCCGTTCTGCTCGGTCAGCGACACCGCGGTCCCCGCCGCCACGTCGGTCGCGACGACCGCACCCTGCGCGGGTGCGCCGGCCTGGAGGAACGGGGCCGGGTTCACGACGACGGCCGTGTCCCCGGTACCGGCGAGCGCCGAGAGCGCCTGGTCGATGATCGCGGTCAGCGCCGCGGCCGTCTCGGCGTACTTCGCGACCGCTTCGCGGTGCACCCAGGCGATCGAGGTGCCCGGCAGGATGTCGTGGAACTGCTGCAGCAGGACCTGCTGCCACAGCGCGTCGAGCTCGTCGTACGGGTAGGTGAAGTCGGTGCGGGCGGCGGCGGTCGCGGCCCAGAGCTCGGCCTCGATGAGCAGCTGCTCGCACCGGCGGTTGCCCTGCTTCGTGCCGTGCTGGCTCGTGAGCGTGGCGCGGTGCAGCTCGAGGTACAGCTCCCCCACCCACACGGGCGGGTCGGTCAGCTCGGCCTTCGCGCGGTCGAAGAACGTGTCCGGGTGCTCCCAGCGGACCTTCGCGCTGCCCTCCAGGTCCGCCAGCCGGGCGGCGGTACCGGTCATCTCGCGGGTGGTGCCCCCGCCGCCGTCGCCCCAACCGACCGGGGCGATCGAACCGGTGGCGAGCCGGTTCTCGCGGAACTGGCGGGAGGCCTTGGCGACCTCGCTGCCGGACAGCCGCGAGTTGTAGGTGTCCATCGACGGGAAGTGCGAGAAGACCCGCGAACCGTCGATGCCCTCCCACAGGAACGTGTGGTGCGGGAACTTGTTCACCTGGTTCCACGAGATCTTCTGCGTGAAGAACCACTCGAAGCCCGCGCGGCGCATGAGCTGCGGCAACGCCGGCGAGTACCCGAAGCTGTCCGGCAGCCAGACGCCCTTGGGCCGGATGCCGAACTCGCGCTCGAAGAACCGCTGCCCCTGCGAGAACTGCCGGACGATGCTCTCGCCGGTCGGCATCACGGTGTCGGACTCGACCCACATGCCGCCGATCGGCAGGAACCGACCGGCCTCGACCGCAGCCTCGACCCGGGCGTAGACCTCGGGGCGGTGCTGCTTGATCCACGCGTACTGCTGCGCGCTCGACATGCCGTACAGGAAGTCGTCGGTCTGGTCGATGAGCTCGGTCATGGTCGAGGTGGTGCGGGCGACCTTGCGGATGGTCTCGCGCACGGGCCAGAGCCAGGCAGAGTCGATGTGGGCGTGCCCGACGGCGGAGATCGTGTGCGCGGAGGCCTCGGCGGGTGCGGCCAGCACCTCGGCGAGCGCCGCTCGGGCCTCCCCGGCGGTCTCCGGGATGTGCTGCAGGTCGAGCGCGTCGAGGGCGTCGTCGAGGGCCTGCAGGATCCGCATGCGTCGGGGCCCGGCGGGCAGCTCGGCCTGCAGCTCGAGCAGGACGTCGATGTCCAGGGCGAGCTCGTGCACCTCGGACTCGAAGACGGCGAGCTCCATCCGGCGGGTGGCGTAGAGGCACTTCGAGGACGAGGTCTGCACGTCGCCCTCCTGCGTCGGCAGGAAGGGGTGGTAGTCGAGCAGGACGGGGTTCGACGCGGCCTCGACGAAGAGCTCGACGGTCTCGCCACCCTCGGCCCGCTCGGTGACCAGGACCCACTGGTTGCGCGGGTTGATCGACTTCACCGGGGTGCCGTCGGCCAGGTAGACGAGCCCCTCGCACTGGAACCCGGGCATGTTCTTGTCGAAGCCGAGGTCGATCACGGCCTCGACCCGGCGTCCGGCCCACTCGGCCGGCACGGTCCCGGTCAGCCGGAACCACGTCGTGCCCCAGGCAGCACCCCACGGTGTCCCCACCTCGTAGGGCTCGAACGTGAGCGCGAGTCCCTCGGTCGGCGGGATCGGCTCCCCCGGCAGCTCGTGCCAGGCGGCCTGCAGGGCCGTCGTGGTCGCGTGCACCGCGGGGGTGATCCGCTCGTCGAGCACCCGTCGGGCGCGTCCGGTGGTGAGGGGGATGTCGTCGTGCATGGGGCCTTCCGGGGTCGGGCGTGGTCGCGGGTCGGGTGTGGTCGCGGGTCAGGGCGTCGTCGCCGGGTGGGCGACGCGGACGGTGGTGGTGTCGAGGTCGGACGGCACGTCGACGCAGCGGTCGATGCCTCGGGCGGCCAGCAGCGCGGTGTCCGACAGCCGGGAGCGCAGGACGACCTGCGGTCCGCGGCCGTCCGGCGCCGACTCGGCCAGGGCCAGCCACGCGGCGGCGAACCGACCGCCGGGAGCGCAGTCGGCGCGCGTGCCGTGCCGGAGCGTGCCGTCCGACAGCACGTCGTCGAGGACGAGTGCGGTGGCCGGGGGGACGGCGGCGGCCTGCCGGGTGCGCTCGGCGCGGGCGAGGTCGGCGAAGGCCTGGCCGGCGGGCTTCAGTCGGCCGTCGTTCGTGAACAGCCCGAGGTCGTACTCGAGCTCCGGGAAGTCGGCGAGCGACCGGGACACGTCGTGGGAGCACCACCACGTCACCCCGAGCACCTGCTGCGCGTCGAGCACGTGCCGGATCGTCCGCTCGGTGAACGAAGCGGCGTCGGCGGGGTCGACGACGTTCGTGGGGGCGCCGACCTCCTGCAGCCAGTTCGGCCGGGCGGCGTCGCGGTTCCAGGCTGCGGCGAGCTGGAGCAGGTACTCCCCGTGCCGCACCGACCCGGCCCCGAGGGCGCCGTGGAGGGCCGCCGAGCCGTTGAACACCCACGAGTGCGTGACGGTGGCGTCACCGTGGTCCGCCGCGTGCTCCGGGCCGAAGGGCTGCGCGTCGTCGTACCAGGCGGCGTCGTACTGCGCGACGGTGACCAGGGGCCCTGGACGCGACCCGGTGCCGGACGGGGCCGACGTGGCGGGGCCGACCCGCGCCTCCCGGCCGGACGACCAGGACGACAGGCCGTCGCGCGCCGCCGCGACCATCGCCGCCGCCCACGCGTGCCCCTGCTCCGCGGTGATGTCGTGGGGTGCGGGGTGCGGCGCGTGCGCGAACTGGTTGACCTCGTTGCCGATGGTGATGCCGAGCAGGTTGGGCTTGTCGGCGACCGCTCCGGCGAGCGCCCGGACGTACGCCGCGGTCGACGCGACGACGTCCGGATCGGTGAACATGTTGCGGCGGTGCCAGCTGTCCAGCCACGAGGGCACGAAGTCGAAGCTCGACAGGTGCCCCTGCAGTGCGTCCACGTTGACGTCGAGGCCGAACGACCCGGCGAGGTCGACCACCGTGGCGACGTCCTGCAGCGCCGAGGCCCGGATGAGCGTCCGGTTCGGCTGGACGACCGGCCACAGCGGGAAGATCCGCACGTGGTCGGCGCCGAGCGACGCGATCGCCTCGAGGTCCTTGGCGGTGTCCGACGGTGAGAAGTCGAGCCACGAGTGGAACCAGCCGACCGAGGGCGTGTAGTTGACCCCGAAGCGCATCAGCCCTTCACACCGCCCTCTTCGACGCCCTTGAAGAAGAAGCGCTGCAGGACGGCGAAGATCACGGCGATCGGGATGAACGCGATCATGGTGCCGGCCGCGATCATCCGCTGGTCGGTGGCGAACGTGCCCTGCAGGTACTGCAACCCGACGGTCAGGGTGAGGTTCTCGGGTGACTGCAGCACGATGAGCGGCCAGAGGAAGTCGTCCCACGCGCCGATGAACGAGAAGATCGCGATGACGGCGATGGTCCCCTGCACGGCGGGCAGCGAGATGTACCGCAGCCGCTGCATCGCGTTCGCGCCGTCCATCACCGCCGCCTGGTCGATCTCCTCGGGGATCTGCCGGAACGCGTTGAACATGAGCAGCACGTTGAGGGCGGCGATCATGCCGGGCAGGGCGACACCGACCAGGTTGTCGGCCAGGCCGAGGTCCTTCACGGTGACGAACTGCGAGATGATCGTCGCCTCGCCGGGCAGCACCAGGGTGCCGAGGAACAGGCCGAGCACGAGCTTCCGGTGCCGCCACTGCAGCCGCGCGAGCGCGAACCCGGCGAGCGTCGCGAACACGATGTTGCCGAACACGTCGATCGCGGCGACGAGCAGCGAGTTGCCGATGTACCGCCACACCGGGATCGCGGCGGCCACCTTGAGGTAGTTCTCGAAGGTCGGCTCGGAGGGGATGAACGACGGGTTCGCCGTGTAGATGTCCTCGCCGGCGCCCTTGAGCGAGGTGGACAGCTGCCACAGGAACGGGCCGATCGTGATGAAGAGCACCACGACGAGCAGGACGTAGCGGACGACCTTCTCGCGGGTGGACATGACGCCCCAGACCGCGCGGCGCCGCCCGCGCCCGTCGCGTCCGCCTCGTCCGCCTCGTCCGTTCTGCCGGGAGGCCCGTCCCGCGTCGGTCGCGCCGGTCACGTCCGGCGTCGGGCTGGCCGCGCCCTGCGCGCCGCCGATGACGGGTTCGGTCGTGCTGGTCGTGTTCGTCACTTGTCCGCCTTGCTGTTCATCCGGGCGAGGGCGAGCATCGGGATGAGCGTCACGACGAAGAGCAGGAGGCTCAGAGCGGACGCGTAACCGAGGTTGCCGGTGAAGCCGCGGGCGTACTGCTGGATGAGCATGACGAGCGAGTTGTCCTGCCCGCCGGGCCCACCGGTGCCGTTGGTGAGGATGTAGAGCTCGCTGAACACCCGGAGCGCGGAGACGCACACCAGGATCCCGACGAGCGTCATGGTGCCGCGGACCCCGGGCATCGTGACCGACCAGAAGCGTCGGACCGCGCCGGCGCCGTCGAGGGCTGCGGCCTCGTGCAGGTCCTTGCCGACGTTCCCCAGGGCGGCCAGGAAGATGATCATGTAGTAGCCGAGCCCCTTCCACACCGTCAGGCTGATGGCGCTGAGGAGCAGCAGCCACCGGTCGGTCAGGAACGGGACGCTGCCCTGCACGACACCGAGGGCCTGCGCCATCTCGTTGATGACACCGCGGTCGTCGAGGATCCACGTCCAGATGAGGCCGACGACCACCGCGGACGCGATGACCGGCGTGTAGAACGCGGTGCGGAAGAACGCGATCCCGGGAAGCTTCTGCTGCACGAGCACCGCGATGAGGAGCGGGAGGACCGTCAGCAGCGGCAGGCACACCGCCATGTAGATGACGCTGTTGAGCAGCGCCTCCCACACCTGCGGGTCGGCGAGCAGGGTCTGGAAGTTCTGGATCCCCACCCACTGGCTGACGCCGCCGAGGGGGCTGGCGTTCGTGAACGACAGCCGCACCGTGTTGATCGAGGGCCACAGGCTGAACGCGACGAGCCAGATCAGAGCCGGCAGGACGAGCAACCAGGGCGTGTACCAGCGGTTCGCACGCATGACGATCCTCCCGTCGCCGCTAGCCGTTGGCCAGCAGGCTGTTCATCTTGGTCTGGGCGGTCTCGAGTGCCTGCTCCGGCGCCACCTGGCCCTTCATCGCGAGGGCGATCTGCTGGTCGAGGAAGTCCGTCATCGCGGAGTTCGCCTCGACGGGGTTGATGACCTCCGCCGACTCGAGGGCCTCGTTCGCCAGGACCCGGGCCTCGCCGTTCACGGTGCCGTCGTCCTTCGAGAAGTACGGGTCGGACTGCGACGACGTGGTGGACGGGAAGATGTTGACCTGGTGGGCGAACGCCTCCTGGTTCTCCGCGTTCGTCATGAACTTCGCGAAGGCCTCGGCGGTGGCCAGGTGCTTCGACCTGCTCGACACCGACAGGCCCTGCACGTAGAGCGGCGGGGTGTCGAGCGCGGGGCTGACGGTGACCTTGCCCTTGAGCGACGGGTTGTTCTTCTCGAAGTCGGCGAGCGAGGTCGCGCCACCGGTGGTCCAGGCGACCTTGGCCTGCGTGAACAGGGTCGAGTTGCCGAGGTAGTCGCTGTTCAGTACGTTGGAGGGCATGTAGCCGTCCTGGTACGCGTCCTTGTAGCGGTCGATCAGGTCGGCGGCCTCCGACGAGTCGGCGAAGGTGAACTTGGTGCCGTCGGCGTTGAGCACCTCGACGCCGGCGAGCGTGAAGTCACCGAGGCCGGGCTTCCGGCTCATCAGGTAGTCGGTCGGGCAGTTGTCGTGCATGGTCTTCGCCTGCGTGAACAGCTCGTCGGTGGTCTTCGGCGGGTTCTCCGCGTCGAGGCCGCACTTGGCGAACATCGTCGAGTTCCAGTAGTTCACGTCGGTGTTGAGGTACCAGGGGTAGCCGAACGTGCCGTCCACTCCCTTGTACTTGTACGAGTCCACCGCGCCGGCGACGTACGTGCTGGCGAGCTTCGGGTCGTCCTTCCCGACGTCCTGCAGGAACCCGCGCTTGGCGAGCGGCAGGGCGATGTCCGGCGGCAGGTTGATCACGTCGGGCAGCGAGTTCGACGACGCCTGGCTGAGCACCTTGTCGGCGTACCCGTCGCCGGGCTGGTCCTGCAGCTTCACCTTCGCGTCCGGGTGGGCCTTCTCGAAGTCGTCGATGACCCCGTCGAGGTAGTCCGTGTAGGTCGGCGTGAGCGCCCAGGTCTGCAGCGTGATGGTGCCGCTGATCTCGCCGTCGCCGCCGTCGGCCGCGTTCCCGCCGCTCGAGCAGCCGGTCAGGACGAGCGCCGTGGCGGCGGCCGTCGCGAGCAGCGCGGTGGCGCGGCCCCTCGTCATGCGTGTGCTGGTCCTCATGGCGTCTGACTCCCTCGTCATAGCTGAACCGGTTCAGTAGTGATCCCCGAACCCGTGTGTGGCAGACACTGTTCATGACTAAAGCGCTATAGTCAACCCCGTGGCCAGCAAGCGTCGAACGACGATCGCCGACATCGCCGCACGGGCCGGCGTGTCGATCAGTGCGGTGTCCTTCGCGTTGAACGACCGGCCGGGCGTCTCCGACGAGACCCGTCGGCGCGTGCGTGAGATCGCCCGCGAGCTCGACTGGCAGCCGCACACCGCCGCCCGCGCGCTCGGCGGCGCGAAGGCCGGCTCGATCGGGTTCGTGCTGAACCGGCCGGCCCGGACCCTGGGCACCGAGTCCTTCTTCGGTGACCTCATCTCGGGCATCCAGCTCGGTCTGGCCGGAAGCCACGTCGGCATGAACCTGCTCGTCGCGCGCGATGCCGACGAGGAGCTCGAGACCTACCGGGACTGGTGGCGCGGGCACCGGGTCGACGGGGTGATCGTCATCGACCCACGCCGCGAGGACCCCCGGCTCGCCCTGCTCGCCGACCTCGGCATGCCCACGGTCGTCGTCGGCTCGCACCCCTCGCCGGACGGAGCGGCGCCCACGGTCTGGATCGACGACTCGGACGCCACCGACACCGTCCTGCGCTACCTGCATGCCCTCGGGCACCGGCGCATCGCCCACGTCGCCGGGCGGCCGGAGTTCGAGCACACCGCCATGCGCATGGACCGGGTGCGGGCCTTCGCCGCCCGCGAGGGGCTCGACGACGCCGTCTCGGTGCCGACGGACTACTCGGCCGAGGCCGGTGCGAGCGCCACCCGGACCCTGCTGTCACGGAGCGTCCGACCGACGGCGATCGTGTACGACAACGACGTGCTCGCCGTAGCCGGACTCGGGGTGGCGAGCGAGATGGGCGTCGCGGTGCCGGGCGCCGTGTCCATCGTGTCGTTCGACGACTCGGCGATGATCCGACTCGTCCGACCGGCGATCACCTCGCTCACCCGCGACACCGTCGAGCTCGGGCAGCGGGCGGCGACGCTGCTGCGCGAGCAGATCGATGCCCGGGTCCCGCTCCCCTCGCGTCCGGGCCCGTCCCTCACCCTGAGCGTCCGCGAGTCGACCAGCCGCGCCCCCGCCTGACCCCCGCCGTTCCCGGAGCACCCGGCTGCCGACACCCGGTGTCCGCGCACAGCGCTGGCGGCGGAAGACCGTGGTCTGCTCGGCGCCGTGACGATCCCGGTTCGCGGACCGCGGGGAACGGGAACCAGAACCGCCAGCGCCACGGAGCGGAACGCCCCACCCGAGTCCGCGAGTCGACCGGCCGCGCCGCTCCCGGAGCACGCGACTACCGACACCGGTTGTCCGGGCATCGTCCGGGCGGCGGGAGGCCGCGGTCTCCTCGGCGCCGTGACGATCCCGGTTCGCGCACCAGGGAGAACACGAACCAGAACCGCCAGCGCTGCAGAGCGGAACGTCCTCCCCGCGGGCCGCGGTCACCACCGCTCGGCCCTGCGGCTCGTCGGCGGACGGACCCGCGCGAACGCACGCCGCATCGACGACGTCGTGCTGTAGCCGGAACGTGCCGCGACCTCGGCTGGCGGGTCGCCACGAGCGAGCGCGTTCCGGATCGACAGGCTGCGGTACCAGCGGCCGAGCTGCGCGGGCGTGCAGCCCGTCGCCGCGGCGCACCGGCGTTCGAGGGTGCGCTCCGACATGTCGATGCCGTCGAGGAGCGCCCGTACGGACGGCGGACCGGCAGGATCGAACAGGCGGTCGAGGACCCGTGCGAGACCGTTGTCGCCGAGCATCGGGGGCGGGTTGTCTCGGAGCACCGTCGTGACGACGAGTCGGGCGAGGGCCTGCCGCTGCGCTCCGTGCCACCTCCCGCCGTCGAGGTGCGCGACGTGGCGGAGCGCGAGGACGACATCGGGCGAGGGAGTGCCGGGCGGGCCGGTGGTCGCGATGGGTGGGAGTGCGAGGACCTCGTCGGCGAGCGGGCCGAGCGAGGCTGCTCCGACGAGGACGCCCGTGCGCGCGAAGAGCGCCTCGTGGTCGTACTCGTAGGTGTCCGCGACGCGGGGCGGGCCGGAGCGGTGCGATCCCGTGCTGACCGTGATCCCCGGGTGCGGTCCGACCAGGGCAGCGGCGCCGGCGTCGACGCAGGCGATGTCCTCCCCTCGTCGCAGCCAGAGCGGACGTGAGCGCGTGGCCACCCAGACGTGCTCGCCCGCGGCGTCGATGTCGAGCGTCCAGGACTCGTCGTCGGACAGGACCTCGGTTCCCGGCCCGACGTCGAGTCCGACTGTGTCGACCAGTGCTCGGAGTGCGTCACCCATCCGACGAGCGTGATCGAGGACGGGGCCGGCGTGGCGCGGATCGAGCGACCTGTAGAAGAGGGGGGATAACCCCACCCGGGTCGGGGAGAGGGCAGGATGGGCGGACGGCCTCGTGATCGCGAGGCTGGATGCATGACCGACACCAACCGCCTCGACCAGGCGCGCACCGTCCCGCTGGACGACGCCACGCCCTCGCCCGACCAGGCCACGACCGTCCCGCTGGACGACGTCACGAGCCCGGCCGAGCAGGCGAACACCGTCCCGCTGGACGACACCACGCCCCCCGGAGCCACCAAGCCGATGCCCCAGTACCCGCGGCAGCGCGACCAGAGCGACCAGCAGATCCCGCCGGCGTCGTGGAGCGCGACCCCGCCCGTCGGGTCCCGACCGGGCGGCGGCGGCTCGGGCACCGGATCCGGCATGACGGCCGGACAGTTCTACCGTGACGCCTGGAAGCGCCTGCCGCGGGACTTCGGCTACATGGCGCTCACCGCCGTGCTGCTCTGCACGCTGTACTTCGCGTTCCCGACGGCGATCTTCGGCGGCGGGTTCCGCGACCTGTTCAACCCGTTCGTCCTGCTCATGTTCTTCATCGCCCTGTTCGTGGCGCGGTGGCTCGGGCAGTTCGAGAAGCTCCGGATGAGCTGGGCCGACCCGCGCCCGATCCGCCCGGTCGACTGGACGCCCCGCTGGCAGCAGAACTGGTGGACGCGCACCGGGTCCGCCGTCGCGAACCCGCACTACTGGCTGTACCTGCTCCACGCCGCCGTGGTCTACCCGCTCGCCGCGGTCGTGACCGTCGGCGCCGGCGCGCTGCTGCTCGTCGGCTTCACCTGGCCGATCGTCGCGGGCGGCCTGTACTTCGTGGGCAACATCGCGGCCGGGTACGTCCCGGACGGTCTCGGGTCCCTGGTCGGCGTCGGGTTCCTCGCCCTGCTGTCGATGGCCGCCTCGGTCGTGCTGCTGCCGCTCTGGGCGCGTGGCTCGGTCCTCGCCCACTACTGGATCGACTTCGGGCTGCTCGGCGGGTTCCGCGCCGAGGTGCTCGAGCGTCGCGTCGCCGGCCTCCAGGCATCCCGCGCCGGTGCCGTCACCGCCGAGGGGCAGGCGCTCCGCCAGATCGAGCGCGACCTGCACGACGGCCCGCAGCAGCGCCTGGTGCGCCTCCGCATGGACCTGTCCGCCGCCGAGCGCGCCCTCGACCGTGACCCGCAGAAGGCGAAGCAGCTCATCGGCGAGGCCTCCGAGCACGCGCAGGACGCCCTCGACGAGCTGCGGGCGCTGTCCCGCGGGTTCGCTCCGCCGATCCTGCTCGACCGCGGGCTCGTCGCCGCGCTCGAGGCCCTGGTCGCCCGCAGCCCGATCCCCGTCGGACTCGATGTGCGCCTGCCGGAGGGCCTCGAGCTGGCCTCCGAGATCCAGCGCAACGTCTACTTCACGGTGAGCGAGCTGCTGACCAACACGATGAAGCACTCCGGTGCCTCGACGGCCGGCGTGTACCTCGGTCTCGTGGTGGACGCCTCGGGCCTCTGGTACCTGACCGTCAGCGTCACCGACGACGGCCGGGGCGGCGCGCGGCCGTCGCAGGGCCACGGCATCGAGGGGCTGATGGGACGCGTCCGCGCCCTCGACGGCGACCTCGTCGTGTCGAGCCCCGAGGGCGGCCCGACCGAGGCGACGGCACGGATCCCGCTCGGTGCGCTGCACGGGGTCCCGATGGCGACGACCCAGCGGTGACCCCGCGGGAGCGCCCGCGCTCCCACTAGGCTGGTCGGCATGAGCGACGGCCCGGATGCAGCACGCATCCGGGCCGTCGTCGTGGACGACGCCGTCCTGCTCCGCGAGGGCCTGGCCCGCGTGCTCGACGAGGCCGGGATCGACGTGGTCGGGCAGTACTCGGACGCCCGGTCGTTCCTCGCGACCCTGCCCGACGGTGCACCCGACGTCGTCGTGATGGACGTCCGGATGCCCCCGACCTTCACCGACGAGGGCGTGCGCGCCGCCGTCGAGACCCGCCGGATCGCCCCGCGCACCGGCGTGCTCCTGCTGTCCCAGTACGTCGAGGCCACCTACGCCGAGGACGTCCTGGCCGCCGGAGCGACCGGCATCGGCTACCTGCTCAAGGACCGCGTCACCCGGCTCGAGGAGATCGACGACGCCGTCCGCCGCATCGCCGCGGGCGGCACGGTGCTCGACCCCGAGGTCGTGACGCAGCTGATGAGCCGCCGCCGCGATCCCCTCGCGGCGCTCACCCCGCGGGAGCGCGACGTGCTCGGGTTGATGGCCGAGGGCCGCACGAACGCCGCGATCGCGCGCGCCCTGGTGATCGGCACCGGCGCCGTCGAGAAGCACGTCTCCAGCATCTTCGGCAAGCTCGCGCTCGAGGACACCGGAGAGGACCACCGCCGCGTCCTCGCCGTCCTCGCCTACCTCGGATGAACCGAGCCCGCGGGTGAACCGCGTCCCCGCTCCCCTGCTGGCGCTGACCGCGATGGTGTCCGTCCAGGTCGGCGCCGCGATCGCCAAGACCCACTTCGACGACGTCGGTGCAGTCGGCGCCGCCACGCTCCGGCTCGTCATCGGCGCCGTCGTGCTCGCCCTGGTGGTGCGGCCGCGTGTGCGGCACTGGACGCGCGCCCAGTGGCTCGGCGCCGTCGGCCTCGGCCTCGCCCTGGGCGGCATGAACGTGTTCATCTACTTGTCGTTCGCGAGCATCTCGATCGGGATCGCCGTGACGATCGAGTTCCTCGGACCCCTCGCCCTGTCGCTCGTGCACACCCGACGGTGGCGCGACGCGGTGTGGGCCCTGCTCGCGCTCGCCGGTGTCGTGCTGCTCGGCATCGGTCCGACCGCCGTCACGGAGGTCGACGGGGTGGTCTGGGCCGTGCTCGCCGCCGCGTGCTGGGCCGGCTACATCGTGATGAACCGGCGCGTGGGCGCCGCGATCCCCGGCGTCGACGGGCTCGTCGTGTCGATGGTCGTCGCGATGCTCGTGGCGCTGCCGTTCGGACTGCCGTCCGCGGTCGACGGCGTCCTGCGGGAACCGAGGCTCCTGGTCGTCTTCGGCGCCGTGGCCGTGCTGTCCAGCGTGCTGCCGTACGCGCTCGAGATGCTCGCCCTGCGCCGCATGCCCACGCGCGTGTTCGGCGTGCTGCAGAGCCTCGGCCCGGCGATCGCGGCCCTCGCCGGCCTGGTCGTGCTCGCCGAGGGCCTCTCGGTGCTCGAGACGGTCGCCCTGGCGTGCGTCACGGCGGCCAGCGTCGGTGTGACGCTGTCGTCGCGTCGCCGACGCGACGGACCGGTGGCGTGAGACGAAGCGGAGGCCCGGATCACGTCCGCCGACAGCGGTGCGTGATCCGGGCCTCCAGGAAGACCGTCTACTCGTCGCGCAGGAAGTCTGCGTACGTGGGTTCCGACTGCTCCCCCGACAGCAGCGCCGGATCGTTGATCCGGCGCTCGACGTAGGCGCTGATGACCTCAGGCGGGGTGAGCACGTGGGCGACCCAGGACGGCACCGCTGCGTTCTTCATGGTGCCTCCTCGTCCGTGACCGGCACTCGGTTCGAATGCCTCGATCAGTGAGTTACTTGCCGACCCGGTACTCGCTAAACCATCCTCGCGCTCGAGCCCGATGTCAACGCAGTGCGTCATGCGGAGTCCGCATCGCGCTGTCTGCGCGCAGTGTCCGGTGCTTCACGGCTGAACGCCAGACCCACGCCTCGGCCTGTTGCCCGAACTGCGCCCACTCGACCAGCACGGCATCGCGGGTCCAGCTCTTGGCGAAGGCCTTCACCCGGACGTGGAAGGTCGGGAACTGGATCCAGGCCCACACCGGCTTCGGGGTCACGGCGTGGCAGACGTCGGCACCGCGGGCGTCCTCGGAGAGCGAGTACGCGCGCGGACGCTCGACCTCCGGGTGTTCCGGGGGCTGCCACCGGTTCTCGCGACGCCGTCCCACGACGGTATTCGAACGTGTGTTCGAACGGCAGTCAAGTCCGCCGCGTCGTCTGGACGAGCACGCGTCGCCGGACGGGCGTGTCGTCGCGTCACCGGGGCGAGGCGGACGGGGCGACCCGCGCCGCCGCGGCGCTGACGGTCCTGGTGCACCATCCACGGGCGGAGCAGACCGGAACCGTCATCGCGCGGACACGGCGTCCCCACTCCTCGCCGACCGGAGCAGCTGGCGGACCCGGTACCACAGCGGGCCGGGGCGTCTTCCGCCGGTGGTGCCGCCGGGCGGACAGTCCGGGCATGCAGAGCAGCACGGGGGTACAGGTGGTGTCGGCGGCCGCGGTGGTGGCGGCGCTGGTGGCCGGGGTGGGCGGCGCGCTGGGAACCCCGTGGTTCCTGTCGTGGGGACCGCCGTCCGGGGTGGTGCGGGCCGGTGCGGTGCTCGCCGGGATCGCCGGCGTGGTCGTGCTCGTCGCCGCCCGGCGGACACGGGATCGCCGGGCGCTCGCGTTCGCGGTGTCCGTGCTCGCATTCGCGGTGATGCAGGTGGGCCCGGCGTGGGCGGTCGGCGTGCTCCTCGTCGTCGTGCAGGGCGCCCTCGTGGCCTTCGGCGTCCTCACGTCCCGCGACGAGCGGGGCGCGCAGCGGGTCCTCGGTCGGGTCGTCGCGGTGCCGCTCCTGCGCCCGGTCGGTCGGGGCGTCGGCGCGCTCTGGGCATCGGCCGAGGTGCGCTGACCACCCGCTGTCGCCAGCGCAGACCGAGGTCAGCGCCGACCGTGATCAGCGCAGCCCGGCGGCGGTCTCCGGTGCCTCCTCGGGAACGGACCAGGGTTCCGAGGTCATCCCGCCGCCACCGCGGATCGAGCGGACCGCGCCGTCGGCGGCGCGGTCGTAGGTGACGTCCTCGTCGATCGACCCGAACCGGTTGCCGGCGGTCATCCGCAGGGTGTCGGCGTCGACGACCTCGAGTCGCGTGGGCGTGTCGAGGGGGTCCGGCGCGGAGGGATCGACCTCGACGAGGCGGGCACCGATGCGGGCGACGTCGGTCACCCCCCACGGGTTGGCGAACCGGCCGGTGAACGTGGCGGGGTCGACGCCGTCCGGGATCGGCGTGCCCGGGGCGTCGGCGTCGGCCGCCGCGTCGAGCAGGCGCACGATCGCGGTGGCGATGAGGGAGGCCGGCCCCGAGGCCGCACTCGTCAGCACCGAGACGACCAGACCGGACTCCGGGTCGAACACCGACTGCGTGATGTGGCCGGGGAATCCGCCGGAGTGGCCGCGCACCTCGCGGTCGCCGATGCGGTCGACGATGAAGCCGGCACCGTAGCCACGCCCGGCCGGGTCGTCGGTGGCGCTCCAGGCCTTCCGCTGCGCCAGGCGCTTCGAGTGGTCGGTGAGCAGGGTGCCCTGTCCGATGACGTGCTGCGAGAAGTACCGGACCAGGTCGGACGCCGTGCCGTGGAAGCCCGTGGCCGCCGCCATCGCGCGGGTGTCGACGTGGTCGATGCGTCGCCGGTGTCGCGCGGCGTGGAACCCGGTGTACCCGACCACGAACTCGTCGGCGCGTGCCGGGTCCCAGTCCGGGCCGGTGTTCCGCAGACCCAGGGGTTCGGTGATCGACTCGCGGACGTACTCGTTGTACGGCTTCCCCGACACCGCGGCGATGACCAGTCCGAGCAGGGCGTAGCCGAGGTTCGAGTAGTTGAACGCCGACCCGGCGGGGACCTTCTGGCCGCGGTCGAGCACGAGCGCGAGGAGTTCCTGCTCGTCGGGGAACGGTCGGAGCAGCGACCAGTGGTCACCGTCGTGCCCGTCGCGCAGCACGCCGGCGCCCATCTCCATGAGCTCCCGCAGCGTCGCGTCGGCGATCGGCGACCCGCCGTCGACCAGGGCGGCGACATACGTGCCGACGGTGTCATCGAGCCGGAGCGCACCGCGTTCGACGAGCTGCAGCAGGGCCGTCGCCGTGAAGGTCTTCGAGTGCGAGGCGATCCGGAACAGGTCCGTGGTGGTCAGGCGCCGCCCGGCCTCGACATCGGCGTACCCCCAGGCCTCGTCGAACAGCACCTCGCCCTCGTACCCGACGGCCACCTGCACGCCCGGCACCCGCAACTGCCACACCTTGTACGACACCCACTCGCGGACGTAGGGCAGGACGGTCTCGTACGCGGCGCGGTTCGACATGGGCCCAGCCTTCCATGTGTGCCACGCTCGGACCATGCGCCGCACACCGCACTTCCTGATGACCGACGTCGACGAGGTCCGACGCCTCATCGCCGCGAACCCGTGGGCGACGATCGTGTCGCACACGGCGGCGGGACTCGTCGCGTCCCACTACCCGGTGCTGCTCGAGGCGCCCGGTCCCGACGACGACCCCGACACGATCGTCCTGGTGTCCCACGTCGGCCGTCCCGACGAGGTCGCGCACGAGCTCGGCCGGCACGAGGTCCTCGTGGTCTTCCAGGGCCCGCACGGCTACGTCTCCCCCGCCTGGTACCCGCCGGAGCAGTTCGTGCCGACCTGGAACCACGTCACCGCTCACGTGTGGGGAACGCCGGAGATCCTGTCCGACGACGAGAACTTCCGGGTGCTCGGTGAACTCGTCGACCACTTCGAGCAGGGCATGCCGTCGCCGGTGTCGCTGCAGGTGGACGAGGACACCGCTCGCCGGATCGCGAAGGGCACCGTCGGGATCCGGATCCGCGTCACCCGGTTCGACGCGCGCGCCAAGCTGTCGCAGAACAAGGCCCCCGAGGTGGTCGAGCAGATCATCGCCGGCCTGCGCGGTGACGGCCCGTACGCCTCGCCGGCGCTCGCCGACGAGATGGCACGGGCACACGCGGCGCGTGCGGACCGTACGGAGGCGAGATGACGGAGATCCTGCTGCGAACGGTCCGGCGCGTGGGCACCTCCGGAGCCCCTGCCGACGTCCGCATCGTCGACGGTCGCGTGACCGCGATCGCTCCGACCGGCACGCTCGATCCCACGAGCCCCGACGCCGACGTCGTCGAGACCGCCGGCGCGTGGCTCGGTCCGGGCCTGGTCGACCACCACACGCACTTCGACCAGTGGGCGCTCGTCCGGCGCCGCGTCGACGTCACCGGCTGCGACTCCGCCGAGGCCACCGCGGACCTGCTCGCCCGGGCCGCGCGCGCCGACGTGGCGGACCGCCTGCTCGTCGGACACGGCTACCGCGACGGGACGTGGCCCCGCCCTGCGCGACGCGAGCTGCTCGACCAGGCCGCACCGGGCCTCCCGGTCGTCGTCATCAGCGCGGACCTGCACGCCGTGTGGTGCAATGCGCTCGCGCTCGCCCACTTCGGCGTCGTGCTCGGCCGGCCGCTCGAGACGGGCGAGGACGGCGTGGTGCGCGAGCAGGACGCGTTCGACGTGACCGGTGCGCTGTCGCAGGTGCCGGACGCCGTGCTCGACGCCGCCGTCGCCGACGCCGCCGAGGCGGCCGCCGCCCGCGGGGTGACGGGCGTCGTCGACCTGGAGATGCGCTTCGGACTCGACCGGTGGCGTCGGCGGATCCACGCCGGCACCGATGCGATCCGGGTGGCCTCCGGGGTCTACCCGGACGACCTCGACGACGTGATCGCGCGCGGGCTGCGCACCGGGGACGTCGTCGCGGGCACGCGGGGGCTGCTCACGATGGGTCCGTTCAAGGTGATCACCGACGGCTCGCTCGGCACCCGGACCGCCGCGATGGCATCGGGCGAGGGCGTGCTCGCCTACCCGTTCGAGGACCTCGTCGCGGTGGTCCGGCGTGCCGTCGCCGCCGGGCTCGTCCCCGCGATCCACGCCATCGGGGACCGCGCGAACACCAACGCCCTCGACGTCTTCGAGGCCGTCGGCACCCGCGGGACCATCGAGCACGCGCAGCTGCTCGTCGACAGCGACGTCGAGCGGTTCGCCCGGCTCGGGGTCGCCGCGTCGGTGCAGCCCGAGCACGCCATGGACGACCGCGACATCGCCGATCGGCACTGGGCGGGCCACACCGACCGGGCCTTCGCCTTCGCGTCGCTCTCCCGGGCCGGCGCCCGCGTGCTGCTCGGGTCGGACGCCCCGGTCGCGCCGCTGGACCCGTGGGTGTCGATGGCGGCGGCCGTCGGTCGGGACCGCGACGGCCGGGAGCCGTGGCACCCGGAGGAGCGGCTCTCGGCGCTGACCGCGTGGACGGGGTCGACGGTCGGGGGTCGGACGTCGGTTGCGGTCGGCGACGTCGCGGACCTGGTGCTCGTCGAGTCCGACCCGCTGGCCGACGCCCCGTCGTCGGCGCTGCGGTCGATGCGGGTGCTCGCCACCGCGGTCGCGGGGCGGTTCACGCACCGCGAGCTGTAGCTACTTCTGGTCCTTCGGGCACCAGTAGAGCTTGCGGCCGGCCATGTCCGCCATCCGGATCTCGGTGCCGCAGACCCGGCAGGGCTCGTCCTGGCGGTGGTACACCCAGTGGCGGTCCTTCCGCGAGCGCACCGCCTTCTCGTGGTCGGCCTCGGACAGGTCGTCCATGGTCAGCATCAGGCCGTCGCGGACGCCGTCGTGCAGCAGCTTCGACCAGTCCGCCCACAGCGCCTTCGCCTGCTTCACGGTGATCTTCTTGCCCGGCTTGTACGGGTCGATGCGCTGCCGGAACAGCAGCTCGGCACGGTAGATGTTGCCGATGCCGGCCACGACGGACTGGTCCATCAGCAGCTGGCCGATGGCGACGTTGCGCTTCCGGACGTTCTCGACGAAGACCTTCTCGGCCTCGGGCCCGTCGTCGTTCATCGGGTCGGGACCGAGCTTGTCGAGTGCACGCTGCACCTCGGCCGGGGTCTCGACGACGCACGCGGTGGGGCCGCGGAGGTCGGCGACGGTGTCCTCGGTGAGGATCCGGACGCGCACCTGGCCGACGGGGTCAGGCGGGAAGGACTCGATCGGGTCCTCCACCTTCTCCTGCTCGGCCATCCGGTACCGGGCCAGTCGCGGCGCACCGATCGACGACAGGGACTCCTCGCCGTCGCCGTCCTCGGACAGCGCCTGGGCGGTGGAGATCATGCCCGCGAAGTCCCAGGCCCCGTAGAGCCCGAGGTGGACGCGCAGGAACAGGTCGCCCTCGAACTCCAGGAACATCTGCTTGGCCACGGCGCGCGCGGCGATGAGCGTCCTGCCGTCGAGCTGCTCAGCGCCCGCAGCGAAGCGGCCCTGCGGGCTCGACACCTCGCAGCGCTTGCCGACGAAGTGCCGGGTGAACTGGTTGGCGATGCGGTGGACGGAGTGACCCTCGGGCATGCGGACCTGTCTACTCGGTCGAGCCGTCGATCTGCTTGCCGGCGATGTGCCCCGTCCGCTCGTACTCGGCGAGCTGGGCGATGCGGCGGGCGTGGCGCTCCTCGCCCGAGAACGGCTCGGCGACGAACAGGTCGACGAACCGGATGGCCTCGTCCTCGGTGTGCTGACGGGCACCGATGGAGATGACGTTCGCGTCGTTGTGCTGGCGGGCGAGGACGGCGGTCGACTCGTTCCACACGAGGGCGGCGCGGATGCCCTCGACCTTGTTCGCGGCGATCTGCTCGCCGTTGCCGGAGCCACCGAACACGACGCCGAGGGCCTGGACGCCGGCACGCTGGTCCTGCACCACGGCGTGCGCGGCGTTGATGCAGAACGAGGGGTAGTCGTCGAGTGCGTCGTACTCGGTCGGACCGTGATCCACCACCTCGTGCCCGGCTGCCGTCAGGTGGTCGCCCAGGGTCTTGGTGAACTCGAGGCCGGCATGGTCCGTTCCGAGGTGGATGCGCATGGGACCGATCCTATTCCCGCCGCTCCGGGGCCCGGACCACCACCACCAGGTACCGGACGGACTCGTCGCCCGGGTTCCGGTAGACCACGTCGGCGGGCTCCCCCAGCTCGATCCGGTCGCCTGCGGCGAGCCGCGTCGGCTCCCCGCCGACGACGACCTCGAGCACGCCGTCGACCACCCAGATGCAGTGCCGCAGGAACGCGTACGCAGACGCCGGGTAGGCCACTTCGCGGCCGGCCGGGAGGCGCACCTCGGTGACGTCGGCGGGGAACGCCGCGCTCGAGACCGGACGCCGGCGGTACCCGGTGTCGGGATCGGTCCAGGAGTCCGCGGTCGCGCCGCGTCGGACCCCGCGCGCCTCGTCGGGGTCCGTCACCCTGGGCACCTCGTGCTCGAGGGCGTCGTCGAGGAGCTGGGACACGGTCAGGCCGAAGGCGCCGGACAGTCGGCCGAGGATCGTCGCGGTCGGGCTGGAGACCCCGCGCTCGACGCGGTTGATCATCGCGCGGGAGACGCCGGACTCCTCGGCGAGCTCGGTCAGGCTCCACCGCCGCTCGGTGCGCAGCCGCTGCAACCGCTCGCCGAGTGCACGCTCGTCGTCTACGATGTGAGACATGACGACAGCATATGCGACGACGGGGGTCGTGATCCGCGACTGCACGCCCGACGACCTCGACGTGGTGCACGCCCTGCACGTCGACGCCGTGCTGCACTCCACCGCCATCTGGCAGGACGAACCGCACCCGCGGGCGTGGTTCGACGGCTGGCTCGCGGAGCGTCGGGCGGCGGGGCTGCCGGTGCTCGTGGCCGAGGTCGGCGGCCAGGTCGCCGGCTACGTCACCTACAGCGCATTCCGGCCGCACCCGGGGTACCGGCACACGGTCGAGCACAGCGTGTACGTCGTCCCGGCGTTCCGGGGGCAGGGCGTCGCGCGCACGCTCATGGACGCGCTCGTGGCGCACGCCCGCGCCGACGGGGTGCACGTGATGATGGCGGGCATCTGCTCGACGAACGCGGGGTCGATCGCGCTGCACGAGCGGCTCGGGTTCTCGGTCGTGGGCGTCCTGCCCGAGGTCGGACGCAAGTTCGACCGCTGGCTCGACCTGACGCTCATGCGCATGCCGCTCGCCTGACGGGGGCCGGGTGGCGGGCGCGACCCGTGCCTCCCGGCCGGCGCTGCCCGCGCTGCCGGCGCTGCCTGCCTGCCCGCGATGCCCGCGATGCCGACGCTGCCTGCTGGATTGCGCCCCGTCACGGGCGTTGCGCCCCGACGCTGCGGGGCGCGACGCCCGTGGCGGGGCGCAACGAGGCGGACCCGACGTCAGTCGGTGGTGTCGAAGATCGGGCCGACCGTGCGCGAGCGCTTCAGCTCGAAGAAGCCCGGGACCTTCGCGACCGCGACGACGCCGTCCCACAGGTCGAGCGCCTGCTGTCCCTTGGGCGCCGGGGAGATGACCGGTCCGAAGAACGCGGTGCCCTCGACCGCGATCACGGGGGTGCCGACGTCCTGCCCGACGCGCTCGATGCCGTCGCGGTGGCTCTCGCGCACGGCTTGGTCGACCTCGTCCGTCCACGCGTACTCGACGAGGTCGGCGTCGAGGCCGAGCTCCGCGAGCACCGCGGGGACGACCTGCTCGGGGTCGGACTCCTGGCGGTGGTGGACGTGCTCACCGAGCGCGTCGTACAGGGGCTTCACGATCTGCTGGCCCAGGCGGAGCCGCGCCGCCGTCACGATCCGCGGGTACACCTGGCCCTGGTCGAGGCGCTCGCGGTACGTGTCCGGGACGTCCTGGTCCTCGTTGAGGACGAACAGGCTCATCACCTTCCACGTGACGTCGAGGTCCCGGTGCTCGGCGACCTCGCCGACCCAGCGGCTCGTCATCCAGGCCCAGGGGCAGTTCGGGTCGAACCAGAACTCCACGGCGGTGCGTGCGGCGGAGGGTTCGGTCGTGTTGTCCACAGTCGTCTCGGTCACGCTGCGAGCGTACGCGGCGTCGCTAGGCTGGAGCCCATCGTCCCGCCGGTGCACGACGCCGTGCCGGGACCCCGCACGCGGACATCGATCGTCCGCGTCCCCAGCGAAGATGGAGCGTTGCGTGCCCGGAGAGAACCTCACCCGAATCGAAGCCCAGGAGCGCGCGGCCGTCGTCGCCGTGCAGACGTACGACGTCGAGCTCGACCTGACCCGCGGCGCGGAGACCTTCGGCAGCACCACGCGCGTGCGCTTCACCGCCACCGCCGGTGCGTCGACCTTCATCGACGCCATCACGAAGACCGTGCACGCGGTCACCCTGAACGGCACGGCGCTCGACGTCGCGGCCGTGAACGACGGCGTCCGCATCCAGCTCGACGACCTGCAGGAGCAGAACGAGCTCGTGGTCGTCAGCGACGCGCTGTACACGAACACCGGCGAAGGCCTGCACCGCTTCGTCGACCCCGTGGACGACGAGGTGTACCTGTACTCGCAGTTCGAGGTCCCCGACTCCCGCCGCATGTTCGCGGTGTTCGAGCAGCCCGACCTCAAGGCCGAGTTCTCCTTCACCGTGACGGCGCCGTCGCGGTGGCAGGTCGTCTCCAACTCCCCCACGCCGGAGCCGCACGTCGACGGCGACGTCGCCACCTGGGCCTTCCCGCCCACCGCGCGCATCTCCAGCTACATCACCGCGCTCGTCGCCGGCCCGTACGAGGTCGTGCGCGACGAGCTGACGAGCCGCGACGGCCGCACGATCCCGCTCGGTGTCTTCGCCCGCCGGTCGCTCGCCGAGTACCTCGACCCCGAGTACGTGTTCGAGACCACGAAGAAGGGCTTCGCGTACTTCGAGGAGAAGTTCGACGTCCCCTACCCCTTCGAGAAGTACGACCAGCTCTTCGTGCCGGAGTTCAACGCCGGCGCCATGGAGAACGCCGGGGCCGTCACCTTCACCGAGACCTACGTGTTCCGGTCGAAGGTCACCGACGCCATCAAGGAGCGCCGGGTCGTCACGATCCTGCACGAGCTCGCCCACATGTGGTTCGGCGACCTCGTCACCATGAAGTGGTGGAACGACCTGTGGCTCAACGAGTCCTTCGCCGAGTGGGCGTCCACCATCGCCACGGCCGAGGCCACCGAGTGGACCGAGGCCTGGACCACGTTCCAGGCGATGGAGAAGTCCTGGGCCTACCGGCAGGACCAGCTCCCCTCGACGCACCCGATCGTCGCGACGATCAACGACCTCGAGGACGTCCAGGTCAACTTCGACGGCATCACCTACGCGAAGGGCGGCTCGGTCCTCAAGCAGCTCGTCGCATGGGTCGGCATCGACGCGTTCTTCGCCGGTGTCTCCGCGTACTTCAAGAAGCACCACCACTCGAACACCGAGCTGCGCGACCTGCTCGTCGAGCTCGAGGCGACGAGCGGCCGTGAGCTGACCGAGTGGTCGAAGCTCTGGCTCGAGACCGCGGGCGTCAACACGCTGCGTCCCGAGATCGAGACCGACGAGTCCGGCGTCATCACGTCGTTCGCCGTCCTGCAGGAGGCCCCGGCCGACCACCCGACGCTGCGCCCGCACCGCCTGGCGATCGGCGTCTACGCCTTCCAGGACGACGCGTCCGCGCCGTTCGGCGCCGACACCGCGTCCTCCGGCGGCAAGCTCGAGCGGGTCCACCGCGTCGAGATCGACGTCGACGGCGCCCGCACGGACGTCCCCGAGCTCGTCGGCGTGCAGCGCGGCGACCTCGTGCTCCTGAACGACGACGACCTGGCCTACGCCAAGATCCGTCTCGACCAGCACTCGCGACGCACCGCGATCGAGCACCTCGCGTCCATCGCGAACCCGCTCGCCCGCTCCATCGTGTGGGGTTCCGTGTGGGACGCCACCCGCGACGCCGAGTCCCCGGCCAGCGACTACGTCCGGCTCGTGCTGGGCAACATCGCGACCGAGACCGAGTCGACGACGATCCGCACCACGCTGTCGCAGCTGCTGCTCACCGCACGCAACTACGTGGCGCCGGGTGCAGTGGACGCCACCGTCCGCACCGTCGGGGACACGCTGTGGCAGCTCGCCGCATCGGCCGAAGCCGGTTCGGACGCGCAGTTCCAGTTCGTGAAGTTCTTCGCGCAGATCCCCTCGACGCCCGAGCACGTCGCGACCCTGCAGGGGCTGCGCGACGGTTCGGTCACGCTGCAGGGGCTCGAGATCGACACCGACCTGCGTTGGGAGCTGCTCGAGGGCCTCGTGCTCGCGGGCGCCGCCGGCACCGTGGAGATCGACACCGAGCTCGCGGCGGACAAGACGGCGTCGGGCGAGCAGGCCGCGGCCCGCGCCCGGGCGACGATCCCCACGGCTGAGGGCAAGCTGGCGGCGTTCTCGTCGCTCGTCGACTCGTCCGAGCTGCCGAACGCGATCGTGCGGCAGACCACGGTCGGCTTCCAGCACGTGAACAGCCCGGTGGTGCTCGAAGGTCTCGTGCCGAAGTACTTCGAGGTGCTCACCCGCATCTGGGCCGAGCGCAGCTACCACATGGCCGACACCATCGTCTCGGGCCTCTACCCGGCGCCGCTCGCGTCGGCCGAGCTCCGTGACGCGGCCGCTGCCTGGCTCGAGGAGCACCCGGAGACGCCGGCGCTGCGCCGCATCGTGTCCGAGAGCCTTGCGGGCACCGAGCGCGCACTGCGAGTGCAGGCCGCCGACGCCTGACCCCTGTGCTGATCCGGCGGGGTCTTGGCGTTCCTCCAGGGACGCCGGGGCCCCGCCGCTTAGCATCGACCGGATATGAACCTCGCCGCATCGACCGAAGACACGTCCAAAATGATCTCGAACGCGTTCACGGACTTCGTGGAGACCTGGCAGGCGCCGATCACGATCGTCATCACGATCATCGCCGCGATCGTCCTCCGACTGATCCTCCGCCGCATGATCAAGCAGGTCGTCGATCGGATCGTCAACGGCGTCAAGAAGCGGCAGGGCGCCGCCGACACCCAGGCGCTCGTCGCCTCGCCGGTGCAGACGGCCCGCGTCGTGCAGCGCACCCGGACGCTCGGCAGTGTCCTCGAGAACCTGGCGACGGTGGTCGTCGTCGCGATCGCACTCGTGATCATCGCCACGGCGGTGTGGAAGGGTGCCGCGGTCGGCATCGTCGGCGGTGCGTCCCTCGTCGCCGCCGGTCTCGCCGTCGGCGCCCAGTCGATCGTGAAGGACCTGCTGTCCGGGATCTTCATGATCCTCGAGGACCAGGCCGGCGTCGGTGACGTCGTCGACACCGGGCAGGCCACGGGCGTGGTCGAGAACGTCGGCCTGCGCGTGATGCAGATCCGCGACGTCAACGGCATCCTGTGGTTCGTGCCGAACGGGCAGATCCTGCGGGTCGGCAACCTGTCGCAGGGCTGGTCGCGCGTGCTCGTCGACATCACGGTGCCGTACGACACCGACATCGACGCGGTGCAGGACGCCCTGCTCGCCGCCGCCGTCACGATGTCGCAGGAGCCCCGCTGGCGGCAGCGCATCGTCGAGAAGCCGGAGATCTGGGGCCTGCAGTCGATCTCCGACGACGGCATGGTCTTCCGCCTGGTCGTGAAGACCCGTGCCTCCGAACTCGACGTCGTCGGCCGGGAGCTCCGCATCCGCCTGAAGCGCGCGGTGGACGAGCTCGGCATCACCCTCCCCGCGATGGCGATGATCATGCCCGAGGGCTGGGAGAACGCCACCTCGATCAACGGCCTGCGCACCGTCCGGACGCAGCCGACGCCGGCGCCGACCAAGCCCCGGCGGACCAAGCGGAACATCCTCGGGCAACCGGTCCGCACGGACGACCCCGACGGCGGGAAGGACCCCCGATGACCGATCCCACACCCCCGAGCGGCACGGGCGGGCCGGGAGCACGCGGTTCGCTCGGCATGCCCGGCTCTCCCGGCGCGCCCGGCTCGGTCGGTGTGCCGGCGCAGCCGATCACGCTGCGTGTCGGGGAGCACGGCGCCTCGGCGACCGGGTCGCTGTACGAGCGGATCGGTGGCGCGCCCACCTTCGACCGGCTGGTCCGACGGTTCTACGAGGGTGTGCAGCAGGACGAGGTGATCTGGCCGATGTACCCGGCCGACGACCTCGAGGGCGCGATCTGGCGCCTCTCCGCCTTCCTGCAGCAGTACTGGGGCGGCCCGGGCACGTACAGCGAGCAGCGCGGGCACCCGCGACTCCGGATGCGGCACCACCCCTTCCGGATGACCCCCGAGGCACGCGAGCGCTGGCTCCTCCACATGCACGACGCGGTCGAGTCGCTCGACCTCGCTCCCCTCGACGAAGCCGAGCTCTGGGGCTACCTCGACCGTGCCGCCCACGCGATGACGAACTCCTTCGACTGACGGGTGCGACGTCGGCGTCCCGCGCCGGGCGCGAGACTGCAACAACCGGCGGACGGGAGGCCCGTGGCGGCGCCGCCACGGGCCTCCCGTCCGTTTGTTCCCGCGTTCTCGGTCCCGCGAGACGCTAGGAGTTCAGGGTCCAGGCGCGGCGCTTGACGAGCACGTGTCCACGGGACGTGGTGAGCCGACTCCACGGTCCGGTCTCGAACAACCGCACCGGGTCGTGCCCGAGGAAGCCGAGGCTCTCCCCCGCGAACCCGGCGCCGGCCGGCAGGTGCTCGATGCCCGGGACGGGACGGCCCCAGACCTCGGAGCGGATGCGTCGGACGATCGCCTCGCCAGCGTTCGACGGGACGGCGTCCGCGACCTCGGCGATGCCGTCGCGGGTGGCGCGGCGCAGCAGTTCCGGCGAGACGTCCGGCAGGGGCACCCATCCACCGCGCGGCGGCGAGATGGCGGCCCAGGTCACGGTGTGCACCTCGTGGGGCAGCTCGACCTCGATCGGGGTGGCGCGGGTCGGGTCGGCACCGTCGGCGTGTTCGGCGTCCTCGGCCTCGGCGAGCAGCCGCAGCCGCTCGAGCAGGGACTGCAGGGGCACGACGGTGTCGATCGTGGCCGGCTCGGTCAGCGAGAACGTCCGGAGCCCGAGGACCGTCGGCAGTTCGTCGAGCAGGCCGAGCGGGTAGAGGATCGCCGTGTACACCGCGAGGACGCCGGAGTCGGCGATGAGCCGGACCGAGCCGTCCTCGATCCGGGCGGCGCGTCCGAGGTAGGTGCGGAGGTCACCGAGGGAGGCGGCGTCGGGAAGCGTGAACGAGTTGCCCATGTCGGTCCCGATCCTACCGGCCGCCGTCGACCGATCGGCTGGGCGTGCGCCGTACCGGCGGCAGGGGGCGGCTCCTTCGTAGACTGCACCACGTGAACGGCGAACCCGACTTCCTGCGGACCCTGCGACTCGAGGACACCGGTGCGAGCACGGGTGAGACGATCCTGACCGGTGCCAGCCACTGGTCGCCCGGCGGGCGCGTGTTCGGCGGCCAGGTGCTGGCGCAGTGCATCGTCGCGGCGCAGACGACGATCGAGGGCCGCGACGTGCACTCCATGCACGGGTACTTCCTGCGGCCCGGCGACATCGACGTCCCGATCACCTTCGGCGTCGAGCGCATCCACGACGGCCGGTCCTTCGCCACCCGACGCGTGCAGGCCTACCAGCGGGGCGTTCCGATCTTCTCGATGATCGCCTCGTTCCAGGTGCCGGACACCGGTCTCGAGCACCAGGACCCGTTCCCCGTCGAGACACCGGAGCCGGAGTCCCTGCCCTCGGCGGCGTCGATCCTGTCGGCGATCGACCACCCGGTCGCGCAGGCCTGGGCCGAGCGGTCGATCGACCTGCGGCACGTCGAGGGTCCGGTCTTCGTCGACGTGCAGGGCGAGCACGTGCCGCACCAGGCGGTGTGGTTCCGGGTGCAGGGCGCGCTGCCCGAGGACCCGGCGCTGCACCGCGCGGTGCTCGGCTACGCGAGCGACCTGTCGATCCTGGAACCGATCATGCGTCGGCACGGGGTCGCCTGGGGCACGCCCGGCGCGAAGAGCGCCAGCCTGGACCACGCGATGTGGTGGCACCGCGACGCTCGGGCGGACGAGTGGATCCTGTACACACAGGAGTCCCCGAGCGCCCAGGGCGGCCGCGGGCTCGCCTTCGGTCGGATGTTCTCCCGCGACGGCCGGCTGCTCGCCACCGTCGCCCAGGAGGGCATGATGCGCGTCCCTACGGGCGGCTGAACCGGACGGGTTCCTCGACGTAGGGCTCGCACGCCGCGCGCTCGGCCTCGGTCAGTCGCCGGGGCCGGTTCGTCGTGGCGTCGACCAGCACGAGCGCCGTCGTCGCACGGGTGTAGAGCACCGCGGGCTCCCGGCCGGCGGGCGACCAGACCTCGTAGGAGACGTCGATGCTGGCACCACCGAGCCGACCGATCCACATCTGGATGTCGAGCGGTTGCCGCAGGTACGGGATGGAGGCGAGGTACTCGAGCCGCTGGCCCGCGATCACCGTCATCGTGCCCGAGCCCGGGCGTCCGTCGATGACCGGCTCCGGCAGCGTGCCGTCGGGGTCGTCGCCGGGGTCAGCACCCCAGAACCCCGCGATGCGCGCCTCCTCGAGGAGGCGCAGCATCGCGGAGTTGTTGACGTGTCCGTAGGCGTCGATGTCGCTCCACCGCAGGCGGATCGGAGCGTGCAGTCTCGCCACGCCGGTCAGTCGCGGGTGAGCTTGCGGTAGGTCGCCCGCCCGGGCTTCGCCGCGTCGGCGCCGAGGCGCTCGATCTTGTTCTCCTCGTACGCCTCGAAGTTGCCCTCGAACCAGTACCAGTTCGGCGTGCCGTCCTCGTTGAGGCCCTCCCACGCCAGGATGTGGGTCGCGATGCGGTCGAGGAACCACCGGTCGTGCGTGATGACCACGGCGCAACCGGGGTACTCGAGCAGCGCGTTCTCGAGGCTGCCGAGGGTCTCGACGTCCAGGTCGTTGGTCGGCTCGTCGAGGAGCAGCAGGTTGCCGCCCTGCTTGAGCGTCAGCGCCAGGTTCAGACGGTTGCGCTCACCACCGGAGAGGATGCCGGCGCGCTTCTGCTGGTCCGGCCCCTTGAAGCCGAACTGCGACACGTAGGCGCGGGACGGGATCTCGGTCTTGCCGACCTGGATGTAGTCGAGCCCGTCGGACACGACCTCCCAGAGGTTCTTGTTCGGGTCGATGCCGCCGCGGCTCTGGTCGACGTAGGAGATCTCGACCGTGTCACCGATCTTGAGCGTGCCGCCGTCGAGCGGCTCGAGGCCGACGATCGTCTTGAACAGCGTGGTCTTGCCGACACCGTTCGGGCCGATGACGCCGACGATGCCGTTGCGGGGCAGCGTGAACGACAGGTCGCCGATGATGACGCGCTCACCGAACTGCTTGCGCAGGTGCTCGGCGTCGATGACCTGCGAGCCCAGACGCGGGCCCACGGGGATCACGATCTCCTCGAAGTCGAGCTTGCGGGTGCGCTCGGCCTCGGTGACCATCTCCTCGTAGCGGGCGAGACGGGCCTTCGACTTGGCCTGACGGCCCTTGGTGTTGCTGCGGACCCAGTCGAGCTCGGACGACAGGCGCTTGGCGAGCTTGGCGTCCTTCTTGCCCTGGACCTCGAGGCGCGCGCGCTTCTTCTCGAGGTAGGTCGAGTAGTTGCCCTCGTACGGGTACAGACGACCGCGGTCGACCTCGGCGATCCACTGGGCGACGTGGTCGAGGAAGTACCGGTCGTGGGTCACGGCGAGGACGGCACCGTGGTACTGCTGCAGGTGCTGCTCGAGCCAGAGCACGCTCTCGGCGTCGAGGTGGTTGGTGGGCTCGTCGAGCAGGAGCAGGTCGGGCTTCTGGAGCAGGAGCTTGCAGAGCGCGACGCGGCGCTTCTCACCACCGGACAGGTGCGTGACGAGCTCGTCCCCCGGGGGGCACTGGAGCGCGGCCATGGCCTGCTCGAGCTGCGAGTCGAGGTCCCACGCGTCAGCGGCGTCGATCTCCTCCTGCAGCGTGCCCATCTCGGCCAGCAGCGCGTCGAAGTCGGCGTCCGGCTCGGCCATGAGCGCGGAGATCTCGTTGAAGCGCGCGAGCTTGCCGTGGATCTCGCCCACGCCTTCCTGCACGTTCTCGAGGACGGTCTTGCTCTCGTCGAGCTCCGGCTCCTGCATGAGGATGCCGACGGTGAAGCCCGGGCTGAGCTTCGCCTCGCCGTTGGAGGGCTGGTCGAGACCGGCCATGATCTTCAGGATCGTCGACTTGCCCGCACCGTTCGGTCCGACGACGCCGATCTTGGCGCCGGGGAGGAACGACATCGTGACGTCGTCGAGGATCAGCTTGTCGCCGACCGCCTTGCGGGCGCGGACCATCTGGTAGATGTACTCAGCCATATCGCGCCCAAGTGTAGTGACACCGCCGCAGCACTGCGCGCCCGAGTGCGGATCGCCGCTTCGCGCACCCACCCCCGAGGGTCTGTTGCTCGCGGCGCGGACGACGTACTCTCACTTCGCCCCGCAACCTCGGGGGCCCGCCGCTCACCACGGCGAGGACCCGGATCAGGACCCTGGACAGGACGAGGACCATGACCACCACCAAGACCACGTCACGACTGCGTCGCATCGCACTCCCGTTCATCGGAGTGGTCGCGCTCGGCATCGGCCTCATCGGCCCGGTGTCGCCGGCCTCTGCCGCGGGCGCCGTCCCCAAGGGCGCCCCCTACCTGCTCTACACGGCGAGCATCAGCGCCAACGGCTCGGGCACGGGGTACTCGTCCTACATCAACGTCCACGACGCCCACAACAACGCGTACTCCTTCGGGATCCAGGCCGACAAGGGCTCCCCCGAGAGCAAGGGCAAGCCGCGCTACATCTGGGAGCGCGTGCAGAACGGCAAGTTCACGTACGGCTACCTGGGCCCCGCGACGAACAAGCTCACCCCGATCGGGATGCGCTGGTACAAGAACGACGTCGCGACGATGATCGTGAACCACAAGACGATCGGCACCCTCAAGCTCAACCTGGACGGCCGACTGTTCTTCAACGCCGAGGCCAACGCCCGTCTGAACGGGGACGTCGTTCACTCGACCGTGCAGAACACCCGGATCACGGTGGGCGACCGCAAGTCGAACACCGGCCTGAACGGCAAGTGGGACACGAGCTTCTCGTTCCACGGGCTGAAGGCCAAGCAGACGAACGCACCGCGCGTGCAGGGCGCCAGCTTCAAGATCGACGGCCGCGTGACGGGGCTCCCCCGCGGTGGGAACTGGGACACCGCGCAGGTCTCCGGCATCGGGATGATCGCCCAGAAGTGGTGAGCCCCGCGGGGCGCTGACCGGCGGACGGCCGCTCCGGGGTCCCGACCCGCGGAGCGACCCCGTCGGCACCCGTCGCGGCAGCGCCCGACCCGCCGGCGCCCGCCCCGGCAGCGGGTGCGCTCGCACCACCCCTTGCGGTCACGCGGCCTCGGGCACGTGCCGGTCGTCGCGGTCCTGGTCGTCGAACGACGCCGTGGCGTCACCGTCCGGGGCTGCACTCCCCGACGCGCGCTGGGACCCTCCCCCGGTCAGGCCACCGAGGACCGTGCCGGCGAGCGCCGTGCCGCCGTCAGACGCCCCCGCGATCGCGGCGTGGTCCAGGAGCGGGTCAGCCGCGGAGGGATCGCCGGTCAGGGCCCCGTCGTCCTCGGGCGCGCGGCCCTGTCCCGCCGCGTGCTCCCCACCCGCGTCCGGAGCGGGCTCGCGCACCTCGCCGGTCTCGAGGTCGACGCTGCGGACACCGCCGTGCCCCGCAGCGGTGTCGCCGACCTGGCGCGGGACGCGGACCCAGTTGCTGATCCCCCAGGCCAGGTCGTGCCCGATGCCGTCGGCGTCGATCTCGACGGAGGTCCCGCTGCGGCCGTCGCGCTCCCAGGTGCGGATGCGGACACGGCCGGCGACCACGATCCGGTCACCCTTCTTCAGGGACTTGAACACGTTGGACGCGAGTGAGCGGAAGGCGGTGACGGTGTACCAGTTGGTGGCGCCGTTGACCCAGGTCGAACTGGCGCGGTCCCAGCGGCGCGACGGAGAGGCGAGCCGCAGGCTCGTGATGGCGATGCCGGTCTCGGTGACGAGGTGGCGCGGTTCGGTGGCGACGATTCCGCAGACGGTGATGATGTCGTTCATGCATCGATCGTCATCGAGCCCGGGGCCGCGCAAGCGGCCCCGGGCTCGATCTGTGGTGTGTGGAACCGGTCAGGCGCCCTGTGGAGGACGAGTCCCCACGGGCCTCCAGTCCGGACCCGCTCAGTGCGCCCGGAACTCGGGCCGGGCGGCCAGCGGGCCGAGCGCAGCGTGGACCGCACCCTTCGCGGAGTCGAGCGACGGGTACACGCCACCCGCTCGCCCGCGTCCGTAGAGCTCGACCTGGAAACCGTCCGCCTGGCGGTGGATGCTGCCCACCGCTCCGGCCGGACCGATCGCGACCCAGGTCCCTGTGTTGTCCGTCATCGTCGAACCACCTCCTCGTGGCCCCGGCGCCCCGGATCAGGACGCCAGGATGTACTGACTGTATGCCTTGCGCACCTTGTTGACCTTCGGCAGCGCGACCGCCAGGCAGTAGCCCTGCCCGGGGTTCTTGGCGAAGAAGTCCTGGTGGTGCTCCTCGGCCGTCCAGAACTCGCCGAGCGGCTCGATGGTCGTGACGACCTGCCCGTCCCAGATCTCGGACGCGCGCTCGATGGCGTGCTCGAACAGGACACGCTGTGCGTCGTCCGCCGGGAACATCGCGGAGCGGTACTGGGTTCCGACGTCGGCGCCCTGCCGGTTCAGCTGACGGGGATCGTGCAGTGTGAAGAACACGTCGAGGATCACCTCGGCAGGGATCAGCGACTCGTCGAAGGTCACCGCGACCGCCTCGGCGTGCCCGGTCGTGCCGGTGCACACCTGTTCGTAGGAGGGGTCGGCGACCTGTCCACCGACGTAGCCGGACACCACGTCCTGCACACCCTGGAGCGTGCGGTACACGGCGTCGAGACACCAGAAACATCCACCTGCGAGCACGAACGTGGTCATGCGCTCAACCTACCTTCCGGCGCCCACGGTCCCTCCACAGCTGCGCCCAGCGACCCGGCTCTCCCCAGGTGGGTGCAGGGTCCGCGAGGTGTCGGTGGTCGCCCGTACCGTCGTCACCACACCGACCAGGAGGCCAGCGATGCAGACCACGTCAGAACCCGTACTCCGGATCCGCACCGTCCCGCTGTCCCGCGTCCGTGGTGACTACCGCATCCTCGACGTGCGGGACGACCTGAGCCGCGTGACCCGTGCCAACGGCGAGATCGTCGGCTACGTCGACCGCATCGACGTCGCCGGCGACACCGCGTACCGGGCTCGACGCTACGTCGCGACCGAACGCCGCTTCGTCGAGCTGCCGAACGTGTGGTCGGCCGACGACGCCGTCGACACCCTGCGGTGGTCGTGATGGTCCCCCGCACGACCACCGGCACCGGGTCGGACGGAACGCCGCTCGGCCTCCCGGGCGCCTGACCGTTCCGTGGGTATGGTTCGGCGCATGGACTGGTGGAACGACCTGACCGACTGGACTTCCTCGGACGAGGGCTGGCGGGTGCTCTCGGGTGCCGTGATCCCGTTCGTCGCCATCATCGTCGCGGGCGTCATCGCGGCGCTCATCGGCCGTGGTGCGACCAAGCGGGTCGTGGCCCTGCAGGAGCGCGAGGCGAAGAACGCCGCCGTCGCCGCGATCATCTCCGCCGCCCGCAAGGCCGGCGTCTGGGGTTCGCTCGGCCACGACGAGCGCCGCTACGCGGACCACCTCGCCGAGGACGCCGACATCCGCCTGCGCCTGCTGCCCGTGACGGGCGCCCCGCTCGCCGCGAACTGGGCGCAGCACGAGATCGCCGACATCAAGAAGAACTCGTCGACGTTCAGCTTCCAGGCAGACCAGTCCCTCGCCGAGTTCCGCGACCGTCTGCTGGAGTGGCAGGCCCGTCCGGGTCGTGCGCGCAAGCTGTTCAAGGCCGACCTCGAGCGCTGGAAGTTCGAGTCGCCGGATCCCGACGCCGACCTGATCGAGCGCCAGCAGGACTGGAACGCCGACCGGGCCGAGGCACCTCGAGCCCAGGCTCCGGCACCGGTCGCTCCCGCCGACACCAGCACGCCGACCACCACGTCGCTCCGGCCCGCCCAGCGCCCGTCGAGTGGCCCGACATCGGCACCGTCGAACCCGGCACCGACCACCGGCGCCCCCGCAGGCGCCGCCGCAGGCGCCGCCGCAGGCACCGCCGCAGCAGCAGGCACGAGCGCAGCAGGCACCACCGCGGCAGGCACCCCCGCCGCGAGCGCGCCCACCGCAGCGTTCTCGGTCGGCCGTGGCGGTCCCGACCAGAACGCCACGCGGTCGTTCGGCGAGAACACCACCCGCGTCTACGGTGACGACGCACCGCCGCCCGTCCGCCCCGCGCTCGGGAACCCGGTGTCGCCGTCTCGATCGGCCTCCGGTGACGACCAGTCCCGTGCGTCCGACGACACCGAGGTCGTGGACGACCCCGGTGCCACACGCGCGTACTCCGACACCCGTGCACCCGGCGGGAGCGACCGGCCGCAGCCGGCGGGTCAGCGAGACCAGACCGGCCGACCGGAGCAGCGCGACGGCAGCGAGCGTCCTGTGGCGTCGCCGACCGCTGCCGAGTCGCACGTCAACCGTGCACCCGCGAACGACCTCCACGCTGCGCCCGCACGAGGCAGCGACGCCCGCGGGGTGACGAGCACCACCTCGGGTCCGAGCCGCTCGACCCAGAGCCCTGCGGCGTCGAGCAACACCGACGACCAGTCCGAGGCGACGTACACGCAGCCGATCAGCGCCGCCGAACTCCGCCGCCGCGCCGCGGACGACGACGAGTAGCAGGTCACGTCGTGAAGGCCACAGCGCGGAAGCCCGTCACGACGGGGTAGCTCGTCACGACGGAGCTCCTCGTCACGACCGCGACACGGAGCAGGGGCCGCCATCCGATCGGATGGCGGCCCCTGCTTCGTGTTCGGTGCCCCCGGCAGGAATCGAACCCGCGGCACGGTGGGTAGAAACCACCTGCTCTATCCACTGAGCTACGGAGGCGGGCGACGTCGATTCTAGCGGCGGGCCCCAACCGCACGCTCGACGTCCCCACCGACCGCGTGCCGTGACCGACCAGGCGGTTCCGGAACGGTTCGACCCGCGTCTGCTCCCCGTTCCTCTCCGGGACACCCGCGCTTCGTAGCGTCCCGAGCATGCGCACCACCGGTTCCGTCCTCGCCGTGGTGCCCGCCCGTGCCGGCTCGAAGGGGATCCCGGGCAAGAACCTCCGGACGGTCGCCGGGCGGTCACTCGTCCGTCGAGCAGTCGAGTCCGCGCGGCTCTCCTCCCGCATCGACGACGTCGTCGTGACGACCGACGGTGACGCCATCGCCGCCGAGGCCCGTGCGGCCGGAGCCACCGTGGTCCGTCGCCCGACCGACCTCGCGGGCGACGAGGCGTCGTCGGAGTCCGCCCTGCTGCACGTCCTCGACACGCTGGCCGCGGACGGCGACGGCACCCTGCCCGAGGTCCTCGTCTTCCTGCAGGCGACCTCCCCGTTCATCGACCCCGCCGACCTCGACCGCGCGGTCGCCCGGGTCGTCGACGACCACGCGGACACGGTGCTCGCCGCCGCGCCCTCGCACGCGTTCCTGTGGCGGACGGCCTCCGACGGCAGTGCGGTCGCGGTGAACCACGACGCGGCCGTCCGCCCCCGCCGCCAGGACCGCGAGCCCGAGTACCGCGAGACCGGTGCCTTCTACGTCATGCGCACGGCGGGGTTCCTCGCGCACCGGCACCGGTTCCACGGGCGCATCGAACTCGCGGTCGTCGATGCCGCCGGCGCGATCGACATCGACGACCCCGCCGACCTGGCCCTCGCGGACGCCCTCGCCCCCACGCGGGACGCAGCGCGCCGGTCGAGCACGCAGCAGACGGCGAGCGCGCAAGAGCCCGCTGCCGACGCCGCACCACCGAGCCCTCCAGCACCATCCCCGACGCGGGCAGCCCCCGCACCGAACGGAGCACCATGACCGTCACCATCGGTACGTCCACGATCGGCGCGGGGCACCCCGCGTACCTCATCGGCGAGATCGGCCTGAACCACAACGGCGACGTCGACATCGCCAAGCAGCTCATCGACGTGGCGGCCGACGCGGGGCTGCAGGCCGTGAAGTTCCAGAAGCGCACCCCGGCGATCTCCACGCCGGAGCACATGAAGAACACGCCCCGCAGCACGCCCTGGGGCGAGATGACCTACCTGGAGTACCGGTACCGCGTCGAGTTCGACCGCGACCAGTACATCGAGATCGGCGACCACGCCACGATGCGCGGCCTCGACTGGTTCGCGTCGCCCTGGGACGAGCCGTCCGTCGACTTCCTCGAGGACCTCAACGTCGTCGCCTACAAGATCGCCTCGGCGTCCGTGACCGACCTCGGCATGCTCGCCGCCGTCGCGGCGACCGGCAAGCCGGTCATCCTGTCGACCGGCATGTCCACGCTCGAGCAGATCGACGCCGCCGTGGAGGCCCTCGGCACCGAGCGACTCGTCCTCATGCACGCGACCTCGACGTACCCGCTCCCCGCCGAGGAGGCGAACCTGCGCATGATCGACACCCTCGCGCACCGCTACTCCGGCGTGCCCGTCGGCTACTCGGGCCACGAGCCCGGCCTGCAGATCTCGATCGCCGCCGTCGCGCTCGGGGCCACGGCGGTCGAACGGCACATCACGCTCGACCGCACCATGTGGGGATCGGACCACGCGGCGTCGCTCGAACCGCACGGTCTGCAGACCCTGGCGCGCGACATCCGCATCATCGAGACCGCGCTCGGTGACGGCGTCAAGCGCATCTTCCCCGGCGAGCAGGCGCCGCTCGCCAAGCTGCGCCGTGTCGGCGCGTGACCAGCGCCGCGTCGGCGCGTGACCAGGGACGCTGTGGACGGGACCGCTGACGGTCGTGCGGTGCAGGACGGACTGGAGGCGCGCCTCCAGTCCGTCCCGCGGCCACGCGCCCGACGCGTGGTCGGCCTGGTCGACACCGACTCGTTCGCGAAGTGGGGCGCGCACCTGCTGGCGACGGCCCCGCCGGACTGGGCCCTGGAGCTGCGCACGGTCGCGACCCCGCGGTCGGCGAGTCCGGACCAGCTGCGGTCGGCGTTCCGCGGACTCGACGACCGCCTGGCGCACCTGCACCGGGAGCCGCCGGTGCCGAAGGACGTCGACGCCGTCGTGGAGGAGCTCCGCCAGGACCCACCGGACGCCGTCCTGGTGTCGCTGATCGGACCGGTCGCCGAGCTCGTGATCGACGAGGTGCACCGACGGATCCCGGACCGCCCGGTCCTGGTGTCCGGGCTGCCGGGGATCTCGTTCCCGGCGAAGTGGAAGGGCATCTTCTTCCGCGCGCGCGCCGACCTGTTCGTCCTGCACAGCCACCGCGAGGTCCGCGCCTACGAGGAGATGGCGCGCGAGGGTGGGGTGGACCCGCACTTCGCACTCGCCACGCTGCCGTTCGCCCGGGCCACCGCGCGTGCCGCTGCGGGTGCGTCGACGTCGGCCGCCGTCCGTGATGCGGTGGTGTTCGCCGCCCAGCCGAGTGTGCCGCAGGAACGGGCCGAGCGGGCCCTGGTGGTGGAGTGGCTCGTCGCGACCGCGCGGCGGCACCCGGAGTGCCGCGTCGTCATCAAGACCCGCGCATCGGCCGGGGAGCACCAGACGCACCGGGAGGACCACCCCTACCCGGACCTCGTGCCCGCCGACGCCCCGTCGAACCTCGTCGTGGAGAGCGGACCGATGGCGGAGCACCTCGACCGGGCGGTCGCCCTCGTGACGGTCAGCTCGACCGCGGTGCTCGAGGCGGCGGCCCGCGGGGTGCCGGCGCTCACCCTCACCGACTTCGGCACGGGTCGACACCTGATCAACGAGGTGTTCGTGGCGAGTGGCCTCGAGGGGGACGCCGTGGACCTGGTCGACGGGCGGTTCGGCGTCGTGCGGCCCAGTTGGATGCGGGACAACTACTTCCACCCGCCGTCGGACGACGACTGGCAGCACCGGCTCGAGGAGCTGATGGCGCGACGGGACGTCGGCGCGCTGCTCGACCGTGCACCCGCCAGGCGGAGCCGCGGCGGCGTCCTGCGTCGGGCGTGGGAGCGGAAGAACGCGCTCGGCGGAGCGGACCGGAGCCTGCTCGGCGTCCTCGCGCTGGCGATCGGGGCGCCGATCCGTGCGGTGAAGCGGACGGCGCGACGGGTGTGGGCGCTGGTGGACCCGCCCGAGCCGGTGGTCGTGGCGGCGCCGACGTCGCAACGGGCGGCGGTGACCGTGTCGGGGTCGGCGTCGGGATCGGGGGCGTCCGGCTCCGGATCGACCGCGTCGCGACCGGAGCGACCTGGCGGAGGCGGGTCGCGCCTCCAGGCCGGCGCCGCCGCCGGGTCAGAGCGCCTTGGCGATCGCCAGGAGCAGTTGGTCCCGGGTCGGGACGCCGGGTGACCGGAAGACCTCGGCACCGTCGTCCTGCCGCACGATGATCGTGGGCGTGGACCGGATGCCGAGGTCGTCCGCGTCGTCGGGGTGTGCCGCCACGTCACGTTCGATCACGGTCAGCCCGGGGACCAACGCCGAGGCCTCGGCCGACACCCGGCGGGCGGCGGCGCACGGCGCACAGAAGGCGGAGGTCCAGAGGTCGAGCTGCACGTGAGCCTGCAACGCGGCGGGGAGTCGTTCTACTCCCGGTCGAACTCGCCGCTGCGGTCGCCGCGGTCCTGCAGGTCGTCGACGGGGTCGGACTCCCCCGGTGCGAGCTCGAACTCGACGGAGATCTGGTCGAGCACCTGGCGCTGCGCGGTGGCGCGGTAGACGAAGGCCGTCTGCAGGCCCTCGAGCTCGGCGAACACCGTGATCTCGTCGTCCAGCGCGTCGCTCGTGGCGGTGCGGGTGTCGGTCGTGCCGTCGAAGGGACCGCCGTGGAAGATCGCGGTGTACTGGTCGCCCTCGTGGATGGTGATGTCGCTCATGCATCCCTTCTACCAGGCGGCGGCTGTTGCAGGATGCATAGCACGGCTATATAGTTCCGTTGTGGAAGCAACGCGCGAGCAGACGGTCGAGACGCTCCTCGTCTCGGTCAACCGCCTCATCCGCCGCGCCGCGCAGTCGACGGGCAACACGACGTCGGCAGCGGTGTGGCGCACCCTCGGCATCCTCGAGACCGACGGCCCGCTGCGGCTCGGAGCCCTGGCTGCGGCGTCCCGCGTCGCGCAACCCACGATGACCCGGCTCGTCGCCGGCATGCTCACCGACGGCCTGGTCAGCCGCACCGTCGACCCCGGTGACTCCCGCGGACAGCGCATCGAGCTCACCGAGGCCGGTCGAGCGCGACTCGCGACGTGGCGCGCCACCCTCACCACCACGGTCGGACCGCTCTTCGCCGACCTCAGCGACGACGACTGGGACGCCCTGCACCGTGTGGCGTCGCTGGTCGCCGAGCGGACCCGGACGACACCCAACGGAACGGAGATCCCCGCGTGAACGCCCACGCACCAGCCGGCCGGTCCGGCTCCATCCTCAAGCAGCCGTCGGCGGTCTGGGCGATCGCCTTCGCTTGCGTCGTCGCCTTCATGGGCATCGGGCTCGTCGACCCGATCCTGCCCGCGATCGCGACGTCGCTCGACGCCACGGCGGCGCAGACCGAACTGCTCTTCACGAGCTACCTCGCCGTGACCGGCGTCGCCATGTTCTTCACCAGCTGGGTCTCGAGCCGCATCGGCGCGAAGCGCACCCTGCTCATCGGTCTCGCACTCATCGTGCTGTTCTCGATCCTCGCGGCCACGTCGAACAGCGTGTGGAACATCATCGACTTCCGAGCGGGTTGGGGCCTGGGCAACGCGCTCTTCATCTCGACCGCACTCGCCACCATCGTCGGCGCCGCATCGGGCGGGACCGCCTCGGCGATCATCCTGTACGAGGCGGCGCTCGGCCTCGGCATCGCGATCGGGCCCCTCGTCGGCGGCCTGCTCGGCTCCGTCAGCTGGCGCGGCCCGTTCTTCGGCGTGACGACCCTGATGGCCGTGGCCTTCATCGCCGTCGCCGTGATGCTGCGGTCCTCGAGCCTGGAGCAGCCCGTGCCGACGAAGCTGTCCGCACCCTTCCGCGCACTCGGCCGCCCGGCACTCGCCGCACTCGCCGCCACCGCGCTGTTCTACAACATCGGTTTCTTCGTGCTGCTCGCCTACACGCCCTTCCCGCTCGGCTTCGGGGCGCTCGGCATCGGCTTCACGTTCTTCGGCTGGGGCGTCGGGCTCGCGATCACCTCGGTGTGGGTCGCCCCGATGCTCACCGCCCGGATGCGCCGGACCACCGTGCTCAAGGTCGCACTGCCCCTGCTCGCGCTCGACCTGTTCGCCGCGGCCGTCGTCGTCCGGTCGCAGGTCGGATTGGTGGTCTGCGTCGTGATCGGCGGGCTCGTGCTCGGGGTGCTCAACACCGTGCTGACCGAGTGCGTGATGGAGGCCACCGATCTCCCCCGTTCCGTGGCTTCGAGTGCCTACTCGGCCGTCCGGTTCATCGGCGGTGCCATCGCCCCTCCGGTCGCGACCCTGCTCGCCGAGGCGTTCTCCCCCTCGGCCGCCTACGTCTTCGCCGGAGCGTCCGTCGCGGTCGCCTTCGTCGTGGTGCTCGGGACGACCCGGGTCCTGCGGCGGGTCGACGACGGTCCCGAGCCGGAGCGGGTCGAGGCCGAGGCGATCAGCGCGGGCGAGATGGCGTAGCGCGGGGGCCCCGGGGGCGGGTCGCCC
>NZ_JAIXIG010000015.1 GCF_020297365.1 Curtobacterium oceanosedimentum
GCTCGGGCACAGCCGGCGCCGGGGTCGAGGCCACCGCGCGCGCCGTGGCCTCGGGTCCGCCGTGGTGCTGCGGGACGGGCAGCGGGTGCTCGGACCGGTCGACGTGCGGCAGGGACCGGAGCGATCGTTCCAGGTGCCACTGGGCGTAGGCCGCGACCACGCCGGAGGCCCGGGAACGCGTGCGCTCGTCCGTCGCGTCGACGCTCGCCCAGTCGCCGGCGAGCAGCGAGCCGAGCACGCCGAGGGTCGCCGGGTCGAGGCGCGGGGTCCCCGGCGGGGCGGCACGGTCGGCGACGACCCCACCGAGCTGCACCACGAACGCGGAGTGCGGGCCGGGCTCCCCCGTCACGGCGCAGTCGCTGAACGAGGGCGCCCACCCGGCGATGCTCATGGCGCGGAGCAGGTAGGAGTCGAGGGTCGCGCTGGAGTGGTGCTCCCCGCGGGACAACGACCGCAGGGCCCCGACGAGCAACAGGTACTGCTGCAGTCCGGCGTCGGCCTCGCTCAGGCGGTCGGCGGTCTCGACCATCGCGCTGGCGGCCGTGTAGGCGCCGTAGTCGGCGACGATCTGGGCTCCGTAGGCACCGAGCGACTCGGCCTGGGTGACGATGTCGAGCGACCGGCCCTCGTAGAACTGCGCGTCGACGACCATGAACGGTTCGAGCCGGCTACCGAACTTCGACGCGGTCCGCCGCACGCCCTTGGCCACCGCGCGGATCTTGCCGTGCTGCCGCGAGAGCATCGTGACGATGCGGTCGGCCTCACCGAGCTTGTGGGTGCGCAACACGACGCACTCGTCCCGGTACAGCGGCATGCCCCCAGTATCCCCCGCTCCGCCGACACCCGCGTGCGGGTCGGGCGGCTCGGGCGGCGGCTCGGGTTCGGTCGCTGCGACGAGACGCCGTCGTCTCCACACGACGCCGTGTGCTCGTCGAGACGCCGCGACTTCCGGCGGCGTCTCGACGACACGACGGCGTCGTGCGTCAGGGGTGGAGGTGCGCACAGACGGGAGGCGCGGTGCGGGACGGACCCGCACCGCGCCTCCCGGCCTGGTCGCGATCTCAGGCCGAGACGAGCTCCGGCGCGTCGGCGCCGGCGGCGGCACCCGCGCGCACCGCGCGGTTCACCGCGGAGATGACGGCCTTGAGCGACGCCGTCGAGATGTCGGCGTCGATGCCCACGCCCCACAGGCGCACGCCGTCGACGTCGAGTTCGACGTACGACGCCGCCTTCGCGTCACCGGAGGCGCTCATCGTGTGCTCCGAGTAGTCGTACAGCGTGACCTGGACGCCCTGCTCGGCCAGCACCTTGAGGAAGGCGTCGATCGGACCGGTGCCGACGGCCTCGGCCGTGACCGAGCCGTCGTCGACGCGGAGCGCCACGGACAGCGAGGTCGTGCCGTCGAAGTCGCTCGACGTCGCCGTCTTGGTGAGCTCGTAGCGGCCCCACTTCTCGTCGTCGACCGACGCAGGCAGGTACTCGTCCTGGAACACGTCCCAGATGCGCTGCGACGAGAACTCCCCGCCCTCGGTGTCGGTGTGCCGCTGCACGACGCCGGAGAACTCGATCTGCAGCTTGCGCGGCAGGTCGAGGGCGTGGTCGGTCTTGAGCAGGTACGCGACACCGCCCTTGCCGGACTGCGAGTTGACGCGGATGACGGCCTCGTACGACCGGCCGATGTCCTTCGGGTCGACGGGCAGGTACGGCACCGCCCACTCGATCTCGTCGATGTCCTTGCCCGCGGCGGCGGCCTTGGCCTTCATCGCCTCGAAGCCCTTGTTGATGGCGTCCTGGTGCGAGCCGCTGAAGGCCGTGTAGACGAGGTCGCCCGCCCACGGCTGGCGCTCGGGCACCGGCAGCTGGTTGCAGTACTCGACCGTGCGCTTCACCTGGTCGATGTCGGCGAACGAGATCTCCGGGTCGATGCCCTGCGTGAACAGGTTCATGCCCAGGGCGACGAGGTCGACGTTGCCGGTGCGCTCGCCGTTGCCGAACAGGCACCCCTCGATGCGGTCGGCCCCGGCCATGTAGCCGAGCTCGGCGGCGGCGACGGCGGTGCCGCGGTCGTTGTGCGGGTGCAGCGACAGGATGACGTCCTCGCGGTGCGCCAGGTTGCGGGACATCCACTCGATCGAGTCGGCGTAGACGTTCGGGGTCGCCATCTCGACGGTCGCCGGCAGGTTGATGATGACCTTGCGCTCGGGCGTCGGCTGGAAGACCTCGAGCACGGCGTTGCAGATCTCCTTCGCGACCTCGAGCTCGGTGCCCGTGTAGGACTCCGGCGAGTACTCGTAGTAGATCGTCGTGTCGTGCTGCAGCGTCGCCTCGGCCGCCTTGCAGAGCTTCGCGCCGGCGACCGCGATGTCCACGACACCCTGCACGTCGGTGCGGAAGACGACCTCACGCTGCACGATGCTCGTGGAGTTGTACAGGTGGACGATGGCCTGCTTCGCGCCGTCGATCGCCTCGTAGGTGCGCTGGATGAGGTGCTCGCGCGCCTGGGTCAGCACCTGGATCGTGACGTCGTCGGGGATCGCGCCGTCGTCGATGAGCGCCCGGACGAAGTCGAAGTCGGTCTGCGAGGCACTCGGGAACCCGACCTCGATCTCCTTGTAACCCATGCCGACGAGCAGGTCGAACATCGCGCGCTTGCGCTCGGCGTCCATCGGGTCGATGAGGGCCTGGTTGCCGTCCCGCAGGTCGACGGCGCACCAGCGCGGAGCCTTGTCGATGCGCTTCGTCGGCCAGGTGCGGTCCGGCAGGTCGACGGTGATCTGCTCGTGGAAGGGGACGTACTTGTGGATCGGCATCCCGGATGGCTGCTGCGTGTTCTGCATCGTTCGTCGCTTTCGTCGCGTGTTCGTGTGCTCTGGGTGAGGCGGCCACGACGGACTCCGCGACGAGGTGGGCCGGAGTGTCAGGCCTCGTCGCGGCAGCGAAGGAGGAGGTGCGCCGAGTACATCGCGTCCACGGTAGCACTGGTGTACCAGGCTGTCGCAAGCGTGTGACGCGGGAGGGGTCGGGCGGAGTCGGGCGGGGTGTCGAGCGGTGCGCCGAGGGGCGCATCGAGGGGCGCACCGAGCGGTCGAGACACGCCGTCGGTGCTGCGCCGAGGGGTCACGAAGCGTCGCCAGAGGGCCGGTCGGGCGACAGATGGTGACACCTCAGCGGAACCGAGCGGCGTGGCGCGGGCGCGCGCGGGGGCGGGCGCGGGCGCGGGCGCGGGCGCGGGGCGGCACCCTGCCACCTCGGCGGACACAGGCGGCGGGGCAGCGCCGCGAGCGACGACGGACGGGAGGCACGGTGCCAGCTGACACCGGGCCTCCCGTCCGTCACGCGGTGCGCCCAGGGCGACGCGTCAGTCGACCGCGAGGGCCTCCGTCGGCGGGACGCGCATCGCGCGGCGGACCGGGGCGATGGTCGCGACCACGGCGAGCACGAGCGCGCCCACCACGACGATCGCGATCGTCAGGGGCGGCAGGACCGGCGTCACCGGGGCACCGAGGGACCCGAGCAGCGTCTGCCCGCCGACCCAGCCGTACAGGACCCCGAGCACGAGCCCCGAGACGACCGCCGCGACGACCATCTGCACGGCCTCGGTGACGATCATGCGCCGGACCTGCGCCCCGGTGAGTCCGAGCACACGCAGGAGACCGAGTTCGCGGCGGCGCTGCAGGACGCCGAGCGCGAGGGCGTTCACGACACCGACGGCGGCGATGACGGCCGAGAACCCGACGATGACGCTCACGACGGCGTTGACCTGGACGAAGAAGTCCCGCTGCTGCTCGAGCATCTCGGGCGTGGTCTGCCCGTCGCCCAGGCGCTGCAGCTGGGTCTCGAGCACCTGCTGCATGATGCCGAGCGCCACCGCGAACGTCACGAGCAGCGTCACGCCGATCACCAGGCCGATCGTCGCCCGCGAGGACCGACCGGGTGCCCGCATTGCGTTGCGACCGGCGAGCAGGACCACGGGGTTGCCGGACCCGATCCGGCCGATGAGCTGCAGCACGGGCGGCATGACGACCGTCGCCCCGACGGCGACCCCGGCGAAGGAGACGAACCCGCCCAGGGCCGCCGGCAGCACCGCGACCGGGGACACGACACTCGCCGCGAGCCCGAGGAACATGAGCACGGCACCGGCGGCCATGAGCACGATGGCCCAGACCTTGCGTGCCCGCCCGGACCGCACGTCGTCGTGGCTCGGCTCGACGCTGGACGACAGCGCCTCGAGCGGGGTGACGGTGAGGACGCGACGCGAGCCGACCGCGAACGCACCCCAGGTGGCGAGCACGACGGCCACGACCGGCAGCACGAGCTCCCACGGCACCAGGGTGTAGTCGGTGTCGGGCAGGAATCCGTTGCCGCGGAGGACCAGGACGAAGAGCGCCGAGAGCCCCGTGCCGACGACGGCGCCGATGAGGCCGCCGAGCACACCGACCGCCAGGCCGGTCCGGGTGATCCGGGCGCGCAGGGCCGCCCCGGTGGCACCGACCAGCCGCTGCAGCGCGATGATCCGCGTCTGCCCGGCGATGAGGGTCGCGCAGGTGTTCGCGGTGACGATCGCACCGACGTACAGCGCGATGCCGAGGAACAGCCACCCGATCACGGACAGGATCGCCTTGACGGGCCCGAGATCGGCGAACCCGGTCGCGCCGAGCGCCTCGGCCACGATGCCGGGCGCGATGACGAGTGCGGAGCCGAACGTGGTGCCGAGCGCGGCGACGAGGACGGTGGGGGCGAACGAACGGATGCCGTTCACGCCGCGGCCTCCATCCCGAGCATCGTGGTGGAGATGGCGCCGGCGTCCATCGCGGGGCGGTCGGCGACGATCCGGCCGTCGGCGAGGAACAGGATGCGGTCGGCGTTCGCGGCCGCCACCGGGTCGTGCGTCACCATGACGACGCTCTGGCCCCACTCCTGGACCGCACCACGCAGGATCGCGAGCACGTCGCGCCCGGTGCGGGAGTCGAGCGCCCCGGTGGGCTCGTCGGCGACGACCACGGCCGGCCGCGAAGCGAGCGCGCGGGCGATGGCGACGCGCTGCTGCTGGCCCCCGGACAGCTGGTGCGGCCGGTGCGTCAGGCGGTTCCCGAGCCCGAGCATGTCGACCAGCCGGTCGATCCACGCCGTCTCGTCCCGCGACGGCTTGTGGCCGCCGAGCAGGAACGGCAGCCGAATGTTCTCGCTGACGTCCAGGGTCGGCACGAGGTTGAACGACTGGAAGACGAACCCGAGTCGCCGGCGGCGGAGCTCGGTGAGGTCCTTGTCGCCGAGGCTCGTGATGTCGACACCGTCGATGTGGATGCGTCCGGACGACACGGCGTCGAGTCCCGCGGCGACGTGCATGAGCGTCGACTTGCCGGACCCCGAGGGCCCCATCACCGCGGTGAACTCCCCCGCGCCGATGTCGACGCTGACGTCGTCGAGCGCCGTCACACGACGGGCGGCGTCGCCGTAGTGCTTGGAGACGTGGTCGAGGCGGATGATCGGAGCGTGGCTGCTGGTCATGCATCCACGATGACGGCCAGGAGGCCCGCCCCGCGTCGATCCCGCGGCTCCTGTGGATCGTCCGGTCGGCTCGGTTCCGTGTGGAGGGGTCATCCCTCCGGATGACGCCGAACCGCGCACCCGGAACCGTCGGGCGCGCCGGGTCAGTCGCCCTTCGTGACCAGTCCGTGCTCGTGCGCGAACACGACGAGCCGCACACGGTCCCGGAGCTCGAGCTTCGTGAGCACCCGCGAGATGTGCGTCTTCACCGTCGCCTCGCTGACGTACTCGTGCTGCGCGATCTCGCTGTTGCTGAACCCGCGGGCCGCCAGGTCGAAGATCTCCCGCTCGCGGGGTGTGAGGTCCGCGAAGGCCGGCGGCACCGCGGCGGCACGGCCGACCGAGTCGTCGTAGCGCCGCAGGAGCTCCCGCGTGGCCGATGCTGCGAACACCGCGGTGCCGGCGTGCACCGTCCGGACCGCCGCGAGCAGGAACTCGGGGTCGGCGTCCTTCAGCACGAAGCCGCTCGCACCGGCACGGATCGCCTTCGCAGCCGCCTCGTCGAAGTCGAACGTCGTCAGGACGAGGACCTTCGCGCCGTCCGCACCGGACTGCTCGACGATGCGGCCGGTGGCGGTGATGCCGTCCATGACGGGCATGCGGACGTCCATCAGCACGACGTCCGGTCGCGTCCGACGGACGAGTTCGACGCCCTCGGCGCCGTCCCCGGCCTCGCCGACGAACTGCAGGTCGGGCTGCGAGTCGATGAGCATCCGGATGCCGGTGCGGAAGAGCGCCTGGTCGTCGACGAGGGCGACGCGGATCGGCTGGTCGGACGGCGGGGTCGTGGTCATCGGGCGGTTCGCTCCTGCTCGGTCTGGGTGATTCGGCCACGGGGCACCTGGCCGCTGGCCGGGACGGCGGGCATGCGCACGGCGACCTCGAAGTCGTCGCCGCGCGCTCCGGCCGTCATCGTGCCGCCGGTCATGACGGCACGCTCCCGCATGCCGACGAGCCCGTGGCCCGTGCCCGGCCCGGATGACCCGTCGTCGGCACGGCGGTTCACGACGGCGATCTCGACGGTGTCCGGACGGTAGGTCAGGGCGGCGCGGACCGGGCTGCCCGGTTCGCCGTGCTTGTACGCGTTCGTCAGGCTCTCCTGCACGATCCGGTACACGGCGAGCTGCGTCGTCGTCGGCAGGCCGGAGGGGTCGCCCTCGCGCTCCACGTGGACGTCGAGGCCGAGCTGCCGCATGTCGGCGATCAGGCGGTCGATGTCGTCGATCTCGGGCGTCGGCACGGTCCCCTGCTCGTGCCGGAGCGCACCGAGCAGCTCGCGCACGTCGCCCAGGGCGCGTCGCGCCGTCGCGGAGATCGTGCTGAGGGCCTGGTCGGCGACCGCCGGGTCGGCCTTGAGCGCGTACCGTGCGCCGTCGGACTGCGCGATGACCACCGCGAGCGAGTGCGCGACGATGTCGTGCATGTCCCGGGCGATGCGCACGCGCTCCTGCTCGACCGCGACGGCGCGGTCGGCCCGCGCGGCGTCGCGCTCGGCCAGCAGCTGGGCCTCGCGGCTCATGCTCGCCGCCCGTCGGGTGCGGACCACGAGGCCGGCGAGCCACGGCAGGAGCAGCAGCATCAGGACGACCGCGAAGTACGACACGGTGACCTGCACGGCCTCTTGCGCGGGGGTCGACGCGGTCTCGAAGGTCAGCCGGTTCCGGTAGTCGTCGATCCCGATGTACAGCGCCGCCGTGACCGAGCCGACGATCGCGGAGACGAGCCCGGCCAGCCGCACGCGTCGGCTGCCGTACGCGCTCGTGGTGAACATGACGCCGGCGATGAAGGCGTTCGACAGGTCGGGCTCCTGCCCGGTGGCCATCTGGAACACCGCGAACGTCCACGCCACCGTCAGGGCGAGCGCCGGCGACAGTCGACGGAGGGCCAGCGCGGCGGTCATCCCGACCACGGTGACGATCGCGAGCGGGCTGTCGAGCCCCCGGGCGCCGGCGACCAGCACGAGTCCGCCGAGCAGCACGGCGATCACGAGGTCGGTGAGCACCTGCGCGCGCATCATGGGTCGGAACACCCGTCCACGGTACGGGGCGTGGTCGGTCGTCGCGTCCGCCGCCCGGATGACCCTCGTCGCGCCCGACGCCGGGTCGTCAGAAGCCGAGGCGTCCGAGCTGCTTCGGGTCACGTTGCCACTCCTTGGCGACCTTCACGCGGATGTTGAGGTAGACGTGCCGACCGCCGAGCAGCGACTCGATCTCGGTCCGTGCCCGCGAGCCGACGTCCTTCAGGCGCTCCCCCTTGCGGCCGATCACGATCGCCTTCTGGCTGTCGCGCTCGACGAACAGGTTCGCGAAGATGCGCAGCGGGCCGTCCGGGTCGTCGTCCTCGTCGGGTTCGACGACGTCCTCGATGACGACGGCGAGCGAGTGCGGCAGCTCGTCGCGGACGCCCTCGAGCGCGGCCTCGCGGATGAGCTCGCCGATGCGCTCCTCGTCGGTCTCCTCGGTCACGGCGCTCGAGTCGTAGAGCTGCGGCGACTCGGGCAGCAGGGAGGTGATGACACCGAGGAGGTCCTCGAGCTGCATGCCCTTCGTGCCGGACGTCGGCACCACGGCGTCCCAGTCGCGCAGCTTCGACACGGCCAGCAGCTGCTCGCCGACGCCGTCCTTCGACGTCCGGTCGATCTTCGTGACGATGGCGATCTTCTTCGCCCGCGGGTACTGGTCGAGCGTGTCGTTGATGAAGCGGTCGCCCGGACCGACCGGCTCGTTCGCCGGGACGCAGAAGCCGATCACGTCGACGTCGCCGAGCGTGGACTGCACCAGGTCGTTGAGCCGCTCGCCGAGCAGCGTGCGGGGCCGGTGGACGCCGGGGGTGTCGACGATGATGACCTGGCCGTCGGGCCGGTGCACGATCCCGCGGATGGCGCGGCGGGTGGTCTGCGGCTTCGACGAAGTGATCGCGACCTTCTCGCCGACGAGCGCGTTCGTCAGCGTGGACTTGCCCACGTTCGGGCGCCCGACGAACGAGACGAAGCCCGCGCGGTAGGGCTCGGCGGGGGTCACCTGGGCGGTGTCGGCGTCGGTCATGCGTGCTGGGTTCCCGTCGTGGAGTGGTCGGCGTCGTCGAAGGCGTCCTCGACGTCCGCGAGCGCGTGGGTGCGCTCGGCGAGCACGGTGATGAGGTGGCGGCGTTTGCCCTCGACACGGTCGGCGGTGAGCACCACGCCGGACACGGTCACGGTGTCGCCGGAGACGGCGAGGTGCCCGAGTTCCTTGGTGAGCAGGCCGCCCGCGGTGTCGACGTCGTCGTCGTCGAGCTCGATGCCGAACAGGTCGCCGAGTTCGTCGATCGGCAGTCGGGCGGAGATGCGCCACACCCCGGTCTCGACCTCGACCCGGTCGACCACCGCGCGGTCGTACTCGTCGGAGATGTCCCCGACGAGCTCCTCGATGAGGTCCTCCATCGTCACGAGCCCGGCGACGCCGCCGTACTCGTCGACCACCAGGACCAGGTGGTTCTTGGCGACCTGCATGTGCCGGAGGGTGTCGTCGGCGGCCTTCGACTCCGGCACGAACTCGGCCGGGCGCAGCAGCGCGGTGACCGGTTCGGCACCGGCGCCCGGTCGCTCGTAGAGCGCACGGGCGACGTCGCGGAGGTACAGGACGCCGAGGACGTCGTCGCTGTCCTTGCCGGTCACCGGCATCCGCGACACCCCGGCGGCGAGGAAGCGCTCCATGCCGGCGGCGAGCGTGTCGGTGCCGTCGACGGTCAGCATGTCCGTGCGGGGCACCATGACCTCACGCACGAGCGTGTCGCTGAACTCGAACACCGAGTGGATGAGGTCGCGGTCCTCGTCCTCGAGCACGTTGCTCTCGGTGGCCTCGTCGACCAGGGAGAGCAACTGCTCCTCACTGGAGACGGTGGACGCGCTCCGCCCACGGCCGGGTGTCACCCGGTCGCCGATGCGGACGAGCAGGCCGGCGAGCGGTCCGAGCACGATCCGGACGGCGCGGACGAGCCCGCCCGTCGCGCCGAGCAGCCGTTCCGCGTGTGCCCGGCCGACGCTGCGCGGGCTGGACCCGACGAGCACGAAGGACACCGCGGTCATGATCGCCGCGGACAGGACGAGCGCGAGCCACCAGCTGTCGAAGGCGCGGACGAGGGCGATCGTGACGAGCACGGCGGCTGCCGTCTCCGCCAGCACCCGGAAGAAGTTCAGGGCGTTGACGTGTGCACCGACGTCGTCGGCGATCGCCTCGATGGCGCGCCGGCGCTTGTTGCCCCGTGCGATCTCCTCGAGGTCGGCCCGGGACACGACGGACAGCGCGGCGTCGCTTGCGGCGAGCAGCCCGCCGAGCACGACGAGCACCAGTGCCACCGCGAGGAGTCCGGCGACGACGACCATGCGCTACCGCCCTCGGTGCTGCGCCGCGAAGGCGGTCAGGATCTCGCCCTGCAGCCCGAACATCTCGGCCTTCTCGTCGGGTTCGGCGTGGTCGAACCCGAGCAGGTGCAGGATCCCGTGGCAGGTGAGCAGCAGCATCTCGTCGGTGCTCGAGTGCCCGGCGGTCTTCGCCTGCTCCACGGCCACCTGCGGGCAGAGCACGATGTCGCCCAGCAGGCCGGCGGGGGTCGGGTCGTCCTCGGTGCCGGGCCGGAGCTCGTCCATCGGGAAGCTCAGCACGTCGGTCGGACCGGGCTCGTCCATCCACCGCACGTGCAGCTGCTCCATCGCGCCCTCGTCCACCAGGACGATCGCGAGTTCCGCGTCGGCGTGCACGTGCATCGCGTCGAGCGCGAACGCAGCGAGGCGCTGGATCGCGGCCTCGTCCACCTCGACGCCGGACTCGTTGTTGAGCTCGATGCTCACCGGTTGCCTCCTCGGGCGTCACTCTGGGGGTACGGGGACCGCTGGCGGTCCTGCGGCGGGCGTCCGCGGCGCTCGGCGCGGTTGGCACCGTCCGGGTTGCCGACCGGAGCGGTCCCCCGGCCGCCGGGTCGCTGCCCGGCCTGTTCCGCCAGGCGCTCCTCGTCGTACACGGTGTAGGCGTCGACGATGCGGCCGACCAGCGTGTGCCGCACGACGTCCTCGCTGCCGAGGCGGGCGAAGTGGATGTCCTCGACCTCGTCGAGGATGCGGGTCACCAGCCGCAGACCCGACACGTTGCCGGGCAGGTCGACCTGGGTGATGTCGCCGGTGATCACCATCTTCGAGCCGAACCCGAGACGCGTCAGGAACATCTTCATCTGCTCGGGCGTGGTGTTCTGCGCCTCGTCGAGCACGACGAACGAGTCGTTCAGGGTGCGACCGCGCATGTACGCCAGCGGAGCGACCTCGACGGTGCCGGCTGCGAGGAGCTTCGGCACCAGCTCGGGGTCCATCATCTCGTTCAGGGCGTCGTACAGGGGGCGCAGGTACGGGTCGATCTTGTCGGTCAGCGTGCCCGGCAGGAAGCCGAGCCGTTCGCCCGCCTCGACCGCGGGCCGGGTCAGGATGATCCGGTTCACCTCGCGCCGCTGCAGCGCCTGGACCGCCTTGGCCATCGCCAGGTAGGTCTTGCCGGTGCCGGCCGGACCGATGCCGAACGTGATGGTGTGCTCGTCGATCGCGTCGACGTAGGCGCGCTGCCCGTCGGTCTTCGGGCGGACGGACTTGCCGCGGCTCGACACGATCGGGGTGCCGAACGTGTCGGACGGCTTGCGGTCGTCGTCGAGGATCCTGGCGGACATGGGGATGTCGGCCGGGCCGATCTCCTGCCCGCGGCGGACCATGCCGACGAGCTCGTCGACGAGCGCCTTCGCACGGGTGACGTCGCGGTCCGGTCCGGTCAGGGTGACCTCGTTGCCGCGGACGACGACCCGGACGCCCGGGTACTGCCGCTCCACGGTCTTCAGCAGCCGGTCCTGGGGACCGAGCAGCTGCACCATGGCGATGCCGTCCACCTGGAGGGAGACGGAGACGGGCTGTTCGTCGGCGGCGGCGGGGTGTACTGGTTCGTTATCCGGCAAGGGTGCCTTCCTGCAGTTCGCCTGCGAGTACGTGCGCGTGCACGTGGAACACGGTCTGACCGGCGGCTTCGCCGGTGTTGAAGACGAGTCGGAACTGGCCGCCCGCACGCTCGTCGGCGATGCGCTGCGCGGTGGCGACCACGTGGGCGAGGAGCTCGGGGTCCCCCGCCGCCAGCTCGGAGACGTTCGCGTACTGGTCGGTCTTGGGGACGACGAGCACGTGGACGGGTGCCTTCGGCGCGATGTCCTCGATCGCGATCACACGGTCGTCCTCGGCGACGACGGTGGCCGGGATCTCGCGCGCGATGATCTTCGAGAAGACGCTGGGCTCGCTGGTGCTCATGCCCCCATCGTAGGACGCACCCGTGACGCCGGTCCCGCTCACCAGCGGCCCAGTCGCGCCTGCAGGACAGCGAGCGCCGCCGGACCCGCCGTCGAGGTGCGCAGGACGCTGTCGCCGAGCCGCACCCGGACGGCACCGGCCGCGCCGAGCCGGTCGAGCTCGGCGGCGTCGATGCCGCCCTCCGGTCCGACCACGAGGGCGATGTCCTCGACGTCCGCCGGAGGTTCCCAGCTCGCGAGCCGCACGGTCGCGGTGGGGTCGAGCACGAGGACCGTGGTGCCCTCGCCGAGGGCGGGGACGAGCTGCCCGGTGGTGACGAGCGCTCCGACGGACGGCACCCGGGAACGGATGGCCTGCTTCGCCGCCTCGTGCACGATCGCCGCCCACCGCGCACGGCCCTTCTCGACCTTCGCGCCGTCCCACCGGGAGACGCTGCGTGCGGCGGCCCACGGGACCACCCGGTCGACGCCGACCTCGGTGGCCGCCTGGACGGCCATCTCGTCGCGTCCGCCCTTCGCCAGCGCCTGGACGAGCGTCAGCGACGGGGACGGAGCCGGGTCGACCGACACCGTCTCGACGGCGAGCGTCAGGGTGTCCCGCCCCACCTCGGCGACCGAGCCGGCGACGACCGTGCCGCGGCCGTCGGAGATGCGCAGCGGTTCGCCGACGCGCACCCGCGACACCGTCACGGCATGCCGACCCTCGGGGCCGTCGAGCGGCACGGTGCCGCCGACGGCCACGCCGTCGAGCGAGTCGACCAGGTAGAGCGAGGCCATCAGTGGTTGAAGAACCGGTCGCGCAGCTTGCCGAACATGCCCTGCTGGAACCGGGCGAGCTGGGGCGCCGTCGTCTTGTGCGACTTCGCGAGCTGCTCGACCAGCTGTCGTTCCTTGTGCGACAGCTTGGTCGGGGTCACGACCTGCACGCCGACCCGCAGGTCACCGCGGCCGTTCCCGCGCAGCTTCGTGATGCCGCGGTCCTTGATGACCAGCACGTCGGCGCTCTGCACGCCGGGACGGATCTCGAGCTCGACCGGGCCGTCCAGCCCGTCGATGGTCGTGGTCGTGCCCAGCACGGCGTCGGTCATGCCGACCTCGAGCGTGGCGAGCAGGTCGTCGCCGTCACGGCTGAAGACGTCGTCGTGGCGGACGCGGATCTCCAGGTAGAGGTCACCCGAGGGACCACCGGCCGGGCCGACCTCGCCCTGACCGGGCATCTGCAGGCGCAGACCCGAGTCGACACCGGCGGGGACGTCCACCGGGACCGTGCGTCGGGCGCGGACGCGGCCCTGGCCCTGGCAGGTCGGGCAGGGGCTCGGGATCACGGTGCCGTACCCGCGGCAGGTGCCGCACGGCGCGCTCGTCACGACGTTGCCGAGGAGCGAGCGGACCTGGCGCTGGATGTGTCCGGACCCGCCGCAGATGTCGCACGTGCGCGGGCTGGTGCCGGGGGCACAGCACGAGCCGTGGCACGTCTCGCACAGCACAGCCGTGTCGACCTCGACGTCCTTGTGGGTGCCGAAGACGACCTCGTCGAGGTCGACCTCGATGCGGAGCAGGGCGTCCTGGCCGCGCTCGGCACGGCTGCGCGGGCCGGACCCGCGTCCACCGCCACCACCGCCGCCGCCGAAGAAGGCGTCGAAGATGTCGCTGAAGCCGGCCGCGCCACCGCCGAACGGGCTGTCGGCCTGCGGGCCTGCGTCGTACCGACGGCGCTGCTCGGGGTCGCTGAGCACGTCGTAGGCGTGCGTCACGTCCTTGAAGCGCTCGGCGGCGTCGGGGGCCGGGTTCACGTCCGGGTGGAGCTCGCGCGCCAGCCGGCGGTAGGCCTTCTTGATGTCGGCATCGGAGGCGTCTCGCTGGACGCCGAGGACGTCGTAGTGGTCTGCCACGTATCCCTCAGTCGGTTGGGTTCGGTCGGTCGGTCAATGTTCGCCCAGGAGCTTGGACAGGTACCGTGCGACGGCGCGGACGGCCGCCATGTTCGTCCCGTAGTCCATCCGGGTCGGTCCGAGGACGCCCAGGCGGGCCACCTCGCCACCGGCCAGGTATCCGCCGGCGACGATGCTCGTGGCGTCGAGCCCGTACTCGGCGTTCTCCGCACCGATCCGGGCCGCCACCGCGATGTCGTCCACCTGCATCTCCCCGAACAACCGGAGCAGGGTGACTTGTTCCTCGATCGCCTCGAGCACCGGGAAGAGGCCGCCGGAGAAGTCCTGCTCGCTCTTCGCCAGGTTCGCGGCCCCGGCCATGAGCAGGCGGTCCTGCCGGTTCGCCGCGACCTGCTCGATGAGCGTCGCGACGACGACTCCGCCCAGGGTCTGGGCGTCGGGACGGAGCTGCTGCGGCACCGCCCGGAGTGCGGTCGGGACGTCCTGGAGCAGGAGGCCCACGGTCGCGCCGTTCACGACGGACCGGAGCTCGGACAGCGAGGGCTCGTCGAGCGGCACGTCGGTCTCGACCACGCGCTGCTCGACCCGGGCGGTGTCGGTGATGAGCACCACCATCAGGCGCGCGTCGCCGAGCCGGACGAGTTCGACGTGCTGCACCCGGGCGCGCACCATCGAGGGGTACTGCACCAGGGCGACCTGGTTCGTGAGCTGGCTGAGCAGCCGGACGGTGCGCCCGAGCACCTCGTCGAGGTCGTTCGGGGCGCCGAGGAACGTCTCGATCGCGTGCCGCTGCGCGCTGGAGAGCGGACGGGCACCCGCGAGGTGGTCGACGAAGACGCGGTACCCCTTGTCGGTGGGGACCCGGCCGGACGACGTGTGCGGGGCGGCGATGAGCTGCTCGTCCTCGAGCAGGGCCATGTCGTTGCGGATCGTCGCGGCGCTGACCCCGAAGGCGTGCCGCTCGACGATGGTCTTCGACCCGACCGGTTCGCGCGACGCCACGTAGTCGCGCACGATCGCCTTCAGGACCTCGAGGCTGCGTTCACTGACCACGAGCGTCTCCTTCCCGGTCGGACTGGCACTCGGACGTGTCGACTGCTGATCCTACGCCCGCACGGCTGCTCCCCCGATACGCTTCGGGCATGACCTACGGACAGCAGCCCGGTGGCCCGCAGAACCCGAACGGCCCCCAGTACCCGGGCGGGTACACCCCGCCGCAGCAGATGCGACCGGAGGACCAGCGCCTCTGGGCCACGCTGACCCACATCGGCGGCATCTTCTTCAACTTCGTCGCGCCCCTGGTGGCGTACCTGGTCCTGCGGGACCGCGGCAACTTCATCCGCGAGCACACCCGGGTCGCACTGAACTTCCACATCACGATGGGCATCGCCTACGTCGTCTCGGGACTCCTCACGGTCGTCCTGATCGGCGCGCTGTTGATCCCGCTGATCGCGGTCCTGACGCTCGTCTTCGGCATCATGGCCGCGATCGCCGCGAACCAGGGCCAGTTCTACCGCTACCCCCTGTCGATCGAGTTCATCAAGCAGTAGTCGGCGCGCTGCTCAGTCGAGCAGCTCCCGCACCACGGCGTCGGCGAGCAGGCGACCCTGCAGTGTCAGGTCGATCCGTCCCCGCACCGCGGCCGAGCCGTCCACCAGCCCACGCGCGATGAGCCCGGCGACCCGACCACGGGCCTCCTGGCGGATCTCGCTCGTGGCGAGTTCCCCGCGGACGCGGGCCGCGAGCAGCAGGCGCTCGACGTAGCGGGTCTCGTCGTCGATGGTCTCGCGGCCGGCGGCCGGCGACTCCCCCGACAGCACCCGGTTCGCGTACGCGGCCGGGTGCTTCACGTTCCACCAGCGCGTGCCGGCGACGGCGGAGTGCGCACCGGGGCCGACGCCCCACCAGTCGTGGCCCCTCCAGTACGACAGGTTGTGGCGACTCGCGTGCGCGTCGCCGCGCGCCCAGTTCGACACCTCGTACCAGGAGTACCCGGCGTCCCCGAGCACCTGGTCGGCGAGCTCGTACATGTCGGCCGCAAGGTCGTCGTCGGGAGCGGGCAGTTCACCGCGGGCGACCATCCGGCCCATCGCGGTGCCGTCCTCGACGATGAGCGAGTACGCCGACACGTGGTCGGGCTCGCAGGCGATCGCGGCGTCGAGCGAGGTGCGCCAGTCGTGGAGCGACTCCCCCGGCGTCGAGTAGATGAGGTCGAGCGACACGTCGAGCCCCTGCTGCTTCGCCAGGTCGACGACGACGGGCACCCGGAGCGGGTCGTGGGTGCGGTCGAGCGTCGCGAGCACGTGCGGCACCGCCGACTGCATGCCGTAGCTGATCCGGTTGAACCCGCCGGCGCGCAGCGTCTCGAGTGCCGCGGCGTCGACCGAGTCGGGGTTCGCCTCGGTCGTGACCTCGGCTCCCGGCAGGATGCCCCAGGTGTCGTCGATCGCCCGGAGGATCATCGCCAGGTCCGACGCCGGCAGCATGGTGGGCGTCCCGCCGCCGAAGAACACCGTCGACACCGGTCGCCGCGGTACCCCGGAGCGGTCGAGCACGGTCGCGGCCCACTCGATCTCGCGGACGGCGTGGCCGGCGTAGTCGTCGCGCCGGACCCCGCGCAGTTCCGACGCCGTGTACGTGTTGAAGTCGCAGTACCCGCAGCGGACCCGGCAGAACGGCACGTGCACGTACACGCCGAACGGCACGTCGCCCACCGCAGGTGCCCCTCCGGGAGCGCCGCCAGGACGCGGGACGATGAGCCCGTCCGCGGGCGCTGGATCGGCGATCGGGAGAGCACTCGGCATGGACTCCATTGTCCGTCATGATGGAGCCATGGAGCACCACCCCGTCCCCACCACGGTCCTGTGGGACATCGACGGCACCCTCGTGATGAACGCGTCGTCCCCGGGCAACCTGTACCACCTCGCGTTGGAGCGTGCGGTGGGCCGCGACCTGACGCTCCGCGTCGGGCACCAGCACGGGCGGACCGACGCCGGGCTGATCGCCGAGCACGTGCGGGCCCACGAGCTCGAGGACGACCTGATCCCCTCGGTCGGTCGCCACCTGCACGACCTGACCGCCGAGCGGCACGCCTCGGGTGACCACCGCAGTCCGGTCCCCGGTGCGAAGGCGCTCCTGTCGCGCTTCGCCGATCTCGGGTGGCGCAACGGCCTGCTCACCGGCAACTCGGCGTACCGCGCCCGGGTGAAGCTCACCGGGGCGGGCTTCGACCCCGACCTGTTCGACTGGGAGCACTCGTACTTCGGCGACACCGAGGTGGACCGCGCGGGCGTGACGCGGCGGGCAGCCGCGGAGCTCGCCGGGACCCGGGCGGTCATCGTCGGCGACACCCCGCGCGACGGCGAGGCCGCCGACGCCGCGGGCATCCCGTTCCTGGCCGTCGCGACCGGCGTCTACGACGTCGAGGCGCTCCGGCACACGAACGCGGTGACGATCGCCCGCGACTGCCGACAGGACGCCACTCTCATCGAGGACGCGATCGCCGCACTCCCGCCGCTCCGCTGACCGGCGAGCGCGCGCGACCGCCACACGGGCACGAGCACCAGCAGCGACACCGGCCGCCGCGACGCCTAGTCGCCCCGCAACGCCGCCAGGTACCGCTCCGCCATCACCTTCTGCTGCCGTCGCACCAGGGGCGCCACGAACCGCCACTTCCGGCTCGCCGGCTGCGAGAACTGCCGGATCTGCAGCCACACCGACCCGTCCGGCGTGCGCTCGACGACGAACGACTCCTCGCCGGAGAGCGGGTGCCCCTCGAGCGTGCCGTAGGCGAACCCCTTGCGGTCGTGCTCGTCGATGATGGACACCACGCGCACCGGCGCCTGCACGGTCTGCCCGAACGCGTGCATCGTCAGCGTCGCGCTCGTGCCCGCCGTGACGAGCGGGGTGCCGTCCGGCGCGAACTTCTCGACCCGGGGCGTCCCGATCGAGGCCGGCGCGATCGGCACACCGGCGTCGTCGAAGGTCACCGGGTTGTAGCGGACCTCGTCGTCATCGGGCTGTTCCTCGACGTGCACGCGCATGCCGCTGCGCTCCTGGATCTGCCAGGTGAGGGTCTGCGTGACCGCGGTCTCGAAGCGCTGGTCGCCGTGGCCGATGCGGGAGCGCGACTCCGACGGGGTGAACCCCTCCGGCGGGTACGTCATGAGGTCCGGCGCCTGGGTCGCACCCACGGCTCCGTACGTCAGGGCGGTCCGGTAGCTGCCGCGGATGCTCATGCCGCCATGCTACTTGGGCCGACCGCCCCGGGCCGAACCGCGGGACGGCTCCGGCAGGGTCGTCCGGATCGCGTGTGCCCCGGACTGGAGGCCCGACAAGCGTCCGGCCCGCGGCTATCGTCAGCGGGTGCCCCGCTCCACCCCCACCCGCCCGCGGTCCGTCGACCGCCGGACCGTCGCCTTCGCCGTGCTCACCCTCGTCGCCTTCGGCGTGGCGGCGTCCGCCCGCGCGCTGGTCGACGCCACCACCGCGGCGGCGGCGTCCCCCGCGCGGTACGCCACCGGTGCGCCGGGCACGTGGGACGGGTTCGACACGGCGAACGTCATCGCGGCCGTCGGGGCGAGTGCCGCCGGAGCCGGGGTCCTGCTGTTCGGAGCCGCCCTCGTCTCGGCGGTGTCCCGGCGCGCGGGACCACGGTTGCCGTCGGTCATCGGTGTCGTGACCCTCGCGATGGTGGTGGGCGCCGTCGTCGCCGGGATCGCCTCCGGCGAGCAGACCGACTTCGACGCGGCTGCGCGCTGGGCCATCCTGCGGACCGCACTGGCGGGACTGGCCGTGGCGAGCCTCCCGGCCCTCTGCCTGGCCGCCCTGCGGACCCGGGCCCGCCGCACCGGCTGAACCGGCGCCGAGCTTTCGCGCTCACCGACAGGTTTCGGCGGTCTCAGTGCGTGAGCTGTCGCTCAGCGCGGAACGCGCTGAGCGTCCGGCGCTACTTCTTCTTCTCCTCGACGTCGCCCGAGAGCGCCGCGATGAAGGCTTCCTGCGGCACCTCGACCCGACCGATGGTCTTCATGCGCTTCTTGCCCTCCTTCTGCTTCTCGAGGAGCTTGCGCTTGCGGGTGATGTCACCGCCGTAGCACTTGGCCAGGACGTCCTTGCGCATGGCGCGGATGCTCTCGCGGGCGATGATGCGGGCACCGATCGCGGCCTGGATCGGCACCTCGAACTGCTGGCGCGGGATGAGCTTGCGCAGCCGCTCGGTCATGAGCGTGCCGTAGGCGTACGCCTTGTCGCGGTGCACGATGGCGCTGAACGCGTCGACCTGGTCGCCCTGCAGCAGGATGTCGACCTTCACCAGGTCGGCCGCCTGGTCGCCGATGGGCTCGTAGTCGAGCGACGCGTAGCCCTGCGTCTTGCTCTTCAGCTGGTCGAAGAAGTCGAACACGATCTCGCCGAGGGGCATCTCGTAGCGGATCTCGACGCGGTCCTCGCCGAGGTACTCCATGCCGAGCAGCGAGCCCCGCCGTGACTGGCACAGCTCCATGATCGCGCCGACGTAGTCCTTCGGCGCCAGGATCGCGGCGCGCACCATCGGCTCGCGGACCTCGACGATCCGGCCGCCGGGGAACTCGGACGGGTTCGTGACCTCGGTGACCGAGTTGTCCTCGTTGGTGACCTCGTAGACCACGCTCGGCGCGGTGGTGATGAGGTCGAGGCCGAACTCCCGGCTGAGTCGCTCGGTGATGATCTCCAGGTGGAGCAGCCCGAGGAACCCGCAGCGGAAGCCGAAGCCGAGCGCCACGGAGGTCTCGGGCTCGTAGACCAGTGCGGCGTCGGAGAGCTTGAGCTTGTCGAGCGCGTCGCGGAGGTCCGGGTAGTCCGACCCGTCGATCGGGTACAGGCCCGAGAACACCATCGGCTTCGGGTCCGTGTAGCCGGGCAGCGGCTCGGTCGCGGGCTTCTGCGCGGTGGTGACGGTGTCGCCGACCTTCGACTGCCGCACGTCCTTGACGCCGGTGATCAGGTACCCGACCTCGCCGACGGAGAGCCCCTTCGTGGGCTTCGGCTCGGGGCTCGACACCCCGATCTCCAGGATCTCGTGCGTCGACTTCGTCGACATCATCTGGACCTTCTCGCGCGGCTGGATCGATCCGTCGATCATGCGCACGTAGGTCACGACGCCGCGGTAGCTGTCGTAGACCGAGTCGAAGATCATCGCGCGGGGCGCGGCGTCGACGTTGCCGACCGGCGCGGGGACGCGACGGACGACCAGGTCGAGGAGCTCGGGCACACCGACCCCGGTCTTGCCGGAGACGCGCAGGACGTCCTCCGGCTTGCCGCCGATGAGCTGCGCGAGCTCGGCGGCGTACTTGTCCGGGTCGGCCGCGGGCAGGTCGATCTTGTTGAGGACCGGGATGATCTCGAGGTCGTTCTCGAGCGCCAGGTACAGGTTCGCGAGCGTCTGGGCCTCGATGCCCTGGGCCGCGTCGACGAGCAGGATCGCGCCCTCGCACGCCGCGAGCGACCGGGACACCTCGTACGAGAAGTCGACGTGCCCGGGGGTGTCGATCATGTTGAGCGCGAAGGTCTCGCCGTCGAGTTCCCACGGCATGCGGACGGCCTGCGACTTGATCGTGATGCCGCGCTCGCGCTCGATGTCCATGCGGTCGAGGTACTGCGCACGCATCGCGCGGTCCTCGACGATGCCGGTGATCGACAGCATGCGGTCGGCCAGCGTCGACTTGCCGTGGTCGATGTGCGCGATGATGCAGAAGTTGCGGATCGCGTCGGCCGGGGTCGCGGCGGGCTCGAGCGGAGCGGATGCTTGTGGGCTCACGGTTCCTCAGGTGGGTCGGACGGTCGGACCAGTCTCCCACGGTTGCACGCCGGCGCGCGCACCCGCGGCCGACCTGTGGAGGCCGGGCGCCGCCGTGGACGTCGTGCAGGGCGGACGGGAGGCACGGGGCGGGCCGGCACCATGCCTCCCGTCCGTCAGAGGGTCGCGTGTGCCGGAGCCGGCAGGGCGCCGAGACCACGGCGGAGGTCGTCCGGGGTGGCTGCGAGGCACACGCGGATCCAGCCCTCGCCGGTGCGGCCGAAGGCGCTGCCCGGTGCGACGGCGACGTGCTCGCGCTGCAGGAACGCCAGGGCCCACGCGGCGACGTCCCCGTCCGACGCGTGCGACACGTCGACCCACAGGTAGAACGCCCCGCGCGGGTCGAGGTAGTGGATGCCGGCGGCGTCGAGCGTCTCCTTCGCCACGTCGAGGTTGGCCCGGTAGTGCTCCCGGGCGTCCCGCACCGCGGAGTGGTCCCCCACGATGGCCGCGAGGGCCGCGTACTGGTCGGGCTCGGCGACGCAGCTGATCATCGCCTCCTGCGTGGTGCGCATGGTGGGACCGAGCCCCTTCGGCGTCACGAGGTAGCCGACCCGCACGCCCGTCATCGCGTACGTCTTGCTCAGCGAGAAGGCGGAGAAGACCCGGTCGTCCTCGTCGAGGGCGGCCAGGCTGACGTGGCGGGTGCCGTAGGTGAAGTACTCGTAGACCTCGTCGCTGATGACCCACAGGTCGTGCCGCTTCGCGAACGCCAGCAGCGCCCGGAGCGTGTCCTCGCCGAAGACCGACCCGAGCGGGTTCGACGGCGAGTTCACGACGAGCACCCGGGTGCGCTCGGTGACGCTCGCCTCGAGCGCCTGCAGGTCGGGCTCGAACCCGTGCTGCGGCTCGAGCCGGTACGGCACCGGGGTCGCCCCGATGATGTGGGCGTTCATCGTGAAGGTCGTGTAGCCGGGATCGGGCACGAGCACCTCGTCGCCCGGGCTCAGGGTCAGCGTCATGGCCTGGAACAGCGCCTGCGTCGCCCCGATCGTCATCCAGATCTGCTCGAGGTCGGCCTCGATCCGGTTCTCGCGGCGCAGCTTGTCCCGCACGGCCTCGCGGAGCGGTGCAATGCCCCCGTTCGGCGTGTAGCCGGTGCGGTCCTCGGTCCACGCCCGTCGGGCGGCCTCGCCGATGTGCGGTGCCACCGGGACGTCCGGCTCGCCGATCACGAGCATCGTCACGTCGGTGCCGCTCGACTGCAGCAGTGCCGCTTGCTCGAAGACCCTGCGGATGCCGGAGGCGGGGACGGTGTCGATCCGAGACGCGAGGGAGGGCATGCCGCCACGGTATCCGCTCCGTGTTGCGGTGGAGTTTCGCGGGGGCCGGCCGCGGGCTCTCGCGGATCCGGCGGTGCTCCGTGCTTTGGGGGCGGCCCCCGGGGTCGGGCGTTTCGTGCTTTGGTGGCGGCCCCCGGGGTCGGGCGTTTCGTGCTTTGGTGGCGGCCCCCGGGGTCGGGCGTTTCGTGCTTTGGTGGCGGCCCCCGGGCCTGGTAGTGTTGGTGGCTGGCTTCCGCGTTCCCCGCCCACGGGTGGAACGCGATGCGACCAAGGGCCCCTCTACCCTGCGGTCGCGCCCACCCGTACGAGACGAGCAGGAGCAGTTCATGGCGAACATCAAGTCGCAGATCAAGCGCATCAAGACCAACCTCAAGGCCACCGAGCGCAACAAGGCGTACAAGTCGGAGCTCAAGACGCACATCCGTCGCGCCAACGACGCTGTCGCCGCCGGTGACAAGGACAAGGCCGTTGCCGCCCTGGCCCTCGCGTCGAAGAAGCTCGACAAGGCCGTGAGCAAGGGTGTCATCCACAAGAACCAGGCCGCGAACCGCAAGTCGGCCATCGCGAAGAAGGTCTCGTCGCTCTGACGCACTGACCCTTCCGGTCTGCACGAAGGCCCCGCACCGTTGGTGCGGGGCCTTCGTCGTGTGTGGGGCGCGTGCGGGGGTGCGTGCGCGGGGTGCGTGCGCGTGTGGCACTTCGTGAGCAGGAATGGTCGGGTCGCGAGGTCGCACCCGACCATTCCTGCTCACGAGATGCCGCCGAGCGATGCGACGACCAGCAGGACAGGCGGCCGGGTCGCCACGGCCGGGAGGCGTGGGTCGCCTCAGCGGGGCTCGCCGCGTCGGGCGATGGTGCGGACCATCACCTCGAGCGCGTAGTGCGCGTCGCGGGAGCCACCCTTCACCGCGGTGTCGGCCTCGGCGATGCTGATGATCGCGTTCGCCAGGCCGGACTCACTCCAGCCCGCCACGTCACGCTGGGCACGCTGTACCTGCCACGGTGCCATGCCGAGCGCGGAGGCAGCCTGGCCGCTCGGGCCTCGGAAGGCGCTCACCTTCGCCATCGTGCGGATCTTGCTCGCGAACGCCGCGACGATCGGGACCGGTGCCTCACCCGTGGCGAGGGCGTGCCGGAGCTCGACGATCGCCGGCGCCGACCGCCCCGCGAGCGCGATGTCCGCCACCTTGAACGCGTTCGTCTCGACGCGTCCGCCGTAGTACTTGTCGACGACCTTGTCGGTGATCTCCTCGGCCTCGTCCGCCAGGAGCTGCCGGCACGCCGCTGCGAGCTCGGCCAGGTCGTCCGCGAAGGCTGCCACGAGGGTCCGCACCGCCGAGGGCGCGATCCGGCGCCGGGCGGCCCGGAACTCCGCGTTCACGAAGTCGATGCGGTCGGTCTCGCGCTTGAGTTCGTCGCACAGCACCTCGACGCCACCGCCGACCCCGCTGCGGATGGTGTCGAGGAGCTTCTTGCCGCGCATGCCGCCGCCGTGCCGCAGCACCAGCGTGACGTCGTCGGCGGGGGCCTGCAGGTACGAGATCGTCTCGGTGATGAAGGCGTCGGTGCACTTCTCGACGTTCGTGACCTGCACGAGTCGGGGCTCCCCGAACAGCGAGGGGCTGGCGAGCGTGGCGAGCAGGCCGGGGGCGTACTGGTCCGCCTCGAGGTCGTGCACCTCGAGCGCCGGGTCCTCACCCTGCAGCAGGTCCTTGAGCACACCGCGGGCGCGGTCGGCCAGGAACGCTTCCGGCCCGGTCACCAGGACGACCGGGGCCGGACGGATGCCCGACCACGGGACCTGGTCGATCTTCGCGGCGGCGCGCGCGGGCTTCTTGGCGGCCATGGGGTCCTTCCGGTGGTGCCGGCCCGGACGGTGCCGGGTCGAGTCGTGCTCCGACGATCCTACGGGCGGCCGCCGACGGCGTGCGTTCCGTCCACACCCGCACCTCGTCGACGCCGGACCGGGCGAGCACCACGGTGCCGCGCTCGTCCGTGCGGAGCGGCACCGTGCCGGCGGCCTCCAGCACCCCGAGGGCCGACCGCGTCGGGTGACCGTAGGTGTTGTCCGCCCCGACGCCGATGAGGCCGACCCGCGCGGCGAGGTCCCGGTAGAGCTGCGCGTCCTGGTCGGCCGAGCCGTGGTGCGCCACCTTGACGACGTCGATCGGTGCCGTCGGCAGTGCGCCGGCGCTGCGCAGACCGCGCTGCGACGACTCCCCCAGGTCACCGAGGAAGACCCCGGTCAGACAGGCGTCGCACCGCTCCCCCTCCGGCGGACCCGTGACCAGCACGATGCTCGCGTCGTTGCCGGAGTCGGGGTCGCCGGCACGTGGCCACACCACGCGCCAGGCGAGTGCCCCGAGGACACCGGAGGCGCGGTCGTCGGCCGTCCGCACGTCCACCCCGGCACGCTGGAGCTCGGAGACGACCCGGGCGTCGGCGGCGCGGCCGACGGTGCCGACCAGGGCGGTCTCGGCGATGCCGGACACCGCGCCCACCGCTCCGACGTGGTCGCGGTCGAAGTGCGTCAGCACGAGGAGGTCGACCCGTGTGACCCCGAGCAGGTCCAGGCAGGCACGGAGCCGTTCCTCGTCGTCACCGGTGTCCACGAGCCCGACCGCGTCGTCGTCGCGGAGCAGCACGGCATCGCCCTGCCCGACGTCGCACGCCGCGACCGACCAGTCGTCGGGGACCGTCCCCCGGACCACGAGCACGGGGACGGTCACCGCGGCCACGCCGATCACGGCCACCGTCGCCGCGGCGAGCAGCAGGCGGGATCCTGCACGACCCCGGACCAGCACGGCCGTCGCGACGCAGCCGCACACGAGCACGGCGGCGGCGACCCCGAACGAGCCGGCCGGCCAGGGTACGGAGGCGTACGGCAGGGCGGCGGCCCCGTGGGCGACGGCCCCGACGGCGGCAGCGGGGACCCACGCGACGGCCGCGAGCACCTGCGCGCCGGGCGGCCACACCGGAGCCAGTGCGCACGCGGCAAGCCCGATCACCGTGACGACCGGTGCGAACGGCTCCGCCAGCAGGTTCGCCGGGACCGCGTAGGTCGGGAGCGCCGCCGACAGCGGGATCGTGACCGGCCAGCACGCCACCTGGGCGGCCACCGGGATCGCCAGCGCCGCTGCCACGGGCGTCCACAGGCGACGCGCCAGCAGCTCGGTGAGCGGTGGTCCGAGCACCACGATCCCGCTGGTGGCGAGCACGGACAGGGCGAACGCGAACGACCGCGCGAGCCAGGGGTCGGCGACGAGCATGCCGACCGCGGCGAGGGCGATGAGCGGCACGCCCCGCACGGGACGGCCGACGAGGTGCACGACGAGCACCACGATCGCCATCACGGCCGCCCGCACGATCGAGGGGTCGGGCCGCACGAGCACGACGAACACCAGCAGCACCACGACGGCCAGCGCAGCCCGGACGCCACGAGGCAGGCCACACGCCCGCCCGACCACGACGACGAGGCCCACCACCACGGCGCAGTTCGATCCGGACACCGCCGTCAAGTGGGTCAGCGCCGAGGTCTCCATGGCCGCCTCGGTCGCGGGGTCGAGTCCGGATCGGTCGCCGATCACGAGCCCGCGGAGCAGTGCCGCGCCGGGCTGCGGCAGATCGGCGGTGGCCTGCACGAAGGCCTGCCGCGCGGCGTCCGTCGCGCCGAGCAGCCCGTCGGGCGGCACCGACGACGGCGTCCCGCGCAGGAACACCACGAAGGCCGTCGTGGACCCGGGGCCGTCCCGCTGCAGTGTCGCCGCCCCGGCCACCCGGGCACCGGCGGGCAGCACGACCCCAGATTGGTCACCGTGCACGTCGGGGACGAGGCGGACCGGCACACGAAGATCGTCGAGGTCGCCCGCGCGCACCAGCTTCGCGGTGACCGACCGGTCACCCGGCGCGAGGTCGCGGGTCAGCACGGCCTCGACGTCGACGCTCCTGGCCTCCGGACCGGCGACGAGGGCGCGCAACGGCTCGGGTGCCCGACGCGACTCCCCCTCGGTGACGGACACCGCGAGCAGCGCGGACAGGGCCGCCGTCACGAACACCAGGCCGGCCACGACCGCCACTGCCCCGGACCGCCGCCGTCCGAGCACGACGCCGCTGACGACGACCAGGACGGCCGCGACGCCCCCGGCCGTCGCGGCCGCACCGGGCTGCCCGACGAGCAGCGCGGCCACGACCCAGGCGACCGCCACCGGTACCGCGACCCGCAGGTCGACCGCACTCGGTGCGAGCTGCACCGCGGTCCCCCTCAGACCCGAACCCGGTCGCGCAGCTCGGCGAGCCGCCCGTCGCCGATCCCGCTGACGTCGAGCAGGTCCTCGACCGCGGCGAACCGACCGTGCTCGTCACGCCACGCGATGATCCGACCGGCCAGCCCCGGGCCGATACCGGGCAGGCTCTCGAGCGCGGCCTGGTCGGCGGTGTTCAGGTCGACGACGGCCGGAGTCCCGGAACCGGCAGCGCCGCCGTCGACCACGGACGCGTCCGGAGACCCGGCGGCGGCGCCCCCGGTGACCGGGCCGAGCGCCTCGGGCACGTCCTGCTGCCCCACCCGCGGCACGTACAGCCGCTCGCCGTCCGTCAGGACCCGGGCCAGGTTGAGCCGGTCGAGGTCGGCGTCGTCGGTGGCTCCGCCGGCCCGTTCGATCGCGTCACCCACGCGGGTCGCCGCCGGGAGTTCGACCACGCCCCCGCGTCGCACCGCCCCGAGCACGTGCACCACCACGCGCCCCGCGTCGGGACCGCCGCCGCCACCCGGGGTCGACGGAGCGCCGGCACCGGCAGTCGGGGACGGCGTACCCGTCGCACCACCCGGCCCGGCGGTCGGGGCACCACGGACCACCACACCGCCCGCGCCCCCGCCACCCGCGGCCAGCGCGCCGGCCAGGACCACCACGACGGCGATCACGACCGCGGCAGCGGCCAGCACCACGGCAGCCCGCGGCGACAACGCGAGACGGGACCACCACGGTCCGGGAGACGACGGCGACGACATGCCCGGAACGCTACGGAGCCCGGCCGGTCCGCCGGGCTCCGAGGGTCACGCCCGTGGACGGTCGCCGCGACCGCCCCTGCTGTGGAGGGACGTCGCGGGCGACGGCGCCAGCAGACGTCGTGGGCGACGGCGCCAGCAGACGCCGCTCGCGACGGCGGCCGCTACCCCTTGATCGCGATGTTGACGAGCTTCGGCGCCCGCACGATCACCTTCACGATCTCGCGGTCACCGATGTACCGCTGCACGTTCGCCGACGACCGTGCGAGCTGCTCGAGCTCGTCCGCCTCGATCGACTTCGACACCTCGAACGAGTCCCGCACCTTGCCGTTGACCTGCACGACGGCCGTCAGGATCTCCTGCACGAGCAGCGTCGGGTCGGCCTTCCGCCAGCCGTACGTGGCGACGGTGGCCTCGTAGCCCAGCTTCTCCCACATCTCCTCGCCGGTGTACGGCGCGAACACGGCCAGCCCGAGCGCGATGGTCTCGACGGCTTCGCGGACGGCGGGGTCACCGGCACCGGGGCCGCTGTCGATCGCCTTGCGGGTGACGTTCACCAGGTCCATCAGCCGCGCGATCACGACGTTGAACTTGAACGACTCCATCATCCCGGGGGCGTCGGCCAGGAACCGGTGGGTGACCTGACGGAGCGCCCGGTCACCGTCGGCCCACACGGCGTCCCGCGACGACGTGACGTCGAGCGCCAGGCGGTACGCACGGGCCAGGAACCGAGCCGAGGCGGACGGCGAGACATCCTCCCAGTTGATGTCGTCCTCCGGCGGGCCGGCGAAGCCCATCACCAGGCGGATGGCGTCGACACCGTTGGCGTCGAGCTCGTCACCGAGCGAGACGCCGCCCTTCGACTTCGACATCTTCGACCCGCCGGACAGCACCATGCCCTGGTTGAGCAGCGCCGAGAACGGCTCGGTGAAGTCGAGGTAGCCCAGGTCGAACAGCACCTTGGTGACGAAGCGGGCGTAGAGCAGGTGCAGGATCGCGTGCTCGATGCCACCGATGTACTGGTCGACCGGCGCCCAGCGGCGCGCAGCTGCGGGGTCGAACGCCTGCGTGTCGTCCTGCGCCGACAGGAAGCGCAGGAAGTACCACGACGAGTCGACGAAGGTGTCCATCGTGTCGGTGTCGCGGAGCGCCGGGGTGCCGTCGACCGGGTTCGGGACGTTCACCCAGTCGGTCGCACCGCCGAGCGGCGAGGTACCCTTCGGCTTGAGGTCGAGCCCCTCGGTGTCCGGCAGTCGCACCGGCAGCTCGTCGAGCGGCACCGGGTGCTCCGTGCCGTCGGCGCCGTGGATGATCGGGATCGGGGTGCCCCAGAAGCGCTGGCGCGAGATGAGCCAGTCGCGCAGACGGTAGGTCTTGGCCGCACGGCCGGTGCCGCGCTCCTCGAGCAGGGCGATCGCCGCCGTGATGGCGTGCTGCTTCGACATGCCGTCGAGCGGACCGGAGTTGATCATCCGACCCTGGCCGGTCAGCGCCTCGCCGGTGGCCACCGGGTCGAGGGTCGGCACGTCGAAGTCGTCGAGTGTCGCACCCTCGGGGATGACCGGGATCGCCCCGGTCACGGCGGCGTTCGTGTCGACGACGACCTTCACGGGCAGGTCGAACGCCCGGGCGAAGTCGAGGTCGCGCTGGTCGTGCGCGGGGACGGCCATGACCGCACCGTGACCGTAGTCGGCGAGGACGTAGTCGGCGGCCCAGATCGGCAGGCGCTCACCGGTCAGCGGGTGGATCGCGGAACGGCCCAGCGGCACGCCCGTCTTCGGGCGGTCGGCGTTCTGCCGGTCGATCTCGGAGGTCTTCTGCGTCGCGGTCAGGTAGTCCGTGAACGCAGCACGCACGTCGTCGGGCGCCGATGCGACCAGTTCGCTCGCCAGGTCGGAGTCCGGCGCGACCACCAGGAACGTCACGCCGTGGATCGTGTCCGGGCGCGTGGTGAAGACCGTGACGGGCTCGTCGCGGCCCTCGATGACGAAGTCGACGTCAGCGCCGACGGAGCGGCCGATCCAGTTGCGCTGCTGCGCGATGACCTTGGCGGGCCACCGGCCCTCGAGCTGGTTGAGGTCGTCGAGCAGCCGGTCGGCGTACTTCGTGATCGCGAAGTACCACTGCGTCAGCTTCTTCTTGACGACGACGGCGCCGGAGCGGTCCGAGGTGCCGTCGGGCAGGACCTGCTCGTTCGCGAGCACCGTCTGGTCCACCGGGTCCCAGTTGACCCAGCTGTCCTTCCGGTACGCCAGGCCCTTCTCGTACATCTTCAGGAACAGCCACTGGTTCCACTTGTAGTACTCGGGGTCGGACGTGTGGATCTCGGTGGTCCAGTCGAACGACGGCGCGTAGCGCTTGAACGACGCCTTCTGCTGCTCGATGTTCGCGTACGTCCACTCCTTCGGGTCGACCCCGCGCTTGATCGCCGCGTTCTCGGCGGGCAGCCCGAAGGAGTCCCAGCCGATCGGGTGCAGCACGTTGAAGCCCTGCTGGCGCCAGTAACGCGCGACGAAGTCGCCGAGCGCCCAGTTCTCGGCGTGCCCCATGTGCAGGTCGCCGGACGGGTACGGGAACATCTCGAGGATGTACTTGCGCGGACGCGTGTCGTCGAGGTCCGTGGTGAAGAGCCCGAGCTCCTCCCAGCGGGGCTGCCACTTGTCCTGGATACGACGGAAGTCGTAGGCGTTCGGGTCCTCGGCGTGCTGCTCGGTGGTCACGGTCCTCAACGATACAAGCCGGGAGGCCCGCCCCGCGTCCGCCTGTCGGCTCACCCTGCGAGCAGGCGTCCGTCCCGCATCCGCAGGGTGCGGTCGACCAGGTCCGGTGCGACCGGCACGTGCGACACGATCACGACGGTGCGCCCGGCGGCGCGGGCGGTGGTGACGAGGTCGCGGAGCACCGCCGCACCGAGGTCCGGATCGACGTCGGCGGTCGGTTCGTCGAGCACGAGCACCGGGAACGCGTGCAGCAGCGCACGGGCGAGGGCCAGGCGGTGCGCCTGCCCGCCGGAGACCAGGGCGCCACGCTCCCCCACGGGGGCGTCGAGCCCACCGCGCCGCCCGACCCAGTCGCCGAGTCCGACGCGGTCGAGCACGGCGAGCAGTTCGGCGTCGGTCGCCGTGTCGCGCGCGAACAGCAGGTTCTGGCGCACGGACTGGTCGAACACGAACGGGTCCTGCTCGATGAGTCCGATCCGGGCGCGCACGGCGTCGGGGTGCATGGTCCGGGCCTCGACGCCGTCGAGCGTGTACGAGCCCCGGTGGTCGACGAACCGGACGAGCGCGTCGACGAGCGTGCTCTTCCCCGCGCCGCTCGGTCCGGCGAGCACGACGACCTCGCCCGGGTGCAGGTCGAAGGAGACGCCGTCGACCGCCGGACGGTCGGCCCCCGGCCAGCGCACCGTCAGGTCGCGCACGGCGACCGTCACCGGACCGTCGACCACGAGCGCGGCGGGGTCCGCGTCCTCGTCGGGCTCGGCGACGATCCCCGCGGGGACCTCGGTCGGCACGATCTCCTCCACGCGGTCCGCGGCGGCCCGCACCCGGCGGAACGTGAGGACGGCGAGCGGCACGCTGCCGACGACCTCGAACAGCGCGAGCGGCACGAAGACCGCGAGGGCCCAGAGCGGACCGCGCAGCGCACCGGACACCACCGCGGGGGCGGCGACGGCCAGCACGCCGATGACGGCACCGCCGCCGACGAGCCCGACGAGGGCACCCACGAGGGACTCCACCGCACCCCGGCGTCGCACGGCCCGGGTGACCCCGGCGTCGAGCCGCGCGATGTGGGCGAGCCGTCCCTGCAGGGTGCCGTAGGCGGCGAAGACGTCCAGCGTCCGGACCGTGTCGAGCACCAGGTCGGCCACCCGACCCCGGTCGGCCGCGGTCTCGCGCTCGGAGCGCTCCGCGATCGCCGTCGTGGCGACCGATCCGACCAGGGCCGCGACCGCGAGTGCGAGGACCAGCACGAGCGCCGCCGGCACCGACACCAGGGCGACCGCGACCACGGACAGCACGGCGGCAACGACCGCGGACACGAGCGGGCCCACGACCCGGATCGGCAGGTCCTGCAGCCGGTCGGTGTCCGTGACGAGTCGTGTCATCAGGTCGCCGCGCCCGGTGCGCCCGAGCCCCGCGGGCGCGACCGATGCGAGCCGTCGGTACATCTCCGTGCGCACCACGGCGAGTTGCCGGAACGACGCGTCGTGTCCGGCCAGTCGGTCGACGTACCGCAGCACCGCACGCCCGAGCGCGAACGCCCGCACGCCGACCATCACGAGGGTGAGGTAGAGGATCGGCGGGTGCTCGGCGGCCCGGGTGATGAGGTACCCGCTCGCCGCGAGCAGCGCCACCGCGCAGAGGGCGCTGAGCGACCCGGCCGCCACCGCCTTCGCCCAACCGGCCCCGTGCGGCATGGCGAGCCGCAGGACGGACGCACCACGGGCCTCCCGACCGACCGCCGTCCGGCGGCTCATGCGCGCACCCCCGGTCGCACGGTGACGGATCCGTCCGGGGCGACGTCGACACGGACGTCCGCGGCGGCGACGACCGCCGGTCGGTGGCTGGCGACCACGACGACGGCGCCGTCGTCGGCGAGTCCGCGGATCGTCGCGACGACGCGGGCCTCGGCCTCGGCGTCGAGCGCGGAGGTCGGCTCGTCCAGGAGCACGAGCGGGGTCTGCGCGCGCCGGGCCCGGTACAGGGCCCGCGCGACGGCGACGCGCTGCGCCTGCCCGCCGGACAGGCCGCTGCCACCGGCGCCGACCTCGAGGTCCGGCTCCAGCGGCAGCCCGGCGTCGCGCAGCGCGGTCCGGACGTCGGCGTCGTCGGGGGTGGGGCTGAGCGCGACGTTCTCGGCGACGGTCCCGCGGACGAGTCGCGGTCGCTGGTCCGCCCAGGCGATCCGTTCGGCGGGGGTGGTGCCGGCGGCGCCGGGGAGGAGCACGTCCCCCTCGCTGGCCAGCACACCCCGGACCGCCGCGATGATGCTCGACTTGCCCGAGCCACTCGGCCCGGCGAGCACCACGACCGTGCCCGGTCCGGCGTGCAGGTCGAACGGACCGATCACGACGTCGGGCCGTCGGACGGTCAGGCCCCGCACGGTCAGGGCGGTCGCTGCGGGCACGGTGGCCGCGGCCGACGCGGGACCGGCGGCGTCGGTGTCGGCGTCGGACAGGACGTCGAGCACCGCACCCGATGCCTCGACGCCGTCCTGTGCGGCGTGGAAGTCGGCGCCGACCTGGCGGATCGGAGCGAACGCCTCGGGGGCGAGGACGAGCACGAACATCGCCGCGCCGAGTCCCAGCGACCCGTCGACCAGGCGGATGCCGATCGACACGGCGACGAGCGCCACGGACAGGCTCGCCGCGAGCTCGAGTGCGAACCCGCTGACGAAGGACAGCCGGAGCACGCCGAGCGTCCCCCGTCGGTACTCGTCGGTGACGGTGCCGATGCGACCGACCTGGCGGCGCGCGCGTCCGAACACCTTGAGCGTGGCGAGCCCCTCGACGGCCTCGAGGAACGCACCGCCGAGCTTCGCGAGTGCGTCCGCCTGCTTCCGTTGCAGGGCCTGCGTCGCCAGCCCGATCAGGATCATGAACACCGGGATCACCGGCAGGGCGAACAGGATGATCAGCCCGCTCGTCAGGTCGCCCAGCGCGATCGCGACCAGGAGCGCCGGTGTCGCGATCGCGGTCAACGCGAGCTGCGGCAGGTACCGGCCGAAGTAGGCGTCGAGCGCGTCGAGCCCCGGCCCGAGCGTCGTCGCGAACCCGGCGCTCGACCGGCCGGCGAGCCACGACGGGCCACGCTCGGCGGCGCGGGCGAGCACCGCGGTCCGGAGTTCGCTCTTCACCGTCGCCGCGGCACGCGCTGCCAGGTCGTCGGTCGCCCAGGCCGCGACGGCGCGCAGTGCGAAGGCGCCGCCGAGGAACGCCAGTGACTGCCCGAAGGCGACCGGGACCGAGCCGTCCCCGACCGCGTCGACCCCGAGGGTGACCGCAGCGGCGATCCCCCACGCGATCCCGATGGTCGCGATCGTCCGCAGCAGCCCGGTGCCGGCGGCGGCGACGATGAAGCCGCGCGCCGTCCGGGACAGTCGCAGGAGTCGGGGGTCGAGGGGCTTCACCGTCGGCCGCCTAGTGCGCGGCCGCGGTGATCTGGGCGCGGGAGACGCGCTTGCGGAACACCCAGTAGGTCCACGCCTGGTACGCGAAGACCAGCGGCACGAAGATCAGCGCCACCCAGCTCATCACGGTGAGCGTGTACGAGCCGGACGAGGCGTTGTACACGTTCAGGCTGTTCGCCGGTTCGTTCGAGGCGGGCATGACGTCCGGGAAGATCGCCGTGAACATCGCCAGGACGACCGCGGCGATGGTGAGGGCCATCAGCGTGAACGCGCGCCCTTCCCGGCCCCAGGCGTTGCAGAGCACGGCGAGCACGAGCGCGAGCGCCGCGACGACGGAGAGCACGAGCGACGCCGGGGTGGCGCGGACGAACGCCATGGACACCAGGAACGCCGCGCCGACCACGACGGTCACGATCCCGGCCCGCGTCGCCAGCCGCATGGCCCGCTGACGCATCTCACCGTCGGTCTTGAGCGCGACGAACACGACCCCGTGGGTGAAGAACACCAGCAGCGTCGCAGCGCCGGTCAGCAGCGCGAACGGGTTGAGCAGGTCGAACAGCGTGCCGGTGTAGTTGTGGTCGGCGTCCATCGGGATGCCCCGGACGACGTTGCCGAACGCGACGCCCCACAGGAACGCGGGGACGGCGCTGCCGACGACGATCATCAGGTCGAAGCGGCGCTTCCACTCGAGGTGCTTGTTCTGGTGCCGGTACTCGAACGACACCCCGCGGGCGATGAGCGCGGCCAGGATGAGCAGCAGGGCCAGGTAGAAGCCGGAGAACATCGTCGCGTACCACTCCGGGAAGGCCGCGAACAGGCAGGCACCGGCGACGATGACCCACGTCTCGTTGAGGTCCCAGACCGGGCCGATGGTGTTGATCAGGACCCGACGGTCGGTGTCGTCCTTGCCGAGGAACGGCAGGGACATCCCGACACCGAAGTCGAATCCGTCGAGGACGAAGTAGCCGACGAAGAACACGCCGACGATCGCGAACCAGAGGACGGGGAGATCCATCAGACAGCATCCATTTCAGTACACGGTCACTTCGTGCTTGACCTCGCCGGTCTCCTCGTCGACCTCTGCCGGGTCGGCGGGGCCCTCCTGGGCGACCTTCTTGATGAGCTTGAACTCGACGACCGCCAGGGCGCCGTAGATCAGGGTGAAGACCAGCAGCGAGATGAGCACCTCGAGCCCGGTCACGTTGGGCGAGACGCCGTCCTCCGTCCGGAGCAGACCGAACACGAGCCACGGCTGGCGGCCCATCTCGGTGAAGATCCAGCCGACGATCATCGCGGCCATCGGCAGCGGCACGGTCCAGGTGGCGACGCGCCAGACCCAGCGCTGCGTGGGGAACCGGCCCTTGCGGGTCAGCCAGAGCCCGACCACCGAGACCAGGACCGCACCGATCCCCAGGGCGATCATCCAGCGGAACGACCAGTAGGTGACCCAGATGATCGGCTTGTAGTCGCCGGGGCCGTAGACCCCGGTGTACTGCGCCTGCAGGTCGTTGATGCCCTCGACGGTGCCGTTGAAGGTGTGCGTCGACAGGAAGGACAGCAGGTACGGCACCCGGATCGAGAACAGTTCGTGCACGCCGTCCGGGGTGCCGAGCGTGAAGATCGAGAACGAGGCGTCCTTGCCGGTCGCGGTGTTGTAGAGCGCCTCGGCCGCCGCCATCTTCATCGGCTGCGTCTCGACCATGGTGAGACCGAGCTGGTCGCCCGTCAGGACGGTGAGCGCGCCGGCCGCCAGCATGGTCCACATGCCGAACTTCAGCGCCGGCATCATCGTCTCGAGGTTCTGGTTCCGGGCCAGGTGGTACGCGGCGACGGCGATGATGACCGCCGCGGCGACCATGAAGCAGGCGAAGAGCGTGTGCGGGAACGCCGCCAGGGCGACCTTGTTGCCGAGCACCGCCCAGATGTCGGTCAGTTCCGCGCGCCCCTTGGCCTCGTTCATCGCGAAGCCGACCGGGTTCTGCATGAACGCGTTCGCGGCGATGATGAAGTACGCCGACATGATCGTGCCGGCGCTGACACACCAGATGCTCGCCAGGTGCAGGCCCTTCGGCAGGCGGTCCCAGCCGAAGATCCAGACGCCGATGAACGCCGCCTCGAAGAAGAACGCGAGGATGCCCTCGAGCGCGAGCGGCGCTCCGAAGACGTCGCCCACGAAGCGCGAGTAGTTCGACCAGTTCATGCCGAACTGGAACTCCTGCACGATGCCGGTGACGACGCCCATCGCGAAGTTGATCAGGAAGATCCGCCCGAAGAACCGCGTCAGCTGCAGGTAGTGCGCGCGACCGGTCCGGTACCAGGCGGTCTGGAACACGGCCACGACCGCGGCCATGCCGATCGTCAGCGGAACGAAGAGGAAGTGGTAGATGGTCGTGAGACCGAACTGCCACCGCGACAGCAGGAGGGGATCGAGGAGGTCGTTCATGCGGCGTTCCCCAGCCGGGTCGCCGCGCGCTGTTCGTGCACGTCAGTAGCTTCCTGTGGATCGGATACTTCAGGTGTCACAGCCTCGGGACTCCTCCACGGTAGCGCTTCCGGACAGCGTTCGACAACGTGTAGAACCGATCTGTGCACGAACGTGCAGACCCCGTGCACGGCACAACCGTGCGGCACGGATGTGCTGCGCGGACGGGCCGGGAACGACGACAGGCGCCGGGCAGATGCCCGACGCCTGTCGTGTGGAAGGGGTGTGACTACGAGACGAGGCCCTCGTCCTTCAGGAACTCCTCGGCGATCTGCGACGCCTTCTCCTTGTCGACCGTGCTCTTCGTGTTGAGGTCGATGAGCGCGTCCGCCGTGAGCTTCTCGTTCACCGCGTCGATCGCGTCGGCGGCCTGCTCGTCCACCTTGTCCGACACCACGGGGATGACGTTCTGCGGCAGGATCAGGTTCTCCGGGTCCTCCAGCGACACGAAGTCGTTCGCCTTGATGCTCGGGTCGGACGTGTAGATGTTGGCGAGCTGGACCGTGTCGTCCTTGAGTGCCTTGACCGTCAGGGCACCGCCCGAGTCCTCGATCGACTTGAAGCCGACCTGCACGCCGTACACGGAGTCGAGCCCCTCGGGCCCGTACGGGCGCGTCTGGAACTCGGAGTTCGCTCCGACCGTCAGCTTCTCCTCGACGTCCTTGAGGTCGGCCAGGCTGGTGACGTCGTTGTCCTCGGAGAACTCCTTGGTGACGGTGTAGCTGTCCTGGTCGGTCGCCTCGGCCTCGTCGAGGACGCGGAGGCCGTCCGGCAGCGCCTGCTCGAGGCCCTCGTCGATCTCGTCGGCGGTCTTGGCGTCCGAGTCCTTGTCGAAGTACTGCAGCAGGTTGCCGCTGTACTCGGGCATGACGTCGATCTTGCCCTTCTCGAGCTGCGGGACGTAGACCTCGCGCTGCCCGATGTTGAAGTTGCGCTCGACGTCGAAGCCCTTGGCCTCGAGCGCCTGGGCGTACAGCTCGGCGATGATCTCGTTCGAGTAGTACTGCTGCGAGCCGACGACGATCGTCTTCGAGTCGGAGGACGCGCTGGCGCCGTCGTCGAGCGGGTCGCTCGACGCGCAGCCGGTCAGGGCTGCGGCGACGCCCAATGCGAGCGCTGCTGCGGCGCCGGCACGGATCTTTGCTGTGATCACGATGGATTTCCTTCCGGGATGGGATTGCGGGCCCGCTCGCGCGACCCCTGGCGCCGCCGGTCCGACGGGTCGGCGGTGCCCTTCGGCACCGCCGCCCGCTGCAGGACGGCGAACACGATCTCGAACGCGATCGCGAGGGCGATCACGAGGATGGAGGCGCCGAGCATCTCGGCGTAGTCCTGGGTCTTCAGACCGAGGAAGAAGTAACCGCCGAGGCCACCGGCGCCCACGTAGGCGGCGAGCGTCGCCGTGGCGACGACCTGCAGGACCGCGGCGCGGAGGCCACCGATCAGGAGCGGCAGCCCGAGCGGGATCTCGACCTTCCAGAGCACCTGCCACCCGGTCATCCCCTGCGCCTTCGCGGCGTCGACCGTGACCGGCTCGACGGACTCGATGCCCGAGTAGGCGCCGGCGAGCACTGACGGGATCGCGAGGACGACGAGCGCGAGCAGCGGCGCCTGCAGCCCGATGCCGAGCAGCAGCCCGAACAGCGACAGCACGCCGAGCGTCGGCAGGGCACGGATGCCGCCGGAGACCGCGATCGAGAAGCCGCGCGCGCGACGGGTGTGGCCGATGGCGTAGCCGATCGGCACCGCGATGACCGAGGCGAGGAACACCGCGAGCAGCGTGATCCAGACGTGCTCCCAGAGCCGACCGGGGATGGCGTTGTAGCCCGTGTAGTTCGTGGGGTCGAAGACCCACCCGAACGCCTGACCGATGATCACGAGGCCACCTCCGCGCGCTGGAGCACCCGACGCGAGGCACGCCGACCGCGGGGCTCACGCTTCGTCCACGGCATGACGATCCGACCGAGCAGGACGAGCAGGCCGTCCAGGACGAACGCGAGCACGAGCACCATGACGATGCCGGAGAGGATCTCCTCGAAGATCCCGCGGGCGAGGCCGTCGGTGAACAGCGATCCGAGGCTCTGGATGCCGAGCACCGCGCCGACGGTCGTGAGCGAGATGGTCGACACCGAGACGACCCGCAGGCCGGCCAGCAGCACGGGGCCGGCGAGCGGGAGCTCGACGCGGAAGAACCGCTGCGCCGCCGAGTAGCCCATCGCCGTCGAGGCGGACTTCGTCGCGGCGTCCACCGAGGTCAGGCCGTCGACGGTGGAGCGCACCATGAGCGCGAGGCCGTAGAGCGTCAGGCTGATGACGACGTTGATCGGGTCCTGCAGGCCCGTGCCGATGATGCCGGGCAACGCGACGAACAGCGCGAGCGACGGGATCGCGTAGAGGAGCCCGGCGAGGGTGACGATGCTGCTGCCGACGCCCGCGGCCAGGCGCGAGCCACCGGGGCGCTGCAGCCGCACGACGAGCCAGCCGATGGGGATCGAGAGCACGAACGCGATGATGATCGGCGGGATGGCGATCGCGAGGTGCGAGACCGTGTCGTCCCCGATCGTGTCGAGGTTCGACAGGACCCACTTCACCGGATGCCCCCACCCTGCGCCGGAGCACCCGGAGCGCGGTCAGGCGCTCCGGCCTCTGCTGCACCGGTACCGGACTGCGGTACCGCGGCTGCTGCGTCGACGACCGTGACCGGTCCGGTCAGGACGCCGGCTGCGCGTCCCTCGCCGTCGACCACGACCGGGCCGGTCGGGGTCTGCTCCACGCGGAGGGCACGGCGCCCGCGGCCGACCCCGATGAAGTTCGCGACGAACTCGTCGGCGGGTTCGGCCAGGATCTGGGCCGGGGTCCCCTGCTGGGCGATCTCGCCGCCCTTCTTGAGGATGACGACCTGGTCGCCGAGCTTGAACGCCTCGTCGATGTCGTGCGTGACGAAGACGACGGTCTTGCCGAGCTCGCGCTGCAGCCGGATGAGTTCCTCCTGCAGGTCGTTGCGGACCAGGGGGTCGACGGCACCGAACGGCTCGTCCATGAGCAGGATGTTCGGGTCGACGGCCAGACCGCGGGCGACGCCGACGCGCTGCTGCTGCCCACCGGAGAGCTGCGCGGGGTACCGGTCGGCGAAGCCGCGGTCGAGCCCGACGGTGTCCATCAGCTCGAGGGCACGCTGCCGCGCGTCGGCCTTGGAGACCCCGGTGAGGAGCGGGACGGTCGCGATGTTGTCGACGACCTTGCGGTGCGGCAGCAGCCCGGAGTTCTGCATGACGTAGCCGATGCTGCGACGGAGCTCCACGGGGTTCACCCCGGCGACGTCCGAGCCATCGATCTCGACCGAGCCGGAGGTGGGATCGACCATGCGGTTGATCATCCGGAGCAGCGTCGTCTTGCCGCAGCCGCTGGAGCCGACGAAGACGGTGGTGGTGCGGGAAGGGATGACCAGATCGAACTCCTCGACCGCGGTCGTACCGTCCGGGTAGGTCTTGCGCACCGAGCGGAACTCGATCATGGGTGCCCTTCTGTTCGGAGGTAGCCCGACTCCGCACGAGAGTACCCGCGGAGGCCGACATCGGTTCGGTGTGACGGTCCGTGACGCGCCTGCCGGACTGCCTCCAGGGTGTGGACCGCAGTGCGACCGCGCGAGCGGCGGGGACGACGACGCCCGCGCCTCCTGTTCGGAGGACGCGGGCGTTCGGATCGGATCGCGGCGTGTCGCGGCGGTCAGGAGGCGGCGATCACCGACTCCAGGTGGGCGCGGTTCATCCGGCGGTACTCCTCGATGAGCGCGGTGTCGGGGTTCGACCGGTCGCGGTGCGCGCGTGCGAGCACGGCGTGACCGGACTCGGCGAGCACCACCCACGCGCGCGCGGTCCGCTCGTCGTCCGGCAGGCCGAAGCGGTCGCGCATGATCTGGCCGACGGCGCTGCCGAGTGCCGCCATGCGGTCCTCGGCGTCACCGGTGCCGGTGTCCGCAGCGTCGCCGAAGCGGATCGCACGGAAGCCGGGCTCGGTGCGGTACATCTCGGCGGTGACGTCGATGAGCGCGTCGTTGGCGTCCTGCCAGGTCGCGGCGCCGCTGGCGTCGAGCGCCTCGACGAACCGCTCGGCCAGCCGCTGGGTGCAGCGGATGGCGAGTGCCTCGACGACGGCGATCCGGTCGGGGAAGTACCGGTAGACGGTCCCGATGGACGCGCCGGCACGCTCGGCGACCATGGCGGTCGTGAGCCGTTCGAACCCGATCTCGTCGATGACCGCGGCAGCGGCGTCGAGGAGGCCGGCGAGGCGCGCCGAACTGCGGGCTTGGACCGGCTCGTTCCTGAGCAGTGATGATCCCCCCGGCAGAGCGTTCGTTACCTCGGTGACGAGCACGTGTTCTCCTCTTGCGCTCCAGCGCGGTTCGTTGGTGTGACGGGACAACTCTCGCAGAGACCGCCTGGAACGTGGCTGCGACTCACCACGACCGACGGCGCGTGGACTTCGGAGGCGCGCGTGGGATGATGACCGCATGCCCGACCCGACGCCCCACGAGCCGTCGTTGGCCGAGCCGCTCCTGCACCGCGCGGCCCGCATCGAGGACGCCGTCCAGGAGTTCCGCGAGCAGCGCGCGCGCCGTCGCGGCCTGGTCCCGACGGTGGTCCCCTACACCGGCTACGGTGCGCCCGGATGGGTGCGCATCCTCTGCCGCGTGCTGCTGACCCGACGGGGGCTCGCGTCCGACGTCTCCTACGCCGGCGTGCGCGGGTGGCGGAGCTTCACGAGCGTCGCCGTCGACCACGCCGAGGTCACCGTGACCGCGGGCGGCGTGTCCCACGTCGTCCAGACCGACCGGGGCGGCGTGGTCGACACGATCGTGCCGATCGACCTCGAGCCGGGGTGGCGCACGGTGCGCCTGTCGGCCGGCGGCGGTCGCGACGTCGAGGCGGACGTCTTCGTGGTGCACCCGGACACCCGCTTCGGCCTGCTGTCCGACATCGACGACACCGTGATGGTGACCTCGCTCCCCCGCCCGATGCTCGCCGCGTGGAACTCCTTCGTGCTCACCGAGCACGCGCGACGCCCGGTGCCGGGCATGTCCGTGCTGTACGAACGCATCCTCGCGCAGCACCCCGGCTCGCCGACCGTGTACCTGTCGACCGGCGCCTGGAACGTGGCACCGACCCTGGGGCGCTTCCTGTCGCGCAACATGTACCCCTCGGGCACGCTGCTGCTCACCGACTGGGGCCCCACGCACGACCGGTTCTTCCGCAGCGGCCAGCTCCACAAGCAGGAGAACCTGCGCCGCCTGGCGAAGGACTTCCCCGACGTGCGGTGGCTGCTCGTGGGCGACGACGGCCAGCACGACGAGACCCTGTACGGCGACTTCTCGCGCGAGCACCCCGACAACGTCGCCGGTGTCGCGATCCGGCAGCTCTCCACGAGCGAGGCCGTGCTCGCCGGTGGTCGCTCCCGTGCGCAGGAGCGCTCGCGCGACTCGTCCGCCCCGTGGGTCTACGCCCCGGACGGTGCCGGACTGTGGAGCGAGCTCGCCCGCGTCGGGATCATCGAGGCCGACGCCTCCGACCCGGCCTGAACGACCCTTCAGCACGTCCTCGGCGCCGGGGACGACGAGGGAGCACGATGCTCGGGCCGCGGGTGTTCGATCGGGCCATGAGCACCGAGACCCGGCGCGCACCCGCGCCCCGCAACCGCATCGAGGACCACGCGCTGATCGGTGACACCGGGACCGCGGTGCTGGTGGGGCGCGACGGCACGATCGACTGGGCGTGCCTGCCGCGGTTCGACAGTCCGTCCACCTTCGCCTCGCTGCTCGGCACCGAGGAGCACGGGCACTGGACGCTCCGTCCCGTCGACGACGAGGCGACCGCGGACCGCCACTACGACGGCGACACCCTCGTGCTCTCGACGGTCTGGACGACCGCGGAGGGCGTCGTCGAGGTCACCGAGTTCATGCCCGTCGGGGCGCACCGACCGTCGATCGTCCGGCGCGTCCGCGGGCTGCGCGGCACCGTGCGGATGCGGCAGACTCTCCGGATCCGGTTCGACTACGCCCGTGCGCTGCCGTGGATCCGCCAGGTCGGCGACGACGGCGGACCGGCCCTCGTGGCGACCGCCGGGCCCGGCTCCGTGGTCGTTCGGGGTCCGCGGTTCCGGGCCGACGACCACCGGCACACCGCGACGTCGACGGTCCACGACGGTGACGTGGTCGACACGGTGCTCACCTGGTACCCCTCCCACCGTGAACCGCCGGCGCCGTTCGACGTCGACGCCGCCCTGGAGCAGACCAGGTCGTGGTGGACGGACTGGATCGCCCCGGTGCAGGCGGCGGGGCCGTTCGCCGCGGCCACGCGGCGGTCGCTCGTGTTCCTGCGGGCCATGACGCACGGCGAGACCGGCGGCGTCGTGGCGGCCGCGACCACGAGCCTCCCGGAGGACCCCGGGGGCGAACGCAACTGGGACTACCGCTACGTGTGGCTCCGCGATGCGTCCCTGGCGCTGGCGTCGCTCATCGCACACGGGTACCGCGACGAGGCCACGCACTGGCGGGGCTGGCTCCTCCGCGCGATCGCCGGCGACCCCGGGGACGTGCAGATCGTGTACGGCATCGCCGGGGAGCGCGAGCTGCCCGAACGGGTGCTCCCGGAGCTGCCCGGCTACGCGGGCTCCACCCCGGTGCGGGTGGGCAACGGCGCATCGGAGCAGTACCAGGGCGACGTCTTCGGCGAGGTCCTCGCGGCCCTGCACGACGCCCGCGAGCTCGGCGTCGAGGAGAACGCCGACTCGTGGGCACTGCAGCGCGCCCTGCTCGGTCACGTCGAGCAGCACTGGCAGGACCCCGACAACGGGATCTGGGAGATGCGGGGACCGCGTCGGCACTTCACGCACTCCCGCGCGATGATCTGGGCCGCCTTCGACCGCGGGGTCGCCGCCGTCGAGGAGTTCGGGCTCGAGGGCCCGGTCGACCGCTGGCGCGCACTCCGCGAGCAGGTCCGGGCGGAGATCGAGGAACACGGCTGGAACGCCGCACGGGGCTGCTACCGGCAGCACTACGACACAGACGAGGTGGACGCGAGCCTGCTCGTCCTGCCCCAGATCGGGTACCTGCCCGCTGACGACCCGCGGATGACCGGGACCGTCGCCGCGATCGAGCAGGACCTGCGGACCGGACCCGACGGGCTCCTCCTGCGCTACCGCACCGCTGCCGGGTTCGACGGGCTGTCCGGCAGCGAGCACCCGTTCCTGGCGTGCTCGTTCTGGCTGGTCGAGCAGTACGCGGCCTCGGGGCGGGTGGACGACGCCGAACGCCTGATGGAGGTGCTCGTCGCCTCCGCCAACGACGTCGGCATGCTGTCTGAGGAGATCGACGTGGCCACCGGGCACCACATCGGCAACACGCCGCAGGTGCTGTCGCACCTGACGCTGGTGTCGGCCGCCGACGCCATCGAGCGGACCCGGGGCCGCGCCGTCGGGCACCGCACCCGGCTGGCCGTGCACGACGGTGGGACGCGGTCGTGGACCGGTGCCGGTGAGCGGGCCGGCTCCCCCGGCTGAACCGTCGCTCCGACTCGCGACGACGCCGCCGTCCTCGTTGCGCGACGCCTCGGAAGCGTCGAGACGCCGCCGGATCCGGCGGCGTCTCGACGACACGACGGCGTCGTGCGGTGCCCTGGTGGCGACTCCACGACGGACGGGAGGCCCGGTGCCAGCTGGCACCGGGCCTCCCGTCCGTCAGGGGCGCGCGATCAGGGCGCGCGACGTGCGTCCGTCAGGACGACGACTCCCAGTCGGCCGGGCCACGGGAACCGGCGCGGTACTCCTCGAGCGGGACCTCGTCGGCCTTCCACGCGTCGACGACCGGCGCGACGATCTCCCAGCAGCGCTCGGCGACGTCACCGCGGATCGAGAGCAGCGGGTCGTCGTGGAAGATCCCGTTGAGGACCTCGCCGTACGGGGTGAGCTCGCCGTCCGCGAAGGACGACGACAGGGTGACCTGGCCCATCTCGAACGGGTTGCCGCCACCGTTGGCCGACACCGTCAGCTCGATCTCGTCCGGGTTGAGGACGATGCGCAGCGTGTCGGTCTTCGGCCGACCGGACAGACCGGAGGGCAGGCGCGTGACCGGCTTGAAGGTGATCAGCACCTCCTTGCGGCTCGCACCGAGTGCCTTGCCGGAGCGCAGCGTGAAGGGGACACCGGCCCAACGGGCGGTGTCGACCTCGACCGAGATCTCGGCGAGGGTCTCCGTCTGCCGCGACGGGTCGACGCCGTCCTCGTCCTGGTACGACGGCAGGTCCTTGCCGTCGATGGTGCCGGCCGTGTAGACGGCACGACGGGAGGCGACCGTGGCGTCGTCGCCCTTGAGGCGCGTCGAACGGAGCGCACGGGCCAGCGACGAGCGGAACTCGACCGAGTCGATCGCGGCGGGGGCGTCCATCGTGACCAGACCGAGGATCTGCAGCAGGTGCGACTGGATCATGTCGACCATCGCGCCGGCCTCGTCGTAGTACTGGGCGCGGTTCTCGAGACCGAGGGTCTCGTCGTAGAAGATGTCGACCTTCTCGATGTTCTCGGCGTTCCAGATCGGCTCGAACAGACGGTTCGCGAAGCGCAGGCCGATGATGTTGAGCACCGTGGTGCGACCGAGGAAGTGGTCGGTGCGGTGCACGCGGTCCTCGGGGACGAGCTTGAGGACGGTCTCGTTGAGGGCCTCGGCACTCGCGACGTCGGTGCCGAAGGGCTTCTCGAACGCGAGGGTCGTGCCTTCGGGCAGCTCGACCTGCTGCAGCGCCTCGCAGATGTCGGAGGCGATCTGCGGCGGCAGGGCGAAGTACAGGATCGGCTCGGCGTCGGCGTCCGCCGCGGCGAACAGGGCCTTCAGGTGCTCGGGGTCCGTCGGGTCGCCCTGGATGAACTGCGTCGACGCGAGGGTGGCGTCGACCTCCGGGCCCGCGACGTCCTGCGACGCGAAGGACTGCGTGACGATGTCCTTCCACTTCTCGGGGCTGCGCTCGCTGCGGCCCGTGCCGATCAACTGCACGGGGACGGCGCGGCCGCTCTGCAGGAACGTGCCGAGGCCGGGGAGCAGCAGGCGGGAGGCGAGGTCGCCCGTCGCGCCGAAGATGATGAGGGTGCGCTTGTCGGTCACCTGAGGTGACTCCTTTCGCTGTTGTGGGGGTCCGCTCCAGTCAAGTCGCGGGCGGGACCGTTTGTTCCGGATCGGTACCGGAGATCGTCTGTTCCGGATCGGTACCGGAGATCGTCACCTGGACGCACTACGGGCGGCACCGTTCTGGTGCCGCCCGAAGTGTCGGTGCGCTGCAGCGCCGGGTCAGTGCCCGAAGTTGCCGCGGTAGTACTCGTAGACCCAGCCGACCAGGGTGATCGTCACGAGGACGAGGCCGATCGGGACGATCCACAGGCCCGCCGCGACGCCGAGGAAGCAGACGCCGACCGCGGCGGCCAGCAGGATGGGCCACCACGACCACGGGCTGAAGTGCCCGAGCTCGGCGTCGCCGTCCTCGATGTTGGCGTCCGGGCGGTCCTCGGGCAGCACGCCGCCCTGGGAGCCCATGACCTTCGCCAGGTAGAACGCGATGAACGCGGACATGATCCCGGTGAGGCCGATGGCGACCGTACCGACCCACTCGGGCCGGCCGTAGTAGATGTACGCCCAGATCGTGTACGCCGCATCGGCGACGATGAAGAACCCGAAGAGGATCCAGAACAGGTTGACGTTGGCGCGCATGGCGTTACTTCACCTCGCCCTTCGCGGCGTCGTAGGTCGGGGCATCCGGAGCGTCCTTCGCGGGACCCACGCCGATCGGCACACCGGCCTCGGGGTGGTTCAAGTCGAAGGCCGGGGACTCCGAACGGATGCGCGGGATCGACGTGAAGTTGTGGCGCGGCGGCGGGCACGAGGTGGCCCACTCGAGCGAGCGGCCGTAGCCCCACGGGTCGTTCACGGCGACCTTCGGTGCGTTCCGAGCGGTCACGTAGACGTTGAAGATGAACGGCAGGAACGAGATCGCCAGGATCATCGAGCCGATCGTCGACAGCTGGTTCATCCAGGTGAAGCCGTCGTTCGGCAGGTAGGTCGCGTAGCGACGCGGCATGCCGATGACGCCCAGCCAGTGCTGGATGAGGAACGTGGTGTGGAAGCCGATGAACAGGAGCCAGAAGTGGATCTTGCCGAGGCGCTCGTTGAGCATCTTGCCGGTCCACTTCGGCCACCAGAAGTAGAAGCCGGAGAACATCGCGAACACGACGGTCCCGAAGACCACGTAGTGGAAGTGCGCGACCACGAAGTACGAGTCGGACACGTGGAAGTCGAGCGGCGGCGACGCCAGGATCACACCGGTGAGACCACCGAACGTGAAGGTGATGAGGAAGCCGAGCGCCCAGAGCAACGGGGTCTCGAACGTGACCGAGCCGCGCCACATGGTGCCGACCCAGTTGAAGATCTTCACGCCGGTCGGGACCGCGATGAGCATCGTCATGAGGGAGAACCACGGCAGCAGGACACCGCCGGTGACGTACATGTGGTGTGCCCACACGGTGACCGACAGGGCGGCGATCGAGATGGTCGCGTAGACGAGGGTCTTGTACCCGAAGATCGGCTTGCGGCTGAACACCGGGAAGACCTCGGAGACGATGCCGAAGAACGGCAGCGCGATGATGTACACCTCGGGGTGCCCGAAGAACCAGAAGAGGTGCTGCCAGAGCAGGGCACCGCCGTTGGCCGGGTTGAAGATCTGGGCGTTGAACACCCGGTCGAGCCCGAGGCCGAACAGCGCGGTCGCCAGGACCGGGAAGGCCATCAGGACGAGCAGCGCCGTCACCAGGGTGTTCCACGTGAAGATCGACATGCGGAACATGGTCAGACCAGGCGCACGCATCGTGATGATCGTGGTGATGAAGTTCACCGCGCCGAGGATGGTCGAGAACCCGGTCATGCCGAGGCCGAACACCCACAGCGTCCCGCCGAGGCCGGGTGTGAACGTCGTGTCACTCAGTGGCGCGTAGGCGAACCAACCGAACGAGGCGGCGCCCTGCGGGGTGAGGAAGCCACCGACCGCGATGAGCGACCCGAACAGGTAGAGCCAGAACGCGAAGCCGTTGAGTCGCGGGAAGGCGACGTCCGGCGCACCGATCTGCAGCGGCATGATCGCGTTCGCGAAGCCCGAGAAGAGCGGCGTCGCGAACATCAGCAGCATGATCGTGCCGTGCATCGTGAACAGCTGGTTGTACTGCTCCTTCGTCGCGACCACGTTCAGGCCGGGCTCGAAGAGCTGTGCGCGGATCACGAGGGCCATCACACCTGCGAGCAGGAAGAAGATGAACGACGCGATCAGGTACATGTACCCGATGGTCTTGTGGTCGGTGGAGGTGATCCACCGAACGACGATGTTGCCCTTCCGGCCCACCTTCGACGCCTGGAAGTCCGGCGTCGAGGTCTGGGTCGGTTGGCCGACGAGTGACGTTGTCATCTGACGAGCCCCTACTTGTTCTCGCTGGACGCCTCGACCGGCGCCTTGTTGTTCGGTTCGTTGCTGTTGGTGTTGTACTCGTCGCCCAGCAGACCGACCTTGCCCTGGTCCTTCAGGGTGTCGAGGTACTCCTGGTACTCGGCCGGCGTGACGACCTTCACCTGGAAGAGCATCAGCGAGTGGTACTCACCGCAGAGCTCCGCGCACTTGCCCTGGTAGGTGCCGAGCTTCTGCGGGATGAAGTACTCCCAGTTGGTCTTGCCCGGGAGCATGTCCTTCTTGTACAGGAAGTCGATGACCCAGAAGGAGTGGTCGACGTCGCGCGAGGAGAGCTCGATCGCGACCTTCTTGCCCTGCGGCAGGTAGAGGGTCGGCAGCTGCGACTCGTCGATCGCCCCGTTGGCGTCCTCTTCTTCCTGGGCCTGGATGCCCTGGTAGTAGACGCTCTCTTCGGGGTTGTCCTTGTTGATGTAGTTGAAGTCCCACGCCCAGCGCTTGCCGTACACGTGCACGGTGGCGTCGGGGTCCTCGAACGGCTGCTCGATGGCGGCCTGGTCCTTCGCGGTGAAGGCGAAGAAGCCGAGCACCAGGATCAGCGGCACGATCGTGTAGAAGATCTCGAGCGGCATGTTGTACCGCATCTGCACGGGCAGGCCGGTCTGGCCCTTCCGCCGGCGGTAGACGATCGCCGCCCAGATGATCAGGCCCCACACGATGAGGCCGACGGCCAGGAGCACGATCCAGCTGGTGGTCCACAGGCCGACGACGCGGCTGGTGTGGTTCGTGACGTCCTTCGTCTCCTCCGTGCCGGGGAGCCATCCGTTCATCTGCTGCTGCGTGCAGCCAGCCAGTGCGATGACCAGACCGACGGCCACCGGGACGGCCGCCCAACGTATACGGCGATTCGAACGCACTGTTACCTCTCGCAAAAGACGTGAGCTCGGAGGTCAGCCCGTCGAGTGCGACGGTGTGCCGCACAGAGGCGACGCGGTGCTGGCTCCCAGCTTGATTGGAACACTCCTAGCTTACTCGCAGCTCGCCACCGCTCGCGCACACACGCCACGCCAGTGGCCCCGATCCGCACCGGGAACGGCCCCGTCGGACCCGGTCACACCGCACTCCCGCGGGGCGTGTCCGGCCCCACGAACGCGAGCGGGGAGCGACCGTACCGGTCACTCCCCGCTCGCGTGTCGGATCGACGGACGATCAGTGGAAGCTGTCGCCGCACGCGCAGCTGCCCTGCGCGTTCGGGTTGTCGATCGTGAAGCCCTGCTTCTGGATGGTGTCCTCGAAGTCGATGGTCGCGCCGTCGAGGTACGGCACGCTCATCTTGTCGACGACGACCTCGACACCGTCGAACTCGGCGGTGGTGTCACCGTCGAGCAGACGCTCGTCGAAGTAGAGCTGGTAGATGAGCCCCGAGCAGCCGCCGGGCTGGACGGCGAGGCGCAGGCGCAGGTCGTCGCGGCCCTCCTGCTCGAGCAGGCTGGCGACCTTGCCGGCGGCGGCGTCGCTCAGGAGCACGCCGTGCGACGGAACCTCGGTCGCCGGTGCGTCGTCGGTGATGGTGTCGCTCATCGCGCGTCTCCCTCCGGGCGGTGCCGTTCACCGCGCCTGGCGTCGATTGTAAGCACCGTCAGCTGCGGGTCGCGAGCCGGGCGAGCAGGATCGCCTCGGATACGATCGCGCGGTGCAGGACGCCGAGGTGCTGGGACTCGTTCGGGCTGTGCGCGCGGGTGTCCGGGTCCTCCACACCGGTGACCAGGATCTGGGCCTCCGGGAACTCGGCGGCCAGGTCCGACACGAACGGGATCGAGCCGCCGATGCCCTGCTCGACCGCCTCGTTGCCCCAGCCCTCGCGCATGGCGGTCCGGGCCTCCTGGACGGCCCAGCCGGCCGTGTCGACGAGGAAGCCGTCACCGCTGTCGGGCTCGCTGATCTCCAGGCGGGCACCGAACGGCACGTGCTCGCGCAGGTGACGCTCGACGGCCGCGAAGGCCTGCTCGGCGTCCTGCCCGGGCGCGACGCGCACCGAGACGCGGGCGGACACGGTCGGCAGCAGCGTGTTCGACGCGTTGGCCACGCTCGGCACGTCCATGCCGGTGACCGTGATCGACGGCTGGAACCACATGCGCGAGAGCACGGCACCCGTGCCGATGGGGTGGACCCCGGGCACGAGCGCGGCGTCGGTGGCGAGCTCGTCGTCGGTCCGCTCGGGGACGTCCGCCTCGTACGACGAGAGACCGTCGACCGCGACCGAGCCGGCGTCGTCGTGCAGCGACGCGAGCAGGCGCACCATCGGGATCATCGCGTCGGGGGCCGCTCCCCCGAACATCCCGCTGTGGCTCGCGTGCTCGAGGGTCGTCAGGGTGAGCTTGAACGTGACGTTGCCGCGGAGCGAGACGGTGATCGACGGCACCTCGGTCGACCAGTTGTCGCTGTCGGCGACGACGATGACGTCCGCCGCCAGGTGCTCCTTCTGCTCGCGCAGGAAGGTGCGGAAGGAACGGGAGCCGAACTCCTCCTCGCCCTCGACGAACAGGACCACGCCGAGGTCGAGGTCGTCACCGAACTGCGCGTGCACGGCGCGGAGCGCGGCGATGTGCGTCATCACGCCGGCCTTGTCGTCGGAGGCGCCGCGCCCGTACAGCCGGTCGCCGCGCAGGGTCGGCTCGAACGGCGGCGTCTCCCACAGGGCGTCGTCGCCCTGCGGCTGCACGTCGTGGTGCGCGTAGAGCATGACGGTCGGCTTGCCGTTCCGTGCCGGACGGACGGCGAGCACCGCCGGCTGGCCGAGCTCCGCCTCGGCGTCCGCCTCGGCGACGTCGGCGGTCGCGCCGGACACCGCGGACCGCACGATCCGCACGTCGTCCGCCTCGAAGACCCCCGTCGAGCGCGCGAGGTCCGCGACGGCCTCGGCGCTCGCCCGCACGTGCGCGGGGTCGAACGCCGACCACGACACGGACGGCAGGCGCACCAGCGCGGAGAGGTCGGCGATCGTGGTCGGCAACGCCCCCTGCACCTGTTCGCGCAGGGCGTCGAGGAGTGCGGGGTCGGTCGCGGTGCTGTGCTGGTCGGTGTCGGTCATGTCCCGTAATCTAGAGGACGATCCAGCACGCAACCGCAGTCAGGAACGCACCGTGGCGAAGGCAGCACCCAAGACCAACACGACCGTCAACCCGTCCGAGGAGGAACTCCTCGAGCAGGGCAAGGGTCGGCCGACGCCGTCGCGCCGGGAGCGTGAGGCCGCGAACCGTCGTCCCCTCGTCGGTGGCACCCCCGTCGACAAGAAGGCTGCCCGCGCGCGTCTCAACTCCGAGCGCGAGCGCGCCCGTGTGGGCATGGCGAACGGCGAGGAGCGCTACCTGCCCGCGAAGGACCGTGGCGATCAGCGCCGCTTCGTCCGCAACTGGATCGACGCCCGCTGGAACGTCGGCGAGGTCATGATGCCGGTGCTCGTGCTGTTCCTGATCGTCGGGTTCGCCGCGGCGCAGACCGTCGTGGCGTCGTACTCGCTCCTGCTGGTGTGGGCGTTCGTCGCGCTCTTCATCATCGACTGCGTGGTGCTCTGGCTGTCGCTCCGCCGCAAGCTCACCGCGAAGTTCGGCGAGATGCAGCGCGGTACGTTCCTCTACATCCTCACGCGGGCGTGGCAGCTGCGGTTCCTGCGCCTGCCGAAGCCCCAGGTCCGGCGCGGCGAGTACCCGGCGCTGTAGTCCCCGGCCTCGACGGAGCGCCACTCGACCTCGGTCGGGCGGCGCTCCGTCGTTCCCGCACCCCCACTCCCCCGCTCGTGCTTCGTGAGCAGGAATGGTCGGGTGGACGCGGCGCACCCGACCATTCCTGCTCACGAAGCGGCCGTGGGCGCGCCCCCAGGACGGACGGGAGGCCCGTGGCGGTGTCGCCACGGGCCTCCCGTCCGTCAGGTGGTCGCGTCTACCGCGCCGCGCGTCGCGCCCGTCGCCGCCGCAGGCGGTTGATGCGCGCGGCCCAGGTCGGCCCCTCGTAGAGGAACGCCGTGTAGCCCTGCACCAGGGTGGCCCCGGCCTCGATGCGGTCCTGCACGTCCTGCTCCGTGGTGACGCCCCCGGCGGCGATGATGCAGAAGTCCTCCGGGACGGCAGCGCGCACGCGGCGCAGGACCTGGAGCGACCGGGCGGCGAGCGGAGCTCCGGACAGGCCGCCGGCGCCCATCGCCTCGACGTCGGCGCTCGGCGTCTGCAACCCGGACCGGTCGATCGTCGTGTTGGTCGCGATCACACCAGAGAGCCCGAGCTCGACCGCGAGGCCGGCGATCGCGTCGATCTGCTCGTCGGTCAGGTCCGGCGCGATCTTGACCAGCACGGGCGTCCGGCCGGCGGCGCCGCGGACGGCGGACAGCAGGGGCCGCAGCTGGTCGAGTTCCTGCAGGCCGCGCAGCCCGGGCGTGTTCGGGGAGCTCACGTTGACGGCCAGGTAGTCGGCGAACGTCGCGAGGCGTCGGGTGGACTCGAGGTAGTCGTCGATGGCGTCCTCGACCGCGACGACGCGGCTCTTGCCGATGTTCACGCCGATGACGGGCCGACCGGGGTTGCGGCGGGCACGCTCGAGGCGACGTGCGGCCGCTGCGGCGCCGTGGTTGTTGAAGCCCATCCGGTTGATCAGGGCGCGGTCGCCGATGAGCCGGAACAGCCGCGGACGCTCGTTGCCCGGCTGCGGCTTGGCGGTGATCGTGCCGACCTCGACGTGGCCGAACCCGAGCAGGCCGAGCCCGGCGATGCCGCGGGCGTCCTTGTCGAAGCCGGCGGCCAGGCCGAAGCGCGAGGGGAAGTGGATCCCCATCGTCGTGACGCCGTCGGCGGCAGCCGGGCGGCAGTACCGCTCGACGATGCCGGCCAGGAACGGCACGCGCGGCAACGTGGCGATCACGGCGAACGCCAGGTGGTGCGCCCGCTCGGGGTCCATGTTCGCGAAGACCGACCGGAAGACGACCGCGTAGCCGCCGCGGACCGCCCGTTCGCCGAGGTCGCTCACGCGCTCGTCCCGGCCGACGCGTGGTGGTCACGACGGAGCTGGCCGATGGCGTCCTCGAAGTCCTCGAGCGAGTCGAAGGCCTGGTACACGCTCGCGAACCGCAGGTAGGCGACCTCGTCGAGCTCGCGGAGCGGCGGCAGGATCGCCAGGCCGATGTCGTTCGCGTCGATCTGGCTCGACCCCGACGACCGCACGGTCTCCTCGACGCGCTGCGCGAGCACGGCGAGGTCTCCGTCGGTGACCGGGCGCCCCTGGCACGCCTTGCGCACGCCCGAGACGATCTTGTCGCGGCTGAAAGGCTCGGTGACGCCGTTGCGCTTCACGACGTTGAGCGAAGCGGTCTCGGTGGTCGAGAACCGCCGCCCGCAGTTGGGGCACTGGCGGCGACGACGGATGGAGGTTCCGTCGTCGCTCGTCCGTGAGTCGACGACGCGGGAGTCCGGGTGGCGGCAGAAGGGGCAGAACATGTCGTTCCCCAGGCTAGCGGTTCGTCCGCTCCGTCACGGCGGCCCCGTGCGCGGGGAGCTGTTCCTCGGTGGACAGCGCCACGATGTGGTCGGCGACCTGCGCGAGCGCGTCCGACGTGTAGCGGATGACCTGCTGCGGGCGCAGGAACGTCGACGCCGACAGCCCGGAGCCGAACCGAGCCTGTCCACCGGTCGGCAGCACGTGGTTCGACCCCGCCAGGTAGTCCCCCAGGCTCACCGGCGTGCTCGGTCCGACGAAGACCGCACCGGCCGAGTCGATGTCCGCGAGGACCGCGTCGTCGTCGGCCGTCTGGATCTCCAGGTGCTCCGGCCCGTAGGCGTTGCTCACGGTCGCGGCGTCGGCCAGCGAGTCCACCAGGACCACGGCGGACTGCGGTCCGTCCAGGGCGGTCTGGAGGCGCGCGGCCGTCCCGAGCACCGCCGTGCGTTCCGGGATGGCGGCCTCCACCGCATCGGCGAACGCCGGTGACGTCGTCACCAGCACGCTGCCCGCCTGCTCGTCGTGCTCGGCCTGGCTGATGAGGTCGGCGGCGACGAACCCGGCGTCGGCCGTGTCGTCCGCGATCACGAGGATCTCGGTCGCCCCGGCTTCGGAGTCGATCCCGACGACGCCGCGCACCAGACGCTTCGCCGCGGCGACGTAGTTGTTGCCCGGACCGGTGATGAGGTCGACCGGCTCGAGGTCGATCTCGGCGACGCCGTACGCCAGGGCGCCGACGGCTCCGGCGCCGCCCATCGCGTAGACCTCGTCGATGCCGAGCAGCCCGGCCGCCGCGAGGATCGTCGGGTGCACCGCGCCACCGTGGTCGCGCTGCGGCGGGGACACGAGGGCGATCGACCGCACCCCGGCTGCCTGGGCCGGGACGACGTTCATCACGACGCTCGACGGGTAGACGGCCTTGCCACCGGGGACGTAGAGCCCGACGCGGCGCATCGGCTGCCAGCGCTGGTGCACCTCGGCGCCGTCGGCCAGGGTGGTCACGGACCCGGCGGGGATCTGCGCGGCACTCGCGGCCCGCACGCGGCGGATCGCCTCGTCGAGGGCTGCGCGGAGCTCGGGGGTGAGCCCGGCGACCGCGGCGGCGATCTCGGCAGCCGGCACCCGGACGTTCGCGGGGGCTCCCCCGTCGAACCGCTCGGCCTGGTCGTGCAGGGCCGCGGCGCCACGGTGTCGGACGTCCTCGACGAGCTCGCGCGCGGCGTCGACCGCGTGCGACACGTCACCCACGGCACGGGGCATGAGTCGGAGGAGTTCGGCACGGGCGGGGAGGCCGCCGCGGAGGTCGATTCGCTGCATCATCGGAGCCAAGCCTACCGAGGGTGACTCCGGCGGGCGGGACCGGCCGGTCCACTCGTGGAAGACGCAACCGCCTGTGGAGGACGCAGCCGCCTGTGCAGGGCGAGCCGCGGCGGGACCCGCACCGCGCCTCCCGGCCGACCCGTCACACGCTTCGCAGGATCTTCGCCATCGGTCGGCCTCTGGCGACCTCGTCGACGAGCTTGTCGAGGTACCGGATCCTGCGCATGAGCGGGTCGTCGAGTTCCTCGATCCGGACACCGCAGATCACCCCGGTGATGAGCGAAGCGTCCGGGTTGACGTGCGCGGCGGCGAAGAAATCCGCGAAGGTCGTCCGGTCGGCGAGGTGTCGCGCGAGCGCCGTCTCGTCGAAGCCGGTCAGCCACGCGATGACCGTGTCGAGCTCAGCCTTCGTGTGCCCCTTGCGCTCCACCTTCGCGAGGTAGTGCACGTAGACGTCCGCGACGGGCGTGTCGAAGATGCGGTGTCCGGCCATGGTGGTCCTCTACACCAGGCAGCGCGGCCCGAGCAGGCTCTTCAGCTCCCCGAACAGGTCCGGCGTCAGGTTGACCGGGAACGGCAGCTCGAAGGTCCGCGCGACCTCGTCCTTGAGCAGTTTCAGTCGCACCTCGGTCTCGCCCCGGTGCCGGCCGAGCACGGCGGCGAGCTCCGTGACGGTCGTGGTGGTCGCCTGCCGTTCGGGCAGCGACAGCGTGAGCGGGCCGGAGCCCATCGCGTCGCCGACGTTCGGCTGGAACATGCTCACCGCGTGCAGGGCCTTGCCGTCGTCTCGGACGTTCACGCGGCCGCGCAGCACGACGATCGAGTCGGCCACGAGCGAGGGACCGAACTCCTGGTACGTCTTGCCGAGGAACATGACGCCGATCTCGCCGCCGAAGTCCTCGATCTGGACGATGCCGTACGGGTTGCCGCTCGACTTCGCCACCCGGTGCTGCACGCTCGTCAGCAGGCCGGCCACGGTGACGGTCTCGCCCTCGATGGAGTCGTCGGCGGTCAGCAGGTCGGCGATGGTGATCGACTGGTGCTTCGCGAGCTCGATCTCGAGCCCGGCGAGCGGGTGGTCGGACACGTAGAGCCCGAGCATGTCGCGCTCGAACGCCAGCTTGTCGCGCTTCGACCACTCCGGCCGGTCGGGCACCTGGGACACCGCGGCGCTCGGGGCATCCTCGGCGACCTCGGCGAAGAGGGAGTCGAAATCGAAGCCGACGTTGCCGTTGGCCTCGTCGCGCTTCACCTTGACCGCGCCCTCGACGGCACCCTCGTGGATCTCCACCAGGGCACGACGGGTGTCGCCGAACTCGTCGAACGCACCGGCCTTGATGAGTGACTCGACCGTGCGCTTGTTCGCCGACGAGATCGGGATCTTGCGCAGGAAGTCGTGGAAGGACTCGAAGGCGCCCTTCTCGGTGCGGGCCTTCACGATGTCGTCGACGACGTTGAAACCCACGTTGCGGATGGCGCCCATGCCGAAGCGGATGTCGTCGCCGACGGCGGCGAAGAAGCCGATCGACTCGTTGACGTCCGGCGGCATCACCCGGATGCCCATGCGACGGCACTCGTTGAGGTAGAGCGCAAGCTTGTCGCGGGCGTCGCCGACACTCGTCAGCAGCGCCGCCATGTACTCGGCCGGGTAGTGCGCCTTCAGGTAGGCCGTCCAGAACGACACCACGCCGTACGCCGCCGAGTGCGCTTTGTTGAACGCGTAGTCGGAGAACGGCAGCAGGATGTCCCACAGCGTCTTGATCGCCGCGTCGGAGTACCCGTTGTCCTTCATGCCCTGCTGGAAGCCCGCGTACTGCTTGTCCAGCTCGGACTTCTTCTTCTTGCCCATCGCGCGGCGGAGGATGTCCGCCTGGCCGAGGGAGAACCCCGCGACCTTCTGCGCGATCGCCATGACCTGCTCCTGGTAGATGATCAGGCCGTAGGTCGTGCCGATGATGTCCTTGAGGGGCTCCTCGAGCTCCGGGTGGATCGGCGTGATCGGCTGCTCGCCGTTCTTGCGGAGCGCGTAGTTCGTGTGCGAGTTCGCACCCATCGGCCCAGGACGGTACAGGGCGATGAGCGCGGAGATGTCCTCGAAGTTGTCCGGCTTCATCAGGCGCAGCAGACCACGCATCGGGCCGCCGTCGAGCTGGAACACGCCCAGGGTGTCGCCGCGCTGCAGCAGGGCGTAGGCCTCCGGGTCCTCGAGGCCCATCGTCTCGAGGTCGAGCTCGGTGCCGCGGTTGGTCTTGATGTTGTCGAGGGCGTCACTGATGATCGTGAGGTTGCGGAGCCCCAGGAAGTCCATCTTGATCAGGCCGAGCGACTCCGCTGCCGGGTAGTCGAACTGCGTGACGATCTGGCCGTCCTGCTCCCGCTTCATGATCGGGATGATGTCGATGAGCGGGTCGCTCGACATGATGACGCCGGCGGCGTGCACGCCCCACTGGCGCTTCAGCCCCTCGAGGCCGAGCGCGGTGTCGAAGACGGTCTTCGCCTCGGGGTCGGTCTCGACCACGGTGCGGACGTCGACGGCCTCCTTGTACCGCGGGTGGTCCTTGTCGAAGATCCCGGTGAGCGGGATGTCCTTGCCCATCACGGGCGGCGGCATCGCCTTGGTGAGCTTCTCGCCCATGCCGAACGGGAACCCGAGCACCCGCGAGGAGTCCTTGAGCGCCTGCTTCGCCTTGATGGTGCCGTACGTGACGATCTGCGCGACGCGCTCGGAGCCGTACTTCTCGGTGACGTACTTGATCGCCTCACCGCGGCGCCGGTCGTCGAAGTCGACGTCGAAGTCGGGCATCGAGACGCGGTCAGGGTTGAGGAATCGCTCGAAGATCAGGCCGTGCCGGATGGGGTCGAGGTCGGTGATGCGCATCGCGTACGCGACCATCGAACCGGCACCGGAGCCACGGCCCGGACCGACCCGGATGCCGTTGTTCTTCGACCAGTTGATGAAGTCGGCGACCACCAGGAAGTAGCCCGGGAAGCCCATCTGGTTGATGATGCCGACCTCGTAGTCCGCGCGCTCCTGGACCTCCTTCGAGATGCCGCCCGGGTACCGGTACTCCAGCCCCTTCGCGACCTCCTTCTCGAACCAGGAGTGCTCCGTCTCGCCCTCGGGCACCGGGAACTTCGGCATGTAGTTGGCGGCGGTGTCGAACTCGACGTTGCACCGCTCGGCGATGAGCAGCGTGTTGTCGCAGGCCTCGAGGTTGTCGCGGAAGACGTGGCGCATCTGCGCGGGCGTCTTCAGGTAGAACTCGTCGGCGTCGAACTTGAAGCGGTTCGGGTCGTTCAGCGTCGACCCCGACTGCACGCACAGGAGCGCGGCGTGCGACTTGGCGTCGTGGGCGTGCGTGTAGTGCAGGTCGTTCGTGCCCACCAGCGGGATGTCGAGGTCCTTCGCCAGGCGGATCAGGTCCGTCATGATCCGGCGCTCGATCTCGAGGCCGTGGTCCATGACCTCGGCGAAGTAGTTCTCCTTGCCGAAGATGTCGCGGTAGTCCGCCGCCGCCTGTCGGGCCTCGTCGTACTGCCCGAGGCGCAGCCGCGTCTGGATCTCGCCGGAGGGGCAGCCCGTCGTGGCGATGATCCCCTCGTGGTACTCCTGCAGCAGCTCGATGTCCATGCGGGGCTTGAAGTAGTAGCCCTCGAGCGACGCCTTCGACGACAGCCGGAACAGGTTGTGCATGCCGGTCGTGTTCTCGGCGAACATCGTCATGTGCGTGTACGACCCGGCACCCGACACGTCGTCCCCGCCGCCGTCGCCCCAGCGCACACGGGTCTTGTCCGAGCGGTGGGTGCGCGGCGTGATGTACGCCTCGGTCCCGATGATCGGCTTGACGCCGCCGGCCTTCGCGGCCTTCCAGAACTCGAACGCGCCGAACATGTTGCCGTGGTCCGTCACCGCCACCGCGGGCATGCCCTGCGCGGCGGTCTCCGCCACGAGGTCGGAGAGCCTGGCGGCACCGTCGAGCATCGAGTACTCGCTGTGCACGTGCAGGTGGACGAAGGAGTCGGAATCCGACACGGAACCTCCGGTTCGTACGGTCTGCGGGGTGGGAACAGCCTACCCGCGACCACCCACTTCACGGAGCGCGGCGGCGTGTGTGCGGGCCGCCGACGTGAGGCCGTCGGGCGCGCCGCGGCCGGGTCCGACGCCGAGGTAGCACGACACGCCGCACACCCGCGCCCGGTGCGAGCGCACGTGCGACTTCAGCGGAGCACGCGCCCGACGGGAGGCACGGGCCGGCCCCGCCACGCGCCTCCAGGCCGGCATCGGCGCGCGCCGCGCGCGGGGCGCGACGCCGAGCGGCCACGACACGACGCAAGCCGCCCGCCGAGGTGGCAGGACACGTCGCGCGGCAGCGCCGAGCGCGACAGAACGCGCCGCCTCAACGACTACAGCCGGGGGCGCCGAACGCCGTACCCCGGCCGAACGCCGAGCACCCGCCGCGTCAGGCCGACGCGCCCCGGATCCGCTCGAGCGCCCGCTGCAGGTCGTCGGGGTAGGACGCCTCGAACGACACCCACTCCCCCGTCCGCGGGTGTGCGAACCCCAGCCGGACGGCGTCCAGCCACTGCCGCGTCAACCCGAGCTCCTCCGCCAGCACCGGATCGGCCCCGTACATGGTGTCCCCGACGAGCGGGTGCCGGGTCGCCGCCATGTGCACCCGGATCTGATGGGTGCGACCGGTCTCCAGGTGCACCTCGAGCAGGGTCGCGGCACGGAAGGCTTCGAGGGTCTCGTAGTGCGTGACGCTCGGCTTGCCGTCCGCGGTGACCGCGAACTTCCAGTCGCTCGACGGGTGGCGGCCGATCGGAGCGTCGACGGTGCCGGAGGTCGGGTCCGGATGACCCTGCGCGAGTGCGTGGTAGACCTTCTCGACCGTGCGCTCCTTGAACGCGCGCTTCAGGTGCGTGTACGCCAGCTCGGTCTTCGCCACGACCATCAGGCCGGAGGTCCCGACGTCCAGCCGGTGCACGATCCCGGCGCGCTCGGCGGCCCCGGACGTCGCGATGGTGAAGCCAGCGGCGGCCAGGCCTCCGGGCACGGTCGGGCCGTCCCAGCCCGGCGACGGGTGCGCGGCGACCCCGACGGGCTTGTCGACGACGACGATGTCCTCGTCGTCGTGGACGATCGTCATGCCCGGCACGGCTGCGGGCACGATGCGCGGCGGCTCCTTCGGGCTCCACTCGACCTCGAGCCACGAGTCGGCGTGCAGACGGTCCGACTTGTCGACGGGCACACCGTCGACGCGGACACCGCCGGCGGCGACGACGTCGGCCGCGAAGGACCGACTGAACCCGAGCAGCTTCGCGATGGCGGCGTCGACACGCTCACCGGCGAGCCCGTCGGGGACGGGCAGGGCACGCGACTCGGTCACGTGGCGTCGTGTCCCAGCGTGTCGCGCCGGTCGCGGTCGTCCGGACGGGAGGCGCGGTGCGGCTCGGCGACGTCGGCCTGCTCGGCGGAGAGCGCGGCCCCGCCGTCCAGCGGCGCCGCCGCGTCGGCCTCGGCCTGCCGCTTGGCCGACAGGGTGCGGGTGCCGTCGAGGTTCACGCCGAGGATCACCAGCAGCACGAAGACGACCATGCTGATGCAGATGAACGAGTCCGCGATGTTGTAGATCGCCGGCATCATCCACGGCGTCGAGATGAAGTCGACGACGTGCCCGCGGGCGAAGCCGGGTTCGCGGAAGAGCCGGTCGATCAGGTTGCCGAGCGCACCGCCGAGCAGCATGCCCAGCACGATCGCCCACCACATCGAGCGGATGCGGCGCGAGTAGACGATGATCGCGACGACGACGGCGGCGGAGATGACCGAGAAGACCCAGGTCATGTTCACCGCGAACGAGAACGCCGCTCCGGGGTTCCGCACGTACAGGAACTGCAGCGCGCTGCCGAGCACCGGGACGGGCTCACCGTAGGGCAGGTTCGCGACGACCAGCGCCTTGGCGACCTGGTCGAGTCCCACCACCACGACAGCGGCGAAGGCCAGTGCCGCGAGCGCGCGGACACTGACCTTCGCTGGTGATGCTGGTCGCGACAACGTCAGTTGCCGAAGCCCTGCGCCGAAGCCGGCGCCGGGGTGAGACCGGACTGCTCGCCCGAGGAGTCGAGCTCGGAGAGCTGCCCCTGGATGTAGCTCTTGAGCTGCGCACGGTAGTCGCGCTCGAAGGTGCGGAGCTCGTCGATCTTGCCCTCGAGCTGGCGCTGCTCCTGCTCGAGCACCGCGACACGCTGACGGTTGGTGTTCTCGGTGTCGGCGATGATCTGGCGCTGCTTCGCCTCGGCCTCGGAGACCAGGCGGGCGGCCTGCGCGGTGCCCTCGGCGATGAGCGCGTCGCGCTTCTCGATGCCCTCGCGCACGTGCTCCTCGTGGAGACGACGGGCCAGGGTGAGGAGGTTCGTGGTGCCCTCGGTGTCCTCGTCGGCCGGGACCGTGGTCGCCGGTGCGGCGGCCGCGACCGGAGCGGGCTCCGGAGCTGCCTCGACGGGGGCCGGGGTGGGCTCCGGCTCGGGCTCGGCCGCGGGGGCCGGCTGCTCGGCCTGCGCCGGCTGCGGGGCCGTCTCGACCGCCTGCAGGCGCTGGCGGAGCTCGTCGTTCTCCGCGGTCAGGCGACGGAGCTCGACGACGACCTCGTCGAGGAAGTCATCGACCTCGTCCTGGTCGTAGCCCTCGCGGAACTTCGTCGGCTGGAACCGCTTGTTGACTACGTCTTCCGGCGTCAAAGCCATTGCCGTCACCTCAATAGAACTGCTGAACGTGTGGAACCGCGTGCGGTGCGACCGAATGTACCAGTCGTGCCGTGCGGTGCGGATGCATCACCGGGGCGAGCATCGATCCCGACCACCGTACACCGACGATGGGGCGGAACCGTGACCATGCCGCTGGCGTGGCGCGTGTCGCGGACCGAAGTCCGCTCAGACCCGGCCCGCGATCGACGCGACGACGACACGGGCGATGATGACGACGAGCATCACGATCGTCCAGCCGAAGTCGAGTGCGACGGGCCCCAGGCGGAGCGGCGGGAGGACCCGTCGGACCGCGCGGATGGGCGGGTCGGTGATCGTGTAGACGAACTCCGAGACCACGAGCAGCCCACCACGCGGCCGCCAGGCCCGGTTGACGCTCTGCACGAGGTCCAGGGCGAACCGGCCCCACATCACGAAGAAGTAGAGCAGGAGAGCAAGGGAGACGATCCCTAGGATCAAGGACACGATGGGGCTCGCTCGTCTCGGTCGAGGGCCGTCGGGCGACGACCTTCAGGGGCGGGTGGGCCGGGAAGGCTCAGGACTGGGCGAAGAAGTTCGCCTCGATGTCGGACTCTACCTCAGCGGGCTCACCGCTCACTGCGACGTGGGCGGGCGACAGCAGGAAGACCTTGTTCGTGACGCGCTCGATCTTGCCGAACAGGCCGAGCGACAGCCCCGAGGCGAAGTCGATCATGCGCCGGGCGTCACCCTCGGTCATCTGCGAGAGGTTGATGATGACGGGGATGCCGTCGCGGAAGCTCTCGGCGATGGACTGGGCGTCCTTGTACTCGCGCGGGTGGACGGTGAGGATCTCGTTCATTTCCTGGACCGGGGTCGCCTTCTGTGCGGTCGTGTGCGAGCGGCGGAGCGGAGTGACCTGGGCGCCGCGCTGGTGGGTGTGCGTCTTGGGGGTGGCCGGTGCTGCTGCGGGAGCGGCCGCCGCTGCGGGGGCCGGGGCCTCCTGCTGCTCGGCGGGGGTCGCGTCCGGGGCGGCAGCGGCCGGCTGTCGTGCGGGCGCAGCCTGCTGGCGCGCCGGGGCGGCCTGCTGCTGCTCGTCCTCGTAGTCGAGTTCCTCATCGGCGAGGCCGAGGTAGACCATCGTCTTCTTCAGCGGGTTGGCCATGGTTCCTCCGGGGTTCGTGCTCGTGGGTGCCCTGCAACGAGGCTAGGGCGCGACCGGCCGGTTTCCCGTGATTGCGGTACCGATCCGCAGGTGTGTCGCGCCCTCGAGGATCGCCTCGGCGTGGTCGCCGCTCATGCCGGCGGAGATGTCGGTGGCGCCGGGATCGAGCGACACGACGCGCGAGGAGATCGCGCGGAGCCGGGCGAAGGCCGCACGGGGTTCCTCGTCGAGGGGCGCGACGGCCATCACGCCCCGCAGCCGGATCGTCCCGGTCGCGAGCACCCGTTCCGCCATCGCCTCGACCGCGTCCGGCTGCACGCCCCCGCGGCCCGGGTCGTCGGTCAGGTTCACCTGCACGAAGCCGTCGATGACCGGCGGCGCCGGTTCGGCCTCGGTCGGAGCGAACGCGTCGACGACGGACTCGCGGTCGAGCGACTGCACGACGTGCGCGTACCGACGGGCCTGCCGAGCCTTCTTCGACTGCAACTGCCCGACGAAGTGCCACGTGAGCCCGAGGTCGGCGAGCTCCGCCGCCTTGGCCTGTGCCTCCTGGTGACGGTTCTCCCCCACGTCGGTGACGCCGAGCGTGGCCAGCTCGCGCACGAGCGCGGCCGGGTGGTACTTCGTCACGACGACGAGCGTCAGCTCGTCGGGGCTGCGGCCCGCGAGCCGCGCCGCGTCGGCGATGCTGCTCCTGACGGACGCGAGACGCGCCTCCAGTCCGTCGTCTGGTGACGAGGACGGGAGGCGCGCATCACCTGCCATGGAACGATTACTTCAGGAAGTCGGGGACGTCGAGCTCGTCGTCGTCGTCGAACGCCGGGTCGGCGGCGCGCTGCACCGGCGGCTGGTGCTCCTGCGATGCCCACGACGGGGTCGACGAGGTCGAGTCCTCGATCGCACCGGTCGACGCGGCGGAGACCGGAGCCGCTGCCTCGGAACCCGGGTCGACGTAGCTGGAGCGGCGCTCCTTCTGCTGCTGCGCCGGCTCGCCGCCGTCGAAGCCCGCGGCGATGACGGTCACGCGGACCTCGTCGCCGAGGGTGTCGTCGATGACGGCACCGAAGATGATGTTCGCCTCGGGGTGGACGGCCTCCTGCACCAGGCGGGCGGCGTCGTTGATCTCGAAGATGCCGAGGTTCGAGCCACCCTGGATCGACAGGAGCACGCCGTGCGCGCCGTCGATCGAGGCCTCGAGCAGCGGCGACGCGACGGCCAGCTCGGCCGCCTTGATCGCGCGGTCGGCACCACGGGACGAACCGATGCCCATGAGCGCGGAACCGGCGCCCTGCATGACGCTCTTGACGTCGGCGAAGTCGAGGTTGATGAGACCCGGGGTCGTGATCAGGTCGGTGATGCCCTGCACACCGGCGAGCAGCACCTGGTCGGCGGTGGCGAACGCCTCGACCATCGAGATGCCGCGGTCGCTGATCTCGAGCAGGCGGTCGTTCGGCACGACGATGAGCGTGTCGACCTCGTCCTTGAGGCCCGCGACGCCGTTCTCGGCCTGCGACTGGCGACGCTTGCCCTCGAAGCTGAACGGCTTCGTGACGACACCGATGGTGAGCGCGCCGATGGACTTCGCGATGCGTGCGACGACCGGGGCACCACCCGTGCCGGTCCCGCCACCCTCACCGGCCGTGACGAACACCATGTCGGCACCGGCGAGGGCTTCCTCGATCTCCTCGGCGTGGTCCTCGGCGGCACGACGGCCGACCTCGGGGTCCGCGCCGGCACCGAGGCCGCGCGTGATCTCGCGGCCCACGTCGAGCTTGACGTCGGCGTCGCTGAGCAGCAGGGCCTGGGCGTCGGTGTTGATCGCGATGAACTCCACGCCCCGCAGGCCGAGTTCGATCATGCGGTTGACGGCGTTCACGCCGCCGCCGCCGACGCCGACGACCTTGATGACGGCGAGGTAGTTGTGGTTCGTGGTCACGTCAGTCAGGCCTCCGGTCGAACCCTCAACCTCTACTTGAAGTTCAGGGGCAATGCTGGTAGATGTGGTGCTGGCTTCGACGCTACGGGTGCGTTCGGCGCAGTGTCGCCCCGCCACGCCGCGTGTCGTCGATCAGGTCCGGCAAATCAGTCCTTCGCGCGGATCACGCCGTTGTCCGGCGCGGACACGTCGTACTCGACCACGACGCCGGGGTTCCGCGCCTCGTGGTCCTGCACCAGTGCCGCGAGCAGCGCGGCCTTGGCCGGCGAGTCGTCCGGACTCCCCCACACCACCGTCGAGCGGTCGCGCAGGGTCAGGGTCACGTCGTCGGCGGTGGAGCCCGACACGCGGGTCACCTGCGACCGGACGGTCGACGGCAGCGCGAGCACGACCTCGGTCATCGTGCGGAAGCTCGACGACCCGAGCCGGGCGCGGGCGATGTCGGCGAGGGGCAAGCGGGCCGGTCGTTCCGGCGCGGACTGCACGACGATGCCCGCCGGGTCGACCAGGTCGAAGGACCGCCCGGAACGCACCGCGACGACCGGCGTGCGCTCGGTCACGGTGACGACGAGGGTGTGCGGCGGCGCCTCCTCGGTCACGTAGCTCTCGATGAGCGGGAACCCGGCGATGTCGCGCTTGATCGCGTCGAAGTCGAGCCGGGCCAGCGGGGTCCCGATCTGGTCGGACAGGGCCTGCCGCAGTGCCGTCTCGTCGACGCGCTCCGTGCCCTCGATCTCGATCGTGCGGAGCGCCATGAGCGGCGACGACACCGCCACCAGGATCGACGCACCGAGCACCACGACGACGCTCGCCGCCGTGATCCACGCCGCTCGGCGGTGGCGGCTGCGCCGTGTGAACCGGCGGACCTCGGCCCGTTCGAGCAGGCGGCGACGCCGCTTGGCGACGCGCGCCTCGCGGGCGGTCTCCGCCGCACGCACTCCGGCGCCGATCGGTGTCCCCGTCGACTGCTCCGCCCGGGAGGCACCACCCGCGTCGAGCACGTCGGTGACGGTGGCGTCGTGGTCGGCTGCACCGCCCGCCGCATTCCGGCGCTCCGCCTCGCGTCGCTCGTGCTCCGGGTCGCGGTGGTCCTCGTTCGGTGTGTACTCGCGGAGCCGGTCCGCGACGGCGCCGAACCCGGCGCCGAAGCGACGGCCGGCCGCACCCGCGAGGGCACCGACCCGGTCGCGGGCCGACCCGGCCGAGTCGGTCGACGGGTCTGCGCCCGCCGACGGTCGTCGCGCCCCGACGCTCGGGGGCGCATCGACCGTGCGGGGGCGCGTTGCCGAGGGACCGCCGTCCGGCGTGGTGGGAGCCGGGTCGTCGTCGACCGCAGCCGACTCGTCGGCCGCGGGGCGGGCCTCCCGGGCGTCGACGGCGCGACCGCGGAACGGCAGCCGCGACGTCGAGGGGCCACGACGCTGCCGGGGCGCGTCAGCGGCCTCGGCCGGGACGTCCTGGCGGGCGTCCCCCTCGTCGAACCCCTCCGGACGCTTCACCGAGCCTGCGCCCCGTCGTCCTGGAGCGCACCGAGCACCTGCGGGATGATCCGGTACACGTCACCGCAGCTCAGGGTCATGATGATGTCGCCGTCCCGGGCGACCGCGGCCGCACGGGCGGCGGCGGCGTCCCAGTCGGGCAGGAACTCGACACGCGACTGGTCGGCGAAGCGCTCCTGCACCAGGGCGCCGGTCACGCCGGGCTCGGGGTCCTCACGGGCGCCGTAGACGTCGAGCACCACCGTGTGGTCGGCCAGCTCCTCGTAGACCTTCGCGAAGTCGCCGGCCATGAGCCGGGTGCGCGAGTACAGGTGCGGCTGGTGGATCGCGATGATGCGGCCGTCGCCGACGACGTTGCGGGCGGCCTTGAGCGCCGCCGCGACCTCGGTCGGGTGGTGGGCGTAGTCGTCGTAGACGGACACGCCGCGCTCGACGCCGTGCAGCTCGAAGCGGCGCTGGGTGCCGCCGAACGCCTCGAGTCCGCGGATCGCGTCGGCGGCGCTGACGCCGAGACCGGTCAGGACCGCGAACGCGCCGACGGCGTTGATCGCGTTGTGTCGACCGGGAACGCGCAGGGTCAGGTGGTGGGTTTCACCCGCGGCACGGAAGTCGACCTCGACCCCGGCTGCCTCGGTGATGCCCTCGATGCGGACGTCCGCGTCGGCGGCCTCGCCGAAGGTGACGACCTCGGGGGCGTCCGGGCGCTGCCGGATGCCGGCCGTGACGGTCTTCGCGCCGGCGTCGTCGCTCGAGATGACGACGCGCTCGCTCGCCTTCGCGGCGAACTCGACGAAGGCCTCGGTGAAGGCCTCCTCGCTGCCGTAGTGGTCCAGGTGGTCGGCGTCGACGTTGGTGACGAGGGCCACGGCGACGTCGTACAGCAGGAACGAGCCGTCGGACTCGTCCGCCTCGACGACGAACAGGTCGCTCGATCCCGGGGCCGAGCTCGTGCCGAGGGACTGGATGACGCCGCCGTTCACGAAGCTCGGGTCGAGCCCGAGTTCGACCATCGCGGTGACGATCATGCCCGTCGAGGTGGTCTTGCCGTGCGCGCCGGCGACCGCGACCAGGCGGTGCTCGGCGATGAGCGCGGCGAGGGCCTGCGAGCGGTGCAGCACCGGCAGCCCGCGGCGCTGTGCCTCGAGGAGCTCGGGGTTGTCCGGCCAGAGCGCACTCGTCACCACGAGGGTGTCCGCCTCGCCGACGTTCGCGGCGTCGTGGCCGATGTGGACCGTCGCACCGAGGTCGCGCATGGTGCCCGTCGTCTCGGTCTCGCGGGAGTCGCTCCCGGTCACCCGGTGCCCGGCGGCGAGGAACATCCGTGCGATGCCGCTCATGCCCGAGCCCCCGATGCCGACGAAGTGCACCGTGCCGAGGTCGTCGGGGATCGGCTGCGTCAGGTCGGGCTTGATGGTCATGGTTCCTCCGTGGTGCTGGGGGCCTGCTTCGCGGCGTCGAGGACCAGGTCGGTCATCCGGTCGGCGCCGTCGCGGTGGCCGACGCTGCCCGCCCGCACGGTCATGTCCGCGATGCGGGAGCGGTCCTGCAGGATGCTCAGCAGCTGGAACGTCACCCAGTCCTGGTCGAATTCCCCGTCGGCCACCAGGACGGCTCCCCCGGCGTCGACGACGTCCTGCGCGTTGTGGCGCTGCTCGCCGTTGCCGACCGGGTACGGCACGAGCACGCTCGGCAGGCCGACCGCCGTGAGCTCGCACACCATGCCGGCGCCGGAGCGCGAGACCACGAAGTCGCTCGCGGCGTACGCCAGGTCCATCCGGTCGCAGTAGGGCAGCACGTGGTAGCCGTCCAGGTCGCTCGGGCCGATGTCCGACGCGGCGCCGACGACGTGCAGGACCTGCCAACCGGCGCCGACGATGGCGGCGGCGGAGGTGTTGATCGTCCGGTTGATGCTCCGCGCGCCCGACGACCCGCCGGTCACGAGCAGGACCGGGCGGTCGGGGTCGAGGCCGAACTCGGCGAGGCCCTCGGCACGCACGGCCCGGCGGTCCAGGGACTCGATCTCGCGGCGCAGGGGCATGCCGACGACACGGCCGTTGCGCAGCCGGGTGTTCGAGAAGGTCAGGCCGACGTGCCGGGTCAGGAACGCGGCGAGGCGGTTCGCCAGCCCGGGCTTCGCGTTCTGCTCGTGCACGACGATCGGGGTGCCGGTCCGGCGCGCGGCGATGTAGGCCGGGGCGGCCGCGTAGCCGCCCACGCCGAGCACCACTTCGATCTCGCGCTCGCGGATGATCCGCTCGGTCTGCCCGACGGCCGCGGCGAAGCGCTGCGGGAAGCGGAGGGCGTTCGCGTTCAGCTTCCGGGGGAAGGGCAGCCGCGGGATGGTCAGCAGCTCGTACCCGCGCATCGGCACCAGCCGGGACTCGAGGCCCTCGGCGGTGCCGAGCACGAGCACCTGGGCGTCGGGCTCCCGCTCGGTCAGCCGGTCGGCGACGGCGAGCAAGGGGTTGACGTGGCCGGCGGTGCCGCCGCCGGCGAAGAGGTACTTGCTCACCGCAGGGGTCCGTTCGTGGTGGGGAGTCGGGTCGTCGTGGCGGGCTCGTTCCGCCCGGGCAGGTCACGGGCGAAGGACAGCACCACGCCGATCGCGACGAGGGTCATGATGAGCGCCGACCCGCCGGCCGAGATGAGCGGCAGCGGCACCCCGAGCACCGGCAGCAGGCCGAGCACGACGGCGATGTTGACGAGCGCCTGGCCGATGATCCACGCCAGGATGCCGCCCGTGACCGTCTTGACGAAGGGGTCGCGGGACTGCCGGATCACCTTGATCATCCCGATGGCCAGCACGACGAACAGGACCAGCACGACGACGGCGCCGACCAGGCCGAGCTCCTCGCCGATGATCGCGAAGATGTAGTCGTTGTCCGCCTCGGGCAGCCAGGACCACTTGGCCTTGGAGTTGCCGAGGCCGACGCCGAAGACCCCGCCGGACGCGAGCGCCCACATACCGTGCACCGGCTGCCAGCAGATGTCCTGGTACTGGCTCGTGTCGGTGCAGCCGGCGAGCCAGGCGCTGATGCGTGTGGAGCGGGACGCCGACGCCATCGTCACGAACGGCAGGAGCACGGCGATCGTGACGAGACCGACGAGCAGGTGCCGTCCGCGGACGCCGCCGAGGTACAGGGCGCCGAACACCAGGACGACCATGACCATCGCGGTGCCCTGGTCACCGCCGAGGATCACGAGGCCGAGCGACAGCAGGGCGGCGATCCCGACCGGGACGAAGACCTCTTTCCAGTCGTCCAGCTTGTCGCGCTTGACGTAGATGATCGCGCCGATGCCGAGCACCAGACCGAGCTTGACGACCTCGGAGGGCTGCGCGGTGAACGACTCCCCGATCTTGATCCAGTTCCGGTTGCCCTGGATGTCGATGCCGAGCGGCGTGTAGACGAGCAGCTGCAGCACCAGGGCCGCGCCGAGCAGCCGCATCGCCCACTTGCGCCAGACGCGGGTGGGCACCCGACTGGCCACGAGCATGAGCGGCACGCCCACCACGGCGTAGAGCCCCTGGCGGGACGCCGCACCGAAGAAGTCGTGGGTCGCCGCGTACTCCTCGACACTCGACGACGACAGCACCATCACGACGCCGAAGACGACGAGGAACAGCGTCACGCCGAGGATCGTGTAGAACGTGGTCGACTCGGCGACGAAGACGTTCTTGACGGCGACGAAGGCGCCGTTGGCGCGGCGTCCGCCCTGCGGCGACGCGCCGTTACGACTGTTCGGAAGATCCGTCGGTGTCGTCGCCATCGACTTCTCCTCCCAGGTGTTCGTGGACCGCGGCCGCGAAACGACGCCCCCGGTCGGCGTAGGAGCCGAACTGGTCGAACGATGCCGCCGCCGGAGCGAGGAGGACCGTGTCGCCCGGCCTCGCGACCGATGCGGCATGCCGGACCGCCTCGCGCATGACCTGATCAGTGTCGGTCGTCTCCACCTGGAGCACGGGGACCGCGGACGCGTGTCGCGCGAATGCCTCGAGCACGGGGCCGCGGTCGGTCCCGATGACGACGACGGCGCGCACGTCCGGGCCGAAGCGCTCGACCAGGCCGTCGATGTCGACGCCCTTGAACAGGCCACCGACGATCCACACGACGGTGTCGAACGAGGCGAGCGAGGCCGTGGCGGCGTGCGGGTTCGTCGCCTTGGAGTCGTCGACCCAGGCGATCCCCTCGGCCTCAGCCACGAGCTCGGTGCGGTGGTGGTCGGCCCGGAACCCCCGGACGGCGGCCTGGATGGCGCCCGGCTGGACCGTACCGGCGCGCGCGAGGGCGGCGGCGGCCAGCACGTTCATGGTCATGTGCGGGCTCGCGAGCCCCGCGGTCTCGAGGTCGGCGACGGTCGAGAGCTCGAGCGCGCTGTTCCGGCGGTCCTCGGTGAAGGCCCGGTCGCACAGGACGTCCTCGACGATGCCGACGTCGCCCGGTGCGGGGACGCCCGGGGTGAAGCCCACCGCGCGGCAGCCCTCGACCACGTCGGCCTCCTGCACCATGTGCCGGGTGACCTCGTCGGAGGTGTTGTAGACGCACGCCATCACGGTGCGCTCGTAGACCTTGGCCTTCGCGGCACGGTAGGCCTCGGCCGAGCCGTGCCACTCGAGGTGGTCGTCGGCGATGTTCAGGCAGGCACTGGCGAGCGGCACCACGGCGCCGTCCCCGGAGTCGGCCATGTAGTGCAGCTGGTGGCTGGACAGCTCGACCACCAGGACGTCGTAGCCCACCGGGTCGCGGACCACGTCGAGCACCGGCACACCGATGTTCCCGCACGCCACCGCCCGCAGCCCACCGGACTCGTACATCGCGGTGGTGAGCTGGGTGGTGGTGGTCTTGCCGTTCGTGCCGGTGATGGTGATCCACGGCGCGGCGACCGGGCCGCGCACGACCTTGTCGCGCACACGCCAGGCGAGCTCGATGTCGCCCCAGACGGTGCTGCTCGCCACCGACCACTGCACGGTCGCGTTGTGCGGCGGCAGCCCCGGCGAGACGATCACGACGTCGGGGGCCTGCTGCACCAGGGCGTCCGGCACCACGTCGAGCGGGGTCTGCACGAACCGGGCGCCGATGACGTCGAGCAGCTCGACGCTGTCGGCGGGCGCGTCGGTCGAGTACACCGTCACGTCGCTGCCGAGTTCGACGAGCGTGTCGGCGACCGAGAACCCGGTCGCGCCGAGGCCGAGGACGGCGACGTCGAGTCCCTTCCACCCCTCGGCGTACCAGCTGTCGAGGGACGAGAGACGGGACGGCGAGGACACCGGGTCAACCAACGCGTGCGATCCATTCGAGGTAGAAGAGGCCGACCCCCGCCGCGACGAAGAGCCCGGCGATGATCCAGAAGCGGACGACGACCGTCACCTCTGCCCACCCCTTCAGTTCGAAGTGGTGGTGCAGCGGGCTCATGAGGAAGATCCGCTTGCCGTGGGTGATCTTGAAGTACGCCCGCTGCAGGATGACCGAGCCGGTGACGATGAAGAACAGGCCACCGATCAGGATGAGCAGGAGCTCCGTGCGGCTGAGGATCGCGAGACCGGCCAGTGCACCGCCGAGCCCGAGCGACCCGGTGTCGCCGAGGAAGATCTGCGCCGGCGAGGTGTTGTACCAGAGGAAGCCGATCAGGCCACCGCAGACCGCAGCCGCGACCACGGCCAGGTCGAGCGGGTTCGACACGGTGTAGCAGGCGTCTGCGGTCTTCGCGTCGAGCCGTGCGCCGCCGCAGATCTGGTTCGACTGCCAGAACCCGATGATCACGTACGACCCGATCGCCAGGATGCTCGACCCGGTGGCCAGGCCGTCGAGGCCGTCCGCCACGTTGACGCCGTTCGAGGTCGAGACCGTCAGCAGGACGATCCACGCCAGGAACAGCACGGTGCCGATCACGGTGCCGAGCGCCATGAAGTCGAGCCACGGGACGTCGCGGATCGCCGAGATCATGGTCGACGCCGGAGGCTTGCCGTTCGACGTCGGCACCACGAGGGCGATCGTGGCGAAGATGACGCCGACGATGACCTGACCGAGGACCTTGGCCCAGCCGCCGAGCCCGAGGCTCCGCTGGCGCCGGACCTTGAGGAAGTCGTCGATGAAGCCGACGAACCCGAGCCCGACCATCAGGAACAGCACGAGCAGGCCCGACAGCGTGATCGAGTCACGGCCGACCAGGTGCCCGACGAAGTACCCGATGACCGCACCGATGATCAGGACGATGCCACCCATCGTGGCGGTCCCGCGCTTGGTGTGGTGGGACTGCGGACCGTCGTCACGGATGAACTGTCCCCAGCCGAGGCGGTGGAACAGCTTGATGAAGAACGGGGTGAGCAGCAGCGTGAACACCAGCGACACAGCGCCGGCGACGAGGAGCGCGATCATTCGGTGACACCTCCGAGGCGGTCGCCGAGGAATCGCAGTTCGGCGGACTTCGAGGACTTGACGAGGACGACGTCGCCGGGGCGGAGCATCTCCTGCACGGCGGGGACGGCGTCGTCGACGTCCTCGATGAACACGGACTCGCCGTCCCACGATCCCTCGAGGGTGGCGGCCTGGTGGATCGCCATCGCGCCGCGGCCGACGACCACGAGCTGTCCGATGCCGAGCCGGACGACGAGCCGACCGATGCGGTCGTGCTCCTCCGTCGAGAACTCGCCGAGCTCGGCCATCTCACCGAGCACGGCGACGGTCCGCTCCCCCGGACGCACGATCTGCGCCAGGGTCCGCAGCGCGGCCGCGGTGGAGTCGGGCGACGCGTTGTACGCGTCGTTGATGACGGTGACGCCCTCGGGGCCACTCTGGAGCAGCTCCATGCGCCAGCGCTCGGCACGCGTCATCGACGCGAGCGCCGCGGCGCCGTCCGCGAGCGGGACGCCCCACAGGTGGGCGACCGTGAGCGCGGCGGACGCGTTCATGGCGTGGTGCTCACCCAGGATCGCGAGGCGCACGTCCACCTGCTCCGGGCCTCCTGACAGGGTCGCGTCCGTCGGACGGTCGCCTCCGGGGCGGACGGGAGGCGCGGCGAGCGTGAAGCGGGTGCCGCTGCGGTCCGTCTCGATGCCGGAGATGCGGTAGTCGGCCTCGGCCGACGTGCCGAACCCGACCACGTGCGCGGCCGTCAGGTCGCGCATCGACGCGACACGGTCGTCGTCGACGTTGAGCAGGGCCGTCGCGGTCGCGGGCAGGTCGGTGACCATCTCGGACTTCGCGCGCTGCGTCGCCTCGATGCCACCGAACTCGCCGGCGTGCGCGAGGCCCACCTTGAGCACGACGCCGACGTCCGGCTCGGCGATCGAGACGAGCTTCGCGATGTGGCCGACGCCGCTCGCACCCATCTCGACCACCAGGAAGCGGGTGTCGTCCGTGATGCGGAGCATCGAGATCGGCGCGCCGACGTGGTTGTTGAACGAGCCCTGCGGCGCGATCGTGGCGCCCTGCTGCTCGAGGATCGTGCGGAGCATGTTCTTCGTGCTCGTCTTGCCGTTCGAGCCCGTGATGCCGACGACCCGCAGCGGCGCCGGGTTGCCGGCGTCGTCGACGCGGTCGGCGGTGCTCGCCCGCACCCGTGCGACGACGTCGTGGGCCAGCGCGGCGAGGGCCGCGTAGCCGTCGGCCACGACGATCTGCGGCGCGGTGGTGTCCACACGCTCCGGCGTGATGACGAGCGCAGCCCCGGCCTCGGTCGCGGCTGGCACGAAGTGGCGGCCGTCGGTGACCTCGCCGGGCAGCGCGAAGAACACGCTGCCGGGGCGGACCAGGCGGGAGTCGGTCTCGACCGAGCCGTCGACGACGAGGTCGCCGGGCTCGGCGACGTCGGTCGCCTGGGCGCCGCCGATCAGCTCGCCGCCGACCGCGCGGGCGATCTCGGCGAGGGTCATGGCGATCATCGGACGTCCTCCGCCGGGCCGGCGTTCGGCTCCCAGCCGGCCTCGCGCAGGGCCGCGCGGGCCTCGTCACGGGCGGAGTACGGCGTGCGGACGCCCTGGATGTCGCGGTAGTCCTGGTGCCCGGGGCCGGCCCAGAGGATCGAGTCCCCCTCGCCGAGCATGCCGACGGCCGCGCGGATCGCGGCCTCGGGCGGGCTCACCTCGTGGACCTCGTGGTCGGGGTAGGCCTCGCGGGCGGCGTCGACCAGGGTCTTCCGGATCGACGCGGCGTCCTCGAAGCGCGGGTGGTGGTCGGTGACGACGAGGATGTCGCTCCCCGCGGCGGCGACGCGGGCCATGTCGCCGCGCTTGGTCGTGTCGCGGTCGCCGTCGGCGCCGAACAGCATGAGGACCTTGCCGGGCGTGAACTGGCGGACGGCCGCGAGCGTGTTCTCGAACGCGTCGGCGCTGTGGCCGAAGTCGACGTAGACGCTCGGGCCGTGCTCACCGGACACCCGCTCGGTGCGGCCGGGCAGGTAGCACTCGATGGCGGACACGCGGCGGGACTCCCCGTCGCGCTCGGTGTCGTCCTCGTCCGGGTAGCGGCGGTGACCCGACTCGAGCGCGTGCGCGATCGCGCCGAGCTCGAAGCCGCCCTCGACGAGCATGACGATCGCCAGCGCGGCGTTCGCTGCCATGTGCCAGCCGATCAGGGGCACACGGGTCGTGAGCTCCCGACCCTCGGGGCCGGTCAGGCGGAACTCGGTGTAGGCGGCGTGCGCCTCGACGATGTCCACGTGCCACTCGGCCTCGACCTCGGGGTGCACCGTGATGGTGGTCACCGGGATGCGGCTGTCCTGCACCACGCGGTGGCCCCAGTCGGTGTCCAGTGAGACGACGCCGCGGCGGGCGTGCTCGGGCTGGAACAGCGGGAGCTTCGCCTGGTAGTACTCCTCCATGTCGGCGTAGTCGTCGAGGTGGTCGTGCGACAGGTTCGTGAAGGCCGCCACGTCGAAGACGATGCCGTCGACACGGTGACGGCTGAGGGCCTGGGCGCTCACCTCGACGGCGACCGCGCGCACCTCGCTCTCGCGCATCCGGGCGAGGAGCGCGTGCATCTCGGACGCCTCGGGCGTGGTGAGACGGCTCGTGACGCTGAGCGAGCCGATGTGGCGCTCGGCGGTCGAGCTCAGGCCGGTGACCAGGCCGAGCTGCTTGAGGATGCCCTCGAGGATGTACGAGGTGCTCGTCTTGCCGTTCGTGCCGGTGACGGCGAACAGCTGGGGCAGGTCGGTGGCCTCGTCGGGGTGGGTGCGGTACACCCAGGCCGCGACGTCACCGAGTGCGGCGCGGGGGTCGTCGACCACGAGCACCGGCAGGCCGGCCGCCCTGGCGGACTCCGCGCCTGCGTCGTCGGTCAGCACCGCGACGGCACCGCGCTCGGCGGCCTCGGCGGAGAACTCCGCGCCGTGCCGGTTCGCGCCGTGCACGCCGACGAACACGTCGCCCGGCTGCACCTCGGCGGCGCTCAGCGTGACACCGGTCGTCTCGGCGCCGTCGACGGAACCGACGACGCGCAGACCGAACGCGTTCGCGAGTTCGGCGACGGCCCTCGGGGTCGGGTGTTCGGGTCGGAGGACCGGGGGGATCCGTGCGGACAAGTGTTCCTTCTTCCTCACCACGTGGACGGGTAGAGCTTCGCCTCGGACGCGGAGGGGGCTACTCGGTACTTCTCGAGCACCTGGGACATGAGTGTGCGGAACGCCGGAGCCGCTCCGCTGGACCACTTGTTGGTCTGCGGCTTCGTGAACGTCACCGTGACAACATACTGGGGGTCCTCGGCGGGTGCCATTCCGGCCACCGACGTGATGCGCTGCCCGCCGTACCCGGCGGCCCCTTCGGCCACCTCGGCGGTACCCGTCTTCGCGGCGATGTTGTAGCCGGAGATGGGCTTCATCCCCACCAGGGTGCCGCCCGTGACGACGCTCTGCAGCATGCCCGTGACCTGGGTCGCGGCCTGGGCGGAGACGACGCGCTGCTTCTGCACGTCGGGCGCGTCGATCGTCTTGCCGTCGGCGGTCGTGCAGCCCTTGACGAAGTGCAGCGGGATCCGGACACCGTCGTTGGCGATCGTCTGGAACACGCTCGCGACCTGCACGGCGGTCGTCGAGATGCCCTGGCCGAACATCGAGTTGATGTTCGTCTGCTGGTCCCAGTCGGGGCTGGTGCCGTAGTCCATGGCAGGCTGCCCCGGGTAGTCGATCGCCGACTCCGGTTCGAACAGCCCGAACTTCTTCATGTAGTCGAAGCGCTGCTGCGTCGACAGCCGGGCTCCGAGCTCGGTGATGCCAACGTTCGACGAGTTCTGCAGGATGCCGGTGAGCGTCAGGTTCTCGGTCTCGTGGAACTCGGAGTCCTGGATCTTCCCGCCCCAGGGGAACGTGCGCGAGTACGGCACGACGGCCTGGTCGGTGGGGCTCGACTTGCCCTGGTCGATCAGCGCGGCGGCGATGGCGGCCTTGATGGTCGAGCCGGGCTCGTACGACGCCGTGAGCGCACGCGATCCGAAGGCACCCTTGTCGGTGGTGGCGTCGACGTCGTTCGGGTCCACCGTCGGGTAGTCGGCGACCGCGAGCAGTTCGCCGGTCTTCACGCTCGTCACGGTGGCCGTCGCCGACTCGGCCTGCAGCTCCTTGGCGGCGGACGCGATCGTCTGCCCGGCCATGTACTGCAGGTCGCTGTCGATCGTGGTGCGGAGCGTGCCGCCGTCCTTGGCCTGCTTCTTGGTCACGCTGCTGCCGGGCAGCTGCACGCCGTCCTCACCGCGCTCGTACGTCTGCGAGCCGTTCCTGCCCGCCAGGCACTGGTTGTAGGAGTACTCCAGCCCCGCCTGGGCGCCGTCCGTGCCCATGAACCCGGTCAGGTTGCCGGTGGTCGCCCCGGTCGGGTAGACCCGCGAGGCCTGCTGCTCCTTGTAGACCCACGGGATGCCGAGGTCGGTCACGGCCTCGTACCGCTTCACGTCGAGCCCCTTGACCAGGTACGCGAAGTCCGACCGCGGGTTCGCCGCGATGTTCTTGCGCATGGTGTCGACGTCGCCGCCCGATGCCTCGGCCAGGGCGGAGAGCGCGGCGTCGACGCTCACCTGCTTCACGCGGGTGCCGCCGAGCTTGCCCGCGAACTTCTTCACCAGGCGCGGTGCGGTGGTGATGTTGTAGCGGGTGACGCTGTCGGCGAGTGCGGTGCCGTTGCGGTCGACGATCGAGCCGCGGGTGCCGTAGATCGTGACGGGGATGCTGCGCTTCTGGCTCGACTGCTCGTTCAGCGCCGAGGCCTGAACGACCTGGATGTCGACGAGCCGGACCACGAAGGCACCGACGAGTGCGATCACGGCGATCATCACAATGCTGTAGCGCAGCCGGCGGTTGCGGATCGTCTTCGTCACGCGGTGCGGTCCTTCCCGGGGTGGTGCTGAGGGTGTGGCGGCCCCGCGGGTCACCGGGTCGAGGGCGCCTGGAGCGGGTTCGCGTCGGACTCTACGGACGACTTCGCGGAAGCCTCGTCCGACGCGCTGGCGCCGCTCGTCTTCCCAGACGCGGCGGCGTCGTCGGTGGCGGTGCTGCTCCCCGTCGCACCGGTCGCGGCGGTGCTGCCGGCAGCGCCCGTGCTCGCGTCGGCGCTGGTGCCCGTGCCGGTGCCCGCGTCGGCGCTGGCGCCCGCGCCGCCCCGCTGGGTGGCGAGGGGGACGCCGTCGAGCAGCGAGTTCGGCACCTGGTTGTCGGTGGACGCCGTCGCCTCGTCCGGCTTGGCCGGGGTCGGCGTGCCGTAGACGCGGCCGGTCTCCGGGTCCAGGTACACCGGGGTGGAGTTGGCGATCATGCCGAGGGCCTGCGCGTTGCGGGCGAGGTTCTGCGGCGAGTCGAGCACGCGGAGGTCCTCGGAGAGCGACTGCTGCGTGCGGGACAGGCCCGTCTGCTCCGCCGACAGGGCGTCGATCGTGTAGGCACCCTGGCTCAGCGCCATGCTGATGCCGAGCTGGGCCAGCAGCAGGATGCCGAGGGCCGCGACGGCGACCACGGCGTACCCGATGCGGGGCCGGGCACGGCGCTGGGCCGCCGAGGGTGCGACCTCGACGAGCTCCGGGCGCTGCTGACGATCGGGGCGCGGGGCCCGCGACGGGACGACGGCGGGGTCGACGAGTGCGAGGTTCGTGCTCATGTCAGTTCCGGATCCGCTCGGCCGCGCGCAGGCGCACGGGGGTTGCTCGGGGGTTGGCGGCGCGTTCGGCCTCGTCGGCCAGCTCGGCGCCCTTGACGATCAGGGAGAAGGTGGGAGCGTGTTCGGGCAGCTCCACCGGCAGTCCGGCGGGGGCGCTCGACGTCGTGCGCTGCACCAGTGCCCGCTTGACGATGCGGTCCTCGAGCGACTGGTACGACTCGACGACGATCCGACCGCCGACGGCGATGGCGTCGAGGGCGGCGGGGATCGCCCGCTCGAGCACACTGAGTTCGGCGTTGACCTCGATGCGGAGCGCCTGGAACACGCGCTTCGCCGGGTGTCCCTGCCGCTGGATCGCGACCGGGGTGGCGTCGTGCAGCACCTGGACCAGGTCACCGGACATCTCGAACGGCGCGGTGGCCCGGCGCTCGACGATGGCCCGTGCGTAGCGGCCGGCGAGCTTCTCCTCGCCGTAGCGCTGGAAGATGCGTCGGAGTTCGCCCTCGTCGTAGGTGGCCAGGACGTCGGCGGCGGTCTGCCCCTCGGTCCGGTCCATCCGCATGTCGAGCGGGGCGTCCTGGCTGTAGGCGAAGCCGCGCTCGGCCCGGTCGAGCTGCAGTGAGCTCACCCCGAGGTCGAACAGCACGCCGTCCACGCGCGAGAACCCCTCGCCCTCGATCGCCTCGGCGATGCCGTCGTACACGGTGTGGACGAGTCGGACCCGGTCGCCGAACCGGGCGAGCCGGTCCCCGGCGATCCCGAGGGCATCGGTGTCGCGGTCGAGCCCGATGAGCGTGAGCTCCGGGAACCGCTCGAGCAGCCCCTCGGAGTGCCCGCCCATGCCGAGCGTCGCGTCGACGACGACCTTGCCCGGGCCCTCGAGCGTCGGCGTGAAGAGGTCGACGATGCGCTCGAGCATCACCGGTGTGTGCGGGAACTTCGGAGTCTCGTCCTCGGCCATGTGCAGCCCCTCGTCTCCTGGGCCGTGGGTCCGGATCCCCATCCATGCGACCTGACACCGGGGAAGTGATGTCAGGGCTTCACGGCTGGGAGTCCCGATCCGCGGATCAGAAGATCCCCGGGATCACCTCCTCGTCGTTGTCGGCGAATGCCTCTTCGGCTTCGGCGTAGTAGGCCTCCCACGCGGAGGTCGACCAGATCTCGGCACGGTCACCGCTGCCGATGACCGTCAGGTCCCGCTCGAGCCCCGCGTACTCACGGAGGTTCTGCGGGATCGTCACGCGGTTCTGCTTGTCGGGCTGTTCGGCGCTGGCCCCCGAGAGGAACAGGCGCATGTAGTCACGCGTGCGCTTCGACGTCATCGGAGCGGTCCGGATGCGTTCGTGGAGCTCCTCGAACGTTCGGGCGCTGAAGACGACGACGCAGCGTTCCTGCCCGCGGGTCATCACGAGTCCCCCGGACAGTTCGTCCCGGAACTTGGCGGGGAGGATCACACGACCCTTCTCGTCGAGCTTCGGGGCATGGGTACCGAGCAGCACGTCGGGCCTCCCCTCCGCTCCACCGGACCGTTGCAAGCCCCACTTTACTCCACTCCCCTCCCCCTGCCCAGGTGTTCACTCCCTTTTCGCACTCGGAGACCCGTGCTGGGGGCGTTCCTGAGGAATGCGCGCCCGTCCAGACAGCGGCGGAGCCCCGGATTGACGGGGATCTGCGGCACAGGAAGACCCGTGGAGGAAAGTGGAGGACTTTCGCAGCCGCCGGCACCCCGAGGGCGCGCCGAGGTACGCCCGCTGCCACGGGCGCCCTCGCCTGGTGCCGCCAAAATCGCACGACCTGTCGCCCTCCCCGTCCCGGACCGGTCCTTCGTGCGACCTCGGCGCTCACCGGGCGGCCTGGCCCGGTTGACGCCCGCTTCCCTCCACCCCGGCCGGGAGACGCGACCGCCTCGTCTGGTGCGGGCGGCCTCTGCGCGACCGGT